>CAZKXW010000054.1:0-31620 GCA_964556745.1 uncultured Anaerolineaceae bacterium
AGTCCCTCTCCCCTTGTGGGAGAGGGATTTAGGGTGAGGGGGCCATCCTCTCCCCTTGTGGGAGAGGGATTTAGGGTGAGGGGTGGATACAGATGCCCGATGCGCTCCCAGGCTTTCTCGCGCATCCATTCGCCGTAGTAGCGCACGTCGGTGGCCAGCCCGGCGGCGCCTTTCCAAAGGCTTTCCCCCTCACCCCCGGCCCCTCTCCCACGCAGGGGAGAGGGATTTTCCCCCTCACCCCCGGCCCCTCTCCCACGCAGGGGAGAAGGGAGAAAAGCAGCGCGAATCTGCGCGAGCGCACCTGCGAGATCATCCTCTACCTGGGCAGCAGTCAAACGCACAAAGCGAATACCCAGGGACTCAAGGATTTCCTGTCGTTGTGCGTCAGCTTCTTTCTGGTTCTCGTGAATCGGCCCGTCGACTTCCACCGCCAGGCGCTCATCAGCACAGTAGAAGTCAAGGACAAACGCGCCCACGGGCTGCTGCCGTCTGAATTTGCGGTCATCGAGTTGTCTGTTTCGTAACACCTGCCACAGAATTTCTTCGCTGGCTGTTTGCTCCCGCCGCAGCTTCCGTGCAATCTCTTTCATGGCCTCATGAAGTTCTGGCGGGATGGCTATTCGCTCGGGCTCATCTGTTGTGCTTTCAAGTCCCCTCGCCCCTTGTGGGAGAGGGGATTTAGGGGTGAGGGATTGTTTCCCAAACATTTTTTCGCGGTCGCGCGGATTCACCGGCGGCTTATTGGCAAAACGCGGCGGAATTTCAATCTGTGCCTTGTTGATCATCACCGCGACCGGGTTCAGGTCGCCGGCGTGGGCTTCCAGTCCCAGCCGCTGCGCTTCCAGCGGGATGCTGCCGCCGCCGGCGAACGGGTCCAGCAGCGGCGGCGGTTCCCCTTCGGTGGCAATCTGAATCAACTCGCGGGCGGTATTCAGAATGGCTTCGTCGGTCGTCGCTTCCCACGTCACCAGCCGTTCGATGAAGTCGAACAGGCGCATCCGCGGGGTGTCGCCGTTGGCATCCACGTTTTTGCCCCTCGGCAGCTGCTTACAGGCCTGGACGAAAGCCGGCAGCGCGCCGGGGCTGTCCGGGTCGTCTACGAGAGAGGCAAAAATCACCGCGCGGGCGGCGGCTAAGGGGCGGCGCGCCCACCACAGGTGCAGGGTGGAGGGGTGCCCGTGGCGGATGGATTTTTCGCGGGCGCTGGCCTCGTTGATGGCTTCGAGCGGCAGTGCCACTTCGATCAGCTTCTGGCGGTGGGTCATTCACTGTCTTTCTGGTCGTCTGGCATCCAAGCGTAACGGACGGGTTCAAACGTCACCACCTGCTTAAAATCGTGCAGGTTGTCGAATAGTTCCTGATAGCTGCCGCCCTGTGTGCTGGCTTTCTGCCAGTAGGTGCGCTCGACCGTGCCGACAATCAGATAGTCATTGCCGATGATCGATGGGTCGCGCTGAACAAAGGCAGCGGTCAGCAGGGACTCTACCTTGTCCCGGTGCAGAATGATCAGGTCGCATTTCGGGCAGTACGGACCGCTCATGTTCAGCGTCATCAGCACACGCGGATCAATGTGGATCGCAAACGGGAACTTGCGAATCCGGGTCGGTTTGCCACATTGCGGGCAGCGTGTGAAGCGCGCGTCCGAGTACGGATTCAGGAAGAAGGTGTGTGCGGGCTTCAGTTTGCCCAGGGTCTTTTTCGCCATCACCAAACCGTTGTGACAATTGCCGCCGCCGTATTCAGCGGGTCGGATGTGATCAGCGGTGCGTTCAAACGCCGCGCCAGTCCGGTGATGATGCGGTCGTGCATTTCCGGAATGAGCGTGTCCTGCATGAAGTCAGGGATATGCACGTGGTCAAACGGCATAAACCGAATGAAGGGCTTGCTGGTGATGTCGGCATAAAGTGCCGCAAAATCGGCAAACCAGTTGTTTTTCACATTAGCGTAATACAATTCCGCCAGTACAATCGCTGAAATGACCAGGATGGTCTGGTTTTGCTCCGCCGCCTGAAAGATGCTTTTTGCCCGCGCACTGAGTTTCCTATCGTTGAGCAAATACCAGATCAGCGCATGGGTATCCACCACGTAAAAGGGTTCAGGATTCGTCGCTGGTGAACTCATCTAGCTCCTGCTCCCATTCGGTGGCGATGGCGTGCATCTGCGCGTGGAATTCTTCCTCGCTCATATCAGGGCTGTTTGGGTTGGCATATTTCCCAAGCAGACGATTTTCAGCGCGTACTGGCTTCTGACGCAGCACATCAACAGCGCTGACCAGCTCCTCACGGGTTGGGCTGCGGTCGCTGTCCACATATTCTGAACCACGCTGCGCGTACCAGCGATCACGCACCGGTTCGGTATCTGCATCCACGTGCGGCAGGTGCTTCTGTGCCCGCTGCTTCAGCCGCAGGTTATAGATAAGCCTGTTCTGCTCATCTTCCGGCAGTTGCTCCGCCAGTTTCAGCACATCGTCAAAGCGAATATTAGCCATTACTTCGGCTCCTCACTCATGCTCAGCAGATCTCTGAGGTTGAAGTTCACGCTGGCAGCCAGCGGATCGGGTTCGCGGAACGGATAGTTTCGCACATAGCGCGGCTGCCGGGCCGCATTCGCCTCTACCTCCACCAGCGCCAGGATGAAGCCTTCAGGACTATTTAACGCTCGATACAATTCATTATACGTGAGGGTGACGGTCTCCGCACCAGCGCGTCTGCCTTTCACCTCAATGAAGCGCAGCCGCCCGCTCTGCCCGTCGCGGCTCTCGATGTCGTAGCCGAGGTTCTGACTGCTCACATCGCGGGGGTGGTTGCCCAGCGCGATTTCGGCTTCCATCACGGCGCGCATGGCGATCTGCTCCGTGATGTGGCGGTCAAGGATTTCGGCCCTCATCCCCGCCTCTTCTCCCTCAGTGCGAAGGGAGAGCAGCAAGCCAATCGGGACAATCAACGCCCCACCGACAACGAGGGGCGGCGCGGCGGAAATCTGGCGTTCCTGGGCTAGTTGTGCCTTGCGCTGTTTCAGGCGCTCCGCAAGACGGTCAGCCCGTTCCTGCGCGCGCTGGCTGTTCAAACGAGCGTTGATTTTCCCTGCCTGCTCCTGAGCGCGGAGTTCGACAGCGCGTAGATCCCAGTAGTTGATTTCTTTGGTCAGGCGTTCCTGGACCGCCGCTTCGGTCTTGTCGATCAGTTCAAGGCGGCGCGCCCGTACCCGTTCCAGATGGCGCGGGACCAGATGCTCAACGGCGTGGGCAGTGGCGCGGCGTTCAAGGTTCTCGCCCTTCAACCAATCCTGATCGAGCAGATGCCTGATCAGTGCGACATCATCGGCTGTGGCAGGGCGGTAATCCAGATAGGGTGCGCCGCCCGCTTCGCGCACATTGCCCGCGCTGTCAATCTCGACGAAATGCACTTCGCGGGAGATGGTGCGGCGTTCCCCGGATTTCATCGGTGTCGCATCCTGGATCGCCTGCTCCAGATAGAACAGCGCCCGCAGCTCCTGTCCGGGGTCGGTTTCATCGACCAGAATCCCACCGCGTTTAAGCGTATCCCGTTCGCGCAGCAGCATCAGGCTGATGGTGGCATCCAGCAGCGGATGTCCGGGACAAACAAAGGTTGCTGGCAGCTTATCTGGCAAGTGAATCAACGCCTTCTCGAAGCAGATGCGCTCGTATTTGGTCGAAACTGCGCCGAGACCTCGTTCCTTGGCGTGGTCACGGATGGTGGCTGGCACATTGTTGATGGAATAACGCCCGCTTTCACGTTCGTAAATCGCGCCGCCGAAGTACTCAAATGCCCGCAGAAAGAAGGCTTTGATGTAGAACGGCTGCAAGCGGCGTGCGGCGGCCCGTTCCATGTCTTCGCGAATGCGCATGACCTGGCTGATATCCATACTGTTCGTCACCAGCGATTGGTGTTCGAGCAGGTCGCGCACCCGCTCGCGGTCGGTGGCGTTATCTACCGCCTGTTCTAAGCGGGCGCGCACCACCGGGTCGTCGCCGTAGCGCACGGCATCCACCAGCAGTTTCCGCAGCGGTCTCTCTTGAAACAGCTTCCCCAGCACGTCGAAAACTTGCCCTTCCAGCGCATGGCGTTCGGCTTCCAGCTTCTTGAGTAAGCGCTGGTAAACCGCGCCCTCGCGGGTTTCGCCGGCGACGAGATTCCACAGGTGGCAGACTTCCGTCTGGCCGATGCGGTGAATGCGCCCAAACCGCTGCTCAAGGCGGTTGGGGTTCCAGGGCAGATCGTAGTTGACCATCAGGTGGGCGCGCTGCAGGTTGATGCCCTCGCCTGCCGCGTCGGTTGCCAGCAGAATCCGGGCATCCGGGTCGTTGCGGAAGCGGTCTTCAACTTCACGGCGATCCTCGCGCCGCATCCCACCATGGATGGTGAGGATCGCCTCTCTCCGTCCAACCAGGGTGGACAGCCGCTCCAGCAGGTAATTGAGCGTGTCACGGTGTTCGGTGAATATCACCAGCTTCCGCTGTCCGTGCTGGGAATTTTGCATCTCCGGCGTGTCTTGCAGCAGCCTGAGCAATTCGTTCCACTTGCGGTCCTGCCAGCTTCGGCGCACGCGCAGCGCCTGCCCTTCCAGATCACGCAGGCTGATGATTTCTGTTTCAAGTTCTTCGACTGTCCGGGCGGCAGTCGCGCTGTCAATCAACTCGGCTTCGATTTGCTCAATCTCTGAGTCTGGCGCGTCCTCAAAATCGTCCCAGTAATCATCGTCATAGGTTGGACCTTCCGCCTGTAGGACGCGCTCACGAGCCCGCCGTGCTTCTTTCAGCCGCTTTTCCAGACGTTCACGCCGTCGCTTCAGCGATTGATAAATGGCTTCGGGCGACGACGCCAGCCGCCGCTGAAGGATCGTCAGCGCGAAACCCACTGTGCCTTTGCGCCCATCGTTTTCGAGCTGTTCCGCCCGGTTGAACTCCTGCCGCACGTATTCAGTCACCGCCTCATACAGCGCATTTTCTTCGGGCGAGAGCGTGTAATTGACCGTGTAGGCTCGACGCTCTGGAAATAACGGCTTGCCATCGAACTTCAGCAGTTTCTCTTTGACCATCCGCCGCATCAGGTCTGACACATCCACCTGATGCACCCCATCGCGGAAACGCCCCTCGAAGCGATCGGCGTCCAGCAGCGCCAGAAATAACTGGAAATCCTCTTCTTTACCGTTGTGAGGTGTGGCGGTCATCAGCAGGAAGTGGCGTGTCAGTTCGCCCAGCAGCTTTCCCAGCCGGTAGCGCTTCGTCTCCTTCAAATCACCGCCGAAGAACGAGGCAGACATCTTGTGCGCTTCGTCGCAGACCACCAAGTCCCAATCGGTTTGCTGAAGTCGCGCCTGCAATTCCTCGCTGCGGCTTAACTGGTCAAGCCGGACGATGACGAGATCTTGCTCGGCGAATGGATTGCCACTGCGCGAGGTTTCGACCATCTCGCGGGTCATGATGGTGAAATCCAGCTGAAACTTCGCCCACAGCTCATCCTGCCACTGTTCAGTCAGACTGCCCGGCGCACAGATCAGGCAGCGCCGCACATCCCCACGCACGACTAACTCGCGCACCAGTAAACCCGCCATGATCGTCTTACCAGCACCCGGATCATCCGCCAGCAGAAAGCGCAGCGGTTGACGGGTGAGCATCTCGTCGTACACGGCGGTGATCTGGTGCGGCAGTGGCTCAATCAGCGAGGTGTGGACAGCCAGCATCGGGTCAAAGAGATGGGCGAGGTGAATACGATAGGCTTCCGAAACCAGACGCAGCAGCGCCCCATCCACGTCAAACGCCCACAGTCGTTCTGCTTCAATCAGTTCAAGCTGGGCTTCGTTCTCGCGGAAAAGCAGCTGCTGGCCGAGAGTGCCATCTGCATGCCGAAACACAACCTCGACAGCATTTTCACCATGCGCCTGCACGGCAATTAGTGTGACGATCTGGTCGGGTACAATGCCACGGATTTGTCTGCCCTGTCTCAGTTGTTCAAGAGTTGCCATGATGTCTCAACAAATGCAATCGGCGAGATACTGTTGCTTAGCCGTATTTTGACTTGATTATAACTCGTGCATGCAGCGCAGTTGAGTAAACGCGCGGTGTGAAGTCAATACAGCCGCTATCGGGAAACAAACACTAGCTGGAGTTCACGTCCCCAGCCAGGACGATCCCGCTGCTCACACGGCATAGGCTTCCTTGAGCAGCCGCGCGGCCCGTTTCATGTGCTTCTTGAAGTTGTTGAACTTGCGACCATACTGCTCCGCCGCTTGCAGATAGTAGGTCTTGCCGCATCACATTCGAGGCGTAATGGGCGAGATCGTCGTAAATCTGATCGAACGTCAGATCACCTGCCCAACCAGTCGAGTAGACTGCAACACGGACGATCCTGCCGCACCTTCGAGTCTTTAGTCAGTCTGCCACGCCCCACCCCGCGTGAGTAGGCGTGCAGAAAACGTGTGAAGGCCTTTTCGTCGGAATAACACGGCTTCCAGTCATCGACCCAGAACAGGGCATCCGCGAGCGCATAGCCCAAGACTCCGACCGTGTTTACCGTGTCGCCCCACTGTGCGGACGGCGTGCCGCGGCTTCACAAATGACACGCCATCAGTTATCCACGCGCTCCAGATACGTGGTTTCGCCCTGCGACTCCGCCGTCCAGCCCGTCACCCCTGCATACCTGACGTAGCGCCACACGATCCCACCACTGCAAATGCTCGTTCTATACACCACCTGCATTTCGCCGCCTTTAGGGATTTGTCCGATCACCTCAGCACCGGCAAACGGCGCGAGACGCAGATGATTTGCTCCTAACCCTGCAATTACTCGCGCCGGATCGCTTCCGTCTCAAAGTCCGGGTTGACCTCGCTCCAGCCTAAGCGCGTCCCGTCACGCGACCACACGCCGCGCCGCGCGGTCGAGGTGTTATCAATATTGCCCTCAGTCAGTTGTTTCATCACGTCGCTAATGGGGTCACACCAGTACAGATCGCCGCGTGGGGTCGGCGCGCCGCCCTCATTGAAGAATGCCTCCGAGACGAAGTTGAGCGCCAGATACCGTCCATTGGGCGATACGGACAGCCGCATCACGCGGGTTTCAGGCGTGTCGCACGCTTCGACACGCGCCAGCCCATTCGCTGCCGTCCCGCCTGGCGACCAGAGCGTTTCATTCCCCTGTGTGTATGTCGGCTAAAAGTCGATGTCCAACTCTGGTCCTCGCTCCGGCGGTGAGGAATCCAACCGGAGCACGTCGGCAAAGAAGGCTTTCCGCTCCGCCTCGCTTATCTCATTGATCCCGTGCGCAAGCTGGCGCAGCGCCACGAAATCCCCGCCGATCTCACTGTACAGCAGCCGCGCCAGCAGTTCTGCCTCGTCGTGCCTCAGTCCACCGATCAATGGACGAAATTCCACCTCATCCTCTTCGACCGACCAGTAGTAGCCCGCCGCGCTCCCACCCAGAAATCGAACGCTCCGTTATCCAACTCAACCGCACCGTGAGCAGGCTGCTCGGTGATCGCCCGCTGCGCGACGCTGACCATCCAGCACGAATTCATCACCGGGTAGAGCAGAAAACAAAAGCGTCCCCTTACCGGGGACGCTGAACCCACCTGCTTCCCGTGTTCACCCCACGACAAGCTTGACCGCGCCTTCGACGCTCTTCTCCGGGCTGATTTTGATCTGCGCGTCGCTGAGGATACCGTTCTCATCGATCACCCAGTGTGAGCGGATAATGCCCATGTAGGTCTTGCCGTACATGGATTTCTCGCCCCAGGCTCCCCACTGCTCTAACACCTGATGTCCCGGGTCGGAGAGCAGGTCGTAGGGCAGATTCTGCTTCTGCTTCCATTTCGCCAGGTCTTTCTGCGAATCGGCGCTGATCCCCAGCACCACCGCATTCCCAGCTTCGATCTGCGGGAAGGCATCCCGGAAGCCGCACGCCTGCGTCGTGCAGCCGGGGGTATCCGCCTTCGGGAAGGCGAAGAGGATCACTTTGCGGCCCCGCAGGCTGCTGAGCCTGACCATCTGGCCGTCCTGATTAGGCAGTTCAAAATCGGGCGCAGGTTCGCCGGTCTTGGGCATAGAATTTCCTCACAGAATAAACTCCGCTGAACGCGTACTACAATAGGCGCAGTGCATAATCCCCAGGTGAGAAGCAGCTGAATGCCCGCTCATGCGCCGCCCAGCGCCTTAACTGCTCGGTTGACGCTCTCCGCCGGGCCGACCCCCAGCGCCTCTTCGATGACCACGCCGTTTTCATCCAACACCCAGACCGAGCGGTTGGTGCGGGGGATCGTCACCAACCCGAACAGAGACTTGCCCCAGGCGTGCCAGCCATCCAGCACGCGGTGATCGGGATCGGAAAGCAGGTCATAAGGCAGACGGTTCTGCATCTTCCAGCGATGGAGCGTTTCCGGCTGATCCGGGCTGATGCCCAGCACCACCGCGCCGTTGGACTGGATCACCGGGAAGCGGTCGCGGAAGCCACACGCCTGGGCATTGCAGCCAGCCGTGAAAGCCTGTGGAAAGGCGAACAGGACGACCTTCTGACCGCGGTACTGGCTCAAGCGGACAGGCACGCAATCCTGATTGCAGAGTTCAAAATCGGGCGCGGTTTCGCCAATGCTGGGCATACCGGCAATCCTTTTAACTCATATGGCAGCAACCTGCGTTGGGTTTGGTTTTCCCCCTCTCTCAGCGGTACTCCGCGTTAGAGAGGGGCCACGGGGTGAGGGCTGTATCTCTGCAACAGCGCACCAATTTGCTTCCGGCTCGAAAACGCGATCCACCCTTACCGCTGATCGGAGTAGTGATCTTGGCCGACTCGCAGGTAATCGGTGCTGGCGTCCTGGCTGCGCAGGAATTCAATCTGCCCGTTGACCTCATCGATTACGACCAGATCGCCTTGGCGGAACTCCCCTTTGAGCAGTTGGACGCTGAGCGGATTCTCCACGAACCGCTGGAGCGAACGCCGCAGCGGACGCGCTCCGAACTGCGGATCGTAGCCTTTCTCGGCCAGCCAACGCCGCGCTGGTTCGGTCAGATGCACCTGGATACCCGACTCAGCCATGCGCTCGGCGATCCCCTTCATCTGTAAATCGACGATCTGCTCGACTTCGGCCAGCGTCAGCGGCGCGAAGATGATGATCTCGTCGATGCGATTCAGGAACTCTGGCCGGAAGGTATCCCGCATGGCCTTCTCGATTTTCTGATGATCGACCACCGCCTGCTGGTCATTGCCCTGCACGAAGCCCAGGACACCACCCTTGCGGGCATATTCCGTGCCCAGATTGCTGGTCATGATGACCACCGTGTTGCGGAAATCGACCGTGCGTCCCTGCCCATCGGTCAGACGCCCATCTTCCAGGATTTGCAGCAGCGCGTTCCAGACATCCGAATGCGCCTTCTCGATTTCGTCGAAGAGGATGACCCGGTATGGACGGCGGCGCACTGCCTCGGTCAGTTGGCCACCCTCTTCATAACCGACATAGCCGGGCGGCGCGCCGAACAACCGGCTGACGGTATGCTGCTCCCGGTACTCGCTCATATCCACGCGCACGAGCGCGTCTTCATCATCAAAGAGGAATTCGGCCAGCGCCTTCGCCAGTTCGGTCTTGCCGACGCCGCTTGATCCCAGGAAGATGAACGAACCGATGGGACGCTTGGGGTCTTTCAGCCCGCTGCGCGAACGCCGGATGGCATCCGCGATGGCGGTGACGGCTGCCGCCTGCCCGATGATCCGCTGATGCAGGTATTCCTCCATGCGGAGCAGTTTCTCGCTCTCGGTTTCGAGCATCTGGTTGACCGGGATGCCCGTCCATTGGTGAACGACCTGGGCGATATCGTCCGCATCGACCACTTCATCCAGCGTGTTTTCCTGCTGCCAGATGTACCGTTCGCGTTCGTATTCCTGTTCCACCCGGATTCGTTCCATCTTGAATTCGGCAGCGCGTTCGTACTCGCGGGCAAACCCGGCCGATTCTTCCTCGGCCTGGAGACGATCAATGACATCCTTCATTTCTTTAAGGCGCGGCGGCATCGAATACAGGGCGACGCGCAGTTTGGCAGCAGCCTCGTCCAGCAGGTCAATGGCCTTATCCGGCAGGTGGCGGTCACTGATGTAGCGGGCGCTCAGCCGCACAGCAGCTTCGATGGCATCGTCGGATATGTTAACCTTGTGATGGGCTTCGTACCGATCGCGCAGCCCATACAGCATCTCGATGGTATCGTCGATGCTCGGTTCTTCGACGAACACCGGCGCGAATCGCCGGTCCAAGGCGCTGTCCTTCTCGATGTGCTGGCGATATTCATCCAACGTAGTCGCGCCGATGGCGTTCAGCTCGCCGCGTGCCAGCGCCGGCTTCATGATGTTGGCCGCATCCAGCGCACCCTGGGCCGCGCCAGCGCCGACCACCTGGTGTAGTTCGTCGATGAACAGGATCACATCGCCCTGCGCCCGCTGCACTTCCTCGATAGTCGCCTTGAGGCGTTCCTCGAATTCACCCCGAAAGCGGCTGCCTGCCAGCATCCCGGCTAGATCAAGCGCCACGACCCGCTTGCCGAGCAGAATTTCGGGTACATCGTTGGTGGCGATCTTCTGCGCCAGCCCTTCGACGATGGCCGTCTTGCCCACGCCAGCCTCGCCGATCAGCACCGGGTTGTTCTTGGTACGGCGGCTGAGGATCTGGATCACGCGCAGGATTTCAGCGTCACGCCCGATCACCGGATCGAGTTTGCCTTCCACAGCCATACGGGTCAGGTCGCGGCTGTATTTTTCCAGCGTCCGGTAGCGCGTCTCCGACTGCGGATCGGTGACGCGCTGGCCGCCGCGGATGTCCTTGATGGCATCATACACCCGGTCGCGGGTGATCTGATTGTCCGCCATAATCTTGCTGACAGCGGTATTGCGCTCGCTGATGATCGCTAGGAAGATGTGTTCGGTAGAGATATATTCATCTCGCAGGCGGTTGGCCTCTTCGTTCGCCAGATCGATCACCCGCTTGACACGCGGCGTGATGAACACCTGACCGGTTCCGCCGCCGTAGATTGCGGCCTTGGGGCTGGCCCGCAGGATTTCATCCAGGCGGCTCCGCATAGCGGCAATATCGACGCCCAGCTTTTCAAGAATTTGGGAGATGACACCTTCTGGCTGCTCCAAGAGCGCCAGCAGGATGTGTTCGGTATCGACCTGGTTGTGGCCGTATCGCTGCAAAATTTCATAGGCGCGGGCAGCAGCATCCTGCGCCCTTTCGGTGAACCGCTCAAACCGCATCATGAGTGTGTGTGTCCTTGCTGCACTCGTCCCGCCTTCGAATCACGCTGATGAATTCATTGTAGCGTATCCTGGGGCGTGTGCTTGAACTCCTGCTGTGCAGTCCATGAGAACTTCAGAGCAGAAATCGAATAGGGCATCATGACCTTACCCCAGCTTGTATCAGAAATGAGTATGCGCTGCATAAGCGCTGACCAAGAATGCCGCGTCAAGCAAATGATTTGAATACTTCCCGACAATCTCGCCTAGTAACGCAGCAGGCTGCGAGACCAGTAAAAGATCAGCGGTTTCTATTCGGAGACTATTGGATTTCTTTCTGCACCACGAAAAAATCACGCGGGGGCGAGATTAGACCGTAGAGGACGCCGGCGGCTTCCATGACCGAGAAGATCGGGATGAAGACAATCTGAAGCGCGAAGCGCCCCAGATAGCGAACCCATCCTTCTTTGCGCGGCTCAAAGGTGCGCAGGTAGCCGAGGATGTACAGGCTGACATAATAGAAGAAGGATACGCCACCCACGACCGCTAACCAGACAGGCGTCCCTGTTGGGACGATAAAGTTCAGATAGACCATGGTGATGCACAGCCAGCTTAACGACCAAAGCAGCATAAAAGTTCCCATCACCAACCGCGAGATCAGCGGCAGTTCAGGAGCCAATACACACAGCCACAATCCACCGAACCAGCGCCGCCGCTGACGGGCAAAATCCGCCACGCTGAAGGGGGAGCGCTCGTCCATAAAGGCGTGGATGAACTCGAAGCGCACGCCTTCCCGCTGGGCGACCATCGCAAAGTAGCAGTCTTCAGTGATGCTGCACTGGGGCCCGTGGTCGAAGCCAAGGGCTTGTTCGAGGCCATTCTGGATGACGATGAAGGAGCCATGCATCCCGAACCAGGCTTTGCCGTGTTCAAACTGGAGCCGGAAGCGGCCGTAGTCATCGCCCACACGGATGGAGTCGGCCAGCGTGGTCATCCAGTTGACGATCCCGTTGCGGCCATACAGGATGACACCCTGCCCGATATTCGGCGGGAACAAGTTTCCGTGAGCAGTGCGTTCATCTTCTTTGTGGATAAAGGCATGGATGGCACGCACGGTATCGGCATCGAAGGCCGTTTCTTCGTCCAGGTGAATGATCCAGTCTTCTGGCGCGGCATCCGAAGCAGTCAGCGCGTATTCCAGGGCGCGGGCTTTGTACTTGGCGCCGCTGGGCGTGCGGTAGTCGGCAGGAATTTGGATGACGACAACGCGCCCGCCATTGGAATCGATATCCAGTGGGTTATCGCTGGCTACTTCTACCACCCAACCAGATGGTCCCATGGCCGCTTCCAGTTCGCGACAGGCACGCCGGGCTGTCTCCGCGACAAGGCGGGGATTCTGTCCACGGGTGACTATGCGGACAAAGAGGCGAACCTTGAGCGGGCGGGTGACGGGCGGCGGTATTGGCCGCACGATCATCGGATAGCGGAAGAACGAATAGAAGTTGAGGAGCGCATAGGGCAGCGGTATCAACCAGGCCAGCTTACAGAGATTCAGCGTGGTTTCGATCCAGGGGGCGCGGCTGCTCGGAAAGTTCACTTCAGAAAAGTATAACCCGTATGCGACCCCCAGAAATGTGATCCCCATCAGACCAATATAGTATAGGGCTAGATGTATTCTACGAGTTCGAGGGTGAACAGCTGCTGGATTGAAGCGTGGCAGGGATACCGCTGGCATGAGTCCAGCATTCCGCTGCATCTCTTGGATTGCACGCATGAATAGATCGCTTTTGGTGAGATAAACCGAGTCAACATGACAAACAATTACATATTACAAATCTAACATCACCCTGCTCGTTAGAACCTTAAGATTTCAAATTCTAACTGAAATATAACGTAACAATATGGATTACGGGGAGAATCAAAAGGGGCGCGGATTTCCGCGCCCCCTGCTCAGACGATGGATCGACCTTTAGAAGTCGAAGCCTTCAATGTTGTCCTTCGTGTAGACGAAGGGCGGGCCAAGCAGAATTTCGCTGCCATTGACGACCTGGAGCGTCCCCAAACGGCCAGCTTCCACCGACATGTCGCCAGGCTTGAGCGTGCCATCGACAACAGCGCGCATCACATAGACGGCGGCATAACCCAGGTCAACTGGGTTCCACAGTACAACCGACTTCACGCAGTCAGAAGCGACGAACGGTTTCATCGGGTTCGGGGTCGCCAAACCAACAACAGCCACCGCACCGCACTTCTCCGCCTGGGTGACGGCATCCGCCGAGGCCGGAGTCGCCACACTGGTCATGCCGAACAAACCATCCAGCTCATCACCGTACTTGTTGATGAGGGTGGTGGCCTGGTCGAAGGACAGCTTAGCATCTTCCTGGGCTTCCACGGTTTCCAGCCACTTCAGGTTGGGATAGCACTTGCCGGCATACGCCCACATTTCCGCAATCCAGCGCGCCTGGTTCGGGGTGGTGAAGGTGCTGGTCACGATGGCGATGCTGGCATCTTCGCCCTTCTCGGCAACCATCTGATCGATCAGTGTCTTGGCGATGCCGTTGAATTCGGCCTGATTGACGAACCATTCACGCGCGCCCGGCTCGCTGTTGGCATCATAGCCGACGACATGGATACCGGCATCAAGGGCCTTCTGCAGAACCGGGGCAATCGCCACGGGGTCATTAGCGGCGAAGAGAACGCCGTTCACGCCCTGAGTGATGTACTGGTCGATGAAGGTGATCTGGTCATCGATGTTGGCCTCGGTTGGGCCGTCGTTGATGACGGTGACATTACCGAGTTCAGCAGCAGCTTCCTGCATGCCCTTGGCGGTGGCATCGAAGTAGCCGATACCGATCAGCTTGGGAATATCGACGATGGTGATCGGCTGGCCGGCCAGATCAGGAGCGCCCGTGGGCTGGCCGCCATCGTAGGCGGGCATATCCATCGCCATGGCAGTCGCTTCGGGAGCGGCTGCGCCCTCAGCAGCGGGGCATTCCAGCGGGTTGACGGGAAGTTCATCCGCGCCGTCCCAGCGGGCATCCTGCGCCTGAACCGCAGGCAGCGCCGCGATACCCAGCAGCATCACGACAATCAAGATCGAAAACAGTTTCTTGGACATTGTGGTCTCTTCTCCTTGCACATGCTTCCAAAGGCAATATCCACGGCTATGGTACATAGCCAATCCAACCATACATCGCTTTTGTCTCGCCGCATCCCCCTTTCATGAATTTCCTTACCTATACGATTCTGATCGAACAGCGCCGAGCGCTGGTTGATCCAGGTCAATCACGAGATGCCCCGCTGCGCCGCTGGATGAAGTTATTGATGAGAATGGCGACGATCAGCACGAAGCCGATGATGACAATGGTCGCGTCGCCTTTCATCCCGGAGAGGTTCAAGCCGTTTTTGAGCAACTGGATCAGCACCGCGCCGATCACCGTGCCCCAGATCGAGCCGCTGCCGCCGAAGATGCTGGTTCCGCCCAGCACAACAGCCGTGATGACATCCAGTTCGATGCCCGTGCCCATATCCGAGCGGGTAGTGCTGACGCGAGAAACAAAAATCCAGCCAGCCAGCCCAGACATGAAACCGGACAGGGCGTAGATCATCAGCTTGGAGCGATCCACGGATAGGCCGGAGAAGCGCGCGCCAAGCTCGTTGTTCCCGATGGCATACAGCGTCCGCCCGAAGGTCGTCCGCGACAGCAGGATACCAGCGATGATGACCGCCACAACAACGAACCAAAGCTGAGTCGGCACGCCCAGGAATTCGCCTTGTCCCAACTGGAAAAACCAGTCCGGATAGCCGCGCACTGAACGCGCCTGGCTGATACCTTCGGCTAGTCCACGGTAGAGGGCCAGAGTCGCCAGGGTCATGATGAGCGGGGGAACGCCCAACCGGACGATAAACAGTCCGTTGACGAAACCGGCCACGGTTGCCAGCAGCACCGCCACGACAATCGCCAGCTCCAGCGGCAGCCCCAAGTTCTTCCAGGCGTAGCCCAGCACGATGGCCGTCAGACCGAGAATCGAACCGACCGAGAGATCGATGCCGCCCGTGATGATGATGTAGGTCATCGGCAGAGCGATCAACAGAATTTCGGTCAGCAAGCGTCCCTGATTGAGGATGTTATCGACGGTCAGGAACTTATCGGTGCGGGTGGCGAGGAAGATTACCCCCAGCACCAGGATCGCCAGCAGAACGGTTTCCTTCTTGAGCAGTAAGCTCCGCAGCGGATTGACCGCGCTGGCTGGAGCAGGCACATGTTCACTTACAGCCATGATGCATTCCCTCAACGACTCTGGTTGACACGGCGGCGGCGGAGGATATCGACCAGTACGGTAATCAGGATCAGAACGCCCTGCACCGCGCGGAGCCAGTAGGGGCTGACCCCGGTGAAGATCATCGAAGAGCGAATGGCACTCAGCAGGATAGTCGCCAGCGTCGCGCCGATGACCGTCCCCGTCCCACCCAGGATGCTCACCCCGCCGACCACCGCCGACGTAATCACCTGCAATTCCAGGCCGACGGGTACGCTGGCCTGGATGGAATTGAACTGCGTGGCGTACATCACGCTGCAAATGCCGACCATCACCCCGTTGATGACGAAGGCGTTGAAAACCACGCGCTGGGCATTGATGCCGGAAAGCCGGGCTGCGTCGGCATTCCCCCCGACGGCATAGAGCGAGCGCCCCATGCTGCTGTAGCGCATCCACAGCGCCGCGCCGATGGTGATGACGATCATCAGCACTACCGGTGAGGGGACACCCAGCCAGCTTTGCTGCGCCAAGAAGAATTCTGGCGGCATGTTGTAGATGGTAGTTCCACCCAGGACGATGATGAGGCCGCCTTTGAGAATGCTCAACATGCCTAAAGTCACCACTATAGAGGGGATACGGAGGTAGGCCACGAAGAAGCCATTGATCGCGCCCACCAGCGCCCCGACTACAATCGGGATCAGCCAGGCCAACCATGCCGGAAAACCGCTGGTCACGAGCGTCCCGCTGAGGATCGCCAGCACGCCAACCAGCGAGCCGACAGAAATATCGATATTGCCGGAGACGATCAGGACGGACATCCCGACGGCAGCGACGGCGATATAGGCGTTGCTCTGGAAGATGTCCCAGAGATTGTTAGGGGCGCGGAAGCGCTCATACGAGAGGCCGACCACCACCATCAGAACGACGATGATGACTGCCAGGATCACCTCTTGGCTGAGCCAACCGGTCAGCCGCAAGGATTGGGGGGAGCGGGAAGTCTGCGATTGCGTGATTGCTGCCATTGTCGTTCTGTTCCATCCACAAGACAGACGATGAATAAACGGCGACGGGAGTTTACACCGCCTGGGCGGTGCTGCTCATCATCGCGGTGACGACCTTTTCCTGGGTCGCCTCGGAACGGCTGAATTCGGCGACCAGACGCCCCTCGCGCATGACCAGGACGCGGTCGCTCATGCCCAAGACTTCGGGCAGTTCGCTGGAAATCATCAGAACCGCCAACCCCTGCTTGACCGCCAGTTCGCTCATCAGGCGGTGAATTTCGGCCTTCGCGCCGACGTCGATGCCGCGCGTCGGTTCATCCATGATAAGCAGCTTGGGCTTACTCGCCAGCCATTTGCTGACCACTACCTTCTGCTGATTGCCGCCGGAGAGTTTGTTGACGATCTGTTCGTAGCTGGTGGCGCGAATGCTGAGCTGCTCGATGGCGCGTTGGGCAAGGCTCTTCTCCTCGCGCTGGTTGATGAAGCTGCCGCGAGAAAGGATTCGCAGTACGGCCATGGATGCGTTTTCGCGAATGGTCATCTGCTTGATGAGTCCCTGTGTGCCGCGATCTTCCGGCACGTAGGCAATGCCCAGCTGGACGGCTGTGCCAGGATTCGGAATCTGCACCGCTTTGCCGTCGAGCAGGATGTCGCCGGACTGGGCCGGTGTCATGCCAAAGATGACCTGTGCCAGTTCGCTGCGGCCTGATCCGACCAAACCAGCCAGTCCGACGATCTCCCCCGCGTGAACGCTAAAGGAGACATCCCGGGTCAGCGGCGGGCGGTTCAGATTGCGGACTTCCAGCACCGGCTTGCCGCGTTCGCCAGGGAGTTTGGGAAAGAGGTTATCGATGGTGCGGCCAACCATCATGCTGATGAGCTGGTCTTCGCTGGTTTCACTGACCGGGCGCGTGCCGACAAACTGGCCATCACGCAGCACGGTTGAGCGGTCGGCCAGCTCGAAGACCTCTTGCAGACGATGGCTGATATAGACGATGCCGACGCCGCGCTGCTTGAGCAGACGGACGATCTCGAACAGACGCTCGACATCGGTTTCAGTCAGCGCCGCCGTCGGCTCATCCATGATGAGAACGCGAGCATTGATCGACAGCGCTTTGGCAATCTCGACGCGCTGGCGATTGCCGACGTTAAGCGAGCCGACCTTGCGGCGCACATCCAGGTCGGTGATGTTCAGCGAGGCCAGCAGTTCAACAGCGCGGTCGTTGATGGTCTTCCAGTCGATAACCTGGACGGGGCCGACGGCGCGTTTGGGGGCATGCCCCATGAAGATGTTCTCAGCAACCGTCAGTTCAGGATACAGACTGAGTTCCTGGTAGATGGTGGCGATACCTTGAGCCTGCGCTTCACGCGGATTGTTGAAGCTGACCGGCTGCCCATCGAGCTTGATCGAGCCGGCGTCGGGTTTGTAGACACCGGAAACAATCTTGATCAGCGTGGATTTGCCAGCGCCGTTTTCGCCAAGGAGCGCGTGGATTTCGCCCGCGTTCATCTCGAAGTGGACGTCGTCGAGCGCCTTCACGCCAGGGAAGGACTTGGAGATGTGTTCGAGTTGCAGTATCGGTGTCATTGCAGCTTTCCGTTCGAGCATTGGCTCTACGTGACAACCAGGGCTTTCTTCACCGACGCGCGGTCATCGCGCACCGTGGTCATAGCCCGTTCGATCTCATCTAGGCTGAAGCGGTGGCTCACCAGCGTGTGACCCAATTCCGGGCAGGTCGCCAGCAGCCGGATGCTCTCCGCGGCATGGGTTCCCGGCCAGGCATGGGAGGGACGCAGCGACAGCTTGCGGAAGTGCAGATCATCGGCATCAATCTGCACGCGGGTCTTCTCGTTCCAGGCCACGCCAACATAGCTGACGATCCCGCCCAGCGCGGCCACAGCCAGCGCCGCTGGAAGGCTGTCCGGCGGGGCAGTCACGAGGATTTTGTCGGGTTTGCGCGACCCGAAGTCCGTATCAGTGACAGCACGTTTGTCAGTCTCGATGAGCGTATCCGCCCCCAGCTTCAACCCCGCTTCCAGCCTTGCCTTCGAGCTGGATCGCCCAGCCAGCATGATTTTCTCCGCGCCTACCCGCGCCGCCAGGAAGACCGCACCCAATCCGAGCGGGCCTGGGCCGATCACCAGGACGTGATCGCCGGGGCCGACCTCGGCCACCTGCACCAGATCGATGCAGACACCGAGCGGTTCGACCAGCGAGGCGATGTCCAGCGGCACGATCTCCGGGACGTGAACAGCCAACTGGTGCGGCGCGAGGATGCGCTGGCCGAAGCCCATCGTGGCGGTCAGCCAGTAATTCACCGGGTTCGGGCACAGATCGGGTCGGGCGCGTCCACGCGGCGGCGGGGCGCAGGTCGAGCATTCACCGCACGGGGCGGAGCTGTCCAGCGCAACGCGGTCTCCCGGCTTGAAGGCCGTCACGCCTGCGCCGACCGCTTCGACCATTCCGGCAACTTCATGGCCGAAAGGCTGCCAATCCGCGGCGGTGCGGTCAGCGATGTGCTGGTCGGTTCCACAAATGCCGCAGGCGTGAATCTGGACGAGGAGCTGACCAGGGCCGGGAGGCGGAACCGGGTTATCCCGCAGTTGAAACTGCCAGGGCGATTTCACATAAGCGGAACGATTGTCATAAGTCGTCATTTTCAAAATCCGTCTTAACTTACCTTCCCAGCCCGTCCGGTTGATCCGCGCCCGGATACGAGCGCGAACTTGAGCGCGGCTCATCGTCCGCAGCCGCCGCATCTTGCGGTCAAAGTCACGCACGGCTACTTCACCGTCAGCACCTTGAGGAAGCGGGCATAGGCTTCTTCCCAAGCGTCGGTATCGCGCGGCTCATAGGTGACGGTTCCAGCGGTCTCGCTGAGCAGGCGGCGGGCTTCGGCGATGTCCTTGAATTCACCGAGCGCCACCAATTGAACGATGGCGTTGCCGAGTGCCGTGGCTTCTGCCGGCCCGGCCACGACCACGCGCCCGGTCGCGTCGGCGGTCATCTGGCAGAGGAGCGCATTGCGCGAGCCACCACCGATGATATGGAAAACCTCCGCCTTGCGCCCAGCCACGCGGCAGACCTGGTCCAGCACATACCGGTACTTCATTGCCAGGCTTTCGTAGATGATCCGCACGAACGCGCCAACGGTCTCCGGCGCGGTCTGACCGGTGCGGTCGCAGAAGGCACGGATATGGGCGGGCATATCACCGGGCTGGTAGAAGTCGCCATCATCGGGGTCGATGAAGGCGGTGAAGCGCGGGGCTTCTTCGGCCATGGCCGCCAACTGCGGGTATTCGTAGGTCGTACCCTGGGCGGCCCATGTCGCCCGGCACTGCTGTACCAGCCACATCCCGGCGATGTTCTTCAGGAAGCGCCAGGTATTCTCCGCGCCGCCTTCGTTGGTGATATTGGCTTCGTAGGCAGCATCATCGATGACAGCATGGGGCAGTTCCAACCCCAGAAGGCTCCAGGTTCCGCTGCTGCAGTAGGCGTAATCATCCGTGACAGTCGGTACGGCCACGACCGCGCTGCCAGTATCGTGTGTCGCTGGGGCGATCACCTGGATGCCCTGATACTCGCCGAGAGTCGTGCCCGGTGGAACGATCTCGCCGAACATTGCCGTCGGGACGCCCAAGCGTTGGAGCAGTTCCATGTCCCAGTTATTGAGGTGCGGGTTATACAACTGGTGAGTGCTGGCGTGGGTAAATTCACAGGTTTTGGATCCGCTTAGCCAGTAGTTGAACAGGTCAGGCAGCGTCAGATAGGTGTGGGCGATTTCCAGCAGCGGGCTGTGATTGCGAACCAGCCCGGCCAGCCGCCAGATGCCGTTCACAGCAATGATCTGCAGGCCGGTGCGTTGATAGAGTTCGCGGCGTGGCACACGCTCGAAGACCCAATCCATCATGCCTTCCCAACTGCGGTCACGATAATGCAGTGGATTGGCGAGCAGCCGGCCGTCGCGGTCGAGCAACGCGAAGTCTACCCCCCAGGTATCGATGCCCAGCGAGGCCGCTCCCGCTGGAACTGCCCGAATGCCGGTGGTGATTTCATGGAACAGCCGTAAGGCATCCCAGTAGAGCGTACCGCTGACCGTGACGGGTTGGTTGGCAAAACGGTGAATTTCATCGCTGTGCAGGCTGTTGCCATCGAAGCTGACCTGGATCACGCGGCCAGACTCAGCGCCGAGGTCTATGGCGATGACGCGCTTAGTGGACATGAAGAAAACCTTTTTCGATAAAACGCTGTTGTGAACAGCCATCTAATCCATCAGTCAGTCCCAATAGCCTGGCATATCCCGCAATGTTTTCGCTATTGTATCGCCGGATGATCGATTTCGGCTATAACCGCGCATCAATTTCATTCAGTTTCGTTACCCGCTCTTTTATGACGCATCAAAAGCTTTCTGTCAACCCACGTCCGCCCGATTCTGGGTAGAATAAAACAACATTTCACGTCCACTTGGGGGAACGCTATGTCATTCGACCGCATCGTCAAGCTGCTGTTGATCTTTGTGCCGGTGGCGATCATCGCTGAACTGGCCGGAGCGGATCCGATACTGCTGTTCGTCGTCGCCGCGCTGGGGATCATCCCGCTGGCCGACCTGATCGGCGAAGCGACGGAAGAACTGGCCCAGCACACCGGACCGAAGATCGGCGGTTTGCTTAACGCCACGCTGGGTAACGCCGCCGAACTTATCATCACCATCTTCGCCATTCGGGAAGGGCTGCTCGATCTGGTCAAAGCCTCAATTGTCGGCTCGATCATCGGCAACCTCTTGCTGGTGATGGGGCTGAGCCTGCTGCTGGGCGGTCTGAAAAACGGGCTGCAGAAGTTCGATCCGCGCACAGCCGGGCTGAACGCCACGCTGCTGATCCTGGCGGTAGCGGCGCTGGCGATCCCATCGCTGTTCGACGTGGCCATTATGACCAACAAGGCCGCTGAACTCGGCCTGAGCGAAGGCGTGGCCCTGGTTATGATCGTCCTGTACGCGCTGAGCGTCCTGTATGCCTTCACTCACGGTCACACCGAAGCGGAACCGACCGGTGCTGTCACCCGCGAGTCCGCGCATACGGCCCGCTGGAGCGTCCGCACATCGCTCATTATCTTGGCGGCGGCGACGGTGGGTATCGTACTGTTGAGCGAGGCGCTGGTCGGGGCGGTCGAGCATGTCACCGAAACTTTTGGCCTCAGCGAATTCTTCATCGGCATCATCATTATCCCACTGGTCGGCAACATCGCCGAGCATCTGGTAGCGGTGCAGGTGGCAATCAAGAACAAGATGGAACTGAGCCTGGCAGTTTCGCTGGGATCGAGCTTGCAGGTGGCCCTGTTCGTCGCGCCGGTGCTGGTGTTCATCAGCCTGATTATGGGCGGAGACACGCTGCTGCTGGTCTTCAGCGGGTTCGAGCTGATCGCGCTGATCGCCACTGCGCTGGTCGCCGCCCTGATCGCGCTCGACGGCGAGTCGAACTGGTTGGAGGGGGCGATGCTGCTTGCGGTTTACGTCATGTTGGCGTTGGCTTTCTTCTACCTGCCGTCGGCAGGTGGCACGGTCCCGCACCCCTGAGCGATGCGGTCTAGCGGAGGATTGACGACGCTGCTGCGCCCGCTGCTGATTCTCTGCGGCGGGCTGCTGCTGGGCACAGGGGTCGGGATCGCGGCGGCGGGGGTGGTCAGCCGGGCGCTGCCGCTGCAAGCGCTGTACCTGATCGCCAACCGCGAAGGCGACTTCCATATTTACGCGCTGGATGTGGAGCGCGGCCTGATGCCCCAGGTGATCGAGGAAGCGGTTTCACCGTCGAACCTGCTGCTGTCACCAGACGGGACAAAGGTGATCTTCTTCGTTTCTAAAGGGACGACCAGCTTCGAGCTGATCCCGTATGTGATGGATTGGAATGGGGCGAACGCGCGACCGCTGCCTATCGACATCCGTGATCCCAACGACCTGAGCTGGTCGCCGGATGGGAGCCACTTGGCCTTCACCGCGGCGGGTGAGGACGGCCGGGACATCTACCTGATGGCCGCGGACTGCCTGATGAACCAGAGCGGCTGCGCGGGAGCAGTCCGACGGCTGACAACCGACCAGGTAGACAACCTGAACCCGTCGTGGTCGCCGGATGGGCAGATGATCGCTTATAGCGCCAGCCAGGGGAGCCAGTTCGACCTATACGTGGTCAGCATCGCGGATGGCAAGTCGCGGCAGCTCACCTCGCAACCGACCGATGAGCTGGGGCCGCGCTGGACACCGGATGGCCAGTTAATCCAGTATACGGCCTACAGCCGGGGACTGTATGCCAACCAGTACCTCATCCCCGCGCAGGGGGGCGTGGCTCAGCCGCTCACACAGGGGTTCGCCGCCTCGTGGTCGCCGGATGGACGGTGGCTGGCGTATGGGCGGGCAGGACGGCTGATCCGGGCCGCGGAGGGGCGAACAGAGGAGACCGAGGTGGTGGCGGAGTATCCACGGGGGACGCGGCTGTGGTCGCTGACGTGGTCGCCGGACGGGGCAGAACTGGTCTATCTGGTCGATGCGGGGAAACTTTCGCCGCAGGTGTACCTGCTGGAGCAGGACGGGGTTCCACGGCGGCTGACGTTCGACGAGGCGGCGTACTGGTCGCCGGCCTGGTGGCGATGACCTTTATATACTCAAGACCCTTACAGATTATAATTGGTAGCCCGTCAGCAGGGCCGCCAAAGACAGACTATACTCCCTGAAAAAGACATATGCTATGCGCCCGCACAAATATCCGGGCAGGCGGAGTCAGGAAGTTGACAACCCACTCCCTGGAAAGCTACAATACGCATCATACAGCTTGATAGAATAGTCTGGCTTGTTGAGTAGACACTTAGACGATAGGGGTTGTTGCCGGTTCGGTCAGACCGGGTCCTGCACGGCAGGACCTCCGAACCGTGTCAGGACCGGAAGGGAGCAGCACTAAGGGGTCACTCCTGGGTGTTGCAGGCAACCCGGCCTGATCGCAGCGGCAGCAACCCCTCTTATTTTTCCCCGCCTCGTCCATCTAGCTGAAGTCCAGAAGGCATGACGGACTCCGCGAACCCTCTCCAATCTCCAAACGCATTCTTCACCCTCCTGCGCGGGATCGACCGCCGCTGGTGGATCGTGGCCGCGGCTGCCGGGCTGGTTATGAGCGCCTGCCTGCTGGCCTGCCTGGGAGTGGTGCTGGTCAGCATCTCGAGGACCCCCGCTCCCATCTCCGTCACGTTGATCGTCTCCGGGACGGGCTACCGCGTCCAGACCAGTTCCCGCACGGTCAGCGATCTGCTGCATGAATACGGCTTGACGCTGAACACGGGCGACCGTGTACTGCCGGAAGCCGAGGCCCCGCTCACACCCGATGTGGTCGTGCGGATTGAACGTGCCCGCCCGGTGCTGCTGACCATCGACGGCCAGTCGCAGACCCTCTACACGACCTTCAACAACCCATTGGATATCCTGGAGAGCGCCGGGATCAGCTTGGGCAGCAAAGACCGCGTGCGCGTGGATGGAACCCAAACCGACGCGCTCAACATGCTGACCTGGCCCGTTCCCGCCAACGCCATCAGCATTCAACGCGCCCTAACCGTTACCATCGAGGACGGACCCCAGACCATCACGCTGGAAACTACCGCCCCCACGGTCGGCGAAGCCCTGTTCCAGGCCAACCTGCCGCTCTATCTGGCCGATGAGGTTATCCCCGACGTGACTACGCCCCTCGCCTCGGGACTGACTGTGACCATCCGGCGCTCGCAGCCGATCTCGATTATCGCCGACGGGGTCACGCTGGAAACGCGCACCCAGGGCACGACCGTGGCCGATGCGCTCAACGGAGCGGGTGTTGCGCTGATGGGGTTGGATTACGCCATACCCGACGAAACCGCGCCGCTTCAGCCGGGTATCAGCATCCGCGTCATCCGCGTCACCGAGCAGGTTGAAGTCGAACAGACGGTGCTGCCCTTCGAGACGGTTTATCAGGCAGATGCCGAGATGGAACTGGATCAGCGCCGGGTGCTGCAAGAAGGACAGAACGGCATCCAGCAGACCAACATCCGCATCCGCTACGAGAACGGCATCGAAGTCAGCCGCGCCAGCGAAAGCAGCGGCGTCGCCCGCGATCCCGTCAACCGCATCGTCGTCTATGGCACGCGCGTGGTGGTACGAACAGTAGATACCCCCGACGGCCCGCGCGAATACTGGCGCGTCCTGCGAATGTATGCCACCAGCTACCACCCAGCAGCGCTGGGCGGGGATAACCGCACCTCACTTGGCCGGCTGCTGACCAAAGGCGTGGTCGCCATCGATCCCAAGATCATTCCCTACGACACGCAGCTGTATGTGCCCGGCTACGGGGTCGGCGTGGCTGCCGATACCGGCGGGCCGCGCCGCTTCAAGCTGTGGATCGACCTGGGCTACGATGACGAGAACTGGGTGTCCTGGTCGCGCTACGTCGATGTGTATTTGCTGACGCCTGTGCCTGCCACCATCGACTATCTGCTGGGCGGCTGAGCAGCGGGCTAAGGTCTTTCTTTACACCGTGATCGGACGTTCGTCACGCGGCTGGCCGAGCTTGCCGCGTTCCTGCTCAACGATCTCCGGGTCGAGCTTGACGATCAGCGGCGACGGTTCGCGCAGCGCCTGACCCGGCTGAAGCGAACTGACCGCCCATGTGCCGGTGGCCGGCGTCCCATCGTAGACCAGCGCCTTGTGCGAGCGGCTCGACTCGGTGTATTCAACGATCTTCAGGTCGCCGAAAATCTGGCCGTCGTAGCCCAGGAATTCATGCACCTTCTGCGAGGTGAACGGCAGGAACGGAGCCAGCAGCACCTTGCAGTTGTCGATCACCCGCAGCACGGTATAGACCGCCAGGGCTGCATCCGTCGGGTCTTCCTTGATGCGCTTCCACGGGGCGCGGCGGTCGAGGTAGACGTTGGTCTCCCGCACCAGCGCCATGGCCGTGCTGAGCGCCTCTTTCAGCTTGACCGCCGCCAGCAGGTCGCCAACGGTCTCGAACGCCGCTTCGGATTTCTCCAACATGGCGCGGTCTTCGTTGGTCAAGTCGCTGAGGGCAATGCTGGGCACTTTGCCATCATAGCGTTTGTAGGCGAAGCTCAGCATCCGGTTCGCCAGATTGCCCCAGGCCGCCAGCAGTTCACCGTTCACCCGGTTGAGAAACCCCTCCCAGGAAAAATCCGAGTCGGCTCCTTCCGGCGCAGTCGAGGCCACGTAGTAGCGCACCGCGTCCGGCTGGTAACGATCCAGCATATCCGGCAGCCAGATAGCCCAGTTGCGGCTCTTGGAGAACTTGTCGCCTTCGATGTTCATGAACTCGTTGGCCGGCACATCGTAAGGCAGTTGAAGTTCGGCCTCGTAGCGCCGCCCGATGCAGTCTTCCGCCCCGTTGTACAGCCCGTTCACGCCCATCAGTTCGGCCTGCCAGATGATCGTGTGGAAGGGAATGTTGTCCTTGCCGATGAAGTTGTAAATCCGCGCCTGGGGATTATACCACCACTCCTTCCAGGCATCCGGTTGGCCGATATTCCGCGCCCATTCGACGCTGGCCGAGAAATAGCCGATGACCGCCTCGAACCAGACGTAGAGTTTCTTGACTTCCCAGCCTTCCAGCGGCACACTGATCCCCCAGTCAATATCGCGGGTGATCGGCCGCCCCTGAAGACCGTCGGCCACGAAGTTGCGGCTGAAGCGCACCACGTTGGGACGCCAGTGATGCTGGTGCTGGTCGATGTAGGCCAGCAGCTCCGGCTCCCACCGCGCCAGATCGAGGAAGAAGTGTTCGCTCTCGCGCACGATCAGGTGATCAGCCGGGTTGTTGCGGTTGCGCGGGTTGATAAGCTGCGTGGCATCCAGCAGGCTGCCGCAGTTATCGCACTGGTCGCCGCGGGCATTGGCGTAGTGGCAAACGTAGCACTCGCCTTCGACGTAGCGATCCGGCAGGAAACGCTTCTCCTGCTCCGAGTACATCAGCTTCTGCGTTTCCTTATATAAGCAGCCGTTTTCCAGCAGCCGCAGGAAGAAGTCCTGCGAAACCCGATGATGACTCTCGGTATCAGTATGCGTGAATAGATCGTAGCTGATGCCGATCTTCTGCTGAGTCAGCAGGAAGCGTTCATGGTAATGCTCAAAGACCTGCCGCGCCGAGATGCCGCGCTTGTCGGCCTCGACCGAAATGGGCGTGCCGTGGCTGTCCGACCCGGATACCATCAGCACGCGGTTCCCCTTCAGGCGGTGATACCGGGCGAAGATGTCGGCGGGCAGATAAGCCCCGGCCAGATGCCCGATGTGCAGATCGCCGTTGGCATACGGCCAGGCCACAGAAACATGGATCGTCTTCGGTTCGGTCATGGGATGTCCTTCATCATCGGTCAGCGCACTTGGATGGGTCGGGTCCGCCCGCGCCGATTATAACGCGGAACAGGCTTGTGCCCGGCAACAAAAAACCGCCTGCCCTCGACCCGGACAGACGGTTTTGCATAGTGCTTCAGCGGGAACTTACGATGCGCGCCAAAGCTGCTCCCATCCATCCGGGTGGAGGGCGTTCAACATTCGCATCGATAAGCGGTTCGTCAGGTGTTCCATGCCGCTCAGTATGCGGGAAATCCCCCCGGCTGTCAAGGCGCTCACATCTCGCCCTCCCCTTCAGGCAGCTGCTGCTCCGGCATCATGCTGATCTGGATGCCGCGCAGAAAGTACGGTTGGGCTTCGATGGCCTCCGCCGTGGCGCGGATCACCCCCTGATGCTCCGGCTGGATGATGGCGTGCAGTTCGCGGGCAGTCAGCAGATACAGGTTGAGCGCGAAGAAGGCCCGCATCGTCACCGTGAGCGGCTGCCCGTTTAGCGTGCTGTCCAGCCCGGCCGCCGCCCGGAAGCAGCGCGGCCAATCAGCCCCCGGCTCGAACAAAGCGGTGACCTGCTCGAAGTAGCGGTTCTCGGTCTCAATGAACAGCCCGCGCTGCACCGCCATGATCCGCGCCAGTCCCAGCACCAGCCCGTAGGTGGCGTAGAGCATGGCCGGTTCATCATTGAGGAACAGACCGCTCATCACCTTGTGGGCTTCCTCAGCAAAGCCCATCAGTTCCCGGCTGGCATAGACATCGGCGGCGGGTTGGAACAGCCGCCAGTTGAACGGATCGACATCGCGCTTGAGCCGAGCCAGTTCGCCGCGCTTATCCAGCAGCACCCGCATCTGACGGATACCAGGCACAGCCCAGATCAGATCCTCTGGACGGGTCAGTTCGGCGCGTTTGGCAGCAATGGTCGTGGTCGTCAGGCTCACCAGATGCCCTTGGCGGTGGAGCAGTCGGTAGCCGTCTTCCACGGCAGGCGCGTCCTGCACAAAGCGCAGCACATCCACATCGCTGAAGGGCGTCGGCGTCCCACGGGCATGACTGCCCGCAATCCCCATCCCGGTGACGCTTTCGTCATCCAGTTCTGCCACCAGCGTCTTCAGGAAATCAACTGTTAACGGCGGCATTCTGCAATCTTCCTCTTCAGAATCGAAATTCAAAGACATGAAAGGGCTGTATACCCCTTGTTTTAACTGACGTTTAAGTCGTGTTCCTCAATTGGGATTTTTGCCAACCTCAAGCCTGATATTTCCCAAAATATCCCATAGTAATCCCAACTACGATCTTTTTTTTCCTGCCTTGGTAGAAAATATCCCAAGTTTAAGAACTTCGATTTTCGCTGATCAACATCAGCAATTCTGCCCTCAAATGCCTCGTTTTGCGAAATCGGCGGGCAGTTCCGCCGCCCCCATTCGCGTGGGTATCCCAAAAACCACGCCTACGTCTGCTGTGACTCCAATGGGTTCCACTTGGGTACAACTGGATGATCTTTAACGTTTCTAGGTAGGATTTATCCCAACCTTATAAATTGCCCGTTTTTAACTTTTTTGAACCGGAATCGGTTGAGCCGACCCGCCGGATACGCTATACTGTAGAGTACACAAGAACGCCACCCACAATAACCAGACGCCACCCCTACACCCACTCTGGAAGGGGCACAGTCTTGTGCCCTGGTGGTCGAATAACCGTACTTTTCAATTCAATGGGGCCGGTCACACGCGGGATGCTTCGTCGCGTCTGTTCAATGCTGCCCGCGGCCGGTCGTAGAGGTTGGTGTCGTGAGTCCGCAAGAAATCTGGAATACTGCCCTTACCCAGTTGGAGATCCAACTCGACCGGGCCAGCTTCGATACCTGGCTTCGTGGAGCGGTGTTCCTTGCCTACGATCAGGGAACCTATCGAATCGGCGTCGGTAACTCCTACGCCCGCGATATGCTCCAGCACCGGCTCTACCGTGAGGTGCGCCGCGTCCTGGCGGATGTCTCCGGCGAGCCGGCGGAAGTCCACTTTGAAGTCTATAAACCCGCTTCCACGTCCTCCGAGGACGACGAGCTGCCCCTGTTCCGGCTGCTTTCGCGTCAACCGGAGCCAAGCGCCGCGACCGCCCCCCTCCACCAGCAGATCGTCCGCCCGCAGCGGCCTGACCTGCCGGAGAGTGAACTTAATCCGCGGCTGACCTTTGACCGCTTCATCGCCAATTCGGCCAACCGCATGACCTACGAGGCGGCGCTCGCCGTGGCCGAACATCCCGCTTCGCATTATAACCCGTTCTTGGTTTACGGTGGGGTCGGGCTAGGCAAGACGCACCTGCTCCAGGCCATCGCCCATGTCTGCCGCGAGCGTGGCCAGCGCGTGATCTATATCCCCTCGGAAGTCTTCACCAACGATCTGGTCGATGCCATCCGCCAGCGCACCACAGCCATGTTCCGCGAAAAATACCGCTCGGCAGATGTCCTGCTGGTCGACGACATCCAGTTCATAGCCGGCAAAGAAAGCACCCAGGAAGAGTTCTTCCATACCTTTAACGCGCTGTATACCTATAATAAGCAGATTGTGCTGGCCTCCGACCGCCATCCTTCCGAGCTGACCACGCTGGAAGACCGGCTGCGGTCACGCTTCTCTGGCGGGCTGGTGATGGACTTGCAGCCGCCGGAGTTCGAGACCCGGGTGGCGATCCTCCAGATGTGGGCGCACGAGCGCGAGGTCGAACTCAGTGACTCCATCGCCGAAATGATCGCCGACCGCGCGCGAACCAACATCCGCGAACTGGAAGGGGTTTTCAACCAGGTGGTCGCCACCACCCGGCTGACCCGCAGCCCGGTCACGCCCGATCTGGCCGAGAACGCGCTGGTTGGATACCGGCGGCCCCGGCATCACCTGACTCTCATGCACGTGCTGGATGCGACCGCCCGCTACCACAAAATCAGTGTCGATGATCTGGTAGGGCCGCGCCGGACGGCCCGGCTGAGCTATGCCCGGCAGATCGCTATGTATCTGGCGCGTGAGGTCACGCTGGCTTCGCTGCCCCAGATCGGTGAGGCCTTCGGCGGGCGGTCGCATAGCACCGTGCTCCATTCTTGCAACAAGGTGGCTGACGACCTGGGTTCGGACGAAATCCTGCGGCACGATATCGAAGCTATCCAGCAGGCGTTATTAGGAGGCGAAAGTGGATAACCAACCAGGATACTGCCCAATCACCCACACCAAGGGCAAAAAAGTGGATGGCGCAACAGTAAAATCACTGCTTGCGGTCAGCTTGCGACACCTCCAGAACACGCACTACTACTTCTGCGCTGAACCGGATTGTGATGTCGTTTACTTTAGCGAAGATGGCAGCCAGCTTTTCCACACCCGCGACGTCCGTGAACCCGTCTATCAAAAAGAACCCAACAACCCCGATGTGCTCGTCTGCTACTGCTTCCGCCATACGTTGGGCGACATTCAACAGGAATTGGCCTCGACAGGAACCTCCTCCGCGCTAGAGGACGTCACTGCCGGCATTCAAGCCGGTCAATGTGCCTGTGATTGGCGCAACCCTCAGGGTGACTGCTGCCTCGGCAACATCCGCCGTTTGATGAAACAATTCATCCCGTAAACGATGTATATCTAACGCCCCCTCAGCTCTCTGTTTTGGAGGTGAGGGGGCCCGGATTTAGCATCAGGGGAAAAGCCTCTCGCAGAGTGTATAGCACCCGCTAGGCCGTCACCGGAATCCGCGCCAGCTCCGCGGTCGGCTGAATCTGCGCGTAGGTCGAACTCACCCAGCCGGTCGTGCCGTTGAAGTTGACCATCCACCAGCGGTTATCCGCCGTCCGCCCGATCACGCGGGCGGTCTCGCCCCGCTGCATCTTCACCAGGATCGCCCCTGTGCGGACGTTCGGCGCATTCCGCACGTTTACCGTCGCCAGCGCCGTGGTGATGTAGCCCGTGTCCACGGGCTGCGCCAGCCCCGTGCTGGTGCTGATGACCGGCACGTCTGTGCTGCCGCTCAGCCGCACAAACCGCGCTGACACCCAGCCAACTACCCCGTTGACGTTGACCTGATACCACGAAGCGTTGGCATTCTTCCCCGTGACCGGATAGGTCTCGTTGGCGTTAATCTTGGTCAGAATGGCTGCGTTGGTATCCGGCGCGGCGCGCACGTTCAGCCGCGCCGAAGTCACCGTCACAGTCGTGCCTGTGGCTCCACCGCCCTGCCCCGGCTGCGGCGCGACCGAGGCAATGACACGAGTCAGCGTGTAGTCGATGAAGGCGTCGCCAGCCGCTTCATAGTATTCGACCACGAAGGTATGCGCCCCAGCGCTCAGGTTCAGATTAGCGGTGTAGGTCGCGCCGGTTGCGCCGTGCCATTCGTTGATCGCCAGCGCCCCGTCCACGTAGACGCGCACGCCGTCATCCGCCTTCACTGAAAGGGTATAGGTTCCGGCTTCAAGCGTTTGCACGCTTGTCCACCGCGCCGAAAAGTTATCGCCCGGAATGCTCACCACCGGCGATCCGCTGCCCCAGTTCTTGCTGATGCTGGATTCGCTCTGGATCAGGCTCGGAGTCCCGAAGAGCGAGGCATTGGCGAAATACTCCGCCGTCCAGCTTCCAGCGTTCACCGGTGTGGTGATAACGCTCGGTACCGCCGGGAAGTTCGGGCCGGACGGGTTGCTCGCCAGGTTCGCCCAGGTGACATAGGCGAAGGCGTTACCGGAAACTTCCTGGTAGTCTACGCGAATTTTGGATGTCCCGGCCGGCATGGTGACATCCACCACGAACCGGCTC
>CAZKXW010000055.1:0-31590 GCA_964556745.1 uncultured Anaerolineaceae bacterium
CCGGGGAGATGGGTAACACACGTGCGGGGGCGTCCCCCGCAGCCGCCTGTTTTTCTCGACGATTTAGCGGATGCACCAATTAGGCGTCAGCGCGCGCCACCGTGTACTCATCGAGACTGTAAACCTTCACCCGCATCGGCTCGGCATCACCCGTATTCTGGAACACCGTGAATTCCGACGGCGCGGCGTGGAATGTCACCGTGTGGATGAAGTCCTCGCCCGGACGCCGGAACTGTGCCCGCCAGCGGTTCGGCTCCATCCCCTCCACACCCAGGCATTCGAACGCGCCCAGCGCGGCCTCGCCCGTCTCCTGCCGCAGGAAGTGATCTGCGGCCTGGGTGGGCGCATCGTAGGCGCACCAGCCCCGGCTGTAATCCAGCAGCATTTCGCCGTGGTGGTGGGCCCGGATCAGCGCCGCGCTCTGTTCGATTGGCACGCGCCCGTAGTAGACTCCCTCCGGCAGGCACACCAATGTAGCGGCAAAGCGATGGCCGCCGATGTGGGTCGTCTGCCAGACGGATTCGGGCGCCATCTGGCTCATCGTTTTATAGAGCGGCAGCCCGTGTTGGGCGCAGCACAGATCCTTCTTGCCGTTGGTACACACCAGGAAGAGCTTCTGGTCGCTGAGCGTGTACTCGCTCCGGTCGGCGGCGATGGCGGCCAGATCGTAGCCCAACAGGTCTTCATAGCTGTTGAGCCGGAAGTGGTACAGCCGGGGTGAGTGTACGCTCGACCGGGCGATGAACAGATCGATCCCGCCGATGTTCCCACCCCGCCGGATGAACTGAAAGCGCGCGTTCGGGATGGCGTCCATCTGCTGGTGGATATAGCTCTTGATGGCCTGCGGCAGATCGCTCTGCTCCAATGCCTGAGCGCCCCAGGGTTTGTCGTACTCCAGCAGAATCCAGACATCGGTGCGGGGCGCGGTCGCCATGAGCGACTCCTGCGCGGCCAGGGAGGACTCGCAAGAGGTCATCTGTGAGGAGAGAGTCTCGGTCATGATGGGTTATTCGGCTCCCAGAAATTCTTCGTAGAGACACAGCGGCCCTGTGCCCACCAGGTGCTTTCGATCTACCGCTTCAATACGAGCTGCTGTTTGGGGAAGGTGGTCAGCACATCGACGCCGCTTTCGGTGATGACCACATTGTCTTCAATCCGCACGCCGCCCAGCCCCGGCACATAGATGCCCGGCTCGACGGTGAAGGCCATCCCCGGTTCGAGCAAGTCGGTCACCCCTTCGGCGATCTGTGGGATGAGTTCGTGGCCGTTCAATCCCAGCCCGTGCCCGGTGCGGTGGATGAAATACTCGCCGTAGCCCGCCGCGCGGATCACCTCGCGGGCTGCTTTGTCCACCGCGCCCATCGGCACGCCCGGCCCGGCGGCGTTGATGCCGGCTTGGTTGGCTGCCCGCACCGTGTCGTAGATGCGCTGCATCTCCGGGCTGGGTGTCCCCAGGCAGAACGTCCGGGTAATGTCGGCGGGGTAGCCTTCACAGCGCCCGCCGTAGTCGATCAGGAGGAATTCGTCCTGTTGGAGCGCCCGCTCGGTAATCATCCCGTGCGGCAGGGCGCTGTTCGGCCCGGTCTGGATCAGCGGCTCGAAGGCGCTGCCATGGCTGCCCAGCGCATTGAGTTCTTCGCCCAGCCGCGTGGCGATCTGCCGCTCGGTCATACCCGGCTGCACCCAGCCCAGCAGCCGCTCGAGCGCCGCCTCGCTCAACCGAACTGCCTGGCGCATTGCCTCGACTTCTTGGGGCGACTTGTGCGCGAGGATATGGATGATCTGGCGCTCGACGGCGCTGACCTTGAGCGAGGAGTCTACCGCCTGGAACGCGAGCCACTCGGTCACGCGCAGCGTCAGCCCATCCACGCCCAGCGTCTTGCCGCGCAGCCCCAGTTCTTCGACCGCCTGCCGGAAGGCTCCGGCATAGCCATCGGTATCGGTCCACGAAAACGCCCGCGCGTCCAGATCAGGCCGCTGGCGCAATTTGGGCATCTCCAACTGCGGGATGATGAGCGACAGGCCGCCATCGGGCGTCACGATGACGAGCGTGGGGCGCTCCGAGAGGTGGAATTCCAGCCCGGTGAAGTAGAACAGGTTCGCGCCGGGAGCCAGAACGACGGCATCCACCCCTGTAATCTGCCGGAGTTTATCCTGTCGAGCCGCGTAATCGATGTGCATGCTTACCCACTTTCTACGATCAGGCAGTCAAATTCCTTGTATGAGAACGAAGTCTACACTATAGATCGTCGAGTTCGCCTTTGCGGAGGGCAATCTCGAAGGCACGCCCCACCAGCAAGATATGTTCGATCCAGAGCGCGAAGTCGTCCTCCGGGACCTGTTCGAGGATCGGATCGATCAGCTCCTCCGGCATCTGGTTGAGGATTTCGGTGGAGAGGCAGGCCATCGCCTGCGCGACCGACGGCCGCGATTCCGGAGGCTCCCCGGCCATCAACTTCTGGAACCATTTTTCCACAATGGGATGAACCTGCTCGCAGGCCGAGCCATCGTCAAGCTGGCGGTTGGCAAGTTCCTCGAACTCATCCAACCAGTTCGGATCATCAGGTGAATCGGGTGGTTTTGTCATGGCCTGAACGTCCCTTGCAGCGGATTGTCTCGCCTGAGCATAACTATACTGCGACGGTGTATAAACTCAAAGTGGGGATTCCTTACTGTAATCGGCTGACCTGGACTGCTACAATGACGTTATAAGGCCCGTGAGGATTGGGTGTAACCGTGATGGATACGCATGAGAGTCAATAAGTGGTTGGTGGCCGGGCTGGGATTCGTGATCAGCGCGGTGTTCCTGTGGCTGGCTTTCCGCAACCTGAATCCGGAAGCGGTGCTGCTGTATATCCGTGAAGTTGATCCGCTCTGGCTGATCGTCGGATCGGCGGTCTATTTCATCGCGGTGGCGCTGATTTCGCTGCGCTGGCAGTTTTTGCTGCGGGCCAGCGGCCCCGTGCGCTTGCAGGATTTGATCCCGCTGGTTGCCATCGGCTACATGGGCAACAACGTCTATCCTTTCCGCAGCGGTGAAGTTCTACGGATCGTCCTGCTCCAGCGGCAGCACAAAATTCCGATGGCCCGTGCCGCTACCACAGTCATCGTCGAGCGTGTCTTCGATGGGCTGGTGATGCTGACCTTCATCGCGGTGGCGCTGCTGGTGGTCGATGTTACGTCGCCAGAAGTGCGCCGTATTGCCATGCTGACCGCGCCGCTGTTTCTGACGGCGGTGGCTCTCTTTTTCATCGTGGCTGCCCGCCCGGATTGGCTGCGCGGCATCCTGCACCAGCTTGGACGGTTCGCGCCCGGACGCATTCGTGGGATGTTCAGCCGGCTGGCTGACGAGATCACCGAAGGGCTGCGCGGGCTGCGCTCGCCGCTCGATCTGGCTGGGGCGGTGCTGGCGTCGTTCGCCAGTTGGATGGTCGAGGCGAGCGTCTACTGGATGGTCTCCTTCGCCTTCAACCTGGGTGTGAGCTATGCGGTGATGCTGCTGCTGGTCGGCGTGGTCAATCTGGCCGGGCTGATTCCGGCTTCGCCGGGGCAGGTCGGCGTCTTCGAGTTCTTCGTCTCGCTGATCCTGATCGCCGTCGGCATCGCCGAACCACAGGCACACGCCTATGCGCTGGTCGTGCATGTGGTCATCTGGCTGCCGGTGACGCTCTACGGCTTCGCCTGTCTGGTGCGCTACGGCCTGGGGTGGGGGGCGTTGGGACAGGCGCGCGAACTGGAAAAAGCGCCGGGGTAATCCCGCTGAACTGTGTACTGGAATGGCTTGATTGTGAGTGCAAAATCGGCTGGCGGACCACGCCATCGTTCAATCGAGAAAGGGTCGAGACCGGATGCCTGACTCGCTGCGTATCGGCATTATTGGGGCGGGAGTGGCGGGAATGTCTGCCGCCTGGGACCTGACCCGCGCCGGGCATGAGGTTCATCTGTTCGAGGCTGAAGCCCACGTTGGCGGCCTGGCTGGGGGCTTCAAGGACGTGGGTTGGGACTGGTGGATGGAGAAATTCTACCATCACTGGTTCGAGACTGACCGCGACATCCTGAATCTGCTGAGCGAGATTGGCAAGGCCGATCAGGTCTTGTTCCCGCGCCCGAAGACGAGCTACTGGCTCGACGGCCAGATTTACCGCTCGGAGATGAACGCCTCTCTGTTCGGGCTGCCGCTCTCGTGGGTGGCGCTGCTGCGTATGGGGCTGGCGGGAGCGTACCTCAAGTTCGTGTCGAATGATTGGCACAGCCTGGAGAAAGTCACCACGGACGGGTGGATGCGGCGCTGGATGGGCGAGGAAGCCTATCAGCGGCTCTGGCGTCCGCTGCTGATCGGCAAGTTTGCAGATCGCTACGATCAGGTCAATATGGCCTGGTTGTGGGCACGCATCCGCACGCGCAGCCTGCGTCTGGGGATTTATCGCGGCGGGTTCCAGGCATGCCTGAATGCGCTGGCCGAGGCGATCACGGCGCGCGGGGCACATATTCATCTGAGCGCGCCCGTGCAGGCCATTCGGATGCAGGATGGTCGCCCGGTCCTGAGCGTGCCCGGCGGCGAGCAGACCTTCGACCGCGTGCTGAGCACGTCGTCACCAGCGCTGCTGCTGCGGCTCGCTCCTGATCTGAAGCCAACGTCTTATGGTCAGCAGGTGGCTGGTTTGCAAAGCATCGGGGCACTGTGCGTGGTGCTGGCGCTCAAACAGTCGCTCCTCACGGATGGAACCTACTGGCTGAATCTGCCCGCTGCCAGCGCCGATAAACGCGCCAATCCCTTCCCCTTTCTGGCGCTGGTCGAACACACCAACTTCATGGATCGGGCGCATTACAACGGCGATGTGTTGGTCTACTGCGGCGATTATGTGCCTGCCGACCACGAGTATTTCCAGCTTTCGGAGGCGGATCTGATTGCTCGATTCCTGCCGGCGCTGAGCAAAGTCAATCCGGCTTTCCGCCCGGATTGGATACGCAAGGCCTGGGTCTGGCGGGCCCCTTATGCCCAACCCGTCCCCGGCGTGAATCACAGCGGGCGCATCCCGCCGCTGAAGACTCCGCTGCCGGGGGTGTATTGGGCGAGCATGAGCCAGGTCTATCCGTGGGATCGCGGCACGAACTTCGCGGTCGAAATTGGCCGCCGCGCCGCCCGCGAGATGCTCTCCAGTATGTGAGGTAGATGCAAGGGCGCGGTGATTCAATCGAATTCAGGGGGACTGGTCGAGATTCCACTGCGTCGTCACGCAATCATCTAGGCACATCGCCGAAAGATCGTGGTAGACTGAAATTCGTAATCCATCTGAAAGTGTCACAGTGAGGAACGCATGAAAATCATCGTCGCCGGAACGGGATTCGTGGGCTTGACCCATGCCGCTGTCTGCTCTGAATATGGGCATGAGGTGTATGCCTACGATGTGGATCGCAAAAAGCTAGATGCTTACCGCTCGGCCCAGCGCGAACAGATCGAGAAGTACGTCAACGAACCCGGCCTTTCAGCGATCATCGCTGAAAACATCAACCGCTACCTGTTCTTCTGCCATCATGACGAAATCAAGGACATCATTGAGGGGACGGACGCCATCTTCATGTGCCCGCCGACCCCGCCGAATCCCAACGGGTCGTCGAACCTGAAGTATTATGACGAGGTTGCCCATTTCCTGGCCGAGCTGCTGGCCCAGCGCAAGGATCAGCGCCGGGTCGTTATCATCAACAAAAGCACTGTGCCGATTGGGACAGCCCGCCGGCTGGAGCGCATCCTCAAGGAACACCATGTTCCGAATGTTGGTGTCGCTTCCAACCCTGAATTCCTGCCGGAAGGCGACGCCGTGGAGAAATCCCGCCGACCGGATCGCGTCGTGGTGGGCGCGGATACCGAGGAAGACTTCCGCATCCTGCGCCGGATTTACTCGCAGTTTGTCAACCACGTCCGTATTGCCTACATCGAAACCACGCCGGAAACCGCCGAGGCGATCAAGTATGTCGCCAACACGCTGCTGCTGACCTACATCTCCTTCTGGAACGGCGTTGGCGCGCGGTTGGGCGAGGCCTTCCACAATGTGCGGATGGAAGATCTGAAGCGGGGGGTTACTGCCGATAACCGCATCAGCAAATGGGGATCGTATGTCTCCAACGGCGCGGGAGGATCGTGCTTCGGCAAAGACATTCAATCGCTGATCTACCAGTTCAAGTCGGCCAACCAATCGACCGACCTGCTCGAATCGGTCTACCGGATCAATGAGTACCAGAAGACCTATCTGCTGGACCGTGCCGTGCATGAAGCGGGGGCGGTCTTCAACCAGAAGACTGTCGCCCTGCTGGGGCTGTCCTTCAAGCAGCGCACCAACGACATGCGCGACTCATCCTCGCTCAAGGTGGTCGAATCGCTGCTGGGGCGCGGCATCAAGGAAATCCGCGCCTACGATCCGCTGGCGATTGACGAAGCGCGGCACTACTTCAACCCGGAGCGCAACCATCTTTACGAGAAGGTCAGTTACTTTGACTCGGTGCGCGATGCCCTTCAAGGCAGTGACATGCTCTTCATCTCCACCGACTGGGAAGAATTCCGCGGCCTTTCGCGCACGATCGAGCAGATCGTCCAGCCGCCCTACCTGATTATGGACGGCCGCCGGATGATTCCCGATTACACGGAGCTGGTCGAACGCGGCTACGGCTATATCGCGGTTGGCTCGACCTACCTGGCTCCGGCGCCGAAGTCGGTAACTTCGGCGGGCTGATCGTTGGGTTTTGCATGAGGGGCGCATGGACTGCGCCCCTCTCTTTTGTCCGGGACTTTGACCCCGTCCATTTGGACAGCTATCCTCCGCGGCTGAACCCGGCTACAATGAGTCTGACCGCCGGATTGAGTGGACAGGGCTGCGCTTATGGATCAACGGGTTATCCAGTTTATACGGGCTATGCGAGCCGCCGGCGTGCGGATTTCGCTGGCTGAAAGCCAGGATGCGATGTATGGGGTCGATGCCATCGGCGCGACCAGTCGCGATCAGTTCCGCGCCACGCTGCGGACAACGCTGGTGAAAGAATCCCGTGACCAGCCTACGTTCGAGTATTTCTTCCCGCTGTTCTTCGGCAATAATCAGCCGCCAATGAACAACATTCCCGACAACCTGTCGCCGGACGACAAGCAAAAGCTCCAGGAAGCGCTCCAATCCCTGATGGGGAGCAGCGAGGCGCTGCGCGATCTGCTGCGCCGGCTGCTTGAAGGCCGTCCCTTCAGCCAGGAGGAACTGAACGAGATGGGGCGGCAGGCCGGATTAAATCAGGGAACAGAGATGTACCAGCGCCAGTGGTACGAGCGCCGCATGAACCGTCAGGCAGGGATGCAGCAGCTTGAGGAGTTGATCGAGCGTCTGCTGCAAGAACTCCGCGAAATGGGCATGAGCGAAAGCGCCGCGGAAGAACTGCGCCAGCAGATTCAGGAAAATGCCGAGGGTCTGGCCGAGCAGCTTTCGCAGTATGTCGGCTCATCGCTGGCCGAGCGCATGGCCGAGAAAGAACCCGATCCGCGCCCTGACCTGCTGGATGTTCCGTTTTCGCAGTTGAACCAGGGCGAAGTCGATGCCATCCGCGACGAGATTCGCCGCCTGGCCGCCCGGCTTCGCAGCCGCGCTTCGCTGCGCCAGAAACGCGCCTCAGCGGGTGTCCTGGATCCACGCCGGATGATGCGCCATAACATGCGCTATGGGGGAGTTCCGCTGGAACTGCGCCACCGTACCCGCCACGTCAAGCCGCGCCTCGTCCTCATCTGCGATGTCAGCACGTCGATGCGCTACTGCGCCGAGTTCCTGCTGACTCTGGTCTACGAGCTTCAGGATGTGGTCGCCCGGACGGACAGCTTCATCTTCATCAGCGATCTGGTGGACATCAGCATGATCTTCGAGGAGAAGCAGCCGCAGGAAGCCGTTATGCAGGTGCTTTCAGAAAATCCGCCCGGCTATTACAGCACCGACCTGGGGAACAGCCTCGTCACCTTCCAGCGCGACCACATGGGCAAGATTGGCAGCAAGACGACTGTCATCCTGCTCGGCGACGGCCGCAACAACTACAACAACCCCCGCCTGGAAATCGCCGAAGCCATGCAGCGGCGTTCGCGGCGGCTGCTTTGGTTCTGCCCGGAACCGCGGGGGCAGTGGGGTACAGGCGACAGCGACATGCACCGCTACGCGCCGCTCTCGGATGGCGTCTACAAAGTCAGCAACCTGCGCGAACTGGCTGCCGCCGTGGACAACATCCTCAGCGACGGGTAGGGTGTTCCCCGATCCTTAACGGCCTCTTCATTGACATGCAACGGACGCTCCGGTAATCTCCCACGCAGGAGCGTCCGTCCGCTTATCTCGGACAGGGAAGCGGTTTTACCCTGTGCCCGTCTTTTAGTTCCGCCCAAACCGATCAATCGAATAAGGGAGAATACACCGATGGACGAACTGGTCAAACTGCTCACCAGCAAACTGAACATGGCCGAGGATCAGGCCAAAGAAGTCGCCAACACCGTGATGGGCTTCTTCAAAGAGAAGCTTCCCGCAATCGGCGACCAACTGGAAGCTCTGATGGGCAATGTCGGGCAGGCGGCCGAGGGCGCGGTCGATACCGCTAAGGATATGGCGGGCGACGCGAAAGAAAAACTTTCGACGCTGGCCGAGGAACTGACCAACAAGGGCGAACAGGCTGCGGGTCAGGCTGGGGAAACTGCGGGCGACCTCCAGCACAAGGCAGGCGAAGCACTGGAAGCCGCCAAAGATGCGGCGGAACAGGCTGTCAAGGAAGCGGGCAAGGTCGTCGATGACCTCGTGGGCAAAGCCTCCGAGGTCATCGGTGGTCTCTTCGGGGGCAAGAAGGACGATCCCCAATAGGTGGATAATCAGCCGTGGGGCGCAGTGCATCGCTGCGCCCTTGTTACTCTTCGCCGTCCGCCGATTCATCCTCTCCCGCCGCCAGCGCGATCAGACGACGATAGGTCGCCTGGAAGGTCAGCGCATCGGCTGTATGAAATGGCTCTGGTGCTTCGATGGCGGCTGTGCCTTCGACTCCGAAATCAATGAAGGCCTGGAGCAGTTCTCGGTAGCGCAGATCGGCTTCGTTGAGGGGAATGTGCGACTTCTCCCCTTTGGGCGTATAAGCAATCCCGCTGATGTGGAAGTGCATCGTCTTCAACCCGGCCTCGCCCAATCCGGCCTTCACCTGGACCAGCGCGTCAGCGAACTCATCGTAGCTGTTGAAGGTGCCGTCGCCCCGCCGGGCGTGGAGGTGCGCCCAGTCGATGCAGGGACGCACGCCGGGGACCTCTTTGCTGAGCTGAATGACCTCATCCAGGCTGCCGAACATGGCCGACTTGCCCATCGTCTCCGGGCGCAGATTCACTGCGACGCCCTCTTGCCGCAGGATGCCGGTCAGTTCCAGGAGTTTCTGTTTGGCGCGTTCATAGACCTGCTCCGGCGGTTGGCTGTGATAGCTGCCTGGATGGAAGATGATATCCCGCGCTCCGGCCAGATATCCTTTGCGGGCGGCCGCCAGCAAACGCTCGTCGCTCTTCGCCATCAGTTCCGGTGTCTGGCTGTTGAGGTTGATGTAGTAGGGCGCGTGGATGCTGAGCGTCACACCGTATTTCTGGGCCATCGCTTTGATCTCCGCACAGGACTCGTCGCTGACGCGGACGCTCTGCACCCAGGCGATCTCCAGATGATCCAGCCCAAGCTGGCGGATATGCGCGATGGCCGCCGGTGTGCCGGAGGTTGGCGTTGTCTGCGGCGATCCGACCGTTCCAAAACGGAGCTTATCGACTTCAGTCACCAGGTTCGTCCTTTCCAATCGGTCATGGGTAATCGATTCTGCTATAGTCTAGCCCGGTTCTTTCCGCTTCGCTGAGGCCGCCCCGATTTTCAAAGCGTTCGCTCACAGGATTTGTCCGCCGGATGCGCTACACTTGCCCGTATATCGAACGCCACCGACTGTCAGAAAGGCCGCCACATGAAGACTGAATCGCTGCTTCGCCGCCGTCTGTGGATCGTTCTGCTGGCGCTGGCGGTTGTTTTTGTGCTCTGGAACGTCCCTCAGTTCGATGTTGTGCTGACGCCCTTTCGCCTGTTCGTCACCTTTGTTCACGAGGCTGGGCATGGCACAGCGGCGCTGCTCACAGGCGGAGAATTTGCCGGTTTCGTCGTCCATGACAACGGCAGCGGCCAGGCGACGACGCGCGGCGGCAGCCTGCTGCTGATCCTCCCGGCGGGGTATCTGGGGGCGGCATTGTTCGGCGCGGTGCTGTTCAGCCTCGCCAACCGCCTGCATTACACCCGGCCGGTCTCGGTCACACTCGGGCTGGGGCTGGTCGCCTTCTCAATCCTGTTTGCGCGGGCTTCGCTCCTGGCTTTGATCGTCGGGCTGGCCTTCGGCGCGGCGCTGGTTGGATTGGGGTTACGGGCCAACCCCGGCATCAACACCTTCGTTCTGAATGTGCTGGCGATTCTCACAGGGTTGAACGCCGTTTTTGATGTTTGGTATCTGGTCGGGGACAGCAGTGCCAGCCTGGGAACCATCCGTAATGATGCCGCCGCGTTCTCCGAGGCGGTCGCGCCGCTGGTTCCGGCGGCTGTCTGGGCGTTCCTGTGGGCGGTGCTGGCGGTGCTGATGTTGGGGATTTCCATCTGGTACAGCCTGGTACGGCCTATTCGTCAGCGGTTGAATGGGGGATAATCTAGACCAACACACACTGTTGTTCTCCATCTCGCCGCACAGGACTCACCCATGCCCATCACTGCTCAGGATCAGACGTGGATCCTCGAAACCGATCACACCGCCTATACCTTCGGTCTGAACGCCTTCGGCCTGCTGAGCCACGCCTATTGGGGGCCGCGCCTGTTCGCGCCAGAGGATTATCCGCCGCCCCCGACGGGTATGAACTGGGCCAGCTTCAACAACCCGCCCCACCTCACGCCAGAAGAATATCCCGCCTATCACGAGATGAAGTTCATCGAGCCGTGCCTGAAAGTCACCTTCGCGAATGGCGCGCGCGATGCCGCCCTGCGCTTCCAGAGCGCTCACATCAAGCCCGGCGACGGCCAGACCAGCCTGCACATCAGCCTGCGGGACCGCACTCAACCGTTCGAGGTGCTGCTGCGCTACACCGTCTACGACGGCCATGATCTGATTGGCCGCTCGGCTACGCTGGTCAACCACGGAACCGAGCCGATCCTGATCGAACGGATGTGGTCGGCCCAGTGGCATCTCCCGGTGGGCGAGGGCTATCGCTTCTCGCACCTGACCGGGCGCTGGTCGGATGAATTCCACCTGCGCCGCGAACCGCTTCAGCACGGCGTCAAGGTCATCGAAAGCCGCCGCCTGCACACCAGCCATCACCACAGTCCCTGGTTTGCCATCGACCGCGGCAGCGCCGATGAAGACCAGGGCGAGGTCTGGTTCGGGGCACTGGCCTGGAGCGGCAGTTGGAAGATCGCTGCCGAAGTCACTGATTTCGCCTCGACGCGCGTCAGCGCCGGCCTGAACGATTGGGACTTCGCCTACCGCCTCATGCCTGGCGAGTCGTTCACCACACCGGAAGCCTACGCCGGTTATACCCCGCACGGCTTCGGCGCGGCCAGCCGTGCCCTGCATGACTTCATCCGCGATGGGGTGCTGCCGCACCGTCACGCCCCCCATCGCGTCCTCTTCAACTCCTGGGAGGCGACGTTGTTCGATGTCGATGTCGAGTCCCAGAGCGTCTACGCCGAGACTGCCGCCAGCCTGGGCGTCGAACTCTTCGTCGTGGATGACGGCTGGTTCCACGGCCGCGACCATGATCGCGCTGGCCTGGGTGACTGGTGGCCCGATGCCCGGAAGTTTCCGCAGGGCTTGACTCCGCTTATTGAGCGGGTCAACGCCCTGGGCATGGATTTCGGTCTGTGGATCGAGCCAGAGATGGTCAACCCGGACAGTGACCTGTACCGCGCCCATCCCGACTGGGTGCTGCACTTCCCGGATCGTCCTCGCACCGAAGGGCGCAATCAGCTGATCCTGAACCTAGGCCGCGCCGATGTCCAGATCTACCTGCTGGATCGCTTGGATGCGCTCCTGCGCGACAACAATATTGCCTTCGTGAAGTGGGATATGAATCGGGCGGTCAGCGAACCCGGCTGGCCGGATTACACCGGTGAGCCCCGCGAAATCTGGGTGCGCTACGTCGAGGGGCTTTACCGGCTGTGGGGCACGCTCCGCGAGCGCCATCCGCGCGTCATCTGGCAGAGCTGCTCCGGCGGCGGCGGCCGCGCGGATCTGGGCATTCTGCGCTATGCCGATCAAATCTGGGTCAGCGACAACACAGGGCCGGTCGCCCGGTTGGGCATTCAGGAAGGCTTCTCCCAGGTGTTCCCGGCCAGCGTTATGGAAGCCTGGGTGACAGACATGGAGCCGCACAGTTGGTTCAATCCCCAGCCTGCCGGGAACTATCTGCCACTCCGCTTCCGCTTCCATGTCAGCATGTGCGGGGCGCTGGGCATCGGCGCCAACATCACCCGCTGGAGTGAGACCGAGCGCGAAGAAGCCCGCCAGTGGATCGCTATCTATAAAGAGCTGCGCCCCATCATCCAGGAAGGCGATCTTTACCGTCTGCGTTCTGCCCAGACGGGTAACGGCTTCAGCGCGGTGCAGTATGTCACCAAGGACAAAGCCGAAAGCGTCCTCTTTGCCTTCCGCACCCTCATCCCCGACCCGGCCAATCTGCCCCCGCTGCGGCTGCGCGGCCTCGACCCGCAGGCGCGTTACGTTGTCGAAGGGGTGGAGGGAGTCCGCTCCGGCCTAGCCTGGATGCATACGGATCTGCTGCTGCCGCTCCACAACTTCGACAGCACCCTGCGCCGCATCCGCCGGGTATCCGAGTAGTTACTCACTGGGCGGTGGAACTGGCAGTTCATCGACCGGGGTGTCTTTCCATTTGGCTCCTTCTTCGACCAGCATGACCGGCAGCCCGTCGCGGATCGGATACTTGTAGCCGGAATCGGCGCACACCAGCCAACAGCCCTTGACCAGTTCGAGGCGCCCCGGATCGCTGCCCCGGTCGGTGTAATGCACCGCCACCGGGCAGCGCAGCACATCCATCAGCTTCGGATCAATCGGGCTGGTTTGTTCGCTCATCGGCAGGTTCTCCTCACACATAGCCACAGTCACTGGTGGAAAGTATAGGCTCCCGGTTGGTGAGCGTCAATTGACGCCCTGAAACACTTTTGCCGTGCCTGCCGCTCCACGCTACAATTTCGCGCGGAACATATCCGTACCAAAGGTCACTGCGACATGTCTGGATCACGCTGGTTCTTTGCTGCCTGCCTGCTCGTCAGCGGACTTGCGCTGGCCTTGATCCTACCCGGCTTGATGCCTGCCCAATCCATGCCGGCGGACGCGGCTGCCGGGTTGGGGCTCTGGCGTGCCGCAGGCTGCGAAAACTGTCACAGCCTCTACGGGCAGGGCGGCCCGTTTGCTCCTGATCTGACTCACAGCTACGCCGAACGCGGCCCGGATTATCTGGCTGCTTTCCTGGTCAACCCCTCAGCTTTTTATCCTAACCAGCGCCAGATGCCCGTGTTCGGGTTCACCCGCTCGGAGATCGACCAGCTCATCGCCTACCTCGCCTGGATGGGCCAGCAAACGCCCGCGCAGAACTGGCCGCCGCGTCCGCTTCTGGTCAGCGGGAGTGGGGGACTTGGCAGCCTGGCCAGCCGCCCAGTTGAAGCCAGCGCCGCCAGTGATGATCCTGCCGCGCGCGGTCGCGCCCTGTTCAGCCAGCCGCCCGCCATCTGCTCGACCTGCCACTCGCTCGAACCCGATGTCGTCGTAGTCGGCCCATCGCTGGCCGGAGTCGCCGCCCGCGCTGAGAGCCGCGTCGCCGGACTGACCGCCGAGGCCTACCTCCGCAGTTCGATCATCCACCCGGAAGCCTTCATTGTCCCCGGTTTCCAGGACGTGATGCAGAAGAATTTCGGCAGCGTCCTGAGCGCTGACCAGATCAACGACCTGATTGCCTTCTTAGTGACTCTGCGCTGAATACAGGCAGGCTGACATGACCCCGACACCCCACGCCCGCGTTTTTGTCCGCTTCTTCGCCCAGTCGATCGCGCTGCTGGTCGTCTACGCGGTAGCGGCGCTGCTGGCCGCCCTCAAATTTCTGAGCGTGGAAGACCCACTCCTGACCGTGCTGCCCTACAGCCAGGCGGCGGCGCTGGCGTCATCCGTCCTGCTGATCTCCACCCTGACCGGGCTGGTCGGTGGCGGACTCTACATTGCTAACCAGAGCCGCCTGATCCCCTTCAGCCTGCTGCACTGGACCAACCGTCTCTGGTTTGGGCTGGGGATTGTCGCGGTCGTGGCCGGCCTGCTCGGCTGGACGGAAGGCCGCGCCCAGCTCGAACTCCATCCTGTCCTGGATGTCGCCCTGCTGATCGGGCTGGCGCTGGCTGCCGTCGCTGCCATGCCCGCTCTGCGCCGCAGCGCCATCGTGCAGGTCTGGATGGTGGGGTTGGCGCTGGCCGCCCTTGCCACCGGCATCGGACTGCTGCCCGCTGCTGATGGCCTTCAGGATCGCATCTGGGGGGCGCTCGCTGCTGGCTTGATCCGCCACGCTGCCCTGCCGCTGATGGCGCTGGCGCTCGGCTATTGGCTGATGCACCGCTTCAGCAACCTTACTCCCGGCTGGGTTGAGCAGAGCCTACCTGTCACGGCAGGGCTGCTGACTATCGCTGCCGCGCTGGTGACGCTGCCGACTCTGCCCGGCGCGCCCGCCCTGACCGGAACGCTGGCGCTGCTGGCTCCGGTGCTGCTGCTCATCATCGCTGCCCACTCTTACCGCGCCCTCAGTGATCGTCACCCCGGCGCGACACTGGCCGCCCACTGGTTCACCCTCAGCCTGCTGCTGCTGTTGGTGGGAATCGGACTGTTGGGTGGGCTGCTGGCCGTCCCCGAAATCCGCGCCTACACCCTCGGCACGCGCTTGTCTGACGCGCAGAGCAGTCTGGCGCTGCTGGCGGCTTCCATGCTGACGCTGGGCGTGTTCAACCAGGCCGCCGCCGAACTGCGCGGGGAAAACCGCCGCGTCACCGGCCTGGTTCCATTCTGGCTGGCTGCTTTTGGTCTGCTGGCGAGCGTCCTGGCGCTGGCTGCCGCCGGGATCGTCCAGGTTTACCTGGAGCGCACCCTCGGGGTTGGCTACCTGGAGACCCAAACCCTGCTCATCCCACTCTACGGCGGTTGGACAGCGGGCCTGGCTGTCTTCGGCGGGGGTCTGCTGATCTACGGCCTGACGTTCTGGCTGCGCCGCCCTGCACAGGCCATGAAGTGAGCCTGCTGAACCTGCTCTGACTACAAAGCTATTCGGGCCTTCACGGCCCTGTCACGTCAGTCCCGATCCAGTTTGCTTCAATGATAGACTGACCAATCGTTTGTGCTGCTAACGCATAACCGAATGGTGTGTAATGTCCTGGAGAAGCCATCTTTCGTTGTGGATCAGCCGGATCGAAATAATCGAAAAGCTGCTGAGTGCTGCTGGCCTGCTGTAGGGCAGGCAGCAGAAACCAACACAACAGCCCTTGTTGTCGGCAGTAGTCAGCAGTTCGCCGCGTTGGGTATTGCGAATCGTATTCTTGGGAACTAGAGCCCGCGGAGGCGACTTCGTGATCAAAAATCTCTGGATAGACTTCTTGTCCACTCGGAAGAGTCACGAATACGATTCTGGTCTGTTGAGCGGCTGCATCATCTGCCAATTGGCTCAACAACCGCTCGTACTGCGACCAGCCCTGTTCCATAAGGGGGGACGGAGGCGATTGAAATATAAGCGTTCGCCTTTCCATGCGGCTTTGTGCAGCCGCCGCGTCCTTCATGATTCGGATACGATCCTTGATCCAGGTGTATCCCCTCGAAATCCGCTGCATCAAGCAGTGTAGTTCCATTCCAGGAGGAACATCTGAACGAGGTTGTTCCAGTTGAACGGCAAAGATCGCCAATCCGTCTTCATGTTGGTATTTGGTGATGAGTCGTCCGTCCCGGCGAGCGGCGTCCAGCTCATCCCAGCTCAGACTTCCATCCTCCGCCGGACTCTTACTCCGATCCACGAACTCCTGCTCAACGTATTCCAGCCACTCTTGCTTATAGACAATGCGCCCATCCACTTCCCTCGTTTGACTCAGTAGATCAACAATCTGACCATCGATCACATCGTTGGAAGGGAAGAGTAGGACCAGAATCAAATCGGGCGCATAACGTGGCGCTTCATACTTGATGATGAGGCTGTAGTCGACCGGATTGCTGCCACTCATGCTCAGATTCACGACTTCGACTTGTTGGTTCAAGCCTTGCTGATTCAACCAATTTTGAAGCTGATGTGCGATGCCTTGATCCATGGGCCGCCGCCACGGTTCTGCAAACGAATCGCCGACGAGTACGATGCGGTATACATTCGGCGGTTTCGCCAGGGAATGGGACACATCGCGCCAGCCATTTTCATTGGTTGAAATCACGATGTAATCCCCATTATCTCCGTTTTCCTGGAGTCCTAGTTCCAGTCCCTGGTTGTTGGGAATCCAACGCCTTCCAATTATTCTGTCGAACTGGTAAAAACCCCTAAAATCCGTGCCTGCCCGCAGCAAAACCTCGGTGGTTGGCAAGCAGTAGGGGTCAATGTGATTGCTTGAAGGGACTAACCCGAAAAAAGTCCATGCTGCCCGAATCACCAACTCAAAGCAGATCATGACCGCGGCAATGCCCCACAGGACAATGCCAAGTGTTCTGGAGAAACGATGTTTCGTGAACAAGCCAGGTGATGAACTGGAATTGTTGGGTTGATGAGCTGACAATTCTGGCTCGGTCATCGTGTTCACTCACCCGAAACGACTCTTTCGAGAATAATTACATTATAAGCCTGAATTGCCGTTGTCGGTGTGATCTCACTGGAGCTGCCCTTGCCATACAGACCTTCACTGCCATACGGAGGCACATATGCCGAGCCGATTGGCACTGCTGTCTTTTCCGTGTGGGTTGCCCCGCTGCTGGTGGAGGGAAGGATTCCAATGCGAATGATTCTTGCATGGGCGACCCGCCGGGTCGCCCCTACGATGATTCGCCTTTGATTTGGTTTTTCATGAGCGCGGTTGCGCGCAGGATGGTTCCAGATGGCGACAGTTAAAGTGGTAGAATCCGCCTCAAGTGTTTTCAAGACTGACCGACCCGAACCATGTCCACCATCAACCTGCCGAACCGCATCTTGGTTTTGTGTCTCTGTGGTTCACTCCTGGTACTGCTGAGCCTTGCCCCAACCCTCAGCCGCGCCCAGGAGCCACCTGCCTATATCGTCGAGCGCCTGCACATCGCCAATTACCCGGTCACGCTGGCCTTCGCCCCCGATGGCCGCCTCTTCTACACCGAGAAAGCCACCGGCAGCGTCCGCGTGATCCTGTCCGACGGCACGCTCCAGCCTGACCCGGTGCTGACCCTGCCCGTCGATTCGCTGGTCGAGCGCGGACTCCTCGGCCTGACCTTCGACCCTGGCTATGCCGAGAACGGCTACATCTGGATCGTGCGGACGGCTCCTGGCACAGCTCGCGATTACCCTAGTAACCAGATTATCCGGTTCCACGAGCAGGACGGAATCGGCAGCGATCCCTTGGTGATGTTCTCCGCTCCGATCACCACCGGCGAACTCCACCACAACGGCGGCAACCTCCACTTTGACTCCGCCGGCCTGCTCTACGCTTCCTTCGGCGATTACGGCCTGGCTGCCAACGCCCAGGACTTGACCACTGTTCCCGGCAAGATTCACCGCTTCGCCGTCACGGATGACGGACTGATCCCCGCCCCCGGCAACCCCTTCCCAGGCAGCAGCATCTATGCCTATGGCCTGCGGAACCCCTTCGATTTCGTGCTTGATCCGTTCAGCGAGGCCATCTTCGCTTCGGAGAATGGTCCCAAGTGCGACGACGAGATCGACCTGATCCTGCCGGGTGGAAATTACGGTTGGGGCGATCATTACGGCGACCAGTGCTTTGGCCTCGAACCCGTCGCTGTCCCCGACTACCAACAGCCGCTGATCTCCTTCAATCCCACGATCGGCATGGGCGGAATCACTGTCTACGATGGAGAGGCTTTTCCCGATTGGACAGGTAATCTGTTCTTCTGCGATTGGAACGGCGGCGTCCTGCACCGCGTCACACTGGACGAGTCCCGTACCGCCATCACCCAGATCGAACCCGTCGATTTGCAGGGCTTCTTCTGCCGCATCGACGTGATCACCAGTCCAGAGGGCGCCCTCTACTTCGCTGACCCGATGGGCATCTACCGCCTCCGCCCAAGCTCACCGGGATGACTTGGCTCTTTGTCTTATGCAGGGCTATTGCAAAGTCGTTGAGCGCAGGCTTCCTGTCAGCCCTCATCCTCCAGCCCCATCTCCCGAGCGCGGACCAGCGCTGGGAGAAGGGGGCAAAGTCCCTTTCCCAGGCATACTCGCCGTTCGGGAGCGAGATTTAGGTTGAGGGCAAGATAGGATGTGCTGACTTTGCAGCAGCCCTGTCGTCCTATCGCTGCGCTCTTTGCGTCTTTTTTGTCTTTGAATGTAGCGCCGCTTCAAAGGTTAAGCCCACCGCGCCCGCTCCTGGGGTATCATGGAGGCAGGCAACCGAGTCACCTGCGAGCGAACCCGATGAACCTGCGCTCCTTTGTTCCGTCTGATATGCGCCTGCCGCTGACCGCCGCGCTGGCCGGCCTGCTGAGCTTGCTCGAACTCATCCGCCCCGGTTGGATTCCCGCCTGGATGGCCCTGTTCGGCATTGCCGTGGTCGGCCTTGCTCTGGCCTATTGGCGGCGTCCGAGCATTCCCGCCGCCGCCGAATCATCTCCCGCCGCTGCTGTGCCCGTCCCGTTGCCTGACCTGAACGGCCTCGGCGCGATGAGCCAGCGCCTCGCCGTCTCCGCCGCCACCATCCAGCAGATCAGCGCCCGCCAGACCCGCAGCGCCGAAGAACAGGCCGAATTGATCCAGCGCACCAGCGCCTTGTTAGGGGATTTTCTGGAACTCTCCGAGCGCATCCAGGAGCAGGGCCGCGCCCTGACCCAGATGGCCCGTCAGGCCACCGAGGAGTCCGAGAGCGGCAGCCAGGTTTTGCATGAAGCCATCCAGGGGATCGACGCCATCCGCCAGCGCGTCTCGGCCATCGCCGGAACCATCACTACGCTGGCGCAGTTCGCCCGCCGCATCGATGACATCATCACCTCCGTCGGCGAGATCGCCACCCAGTCCAACCTGCTCGCATTGAACGCCTCCATCGAGGCTGCCCGCGCTGGCGTGCATGGCCGGGGCTTTGCTGTGGTCGCGGAAGAAGTCCGCTCCCTGTCGCGCCAATCCACCCAGGCTTCTCAGCAGGTTCGCGCCATCCTTGAGGAAATCCAGTCCGCCATGCAGCAGGCTATCCATGCCACCGAAGAAGGGCTGACCCAGGTTGATGCCGGGCTGAACCTCACGCGGCAGGCGGATGCCGTCGTTGCTACGCTAACCGCGAAGGTCGCCGGCGCCAATGCCGCCTTCACGCAGGTCTACGAAGTCATCCGCTCCCAGGTGGACGGCCTTGAACAGATGACCATCGGCATTGAACGCATGGAGCGCATCATCCAATCCGAGCAGGAAAACAGCCGCGCGGTCGAGAGCGCGTCAGGTGAACTGAGCGCCCTCGCCGCGCAGCTAAATCGCGCTGTGGGGAGTTCGTCGTAGGGGAGGGCGCAGGGCCGCGCCCAATTGCAGATCAGCGCTTTGACATCTGGTAGTCGAGACTGCCGATCACCTGTTCTCCCGTGTAGGGGGGGGGCGCAGCGTGCTGCGCCCAACCCGCATTCTCGCCGTGTCTATGGACTTAGCCAGCCGCCGCCGTCTCCGCCTTGACCGCCTCGACATCCAGGGTGATGTTCACATCCTTGCTGACCAGCCAGCCGCCGGTTTCCAGCGCCATGTTCCAGGTCAGGCCGAAGTCCTCGCGGTTGATCTTGGTCGTGCCCGTGAAGCCCGCCACCGTCGTCCCGAAAGGACTCTTACCCTGGCCGAGCAGCTCCGCCTCGATCACCACCGGCTTGGTCACGTCGCGGATAGTCAGATCGCCATGAATCTTGGCCTGCGTGCCATCGCCCTTCGGCTCCACCTTCGTGCTCTTGAAGGTGATCGTCGGGTATTTCTCCACATCCAGGAAGTCCGCGCTCCGCAGGTGGTTGTCCCGCTGCTCTAATCCCGTGCTGGACATCGAATGGGTGTCGATCACCACCTCGACCGAAGCCGCTGCCGGGTTGGCCGGATCAAAGTTGATCGTTCCGCTGATCTTGTTGAAGGAACCGCGCACGGTCGTCACCATCATGTGACGGGCCGCGAATGAAGCCTGAGCGTGGGTCGAATCGATATTCCAGAGCGCCATGGTTGTGTCTCCTTGGATGGCATTTGAGCGACAAGTGGACTGTAGTCCGTTTAACAGTTAGCAGAATACACCCACTTGCATCGCATGTCCATAAGAGGGCCATTAGAAAACGGACGAAAGTCCGTTTTAGTTATTGGAACTATGTGAGTCAGGAGACAGAGTTACTGCACCGCGTCCACGATCCGCAGGATTTCATCCCGCGCCCGCGCCAGGCTGTAGCCGCGCACCTGCCGCAGGAAATACACGTTGTGGACATCCATCAGGATGTAGATCGCGTCCGCCAGCACGTCCAGGTCGCCCGGTGGTTGGATGTGTTCCAGCAGGCCGCGCACCGTCTGCCGCCACCACCAATGCGCCGGATGCTGGAGCGACCCCGTCGGCTGCGTCCCCACGCACAGCAGCATCGCGTTCCGATCCACGTATTCCAGCGTCGCCCCCACGAACCAGCGCAGCGTCACTGCCGCGTCCGTCTGCGTGCGGATGCGCTCGAACGTCTGCGCCTGGTGCTGGCGCTGCTCGTCATCCAGCAGCGCCTCCGAAACCGCCATCTTGTTCTCGAAGTGCCGGTACAGCGTTCCTTTGCCCACCCCGGCCGCCTCCGAGATGTCCGTCATTGTCACCGCCTCGACTCCCCGTTCCTCGAACAGGCGTCTGGCTGTCTCCAGGATGTGGGCGCGGTTCTTCAAGGCATCCGCCCGGCTGGGCTGGGGATTCGCGGGAATCAGATTGTCCAGATCGAATTTCATGGTGGCGCTACTTTCTAAATACAGGACTTAATTGTACAGGCAATTCGTCATAGATGTGAAAACAAAAAGGCGGCTCACTGGCCGCCTTCATCAGATACGCTGCGAATTTCGGAATTGGATTGCCCCTACGATGCCTTCGGGATCGCTGTCCGCGCGTCTTGCGCCATCAGCAGCGTCGAGGGATGCAGCATTCCGGCGATTACCCGCTGCGAGCAGCCAATAGCCGGTGATGTGGCCCCGCTTGGACTGGCCTCGAAGCTGGCGCAGCACGCGATCAGGTGGCACGTCTCGGTCATGATCTGCGTTGCCATCCCCGTATCGATGGTCTCCTGCCACTTCCACCAGGGCGGGAGCCGCCGTGCCGGGTTCTTGAGCGCATCCAGGTCAAGCAGTCCTGCCAGATCGACCTGCGCCTTGAAGATGGCCTCATGCAGCGCCCAGACGGCATCCGGGCTGCCCGGTTTCATCCGGTAATCCTTGCCATAGCATGATTGGAATATGCTGGCGAGTTCGATCAGTTCCGCAGCCTTGGCTGCGATCAGCCGAGCCGTCGAGGTGTTCATGCGCATACTCCCTTCACTACTGCCGCATTGAAGAGTACGAGGAGTCGCTCGACATTCCTTAAATGCTGCTTAACCTTTATTTAACATATTTTACACGAATTTAATCAGAAATGCACTGGCAAAGTGTTGGGAAGATGTTAAGGTTTTGGCGCCGCTTGTTGTTCGAGGAGTTCGGCCACCACCGCCGCCAGGTCCAGACCGCGGCCCGCTTCCAGCCCCGCTTCGATCTGTGCCGCACTCAACCCCAGCTTCCCCTGCCAGTGTTCGAGCACGCGCGCCTGGTCTTCCAGCAGGTCAGCGGCGCTGGCGGGATGATGCCGCGCCAGACCGAACAGCCGCAGCCCACCTTCCACATCGCCTTCATACAGCCGGATTTCTGCCGCGCTCTGCACCGCGCCGATCAACCCGGTATCCGATCCCATCTGCCGCGCCGCCAGCAGCGACACGCGCAGCTTCGCTCGCGCCTGATCCAGTCGTTCCGCTTGCAGATAATACGACGCCAGGTTCAGCGCTGAGATCGTAATGGCGAATAGATTGCGGTCTTCACGCGCCAGTTGCAGCCCTTCCTCGCTGTACCGGATCGCCTCGTCCCAATTCGAGTTCTGCCCGGCGTCGAATCCTAGGTTGCTCAGCACCATCTGTTCGCCGTCACGGTGGCCGATCTGCCGCGCCAGGTTCAGTGCCGAGTGATAATGCCCCAACCCGATGATCCGGTCGATCCACGACAGCACCGTGCCTAACCGGTTGTGTGCCAGCATTTGCAGCGCCTGGTCTCCCAGCATCTTGGCGAGCGCCAGGCATTCTTCACCCGCTGCCCGCGCCGCTACATGATTTCCCGTCCGAAAATGTGTCGTTGCCAGTCCGTACAGTGCCTTCGCCAGCGTCGCCCCATCGTCGGCCTGCCGCGCTAGCGGCAGCGCCTCGTCCAGCAGCGCCAGCGCCGCCGGATAATTTCCCCGCGCTGTCTCCGTGAGGCTCTGTTGGTAGCGGATCACTGCCAGCATCTTCGTGTCGCCCTGCCGCTCCGCCAGCCGCTCGGCATCCGCCAGGATGCCCGTCGCCGCGCTCAGATCGCCCTGACCATTGGCTGCTTCCCCCAACTTGACGAGCAGTCCCAGCCGCCCTTTCGGATCGCCCTTGGCCTCCTCGCTGGATTCGTCCACCAGCTTCAGCGCCCGCTGGTATTGATCGACTGCCTCCCGGTAATGTCCCCGCTGCAGCAGCGCGTCCCCGGCCCGCTGCAAGTAATCGGCTGCCCGCTTGAGATCGCCTGCGTGCTCATAATGCTCCGCAATCAGCGGCAGATGTTCCGATGCCCGTTCCAAGCCCGCCAGCCAATCTCCTGCCGCCGCGTGATACACCTTGAGCTGCCGCTGGAGCAGCCGGTCATAGATTGCGTCCCGCAGCATCGCCTGGCTGAAGATGTACTCGGTGCTGCCCGCATACGCTGAAGTCTCCCGCCGCAGGATGAACTCGCGCGCCGTCAGTTTCGTCAGCACCTCCGGCAGATCCGCCACATGCGCCTCGTCCACCACATCCATGGCGACCAGCACCTTGTCGTAGAAAATCCGCCCGAAGACCGCGGCGCGCTGTAACGTCAGCTTCTCCGGGTACAGCAGCGTATCCAGCCGCGCCTGGAGCAAACCGTGCAGCGTCGCTGGGACACTCAGCGCTCCCAAGCGGCTCTCCTCGACTCGCCACTGCCCATCGCTCTCTTTGACGATCACGTGATCGTCCAGCAGCATTTTGACCAGTTCTTCCAGGTAGCGTGGATTGCCCTCCGCCCGATCCACCAGCAGATCCCGCAGCGTCTTGGGCACCTCCGCCACCCGCTGGAGCAGTTCCCGCGCCAGATCGCGGCTGTCCCGTTTGTCCAGCGGCTTCAGATCAAGCCGCGTGTGATAGCGCTGCCCGCTGCCCCAACCAGGCCGCTGGGTGTAGAGTTCCGGTCGCGCTGTTGCTACCACCAGCAGATGCAGATTGCTATCCGCCTGGAACAGATCGTTCAGCAGATCCAGCGAGGCATCATCCGCGTGATGAATGTCTTCCAGCAGCATCACCGACGGGCCGGCCTTCGCCAGCGCCGTGAACAAGCGCACGAATTCGCTCCGCGTCCGCGCATTCAATCCCTGCGGATCGCCGAGCAGCGGCTTCACCACCGGGCTGTCTGCCACATCGAACCCGCCGAGGTGTCCGATCAGGTGCGCCATTTCGACATTCGGGCCGGTCAGTTCGGCGACGCCCGCTTCCAGCTTGCTCAGCACCACTGCCGGCGCGTCATCATCCCGAATTTGGAACCGGAACGCGATGATGTCCCGGATCAGGCCATAAGGCCGCTGCCGCGTCCCGGCTACCGCCCGCCCGTAGAAAATATAGTATTGTTCAGGGCGCAGATCAGCCCACTGGTCGAATTCATACAGCAAACGAGACTTGCCGATCCCAGCCTCGCTGACCACCGTGACCACCCGTGTCTCGCCATCTTCGACCGCGCTCAGGAAGGCTTTCTGCACCTGCTCGAATTCCGCCTGGCGCCCGATCATCTGCGTGTCGATGCCTTCGATTCCGCGAGGCTGCGTGCGGAAGGCCCGCGGCTTGGCCGAGATCACCTGGTAGCACGCGATCCGTTCCGCCCGCCCGCGTACCCGCAGCGGTTCATCCGGCGCGCAGTTGAATACACCCAGAACCTGCCGGAATACCTCGTGCGAGATCAGGATGCTGCCTTGTGCGTTCTGCATCAACCGGTTTGCCAGACTGATTGTTGCTCCGCTCGCCGTCGATGTTCCTGATGTGTTTCCCGGTCCGATCAGTGCCATCCCGCTGTGTATGCCGATGTTCAGCGGCAGCAGATCGTCCGCCGCCAGATACTCCGCTCCAACCTCCCGCAGCCCGGCCTGCATTCCCAGCGCGGCCCGGATCGCGTTCTCGGCATCCTCTTCGTGTGCCGCCCCTGCTCCCCAGAGCGCCAGCAGATCGCTGTCTGTCCGCGCGAAGACTTCACCGCCCCGGTCAAGAATAACCCGTTCGAGGGTCAGCCAGAGTGTTTGCATCGCCTGCCGCGCCGCTTCCACTCCGCCGCTGTCTTCGACAATCTCAGCGTATTCCGCCGCGTTCGCGTACAGCACTGTCACCAGTTTGTTCTGCTCGACCGCCTGCGGTGTCGTCGTTTCTGGCTTTCCGCCCAGCCGCCGGATGATGCTCAGCGCTGTCACTCCTGGCCGCCATGTCGAGCTTTCCGCGATACTCACGCCCAGCGCCGCCGCCGCCGCCTGCCCGAACTCGATGGCCGTGGCGTAGCGATCCCTCGGCTCTTTGGCCATCGCCGTCCGGATCACCTCGTCCACCAGTTCCGGGAGCATCCCGTTTATCTCGCGCGCGGACGGAATGGGGTTCATGATGTGCATCGAGACGACCTTCATGTTCGAGGCCGCCCGGTAGGGCAGCCGCCCGGTCAGCATCTCGAACAGCATCACCCCCAGCGCGTAGATGTCCGTCCGGTGATCCAGATCAGGGTCATCCATGGCCTGCTGCGGCGACATGTATTCCGGCGTCCCCATGACCATGTTCGTCTCGGTCAGGTCGCCGCCCAGCGGGTCGTTCTCCAACAGCCGCGCGATGCCCAGGTCGTTGACGAACGCATTGCCTTCGCGGTCAATCAGAATGTTCGAGGGTTTGATGTCGCGGTGGATGATTCCCTGACGGTGCGCGTAATCTAGCGCTGCGCACACCTGCCGCAGCACGAAGACGATCTCGCTGTGGGGCAGCGTCCCTTTGCTCATCACATCCCGCAGCGTCCCGCCGTCCAGGTAACGCATCACGATGTAGGGCGGCTCATGCGCCCCGTCGAAGTCGTAAATTGGGAGGATGTGGGGATGCTCCAACCGGGCGATCAGCTTGGCTTCCCGCTGGAAACGTTGGACGGCGCTGAAGGTGTGCGCCAGATTGCGCTGGATGACCTTGATCGCCACGTCGCGATCCACACTGGTCTGCCGTGCCCGGTAGACCGTCGCCATCCCACCCTTGCCGATCTCTTCGAGGATTTCATACGGCCCTAGGCGTTCACCAATCACTTGCCCCGTGACCTTCCCTATGCATCTCCCCAGCCGATCCAACCCCATTCTAACGGTTTTCATGAACTCTGGCGACACGCCCTCCGATTCGGGGGCATTCCGAAAATGGAGGCGCTTCAATTTGTGCCTCGGCAGTCGCGACAATCTGTTGCAAAGATACAGCCCTGACCCCCTGGCCCCCAGCCATACTCCGCGTTAGGGAGAGGGGGAAAACTAAGGTCAGCGCAGGTGGTCGCCGTATAGTTCTGTGATCTCTGCAACAGAGCAATTGTGTATCGCCAAAAGCTATAAGCAATCATCAAAAATATAACCACAAACTATAGAACATGAACTTCTGCTTTCCACTGTTCTCCACCGCACCTTGCGCGTCCCGCCCCTGGATGGGATACTAGCGTTCACCTGTCCCGAAGTACGCTGGATGACCGCCCTTGAAGCTCCTGCGACTCGCCCTGTTCAGCCTTACCCTGATTCTGCTGCTGGCTGGCCTGCTGTTCCCTGTCACCGCCCAGCAGGACGTGACCCCCGGCGGCCCCATGCCTACGCCCGGCATCCCGCCCACCGCCACGCCTATTCCCCGCCCCCTGCCGACCACCAGCTTGACCGAAGAACGCGCCACCGTTGAGTTCTTCTTCGCCTCGCTCGCCCAGGGAGAAACCGGCCTGATCCACATCAGCGGCTCCGGCCTGGCCGGAGCGCGGCTGCGCTTCCTTAATGACCTGGTCGAGTTCTTTCCCGCCCAGGACGGCTTCTACGGCCTCCTGGCGATCAACATGGAACAGACTCCCCGCGTCTACGACCTGGACATCCTCGCGTGGTATGATGACGGAACCCGCCAGACCATCAACACCCAGTTTGAAGTCACTCTCGGCCGCTTCATCAAACAGGATGTGACCATCGCCCAGGACAAAGCCTACCTCGTCGATCCCGAAATCGAACGGGCCGAGTTAGCCCGCCTGGAGAGCATCTTCGATGCAGTCACCACCGAGCGCCTCTGGGACTCCAGCGGCTTCTCCATGCCCATTCCTGGCGGGGAACTGACCTCACCCTTCGGAGCCTTCCGCACCTTCAACCAATCCATGCAGACCCGCCACACCGGATGGGACATCCGCGCCACACTGGGCCAGCCTGTCCTCGCCAGCGCGTCGGGCACGGTCGTCTATGCCGGTTTCATGGATATTCGAGGGAACATCGTCATCCTCGACCATGGCTTCGGTGTCTTCACCACCTACTGCCACTTCTCCCAGGTGCACGTTACCCGCGGCCAGACGATCACCGCCGGACAGGTGCTCGGCACAGTCGGCAACACCGGCCGCACCAGCGGCCCGCACTTCCATTGGGAGGTGGCCATCAACGGCAGCTTCGTCGATGCCAACCAGTTCTTCGCCATGTGGAAGCCGGGTTAACCCCGATTTAACCGCTGCGCTATCGCGGATCGATCCCGCCCGCATCCAGAAAGGCCGCCGCATGTCCGACCAGCCCACGCCGCGCGTCTCCTACGGGGAAATCGCCCGCCTGTTCCTGCGCCTGAGCCTGACCGCCTTTGGCGGCCCCGTCGCCCATATCGCCCTTGCCGAGGACGAACTGGTCGAGCGTAAACGCTGGCTCAGCCGCGACCATTTCCTGGCTATCATCTCGGCCACCAACCTGATCCCCGGCCCCAACTCCACCGAGATCATGATCCACACCGGCTACGTGCTGCGCGGCATCCCTGGCGCAATCCTCAGCGGAACCTGTTTCATCGGTCCGGCCTTCCTGCTGACCGTGGCGCTGTCGATGATCTACGTCAGCGCTGGAACGATCCCGGAAGTTGGCTCACTCCTGCGCGGGATCAGCCCGGTGATCGTCGCCATCATCGCCCATGCTGGTTGGCGCTTGCTGGGGGCCGCCCTGCGCGATGCCGTCCTCTGGCTCCTGTTCATTCTGGGCACAGCCGCGCTGCTCCTCCCCATCATGAACATCTCCGAACTGGTCGTCATGCTTGCTGCTGGTCTGCTCTACGCCTTCACCAGAACCCGTCTGTCCTTCTCCTGGTCCTTGTCCGTGATCTCTGTGCCTTTGTGGTCGAATTTCTCCTTCGCCCTCCTGCCCGCGCTACAAACCGTACAGGCCGCGCCCGCCGCCCTCTGGGACATCTTCTGGTACTTCCTCAAAATCGGTTCCGTGCTGTTCGGCAGCGGCTATATCCTCATCAGCTACATCCAACAGGATGTCGTCAACGGCTTCGGCTGGCTGACCACCCGCCAGCTTCTGGATGCGGTCGCTATCGGCCAGACCACGCCCGGCCCGGTGCTGACCACCGTCACGACCGTCGGCTACATCGTTGCCGGGCTGCCGGGAGCCATCGTCGGCACGCTGGGAGTCTTCCTGCCCTCGTTCGTGCTAGTCATCCTGACCGCGCCGCTCATCCCCCGGATGCGCCGAAACCGCTTCCTCGGCGCGTTCCTCTCCGGTGTGAACGCGGGCGTGCTGGCTGCCATCCTGGTCACGCTGATCGATCTGGGAAACGCCGCCCTGCACACCGCGGACGGCTCCGCCTGGAGTCCGCTGGCCGTACTGATCGCGCTGGGGGCGTTGGGTCTGCTCCTGCGCTTTAAGGTCAACGCCACCTGGCTCATCCTGGCCGGCGGCCTGACCGGTCTGCTGGCGCAGCTTTAGCGGCCAGGATTCCCTGCCGCGTCCATTTTGTGTTATTGTGGGGCTGTAGGCATCGATTAGGCACGACCGCGAAGGATGAACCGTATGCGCCTCGGAATCATGGCCGGGTACTCCGGCGCCCGGATAGAACTCCCCCTTGAATTGGTGCAGGAAGCCGACCGCCTCGGCGTGTATGCCATCTGGACGGCGGAAGCCTACGGTTCCGATGCGGTTACGCCGCTGGCCTGGATGGGCGCGCGCACCGAGCGCATTCACCTCGGCACGGCCATCATGCAAATGCCCGCCCGCACCCCGGCCAACACTGCCATGACCGCCATGACGCTGGATCAGCTTTCTGGTGGGCGTTTCTTGCTGGGGTTGGGGCTTTCTGGTCCTCAAGTGGTTGAAGGCTGGCACGGCGTCCCTTACGGCAAGCCGCTCAACCGCACCCGCGAATATGTTCAGATCGTCCGCGCCATCTTCAAACGCGAGAAGCCGCTCGAATTCGAGGGGGAGACCTACCAGATTCCCTATCGCGGCGCGGATGCCACTGGTCTGGGCAAGCCGCTCAAGAGCACCTTGCATGGTCGCGCCGATATTCCCATCTATCTGGCGGCCATCGGCCCGAAGAACGTCCAGTTGTGCGCGGAAATCGCCGATGGCTGGCTGCCGATCTTCTTCTCGCCAGAGCATTATCAAGCCGTCTACGGCGAGCAGATCGCCGCCGGATTCGCCGCTGCCGGAAACGGCAAGTCGCTGGCTGACTTCGATATTGCCCCCTCGGTCGGCGTCATGATCGGTGATGAACTGGAATCCTGCTGGAACGCCCTCAAGCCGATGCTGGCGCTGTATATTGGCGGCATGGGCGCGAAGGGGCGCAACTTCTACAACGATCTGGCCGTCCGCTACGGCTTCGAGGCCGCCGCCGCCCAGATTCAGGAACTTTATCTGTCTGGTCAGCGGGCGGAAGCCGTTGCCGCGGTGCCCAACGAACTGGTCGATGCGGTCTCGCTGTGCGGCCCCAGAGAACGCATCCGCGAACGGCTGGCCCTGTGGAAAGCCAGCCCGGTCACGACGCTCAACCTGATGCTCTACGATGTCGAAACCCTGCGAACCCTGTGCGAGCTGGTGCTGTAGAGAGGCCGCCCTTTGAAGCGCAGTGTCCTCTTCCGGTCTGTGTGTCTCTGTGGTTCAATTCTGGTCTTTGTCCTCGCCGGCTGCCAGACCGCCGCGCCGCCGACCAACACGCCATTAAACACGCTCGCCCCTGCGCCCACCGAGGCTGGCTCACCCGGCACGATTCTGGTGCCGACGCGCCTGCCCGATGCCGTGATCGAAGCCGCTGACGCCGAGTACGCGCTGCTCACCAATCTGGCGGAACGCGCTGCGCCCTCGGTGGTCAGCGTGCAGGTGGCTTACGCCACGCCGCATGCGGTGCTGGGCGAGAAAAGCCGCGCCTCCGGTTTCATTTATGATGGCCAGGGGAACATCGTCACCACTGCCCATCTAGTCGCGCAGGCCGCCCGGATCACCGTGGTCTTTGACGATGGCCGCGCCGCCGATGCCTCCCTGGTCGGTTACGACACCGCCAGCGATCTGGCTGTGATCCGCGTCAGCGCCGAACCGTCGCAGCTCCGCCCCCTGAGCTTCACCGAAACCGCCCCGCTCCAGATCGGCCAGCGGGCTGTTATTCTAGGAAATCCGTTCGGGCTGGGGACTTCGCTGCTGACCGGGGTCATCAGTGGACTGGGACGGCAGATTCCGGCAGCGGAACAGATGACCAACATCCTCTCGCCCGGCTTTCAGACTCCGGCGGTCGTTCAGATCGATGCCCGTCTTCCGCTCGGCTATGCGGGCAGCCCTATGCTGAACACACGCGGCGAACTGACCGGCGTCGCCGTTGCCCTCCGCACGGGCAGCGGTTTGGTGGATGATCTCGGTTTCGCCGTCCCCGCCGAGTCTGCCCGGCGGATCATTGCCGAACTGATCGCTGCGGGGAAGGTCGATTATGCCTGGTTGGGGATCGGCAGCCGCCCGATTGAATTGGGCGGCGGGGTGGCGGCGCTGGTCGAGGCGCTCAGTCTGGCGGTATCCCAGGGGGTCCTGGTGGAGAATGTCACGCCTGGATCGCCCGCGGCTGAAGCCGGACTGCGCGGCGGCAGCGAACGCCGGGTGGTACGCGGCGCGGAGATCTGCGCGGGCGGCGATATCATCGTGGCGGTCAACGATGTCTTCATTGCCAGCATCGATGAACTGCTGGCCTATCTGGTCGCCAATACCCGCCCCGGCGACACCATCCGTCTGCTGATTGTGCGCCAGGGCGAGAGCTTAGAGGTCGAAGTCACGCTGCGCTCGCGCCCAGCGCAAATCCCCGGCGAGGAAAGCGCCTGCGGCGGGTAAGCAGACTCAGCCGCCCGCCATCGCGCCAATGACCCGGAACGGCTCCTTGCCCTGAACGACCTCCAGCGGCAGTGGAGCATCCAGCGGGTCATCGGATAAATCCTGGCCGCAGGCGAAAAAGCGGATGAAGGGGCGGCGCTCCTGAGTAACAGCGTCGCGGATGGTTCCGCGCAGCATCGGATAAGCCGCTTCCAGCGTATCCAGCACCGACCGCTGCGTGATCGGTTCGGCGACGGCAAGCTCGACCGCCCCGCTGACCCGCGCCAGGGTCCGCAGGTGGGCAGGCAGGACGACGCGGATCATAGCAGCACCTGGGCCTCTACCGAAAGAACCGGCGGAAGATCGTGGACAATCGGCATCCAGCTATCGCCCGAATCGGCGGAGGCGTAGACCTGCCCGCCCGTCGTTCCGAAGTAGATGCCGCACGACTCCAGCGAATCGACCGCCAGCGCATTCCGCAGCACATTGACGTAGCAGTTGCTCTGCGGCAGCCCCTCGGTCAGCGCCTCCCATTCATTCCCACCTGTCCGGCTGCGATACACGCGCAGCTTGCCCTCCGGCGGGAAGTGGTGCGAGTCGCTGGTGATCGGCACGACGTAGATCGTCTCTGGCTCGTGGGCATGGACGGCAATCGGGAAGCCGAAATCGCTGGGCAGGTTGCCGCTGACTTCGTACCAGGATTCACCCTGGTTGTCGGTCCGCATCACGTCCCAGTGCTTCTGCATGAACAGCACATCCGGGCGCGAGGGGTGCA
>CAZKXW010000056.1:0-31444 GCA_964556745.1 uncultured Anaerolineaceae bacterium
AAGACCCCCATCAGCGTCAGCACAATGGCTGCGCTCGGCGCGATGTGTAGATACCAGGCGGCGTACAACCCGATGACGCTGCTCGCCGCCCCGATCGCCGCCGCCACCAGCATCATGTGGTGCAGCCGCCGGACGTAGAAGCGGGCGGTTGCCGCCGGCGTCACCAGCATAGCCGAAACCAGCGCGACTCCCACCACCTGCACGCCGATCACGATGGTGATCGCCAGCAGCACCAGCAGCACCAGCCGCAGCGTCTCGGCCGGCAGTCGCAGCGTTTGTGCCAGCGTCGGATCGAACGCCACTACCAGGAACTCTTTGTAGAAAGCCACAATCACCGCCACCACGATCAATCCCGCAGCAGCGATCAGCATCAGATCCGTCGCGTCCACCGCCAGGATGTTGCCGATCAGCACATGGGTCAGATCGACCGAGTAATTCCGCGTGCTGGAGATAATGGCGATGCCCAGCGCCATCATCCCGGCGAAGACGATACCGATGGCTGTATCCTCGGCCAGACGGCTGCCGCGCGTCAGGAAACCGATGCCCAGCGCCGCCAGGATGCCCGCCATCAACCCGCCCAACAGCAGCCCTTGCCCCGACGCCCCGCTGATATAGGCGATGGCGACTCCCGGCAGCACGCTGTGCGCCAGCGCGTCCCCCAGGAAGGCCATGCCCCGCGTGACCACATATGCGCCGATCACCCCGCTCACCGCGCCAATCAACACCACCGCCAGCAGCGCCCGCTGCATGAATTCAAATTGAAGAGGATCGAGCAGAATAGACATCGTATAGAAGAACTCACCTGATATGCATTGCCCGCATTATAGCGGAAGCCGCCTCCTCATAGATATGCCCGGAAGAATGCGATCGTGCGCTGCATGGCCGTCTCAAACGCCGGCGAACCGATATTGTGCCCCCCGCTGTCATACTCGTAATACTCGTAGGTCTTGCCCGCGGCTTGCAGCACTTCCGCCAGATCGCGCGAGTAAGCTATGCTCACCACATCGTCATTCACCGCGTGATGAATCTGCACCGGGTTCTCCAGATAGCCAATGTTGGCCGTCAGCGAGACCGCCTTCCAGTAGGGCTGGGCCGTGTCCGGCCGCCCGTAGGTCTCGAAGATTTCCCGGCTGCGCCGCTGCCCCGGCGAATCCGGCACGCGCACGAACGACGTATCCGTGATCGAATACTGTTCGAAGTCATCATAGCTGTACACGGCCCCGGCCCAGATTACCCCGGCCTTCACCGCCGGCTCGACCAGCATCGCCCGCATGACCAGATTGCCCGCCATGCTGTGCCCCCACATGCCGATCCCCTCCGGGTCGATGATGCCCATCTGCTGGAGGCTCCGCAGCGCCGAAATCGCGTCGATGGTATAAGCCGGCGAGAAGTACGACCCCATCGGCTCGCCCTCGGATTCGCCATGCCCCCGCATATCGATCTTGAAGACCACAAAGCCGCTCTGTGCCAGCGCATCCACATACGCCACGTAGCGTTCTGTCGTCACATAGCTGTCCGGCGGGATATAGCCGTGGTTGAAGACAATCGCTTTGAAGCCGTCCTCTGGGATGTCGCCGAACGGGATGGTCAGCAGGCCGTAAATCTTCAGCCCCTCGGATTGGTAGCTGGCGATGTAGCGGGCGTAATTCGTCCCATTGGTTAGGGCTTCTTCCAGCAAAATGTCGCTGCCTTCGATCTCGCGCTCGCGCAGCGCCGCGATGGTTAGGTCGTTGCCTACCGCGAACGCCTCGACCGTCGCTTCCGGCGTGACCTCTTGCAGCGCCGCCGTCCCGCTCAGGCTCAGCAGGCACAGCGCCAGGATGACAGCCAGCCCGTGCCAGCGTTTCAACTGGATGAGATTCGGCATGATTCCCTCGCAGACAAAGTCTTATACCGGGAGGATAAGTGGCGGGCGGGGTCTCGTCAACCGACGAATTGCCATCGCTCCGGCCCCTCCACTCAATGGAGAGGCCGGACACGATCACAGGGAATTAGGAGCGAGGGTTATGGCGATGCTATCGCACCAACGACTTGTGGAGAAATCAACGACGAATCATCATGGGGGCGACCCGGCGGTCGCCTGTGCAAGAATCATTCGTGTTGAATTCTTCTCTCCATTAGCTGCCCGGTGTGGCTTCTGGTGTAGGTTCTTCTTCCGGAACCGTCGGCAGATCGTTATCCAGTTCGGGGAAACCACCCACCGGATCGGTCCATAGCTCGCCGGCCAGATACGCTTCCAGGTTTTCCGGCGTCACGACGACCGAGGGAGTCAGCAGAATCTGCGGCACTTCTTCGCCGTCGAAGATCGCCTTCATCGCGTCGATGACCGTCACGCCCATGCGGAACGGATCGACGCCCAGTGTGGCGCTGAACTTGCCTTCAGCCAGCAGGTCGAGCGTCGGCTGGTTGCCGTCGATGCCGACTGCGAAGAAGTCCTCGTTAATGACCAGACCGAGCTGCTCAGCCGCCAGCGCCGCGCCAATCGCCATCTCGTCACTGTTGCCGTAGAACACATCGATGTCCGGCGTCTGCTGCAGAGCAATCGCCGCCACTTCCTGTCCCTTTGTCCGCAGCCATTCAGCCGTCTGCTGGCCGACGACTTCGACGTTCGGGCAGTTCTTTTCCAGGCCGGCCAGGAAACCACCCGTGCGCCGGCGCGAGAAAATGCTCTCGATGCCCAGCAGGATGTACACCTTGCCCTTGGTCATTTCCGGCGTGCTGCCATACTTGGCCGCGATCAGATTGCAGGTTTCCTTCGCCAGCGCCTCGGCTCCGCCCCACTGGTCATAGCCGATGTACGTCGCCACCACCAGTTCGGGATCATCGAACGGCGTGATGAAGTTGTGCGCCAGGATCGGAATGCCGGCTTCATTGGCCGCGCGGACGGCGGTGATGGCCGAGTCCGTCCCAATCGGGTTGATGCTGATGGCTTCCACCCCGGTCTGGAGGAGCTGTTCGACCGTTGTCACGAACGCTTGGAAGTCACCTTCACTGGCGGGAGCCTGGACGACCAGTTCCCAACCAAGTTCGTCCGCGCGGGCCTGCGCCCCGGCCACCATCGCTACATGGAACGGGCTGGTCAGCGCGGGCGGGACAAAACCGACTTTACGCGGCGCATCTTGTGCCTGCGCCACCGAGAGCGACACCAGCGCCAGTACCAGCGCCAGCACGACCACCAAATTCATTTTGCGCTGCATGAATCTCCTCCTACTACGAACTACTCTTGCCGTCCGAAGCAGTTCGATCCGCCTGCTTCGCATCTTCATAAACCGGGGCACTCCCCGGATGGATCGCTGCTACGTCTGCGCCTTTCGACCGATGCGCAGCCACTTGATTTCACCCCGCCTGAACACGTCCAGCGCCACCGCCAGCACAATGATCGCGCCAATGACGATCTCTTTGGCATTCGATGGCACATTCAGGTAAACCAAGCCCTGATCGACGATGCGGATGATGAACACGCCCACCATCGTCCCCCAGATGCCGCCTATACCGCCGGAGAGCGCCGTCCCACCGATGACCACCGCCGCCACCGAGATCAGCGTCATATTCGTCCCGTTTTGGTATGCCCCCGATTGCAGCCGCCCCATCACCAGGATTCCAGCCAGCGACGCTAACAAACCGCTGATCGCGTAGATGAACATCTTGGTGCGGGCGACGTTCACGCCGGAAAGCCGCGCCGCCGTCTCATTACCGCCCAGCGCGTAGGTATAGCGCCCAAACTTGGTATGCCGCAGCACCACCCACACCAGCCCATAGACCATCAGCGCCAGCACGAATGGAATCGGGATGCGGATGTTGTCGATGCCGACAATCGATTGAATCCCGCTGATGTCGATGCGTATGAAGCTCGTCAGGAAATCCATGAAACCGTCTTCAGCGATGTTGATGCCTGCCCCCCGCGACCACACCAGCGCCACGCCCAGCAGGATGCTGCGGAAGCCCAGCGTCACGATGAATGGGTTGATGTTCAGCCCCGTGATAATGAGTCCCTGGAACAGACCGATCAGCGTTCCGGCCAGCAGCGCCGCCGCAATCGCCACATATGAGGGCACGCCGAAAGCGATCTGCCCGCCGGCCTGGTTCGTTCCTGCGATCAGAATGGCGGCCATCACCCCCGCGAAAGACACCATTGCTTCGACCGACAGATCAATGCCCCCGGTCAGAATGACGAAGGTCTGCCCGGCGGCTACGATGCCGATAGCTGCCGCCTCCAGCGCCAGTAGCGCCAGACTCAACGGGCTGCGGAAAGCCGGTGTGGTGATCCACAGGAAGGCGAACAGCGCCAGAAAAACCAGCAGCGGCCCCGTATCCCGCAGCAGGCGAACCAGTACGCTGCCAATCCCGGATTTGGGGTGTTCCGCGGTGAGGGCACGATCAGCCATGATGACTCTTTCCTAGCTGGTGCTGGCCGTCGCCAACGCCATGATCTTTTCTTGCGAAGCGTCCTGCCGTTCGAGTATACCCGTCAATTGGCCTTCCCGGATGACCAGCACCCGGTCGCTCATCCCCAGTATTTCCGGCAGTTCCGAACTGACCATCAGGATCGCCACGCCCTGCCGCACAAGCTGGTTCATCAGCTTGTAAATCTCCACTTTCGCGCCCACATCGATGCCGCGCGTCGGCTCATCGAAGATCAGCACTTTAGGTTGCGTCGCCATCCATTTCCCCAGCACGACCTTCTGCTGCGTCCCCCCAGAGAGATTCACAACCAACTGTTCCTGGCTGGGTGTCTTGATCGCCATGCTGTCAATGAAGCGCTGCGCCAGATCGCTCTCCCGCCGCTTGTTGGTGAACAGTCCCGGCGTCAGGTTCTTCAGCACTGAAAGCGTCAGGTTGTCGCGGGTCGTCATCTGGAGGATCAGCCCCTGCTGTTTGCGGTCTTCGGTCAGCAGTGCGATGCCCTGCGCGATGGCGTCCTGCGGGTTGCGGATCGTGACCGGCCTGCCCTCGATAAACAGGCGTCCCCCGTCCACGGGATCAGCGCCGAAGATGGCCCGCACCAGTTCCGTCCGCCCCGCGCCCACCAACCCCGCAATCCCCAGAATTTCCCCCGCGTGCACGTTGAAGCTGATGTTCTTCAGCCGCGTCCCCTGGGTCAGGTTTTCCACGCGCAGCACTTCGGCGCCGCGCGGCACGCTCTCTTTCGGGAACTGCTCGGAAAGATCGCGCCCCACCATGTGGCGGATCAGCGTTTCCATATTCATCGCCCCAGTGGTTTCCGTGGCGACATGCCGCCCATCCCGCAGCACAGTGATGCGATCCCCAATCGCAAAGGCTTCATCCAGATGGTGACTGATATAGATCAGAGCCACCTTGTGTGCCTGTAGGTCGCGGATGATCGCGAACAGGTCGTCGATCTCGCGGATGCTCAGCGCCGACGTGGGTTCATCCATGATGATCAGATCGGCCTTGTGATGCAGCGCCTTCGCCACCTCGACCATCTGCTGCTGGCCCACCCCCAGGCGGTTGACTGGCGTGCGTGGATCGACATCGAGGTGCAGCCGCGCCAGGAGTTCCTGCGACCGCGCGTGCATCTTCGGCCAGTCCAGCAGCACGCTTCGTTCGAGTTCGCTCCCCAGGAAGATGTTCTCAGTAACCGAAAGATACGGAATCAGATTGAGTTCCTGGTAGATCGTGGCGATCCCGGCTTCCTGCGCCTGCCGTGGATTGGTGAAGTTGACCGGGCGGCCCTTGAAGATGACCTCACCCGAATCGCGGATGTAGACGCCCGATAGAATCTTCATCAGCGTGGATTTGCCTGCGCCGTTTTCCCCCACCAGCGTATGCACTTCGCCGGGGTAGACATCGAAGCTCACGTCGGACAGCGCCCGCACGCCCGGAAAGCCCTTGTTGATGTTCCGCATTTCCAGCAAAGGGGCTGTGTTTGTCATGGCGCGCATGTCCTCATGGCAGGAATCTGTGGACGTGGATCGGTGACGACCCAGGCAGGAATAGAACGCAGCAGAACGGCATGAGCGCCGAAACCCGGATCAGAGGGGGACTGGACAAAAAGATCGGTCTGTAGTGACATCATTGACCGCGTTGTATTGATAAGTAACAAGCTTTTTTTAACGAATCGTGTGAAGGTTCACACACTTATACTGTATTTCGTCGCGGTCAGGTTGTCAAGAAACTCGGATGAATTGCACGAGTGAACAGTCGAACCCGAAAACACCCCTGGCCCGCCATGTCAATTGATTTCCCCCATCAAACTCTTTTAGGATAGACTCTGATGGAGATGCCCGATAGAAGGACAGACCGTTGTAGCGGCGACCTGCCGGGTCGCCCACCGTTCGCATTTCAAACGACTTGTCCGCTAGTAAGGACGCCAGACACCGGATGAGGAGCTGCCATGCTCAATCGGCAACAGCTTGAGCAGGCCATCGCCGCCCAGGAAAGCCTGCGCCCTGCGCTGGGTGACGCGGTCGTCGATGCCACCATCGCCATCCTGCGCGAAAAACTGGCCGCGCTCGATCACGCCAATGCGCCCGAACAGCGTAAACTGGTCACGATTCTCTTCACCGACATCGTAGCATCCACAGCCATCTCCGAGAATCTCGATCCCGAAGACGTGCTGGAGATCATGGATGGGGCGCTGGAAGCCTACTCCAACGCCGTCGGCGAACTCGGCGGAACCGTGGCCCGCTTAATGGGAGATGGCCTGCTGGCCTTCTTCGGCGCACCAGTCGGCCGCGAAGACGACGCCGTGCGGGCAGTGCGCTGCGGGTTGGCGATCCAGCGGGCAACGCGCGCCTACAGCCGCACCGTCGAAGACCGCTGGGGCGTCAGCTCCTTCAATACCCGCGTCGGCATCAATACCGGCCTGGTCGCCCTCGGCGAGGTCGGCGGCGCTGCTGGCTCCGAATGGACGGCCATGGGCGACGCCATCAACCTGGCCGCCCGGCTGCAAAACGCCGCTCCGCCCGGCGGCATTCTCATCTCGGTCGATACCTACCGGCAGGTGCGCGGCCTGTTCGAGACGCGCACGCTGGAACCCATCCCCATTAAAGGCAAGACCGAGCCAGTGCAGGTTTACCTCGTCGAGCGCGAAAAACCGCGCACCTTCCGCATCAATACGCGCGGCGTCGAGGGTGTCACCACCCGCATGTACGGCCGCGCCGCCGAACTGGAACAGCTCAAGGGCAGCTTTGCCTGGAGCGTCGAAGAGCAGGAAACCCAGATCGTCACCGTCATCGGCGAACCGGGCGTCGGCAAGTCCCGGCTGCTGCGCGAATTCGACGCCTGGCTGGATGAACTGCCGGAGAGCATCCTCCACTTCACCGGCCGCGCCACCCCCGAGATGCTCAAGCAGCCCTACGCGCTCATGCGTAACATGTTCGCCTTCCGCTTCGAAATCCAGGACAGCGATAGCGCCGCCACCGTCCGTGATAAGCTTGAACGCGGCATTATCGGCTTCCTGGGGCCGGATACCGAAGCCAGAGCGCACTACATCGGTCACATGATCGGCTTCGATTTCAGCACCAGCCCTTACATCCAGGGCGAAGACCCCCAGCAGTTGGCCCAGTTGGGCCTGTTCCATATCACCGAGTTCTTCGGCAAAGTCGCCGCGCGGACGCCCACCGTCATCTTTCTGGACGACATCCACTGGGCCGATGACAAGACCCTCGATCTCGTCTACCATATCATCCGGTCGCGGCGCGAACTCCGGCTGCTGGTCGTCTGTCTCGCGCGTCCCGCCCTGTTCGAGCGGCGCACACCCCCCTGGATGCAGAACCTCGATTTCCACCAGACCATCGACCTGCGCCCACTCTCCCGCGACGACAGCATCGGCCTGGCCGCGGATATCCTCCGCAAAATTGACTCCATCCCGGAGACTCTCATCGAGGGAATCGTCAACACCTCCGAAGGCAATCCCTTCTACATTGAGGAAATCATCAAGATGCTCCTTGACGACGGGGTGATCCTCAGAAACGGGGACATCTGGACCGTCGATGCCTCCCGCCTGACCGAACTCCGCATTCCACCAACCCTGACCGGCGTCCTCCAGGCCCGTCTGGATGCCCTGCCACCTGCCGAGCAAACTCTGCTCCAGCGCGCCGCCGTCGTCGGCCGCATCTTCTGGGATCGCGCCGTGATGGAATTGCACGCCGACGGCGACCAGCCCGTCGAGAATGTCGCCGAGTGTCTGGCCGCCCTGCGGCGGCGCGAGTTGATCCGCTGGCGCGAGCAGTCCGCCTTCGCCGGAGCCGAAGAGTACATCTTCCGCCATACGATTCTGCACGATGTGACCTATGAAAGCGTGCTGCGGCGGCTGCGGCGCATCTATCATGCCCAGGTCGCCCAATGGCTGATCGAACGCAGCGGCGACCGCATCGCCGAATACACCGGGTTGATCGCCGAACACTTCGAGCGCGCGGGGCAGGCCGGCCGCGCCGTCGCCTTCCTCAGCCGAGCTGCCGAGCAAGCCCTGACCATCAGCGCCTACCGCGAAGCCATCGAACGGGCGGAGCGGGCGCTGGAATTACTCGACGAAGAAGATATCCCCGACCGCCTCATCCTGGAAGCTCAGATCAAGGCGCAGTTGGGCCAGGCCCACCGCTGGCTGAGCGATTTCACCCGCGCCCAGGAACTCTACGAGAACAGCCTCTCCCTCTTCGAGCAGGCCGACGACAAACACGGCATCGTCAGAGTGCTCTATGAACTCGGTTGGCTGGTCGGAACCATCCTGCGGCGCTACAGCGAGGCCGAGTCCTATTTCCAGAAATCGCTGAGTATCGCCGAGGAATGCGGCGACCGCCGCGGCGTCGCCTGGGCGCTGAACGGGCTGGGCACGGTCGCCCACTTCGAGGGGCGCTATGCCGATGCCATCGCCAGCTACCAGAAGAGCCTGAAAATCGCCCGCGAAATCGGCGATCAGGCACGGACGGCGGGGGCGCTCAACAACCTGGGGTTGGTCAAAGGCGAGTTAGGACGAACCGACGAAGCCCGCGGCGACCTCGAAGCCGGGCTGCAAATCTTCAAGACCATCGGCAGCCGCTCCGGAACCGCCAGCCCGCTGATGAATCTCGGCAATCTGGCCCGTTTCCAGGGCCAGCACGAAGAAGCCTACCGCCTGTTCACCGAAGCCCTCACCATCTACGAAGAGACCGGCGACCGCGCCGGTTTAGCCGTGTGCCTGTGGTCGCTGGGCAATCTGGCGCGGGTGCAGGGGGATTATGACGGGGCGCGGCGGCATTACAGCGAGTCCCTGGCCATCAGCCGCGAGATCGGCTCCCCGGCAGGAATCGGCTCCAGCCTGGAAGACCTGGCGCTCGTGGCCCGGCTCCAAGGCCGCTATGACGAAGCCCAGATGCACCTCAACGAAATCCTGCAAATCGCCCGCCAGACCGGCGATGCCAGCGAGATCGCCAACGCCCTGCTCAATCTGGGCACAGTCGCGCGGGCACAGGGTCAGCTTGCCCAGGCCCAGCGCTACCTCGAAGACAGCGTAGTGCTCAACATGGAAAGCGGCAACCGCCGCGGTCTGGCGCGGGCAATCTACTCGCTCGGCGATGTCGCCCTGGCGCTCGGCCAGTACGACTCTGCCCGCCAGCATTACACCGATGCCCATGCCATCTACCGCGAGTTCGACCAACCCTTAGGCAAGAGCCTGACCCTCGGTGGCCTGGGGGATGTGGCCGCCCTGACCGGGGATATAGAAGCAGCCCGCCACGCCTTCTACGAAGCCTACAACATCGCCTCCGGCGTCCGCGATACCCCGCTCATGCTCTGGATTCTGACGGGCGTGGCTGGACTGCTCGCCAAGGAACAGCAGCACGAGCGCAGCCTCGAACTGCTGGGGCTGGTGCTCAACCACAAAGCCTCCCCGCAGGAAGCCCAGGACAAAGCCCGCCGCATCCTCGACGAGCTGAGCAGTGACCTGACCGCCCCCGGTCTGGCCGCCGCCCTCGAACGTGGCCGCGGCATGGCCGATGGCCTCAAAATCCGCCGCCTCACGCTCGATGAAGAACGCTGGCGTTCTTTGGTGACCTAGCTCAGCCGCCCACCTTGCGGACGGGCTGGCGCAGCACCGTCTTCCACTTTTCCGGCGGCGAACGCCGCGGGTCGCTCAGGTAGATTTCGTGATGCTTGCCTGTCGCCACGTAGCCGTGGCTGGGCAGATACTCGTCATGCAGCCGCCGCAGGGTCGGCGCTTCGTCAGCATACGATCCGATATGCATGATCTGCACCGCCAGCCCCTCGTGGAACCGCTCGAAGCGCACCCGTTCCACCGCTGCCAGCCCCTTCTTGCGACGGATTTCCTCCAGCGCCGCCGCCACGTCCTCGGCCATGACCGGCGCGGGCTGCATCATCATCATCGTCCACAGCCAGTCACCCTTGCGCTCCGCGCTGAACGTCCGCATGTCCGCCGTCCACCACAGCCCTTCCAGCGCCATGACCGGATAATCGATCTGCCGCGCTTTCTTGATGGCAAACTTGAGCGTATACGACACGCTGTAGAGCGCCTGCACCGCGTCCTGATACTCCTGGCTCGTGTTGGGATCGCCCGCGCCATCGATCATCAGGAAGTGCATCGGCGGCACATCGATCAGCGTGAAGTCCTCGGCGGTGGGCTGGTAGAGATGCTTGAGCTCCTTCTTGAGGTCGAGTTTCGTGAGCATCGGCATACCTCCTGGTTGGCCTATCTATTAGGATGCACCCTCCAGCAGGGGGAGAGTCAAGCCTCTCCGTGGTCTCCTATCCCTTCGGATTACCGCGAAGTCCGCGCCTCGCTCGTGCTGCCTTCGCAGCTCACCCGCCGCTCCATCGACCGCGCATCCCTCGAGGCCGAGTGAAGGCGAGTCCGGCGGCGCTGGGTTCCAGCGTGGCTCCCGTCGCAGCTTGTCCCTCCATTGTTCCCGTCCCGAACTTCCTCACCCTTCCGGGAACGTCCAGCGCGTGGCCGTGTTCGGGAAGTCCTTCTCCAACCAGGCCATCGCCCGCCGCGGCTTCAGCCGGATCAGCGCCCCCGCCGCCAGCACATCCTCCACCTGCATCCGGTACTTGGGCGCGTAGGCCGCCCCCACTGCATCCAGCGCCGCCTGATCCCGAATGAACTCCGCCTCCCCCTCCAGGATCACCACCTCGTCCCCACTCTCCAGGTGAACCGTCAGCGCGGGATTGACCGCCAGATTGCGGGCTTTCCGTGCCTCCAGATCGCTGCCGAAGTACAGCGCCCCTTCGTGCCAGACGCCCCACACCGGCGCGGCATGAGGCCGTCCCTCCGGTGTCACGCTGATCACCCAGTAATTCCGCGCTGCCCTCATCCGTTCCTCGACCCAACTCCACGCCAGGAGATGATCTCGCTGGGACGGATCGATCCCGTAGCTGGCCGGCATCTGCGGCCGGGAAATGTTCGCAGAAGGCTGAGTCATGGCGTTTTCCTCCACTAACGTTAAGGATTCGATGCTATCCTCTGGCGTATCGCAGCGTACATGCGGAGCGCCGAACCGTCTATGCGACTAAAGCATGAAGAATACGAAATTCACCCCATCGACTACGATCTGCTCGATGAGTATCCCGGCCCCGACGACGAGGATGGCTCGTCGCCGTCCGTCTGGACGTGGCAGCGCATCGCCCTGGCCTTGATCGCCCTGCTGATCCTGCTCTCCCTGCTGGCCTACGAGATCGCGCCCCTTCTCGACCTGTGGCTGAACCCGCCGCCTACCCCTGACCTGCCGCCCATCTTTGAACCGCGCGACCGGGTTTAGTCGTGCATCTGCTAAATCGTCGAGAAAAACAGCCGGCTGCGGGGACGCCCCTGCAAGGGTTTTCCCCCTTCTCCGGGAGAAGGGGGCAGTTCTCAAGGGTAGATTTTTTGCCCGGCGTCAGTTCATGCCCACCGATTGAACCTTTCTAACCCCTTGAACCCCCTCTCCATGCAATGGAGAGGGGGTTGGGGGTGAGGGCAAAATGACCGCCTCGCTGCGGAACGTCAGTTACTTCAGCAGCATTGTCAGGTCGCCGTGGACTTCCAGCCCGGCATTGCGCCCCGTCCCGCTGAAGATTTCGCGCTCGCGCCCGTTTTCCAGCGCCGTCAGCCGGATGCTGACCTGCGCTTTGAGCGTCTCCATCACCCGGCGGTGCATCTCGGTCCGGCTCGGCCCCTGGAGCAGACCGGCCTCGGCTCGGCTGGCGCGGATTTCCAGGCGGATCGCGCGGTCGCGCGCCACCCAGTCCACGTGGTCATCAGTGACGACCAGCTTCTCCACCACCGCGCCGGTATACTTCGCCAGCCGGTAGAGCTTCCGCTCATGCCATACCCCGATAATGAAACCAGGAAACTTGAACCCCACGAATGGGATCACCGCGATGGAGGCCGTCAGGCATGTCCCCCGCTGCTCGAAGTGGTTGGTCTGCATCCATACCCACGCCGACGGGAACGACTGCCCCCAATCCTTCTCGATGTAACCCTGCCCACCGCTGAAATCCAGCGTCCGCCCATCCAGCCGCAGCGCGCCCTGAATCGTATGATCTAGGCTGACCACGCCGTGATAGCATTCCATGAACGTCACCCAGCCGTACCAGCCCATAATGCCCGGAGCTGTCCAGCTCACCGGCCAGGGCGATAACCCCTCGAAGCGCAGATCCCCCTTCAGCGCCAGCTCGCCGCCCTCCAGGTTCAGGCTCAGACTGTCCGCGCGGAAGCGGTTCGGCCCCACCTCCACCTCGAAGTCATGCTCTGCCGCCTTGAACTGGTCAGGCGGGTAGGTGAAATAAGCCGACGCGCCTGTCTGCCCATCCAGAACCTGAACGAAGGCATGGTGCTTGTCGCGTTCGTGGCTCAGGAAGATGCCAGGGATGACCGCGTAGCGGTGCTGCTCGCTGGGATCAATCAGCTTGTAGTACCAGCCTTCAAAGAAGGGCGGGCGTTTGCTGTGCCCATGATAACGTTCCGGGTGCATCACCTGTTCGATATATCCGGGCATCGTCGCTGTCCTTGAAAGCTTATGGAGAAATCAAATAACGACGAATCATCGTAGGGGCGACCCGTCGGGTCGCCCAGGGTCGCCTAATCTTCAGGATTCTCGCTTGAAAATAGCTGCCTCATTCACGCTGCGTCCTGTACCCCAGCCTGCTTCAGCAGGCTTTACCGCTTTGCCGGATGCTTGAGCATCCGGTGTCGCTTTCATGGACATCTACCCTGTATATCCCCCACACTCTCCGTATGATCTTGGCGCTCTTGGCGTCTTGGCGGTTCAATTCGTATTGGGATATTCATCGTGGGGTGTGATGCCATTTCATAGCGACTCTGTGGTCATACACTAGACCGCTCTGATTTCGATGTAGACGCGCCCTGCTGTGCCCATCGCGTCGAAGCGGGCTTTCTCTGCGCCGTACTTAGCGCTCAGCGCCCCGTCTGCCAGAGCGATCCGGTCAGGATGCGAGATCACTTCGCCCCTGGCTTCGATGGCTGGGCCGAGCAGCGCCCCGTTCATCGTACACGGCGCGACCATCACCCGGCTGTTCTGCGCCAGCCGCTTGACCTTGCCAGAGCGGCCCTGGGTCATCACGAACAGGCGCTCGCCAACCCGCGCGAACCAGACCGGTGTCGGAACAGGATCGCCGTTCTTGCGGAACGTCGTCAGACTCATATACAGATGCTCGTTCAGCGGCGCCAGTGGATCAGTTGTATCAGGAGACATTAGGATCATCATCCTAGCCTTGTGTGGTTGAATAGTTTAGGCCGCAACCATAATCGACCCACCCAAACCGCAATTGAGAATCCCCTTAACCCCTGGTGAGGATGCAGCTGCGCCACCCGTCCAGGGGCGACCCAGCCGGTCGCCCGTGCTAAATCGTCGCGAACGACAGCCGGCTGCGCCCTTGAGGGAGCCTCCGGGAACCCACCCAGTCCACCCCCTCCGTGTGATCTCTGTGTCTCTGTGGTTCAATTCTTCGCTTTTCTCTGTGTCCTCTGTGGCGGAATTATTCTTCCCTCCGATTTTATGGCGCAAAAGTAGACAAAATGTCACCCTAACCGCCTCATTTTGTGCTATTGTGATGTTACGGGCAGGAAACGCCCTCTCCCAGCGAGCGTCAGCGCGCGTTCGGGAGAGGGCCGGGGTGAGGGCCGCCCTCCCGATGAGAAATGTGAGAAAATCGGGCGATTCTCATTCTTATCATTCTTATCATTCTTATCATTCTCACGATTCTCATCCCATCCGCCGCCCTGCATGTAAGGCCATTGCAGCAGATTCACAACAACTGCAACTGCAACATTTGCAACATTTGTCGCAAGAATAATCACCCTGTATGCGTTTTATTAATGATAGACGGTCAACCATGAACCATCAGCTTCTCCGACTGATATAACCGGCAGCGCCGTAACGCTTCCCCCCTGACGGGGGTTCAATTCTCCCCAGTCGCCTAATCCTCCACGGCGTGCGTCGCCAGCCAGAACCCGGCGAAGATTAGCACTGCCCCCAGCATCTCGCCCAGATACTTATACGACGGGTCCCCCAGCCGGATCAGCGCCCCGCCCAGCGCCGGCAGCAGTCCCCCCGCCGCGATCAGCCAGTTGCCGATCACCCGGTTCCGCATGATCTGCTTGCGCCGGAAAATCCACGCCGAGTAGACCGCCCCACCCACCAGCGCGATTGTCCCCCATACATTCATAATCGGCGAGAAGAACCGCACCGTCCCCCGCGCTGACCCCGCCATGATCCCCTCGCGGATGACCGTGCCGTCGGCGGCCACCTGATCCCGGTAAATCTCGGTCATGTCCGCGCCAGGCTCCCACCCCTTTTCGTTGAAGGGCGTCAGCAGCAGCGTCCACGGCAGCGTCATCACCCCCACCAGGATCAGCGCCATCTGGATGTTCCGGGCGATGTTCCCCTTTCGCAGCAGCAGATACACCGTCCCCTGGCCCAGCCACGGCGCAACCATCAGTGCCCCGCACCAATACCACAGCGCGAACGCCACTGGACTCCACACCAAGTACAGCACCACCTGCGCGAACGTCCCCACGCAGTACATCGCCAGCCCGATCCCCCAGGCCAGCAGGTGCGGGCGGCGCTTCCCCCACCACCGCCGCAGCACGATGAACGCGAACACCCCCGTCGTCACCGAACTGATCGCCGACAGGATAAATGGCAGCGTCACGCTGGGCATAACTCAACCTCCTCCCAAAATCCCCCATCTACCCCTCGCTCATCCGTGAGGGATAGGTTTCTGCCCGTCCTACTCATCTACAGCAGTGGCAGGAACAGCAGCAGCAGGTGGATGACGATCTGGCACAACCATGCCGCCGCCAATCCATTCCGCCGCCGCACATAAGCGTAGATCACGTTCATCATGACCAGCGCCGTGCCGATAATCAGCGCCGGGCCAGGGTAACGCCGCACATCCAGCATCGGCAAGAACACCACGAACGACCACAGACTGCTCAGAACACTCACCAGCCAGAAGGGGCGGCCTTCTTGCAGCACCCCCCGGAAGAACAGTGTCTCCGCCAGCGGAATGACGAACACCAGGAACGCCAGGATCGAGCCGAGCGACATCCCCGCGAAGAGCCGCTGCGACGTCTCTTGCAGCGTCGCCCCACCGACGATCAGCACCGGCACGCCGACGATCAGCCCGAAGACAACGCCCCAGGTCAGGTTTTCCAGCGATTCCGTCCAGATACGCGCGCTCGTCCCCAGCAGCCACGCCAGCACGCCGAAGCCCGCCATCACCGTCCAGACCAGCGTGTAGCGCAGATCGGCATTATCCGGGATCAGCGGCATCAACCCGATCCCGAGCGCCATCGCCACCAGATAGCCGAAGACCGGGTCGCTCGTCGTCCCGCGGTAATGCACCGCCCCCTGTTCGCGGCGCAGCTTGCTCGCAAACGGCGACTCCCAATCTGCTTCTTCATCCAGATAGGTTGGGTCGCGCGGAAGCCGCGGCGTCGGATCAGGCCGCTGCGGTGGGGTGGGGTCAGGATAGATCGTCGGACTCATGCCAGCACCTGCCGTACTGCCTCCAGCGTCTGTTCCACCCGCTCCGGCGTGATCCAGTAATGCGTCACCATGCGGAAGCGCCGCGTATATCCTGGATACGGCCCGATCACCACGCGGGCTTCATCCTTGAGCCGCTGGCTGAACTCCGCCGGACTCACCGGGGCGCTCTCTTCCAGGTCGAAGAAGATCATATTGGTCTTCACCCGGCTCACGTTGACGCTCAGGTGGGGGATCGCCGCCAGCCCTTCGGCCAGCCGGCAGGCGTTAGCGTGATCCTCGTGCAGGCGTGTCGTCATCTTCCGCACTGCGATCAGCCCCGCTGCCGCCAGGATTCCCGCCTGCCGCATCCCCCCGCCCAGCGACTTGCGGATGCGCCGCGCCTCTTTGATGAACGCCTTCGATCCCACCAGCACCGATCCGACCGGGGCGCACAGCCCTTTTGACAAACAGAACGACACGCTGTCCGCCGGAGCCACCAAATCCCGTGCCGGAACCCCCAGCGCCGCCGCCGCGTTGAAAATCCGCGCCCCATCAATGTGCAGCCGCAGCCCGTGTTCGCGAGCGATCTCCCCGACCTGGGCGGTATACGCCGCGCTGATCGGGATGCCGCCAATCGTCCCCTGCGTATTCTCCAGGCAGATCAGCTTCGTCCGCGGGAAATGCTCGTTGTCTCCCCGGATCGCCCGACGGATCGCCTCCAGCGGCAGCGTCCCATCTGGCTGCACATCGATGATGTGCGGGTGGATGCTGCCCAGTGCCGCGCTGCTGCCCGCCTCATACCGGAACATATGCGCCTCGCGCCCGACGATCATCTCCTCGCCGCGCCCACAGTGGGTCAGCGCCGCCGTCACGTTGCCCATCGTCCCACTGGCGACGAATAGACCGGCTTCTTTGCCCAGCATCTCCGCCGATTCCGCCTCCAACTGGTTGACTGTCGGGTCCTCGCCGTATACATCGTCACCCACCGGCGCGTTCGCCATCGCCTCGCGCATTTCCGGCGTTGGCCAGGTGACGGTATCACTCCGCAGATCGATAAAGTCCATGGCTTCACTTCCTTGTTGCTCCCGCCGATAGTAGTCGGCCGCGCCCGGCTTGGCAAGGGCACTCTCCCTCCACAGGATCATCACATCAAAATGAGCGGGGAGAGGTAATCGCTGACCAGGTTAATGCGCAAACAAGCCTTCGGAAGTCTGGAAGCGTGCTTTGGCGACCTGACTGACCCTTGTGGCAGACTGGCCTGATTCAAATGCCCTACTCGTAGTGGAGGATGCGGGCGACCTGCTCGCGGATGGCGATGCGGGCGCTGAGCAGAGTCGCACCCCATGCGATCAGCACCGATGCGGTGATCAGGCCGAGGGTAATAAGCAGAGCGTCGCTCGGCAGGGGGATGGCTGACCCTGCACCCAGCAGCGTCAGCAGTGAGACGCCCAACGAACTGATGCCGATCCCCAGCAGGCCGCCGAGCAAGCCGATCAAGGTGTTTTCCAGCAGGATGACGCGCAGCACGCGCCTACGCTGGAGGCCAAGCGCCTTAAGGATGCCGATCTGCTGGCGGCGTTCCAGGATGGTCAGCGCGACGGTGTTGCCCATAATCACGGCGGCAGCGCTCAATGAGAGAATGCCGACCAGCGTCGGGATCGAGGCCAGTTGGTCGATGATGCGCTTGAGCAGGCCGTCGATGAAGGAGACATCCAGGGCAAAGATCAAGGGGATGGCGGTCATGTTGGTCAGGAAGGTGTCAATCGACTCTGGCGCGACCTGCACCATCGTGAGCCGGTAATCACGAGCCATACCGGGAACGCCGGGCGGAACGTAGGCGTTGGCCGGGCTGGGCGTAAATCCGTTGGAGTTGCCAACGATGCCGACCACCTCGAAATCGACGTTCTCTCGCCCGACGCGCAGGCGGATGGTCGAGCCGACGGCGATGCCGATCTCTTCCAGGGACTCGTAGCCCTCGACCACCGATTCGAGTGATGTCTGCTCGGCCAGCACGATGACAGCTTTGCCGCGGTCTTCCGGCGTGAGGTCACGACCGGCCAGCAGCGTCCCGCTGCCGAGAGCAGCATTATCGGTATCGCGGGTGAGGACGGTCAGTGGCAGCGTGCGCTCAGTGTCGTCGATGAGGATGCGCTCGCCATTGACGCGGGCGATCCGCGCCAGATTTAGGTTCAACTGGGTGGTCGACTCGACGCCGGGCTGAGCCGCAATCGCTAGATTGACGACCTGCTGGGCGATATCGTTGGGCAGCAGCGGGACGATCATGACGTTTCCGCCGAGGGTCTGGGCGAACTGGAAGCGGACGATCTCACGTGCGCCCAGGCCGAAATAGGTGATGCTGCTGAGGGCGAACATCCCAGCGGTGAGGGCAAGCAGCGTGGTCGCCGTCCGCAGCCGGTGAGTCGAAAGATTCCGCAGCGCCAACCGGAGATCGACCTGCCCCAGCGCCGGCAGTCGCCCTACGATCCAGACGACGATCCACATCAAGCCGACCAGAAGGCCCAGGATCAGCACCGTCAAACCGACCACGACGATCCCCACCAGGGCCGAAGGCGGGGCGCGACCGTCGATGACAGTCTCCAGCACCGGGCCGACAATCTGCCCGGCAACGATGCCCAGCACTACGACGATGATTCCCAGCGCCAGCAGCCCGTAGGCTAAACCGGCGCGGGGGATGATAATCTCGTTGGGGCGGAGGATGATGGCCGGGCGAATCCGGGCGGCAATGAAGATGGGCAGCACGCCAAAGACCATCGTCACGACCATGCCCAGCGTGATCCCATAGGCCAGGGCTTCAGGATGGACGCGCCAGCGGAGGCGCTGCTGAAGGAAAGCTTCGCCGTAGCCGTTGACCACGCCGCTGAGCAGCAGCCCAGCGATTACGCCAGCGATGCTGCCGAGGATGCCCAGCAGGAAGGCCTCGGTCAGGAAGACGGCAGCAATCTGCCCGGCCTTGAGGCCGAAGGTCTTGAGCGCGGCGACCTCCATGGTGCGGCGGCGTACCAGGACGAGCATGGTGTTCATGATGCCGACGCCGCCGATCAGCAGCGCCCCCAGACCCATCGCCACGATGAAGCGCGATAGGGTATCGGAGATGAATTCGTTGCGGCGCAGCAGCCAGGGCGTGGCGTTCATATCCCGGACGGGGATAACCGACCACAACTCGGCGGCCAGCCGCTCGATCTCGTCGGCGGTGGTTCCATCAGGCAGGATAATGCCGATGTGGTTGGGCTGCGGGTTCAGTCCGAGCGTCCTAGCCTGGCGCAGATCGAAGTAGGCGAAGCCGAAGAAGGCGGCCAGGATGTTGTTGATGCTGGCTTCGGTCTCGGTCGCTACGATGCCGACCACGGTGAAAGGCTGCTCGGTTCCGCTGACGCGCACCGGATCGCCAAGGCTGAGGCGCTGGGACTCGGCCAGATTCTGGCTGATGACGATCTCGTAGCCCCCGCTGAAGAGATCGCGCAGCGGTACACCTGCCGGATCGAGCGCGAGGATGGGCGCAGCCTGATCGAAGCTGAGCGGGTCGATCAGGAACGAACTGGTGAACTGCGGACGTCCCACGCCGCTCGCATTCAGCGGCGTGATCTGCACGTTGCTGACCACGGTGTAGGGCGAGAGGAGGGCATTGTAACGGCTGGCCCAGCCGCGCACCTGGTCGAGCTGCCATTCACGGAACACCGAAGGCTCATCGGCGCCGCGCTGGAAGGTGGCGGTGAAGGGGCCGAAGCTGGCAACGCTGCTGATGTTGATGTCGCCGTGGTTGTATTGGCGCAGGTTGCTGACCAGAGAGTCAGTGATCGACAGGCCGAGTCCCCGCAGAGCGACGACGGTCGCGACCCCGGCGGCGACGCAGAACACCGCGAAGGCGGTCCAGTGCCCGCTGTGCCAGAGGTGACTGATGGCGTGTTTGAAATAAAACGGAATTCGACGCATAGGGGTTATTGAGTACTCTCGGCCTAGTTGAGCATATCTTTATACACCGCCACCGTGGCGGCGGCGATCTGGGCGTGGGTGAAATGCTGGAGGACGCGGGCGCGTCCCCGCGCGGCCAGATCGGAGCGAAGGACGGCATCGCTGCGCAGGCGGGCGAGCGCCGCAGCCAACGCCGGGACATCGCCTTCAGGGACGATCAGCCCGACAGCGCCGAGGATATCGGGGATTGCGCCGCTGTCGGAGCCGACCACAGGGACGCCGCTTGACATGGCCTCGGTGATGACCCGCCCGAACTGCTCTTTCCAGTTGGGGCGCGTCAGCGAAGGGATCGCCAGCGCATCCAGACGGTGATAGTGGGAAGGCATGTCGGTGGAGGCGGCCCAATCGACCCAGGTGATATGCGGAGCGATACCCAGCCGCTCGGCCAGTGCCCCCAGCGCCGCGCGTTCCGGCCCGCTGCCGATGATCCGCAGCCGCCAGTCGTGATCGAGGCAGGCGGCGGCTTCCAGCAGCAGATGGACGCCCTTTTCCTCCACCAGACGGCCAACGTAGCCGACGGTGAAGGGGCGGTCGTCGCGCTGGGGCGCGGGCTGGAACAGGTCGGGATCGACCCCGAACTGGGGCACGACTGCCAGTGGGCCGACGTAGCCCTTCGTCCGCCAGACTTGGGCGGCGCTCTCCGTGCCCATCAGGGCGTGGTCGGCATGGCGCAGTACCCAGCTTTCGCCCCAGCGGAAGGGCGGCGGATAGACGCGGCAGAGATTCTGCCACGAGAAGAAGAGCGTTTTGGCTCCAGCGCGGCGAGCTAACCAGAGCGCCTGCCAGGTTGCCAGGTTGTAGGGTTCCTCATCAATGTGGACGATGTGCGGGCGGAAGCGGTCGATCCAGACGGCAAGGCTCGGGTAATGGTGCAGATGGAAATTTCCGTTCAGGCGAATGGGGATGGCTTGCAGGCGGTAGCCGGTGGTGAAAGCGCGTTCCAGACGGGTCTCGCCGCGTTCATCTTTCCAGGAGGGCGGAACCAGCGCCAGCAGATCGACGCCCAGCCGGGCAATCTCTTCCAGTTTGCGCTGGTAGATGCCGACGATGCAGGCTTTGGAGAGCATCAGCACACGCATGAAGGGATCAAACAGGATCGAGGGTCGGCGCGGGACGGAGCAGCCCAACCAGGATGGCGAGGATGACCTTGAGCATGTAGTAGCCAGAGCGCAGGGTCGTGATCGAGGACTGCCCGCTCAGGCGCGGCTGCATGGTCACGGGGATTTCGCGGAGCTTCAGTCCGGCGCGGTGCAGCAGGACAATCGACTCCGGTTCGGGATAATCGTAGGGATAGATGCGGGCACACAACTGGATTGCGCGGCGGTTGCAGGCCACGAAACCGGAGGTCGGGTCGGTGATAAGCTGGCCAGTGATGCGCGAGATCAGGCCGGAGAGGATAAGGCTGCCGGCACGACGGGCAGCCGAGCCGACGTAGCCGCGGTCTTCCAGATAGCGCGAGCCGATGATGATGTCGGCGTCATGCTGGAGAAGATATTCAAGCATGACCTTAATCTCGTCGGGCGGGTGCTGGCCGTCGCCATCATTGCGGATGACGACCTCATAGCCGCGCATCTCGGCAAATAGAAAGCCGGCCTGCACGCTGGCGCCAATGCCGACATTGTAGGGCATGTGCAGCACGAACGCGCCCGCCGCCTCCGCAATCGCGCCGGTCTCGTCGGAAGAGCCGTCGTTGACGACCAGCACGTCCGCCCAAGGCGCGCACAGCCGCAGATTGGCGATGACGCGGGCGATGCTGTCGGCTTCGTTCAGCGCCGGAATGACGACGAGAGTCCTGGGATGGGTGGACATCAACCTGCCGCGACCTCTTTCTGTACCCGGCTGATTCTGACCGTCAGGCGGCGCAGCGTCAAGGATGGCTTGGCGAGCGTTGGTCAGGCGGCGGATTGGCGGCGCGGTCACAGGAAGAAATCCCGCAGCGCGTCGCGCACGTCGTCGATCAGTTCCTCCCAGGGCACATCCGGGTCGCGGGTGATGGTCAGGTTGGAACCACTAATGACCAGATGGCGAATCCCGCGCACGCTGTTGAAGAGCATCTGGGCGATAGGCGTGCCTTCGTCGCCTTCGGCAAAGCTGGCGTAGACCTCATCCTCGCCCAGCGCGAGCGGCTGGTTGGTCAGGATTTCCAGCACATCCGGATCAGCGGTTGACTGACTTTCGACGGTAACGTACTCGGACATGGGATCACTTCACGACGCGGACGGGGTCGCCGACCTGAATTTTGCCACCGGTGATGACGCGTGCCATGACCCCCATCTTTCCGGCAACCAGATTGAGCGATTTGCCCTGATGCGCCTCGAACTTCTGGCAGCCGTTGCGTGGTTCGACGACCTCGATGATGGCTTCCGTCCCCAACTGGACTCGCGTCCCTGGCGCGAGGTTATCGACATCCAACTGGTGAATGACGATCTGTTCGCCCATCTGCCCCGGCTCCGTGTAGAAGCCCTGCGTGCGCAGGTTGGTCAGCGTCTCGTAGGACATGATGTTCAGGCTGCGGTTCGGATGGCCGCCTTTGGCGTCGCCTTCGATGCCGTAGCCGGCCACCAGCACGGCTTCGTCGAGATCGACGCGCAGGTAGTCGTTGGGCGGTTCAGGCTGGCCGACAGGTTTGTAGACGATGCTGGCGATCTGGGTCATCCGTTTCACTCCTTGCTCTATGCCATTATCGGCAAACTGGGGATTTCCTGATCCTCACCCCTGGCCTCCTCTGCCAGTTAGTGGAAGAGGAGAAGTCATTTGCTCAACAAGCGTTCTCAAAGTCTCTTCCCGATGCAATAGAAGGGAAGCGACTTTCACGATTCATTAGATTATAGCAGGAGGCATTCAGGTGACGAAGCTGCGACCCACAGCATAGGGCTGCCAGCTTCCTTCGGCGATGATGCGGGCGATAGCCTCGAAGGTGCGGTGCAGTTCGGCATCGCTGTTGTAGAAGTGCGGAGCGAGCCGAATGCCGGCCCCTTCGCGATAATCGACGATGAACTGCTCGGCGATCAGGGCGCGGGAAATGGCATAGGCGTTAGGAATGGAGATCGTCACCGTCCCCGCGCGGCGCTCTGGATCACGTGGCGAGCGGACTTGATAGCCCGCGCGGTCGGCCAGATCAATCAGCAGCGCGGTTTGCCGCAGCGATTTTTCGCGGATGGCGGCGACTCCTATCTGGGCGATGATCTCCACGCCAGGCTGGATGGCGTAGAGCGAGGCGATGCCGGGCGTGCCATTCGCCAGACGGTAGGCATCTTCGCGCAGAGCAAGATGTTCGATATCGAAAGTGAACGGCTTCTGATGGGCGAACCAACCCGTGATCCTGGGATGCAAAGTCTTCAGCAGATCAGGCCGGACATAGAGAAAGACTCCGCCGGGGCCGCCGCACAGCCACTTGAGGGTCCCGCCGATGTAGAAATCGACGCCGAGCGTGGTCACATCCAGCGGAATGACGCCGACGCTGTGATACCCGTTGAGCAAGACCTGAGCACCGGCGCGGTGCGCCTTTTCGACCACCGCCTGCACATCGACGATATAGGCACTGCGGAACAACACATGGCTGATCGATACCAGCCGGGTACGTTCGCTGATGGCGTCGAGCAGGTCGGCGGTCTGGATGCCGATCCCGTCGCGGCTGCGGACGACCTGAATCTGCATATGGTCGGGCAGCATAGCCCTCAGGCTGTAGATATCCGACGGGAAGTCCTGATCGGTGGTGACGACCTGATCGCGGCGCAGGTCGCTGAAGTCCATGCCGCTGAGCAGGATGCTGTTGGCGATGCTCGCGTTCTCATGCACCAGGATGCTGCCAGTCGGAGCGCCCATCAACGGCGCAATCTTGTCGCCGACTGCGCCCTTGAGGTCCCACCAGCCCGCGCCCCAGGCGCGTACACCCAGCGTCGCCCAGGAGTCGGCGTAGTCGCGCAGGCGGTCATACACGGCGCGGGGCATGGCTCCCAGCGAGTTGCTGATGAGGTAGGTGGTGTTCTCCAGAATGGGGAACTCGCCGCGCCAGCGCAGCAGAGCATCGTTCGCATCAGGGGTCATGGGCATTCCTCAATGGACGAGTGAGTGTGACAGGATAATGACGATAGCGCCAATAGGGGAGATGGTCAAGCAAGGCAATACAAAGATAGAACAAAAATTCCATAACAGTTTTTTACAACATCCCAACGGTATTTGCATTGACACGCCACGGGGGTATGATATGATCGACTCGTAATCATCTGATAAATGTGTTACCCAGGCTGGTGTTATGAACCGCATCACCACCATCAATCCGGTGGTTTGGTTGTTCGTCACTGCGCTCACCATTATCCTCCTCGCCCTGCTGGCAGGCTTCGCTCAAATCCAATCCCTGGCTGATGCCCACGCCGCCTCCGCGATTCCAGCAGGCGATCTGTCGATTGAAGCGCGGGCAGCGGTACTGCTAGTCGTGTTGGGGGCAGTGGCGGGGGTTGTAGTGGTCGCAGGTTTGATCGCCACGCGGATTCTCTGTCTGGTGTACGATATTCGAGCACGGCGTTCGCAGCAGGCGACCTTGGCTTGGGAGCAAATCGCTGCGGAACTACAGGTGGGCAATTCCCCGCACTACCGTTTGGACAGCTCGAATGGCAACATCATTCCGCTGTATTCGAACCTTCAGGTCACGCCGCCCACCCGTCCAGCCGCCAACCAACGCTTTTTCAAGTAACCACTGCCGCATCCGCAGAGTCAAAACGCCCAGCCAAACCCTGGGCGTTTTCATTATCGCCTTCACCGGGGCAAGCTGGTCAGCCGGCCCGAATGCGTGTGGAGCCATATGACGTGCGCTTTAGCCTGATTCTCAGCGATTTCCTGCCGCAACTGGCGGGTTTTGGACTGGCACTTCACCAGTTTGACCAGGACAGGTACGGTCATGCTCAGCAGGATCAGGCCGATGGCAGCCGCCATGATAATCGCAACCAGTTTTTCCACTCCACGGCGGTAGTGCTCAACGGGCGCGTACTCGGCTTCAAAGATGGCCATTTGGGTCTCCCGAATCTCCGCCCACCGTTGAGCCTGGACATTGCTCGCCTGGGTTGCCGTTGCGACCGCCTGATCATACCTCGCCTGGGCCGCATCGACGGTGGCAATGCTGTCTCCCAATGGCCCGTCGGCATAGACTGAGCAGGCACCGACCATCAATAACACAACTCCTAGCCCGCCAACGAGGATCACCAGACCGGGGCGTGAAAGGTGGAGATGGAATTGGGTGGTCATATCTTCATCCTCCTTGAACATCGTCCCGAATACGGACCCGGCGGCAGGTGAGGAGTGGGGCCTGCCTCCACAGGCCCCAGCGCCTTAACTCGACCGCCGTTTGTGACGGTGATACAGAACCGCCTCATGAGATCGTTCTTGCACGAGCGACTTAGCCGCAGCCAGGTTGATTTCAGCCACTTTGACCTGGTTTTCGGCCTCCCGGAGGGTATTCGCCAGGAGACGATGCGCCCGTGTGAAGCTGGCGTAACCTATTGCGACCGTTCCGATACAGATCGCGCCGAGGATAGCCACGTGCTGAACAAGAAGCTGGCTCTCCTGCGCGGCCCGCCAATTTCGAATTTCTTGTTCCGGGTCGAGCGGCACGATGGAATTGACGATTCGATCCGCCTCTTTGTTCAACCATTCCGCGCGGGCTGCGTTGTTGACAATGATGTGTTCCTGCACGTCTGGAAAGAGCGGCGCGATGGTGATCACTGCCGAACGCCACAGGATGATGATGCATACCAGACCGATCACGACTTTGAGCAGCTTGAGCATGAAACACCTCTCCGCCTCACACGAGCAGCCTACAGACGAATGATGAATAAGACGGCAATGCCGAGAACGATCAAAACAGCGATGACAGTGCCCACAAAACTCAGGATCGATGTCAGGCAGCCAGACTGGAATACGTTCGGCTGTACCGGAACGGGGTACAATCCGGCGCGGTCATACAATCCTTTGTAGATGCCGTAAGCTGTCTCATCCCGGATCATCTGCTGCCGGTAATTCAAGTACGACCGTAAGGCAAGAATGCTGACTGGGAACGCTACTAACACGATTGCAAAAAAGAACGACGTGTCTGTTGAGCCGAAATACACTTGTTCCCAGAGCTGAGCCACTAAATCTGCCATCTTTCCTGCCCTGCCTTTCCTCAACTGGATGGCTCCTTGCCACCCTGTTCTACCCTTACCTTAACCGTGTTCCGTCTCGTTTTTATGATGCTTTCGTGACCGGAACGTTTTGCTCCTAAATTCCATTTGTGACAGTGCCAATAGAAAGTGAGCCTGCATTCGAATCACCACTCTTTCGCCCTGCCCAGACTTCCCGCATCACATGCTCACCAACTTTCGGTTCCTTTCGATTTCCGACATTGGGCATGGTTCTCTGTCTTCGATTTTCAGCATACAATGGAACACAAGCCCATTCGTGACTCGTTCTGTGAAAAGAATGTGACTCGGAAGAGCTGCTCGCCACGCGTGAACAGCCTTCAAGCCGGCTGGGACGCGCTGCAGTGAAGTGGAAAATTCGAAGATGTGGAGCGTTGCGCTGCGGCGCTCAGCCGAGATTGGCTTTGACCAGCAGCGGTTGGGAGTCAGATTGGGCAGCGACGGGATGAATCAACCTCATGAGAACGACCAGCAGCAGCAAACCCCAACTATGGCGCATGAAAAACTCCCACATCCTGGCATGGCAGATGTCAGAATATCTATCAGGCTGACAGAATCCAGTATAGGCAACCATGACAGTGGACGCATCGGGCAAATGGCTGATGCCAGAACGGGGCGAGTTCAGGCGGTAGCGATCCCCTGGCGCTGGCGGTCGCGGGCGATGATGTCGAGGGCTTCTTCAAACGACGAGGCCATGCGGTAGCGGCGAGCAACACGATTGGAGAACTGGGCGGCTACGGTATACAACGCATTTAGCCAACGATCCTCCGTGACGAAAATCACAAGATCGGACTCGACGCGGGGGCGTTCGGCAACGCGGGTAATGTGAGAGAGGATGTTAGCTGAGATAGCAACGTTGCAGGTTAGATCGGCGATGGTATCAAAGCGGCCCAACTGCTGGCGCATCAGCGTGCATTCCAACGACGCCTGTACATAGGTGGCATAGAACTCTGCCCATGTCCAGCTACCGACAAAATCATAACGGGCGATCCCGCGTTTGCGGTCATACCATGAAAACTGCACGGCCATGCAATCAGTACTCTCTATAACGGGTGATGGTCGATGCGATCTACCACCGATCTCTATCTACTGTAAGTGTCCCATGCATCGCCAAACGCTTAAGGATTTGCGGAATTATGAAATATTCATTCAAATTTTGACCGGGCTGAACGTAAACAAGCCTATTCGGAGTCGAAGCGGACGAGGACAGCCTGCCCCGCCGTCAGATCCGTCAGCCGCGCCGTGAAGGACTCCAAGGCCGATTCGGGCAGCGTCAGAATGACCGAGACCTGCTCGCCAAAGCTCTCATCATCGACTACACCGTCATGTTCGCCGATGAGTCGCTTGAGGCGTTCATAGTAGGTGTAGGCCAGATCAACGCCGATCTGGGCACGGCGAATCTTGAGGATACGTGGGATGGCAGCCAATGCCTGATGGGCAGCATCGGTATAGGCCCGTACCAGCCCGCCCGTGCCCAACTTGGTCCCACCAAAGTACCGGGTGATGACTACCAGCACATCGCCCAGGTCGCTGCCACGGACGGCAGCCAGCGCGGGCGGCCCAGCCGTGCCGGTCGGCTCGCCATCGTCGCTCATGCCTTCGATGACGCTGCTGCCGAAGCCGATGCGGTAGGCATAGACGTGGTGGTTAGCGTCTGGCATGGCGGCGCGGATGCGGCTGAGCGCAGCCTTGACTTCTTCGACCGTGAACACGGGCAGCGCCGTGGCGATGAAGCGCGAATTAACGACGATCTGTTCGATCTGGATTTCCCCAGCGGGGATCAGGTAGGGGGGACGCGGCGGAGCGGTCATGGGCATCTCCGCGAGAATCCCCCTCTCCGTGCGATGAAGAGGGGGTGGGGGATGAGGGTCTCTATCTCTAAATCCAGCGTTCGATGACGATCTTGCGCTCGGTGTAGAAGTTGATCGAGTCGATGCCCTGACCGTGCAGGTCGCCGAAGAAGGATTCCTTCTGGCCGCCGAACGGGAACGACGCCGACGGAGCTGCCACGCCAATATTCACGCCGATGTTGCCGGCGTTGACGCGGTACTTGAACTCACGGGCATACTTGCCGTTGGTGGTGAAGATACTGGCAGCGTTGCCGTACTTGCTGCTGTTGATGATCTCGATGGCCTCGTCGAAATCGTCAGCCTTCATCATGGAGAGGACGGGGCCGAAGACCTCTTCACGCGCCAGGATATTCTCCGGCTTGACGCCCTCGACGATGGTCGGGCCGACGAAGTTGCCGCCTTCATAGCCCTGCACCACACTGTGGCGGCCATCCAGAAGGACTTTCGCGCCCTGCTGTTCACCCTCGCTGATCATGCGCTCGATGCGTTCCTTGGCTGCTGCCGAGACGACCGTGCCCATCTGGGTGGTTTCGTTCAGGCCATAGCCAACGCGCAGGTTGGAGGCCTGCTTGACCAGTTCATCGCGCAGGCGGTCATAGGCATCGCCAACGCCGACCACCACGGCTGCCGCCAGACAGCGCTGCCCAGCACAGCCATAAGCCGCCCCCATGATGTTCTTGACCGAGGCGGTCATATCGGCGTCGGGCAGCACGGCGATGTAGTTCTTGGCGCCGCCCTGGGCCTGGACGCGCTTGCCGTGGCGGGTGCAGGTTTCGTAGACGATGCGGGCAACTGGGCTGCTGCCGACGAAGGACACGCCCTTCACGCCTGGATGCTCCATGACCGCCATGGCTGCATCCTTGCCGCCATGCACCAGGTTAACTACGCCAGGCGGCAGATCGAGGTCTTCCAGAATTTCAAACATCAGATCCATGCTGATGGGCGTCTGGGGCGAAGGCTTGAGGATGAAGGTGTTGCCGCAGGTGATGGCCGTCGGTAAGAACCACAGCGGAACCATCGCTGGGAAGTTAAACGGGGTGATGGCCGCGAAGACGCCCACTGGCTGGCGCACGGTAGTTTCGTCGATACCGGAAGCGATGTCTTCCAGACCATCGTTCCGCATGATGACCGGGACGCTAGCCGCGAAATCGACGCTCTCGATACCGCGCCGGACCTCGCCGCGGGCTTCGTCGCGGGTCTTGCCGTTTTCCTTAACGACCATCTCGGCGAGGTCCTCGAAACGCTCTTCGAGGATGGTCTTCATCCGATACATATATTGAGCGCGGTTGAGGATGGGCGTGCTGCGCCATTCCAGGAAGGCTTCCTCAGCAGCTTTGACAGCCGCATCTACATCAGCCCGCGTCGATTCCGGGCATTCACCCAGCACCTCGCAGGTGGCCGGATTGATGACCGGGGTGTACGTCGTCGCGCTGGATTCGACCCACTCGCCGCCGATATAGTTCTTCAGTCTTTTCGCCATCTTGGACACTCCTGACAGGTTTATTTCAAGCGCGCGAATCTTAACCGCTGGCGCTCCCAAAAAGCAAGCGGGGAGCGCGGCGTGTTCCAATTCCCTGTACCCGCGCAACCTGAAATTTAACCATGCTTGGCCTTGTGATTTTTGTCACCTAACGGCGGCTCTTCGGCGATGCAGCCTGCCTACGCACAGACTGTAAATGCGGAACTTGACCGGCGGCGTGGATTATGCTCGTGAGGATGAGCATAATGAGGGAGCATTGATACAGAGCAAGGAGCACAATCCATATGAGTCGTTCAGGATTTCTCGGCCTGCTGGTGGTGATGATCGGCCTGTCCATGGCAGCTGCGCCAGCGCTGGCGCAGGACGGCGGCGTGGTCAATATCTACTCGGCGCGGCATTACGGCGCGATGGAGGCGACCTTCACGCGCTTCACCGAAGAAACCGGCATCCAGGTGCGGCTGTCGCAGGGAACGGTACAATCGCTGCTGGAGCGTTTGCGGGCGGAAGGCTCGCAGACGCCAGCGGATGCTTTCTTTTCGATTGACGCCGGGACGCTCGATCTGGCAGCCGACGAAGGGCTACTCCAGGCGGTCGAGTCCGATGTGCTGACCGGAGCCATCCCAGAAGCGCTGCGCCACCCGGACAACCTGTGGTTCGGCGTCAGCCAGCGTATGCGCGTCATCGTCTATAATCCGGCAGCGGTAGACCCGGCACAGCTTTCGACCGTTGAGCAGTTGGCCGACCCGATGTGGAAAGACCGGCTGTGCCTGCGCCCAGCCACCCACATCTACACCATCTCGCTGACGGGGAGCCTGATTGCCGCCTACGGCGAGGAAGCGGCACAGACTATTGTCGATGGTTGGGTTGCCAATAACCCCGAATACATCGACAGCGACACACGCATCATCGAGACCATCGAGGCGGGCGGCTGCGATGTCGGCCTCGTCAACCAATACTATCTCGCTCGCAAGATCAGCGAGAATCCGGACTACCCGGTCAAGCTGTTCTGGCCGAATCAGGCCGAAGGTCAGCGCGGGGTTTTCCGAAATATCTCCGGCATCGGTGTGACCGCCGCAGCGCTCAACCGGGAGAACGCTGTTCGGTTGATCGAGTGGATGGCGACCGATGGGCAGGCCGCCGACTCCAATGGTGTCCCCGGCGGGAACTTCGAGTACCCGGTTAATCCCGAAGCCGAAATCCACCCGATCCTGGAAGCCTTCGGCCCGTTCGTGATCGATCCGCTGCCGCTGACTGATTACGGGGCACTCCAGGCGCAGGCTATTGCGATCCTGGAGCAGGCCGGCTACGGGTTCTAGACCATTGACAACGTGAGGATAATGGATGGGGGGCGCAGTGTGCTGCGCCCCTGCCCTCATGGAGGGAAGGATTCCAATGCGAATGAGTCTTGCACGGGCGACCCGCCGGGCTGCCCCTACGATGATTCGCCTTTGATTTGGTTTTTCCATGATGTGGGGATATACCGCGCAACAATGATACAGATGGAACGATGGAACCCTGCTGGCCTGCGTGGTCGGTGGGGCTTTTTCCTACTGGCGGCGCTGGTCGCGCTGCTGGTGGCGCTGCCGGTTGGCTCGCTGGTGGGCGAGCTGCTTAACCCGGCCACAGAAGTCTGGATTCACCTGTGGACAACCACGCTGCCACGGATGCTCGTCAACACACTGCTGCTGATGGCGGGCGTGGCCTGCGGGACGCTGCTGCTGGGGGTCGGGCTGGCCTGGCTGGTGACGGCTTACCAGTTCCCACTGCGTGGCCTGTTCGATAAGACGCTGCTGCTGCCGCTGGCCGTGCCAACCTTCGTGATGGGCTTCGTCTATATGGCGACCTTCGATTACGCCGGACCGGTGCAGACCGCCTGGCGCGATCTGTTCGGGCGCGGAGCGGATTTCCCCGACATCCGCTCCGGTTGGGGCGCGGCGCTGGTGATGACTCTGGTGCTGTATCCCTACGTGTACCTGCTGGCGCGGGCGGCCTTCCGCGAGCAGGGGGCCAGCACCTTCGAGGCGG
>CAZKXW010000057.1:0-18842 GCA_964556745.1 uncultured Anaerolineaceae bacterium
ATCGGCGTTCCAGACCCATTGGCCGTCCACTTGGGAGATGATCCCGGCGGCCTGGAGAGTGGCGCTGTTGGCCCAGCCGAACGCGCCGGCTTCGAGGGCGGCGATGCGGGCGGCGTTATCTGGCGCGGCGGCATGGCAGAGGAAGCAGTTCATCTCGACCACGCCGGACTGCTGCCAGTCCCAGGGAGTCAGTTCACCTGTGGCGGGATCGACCACGCTGGTTTCGAGCGGGTCAGCGTTGGCGGGCAGGTCAGTCAGTTTGACTCCGCTGCGGCTGTTCTCTGCTGGCCCGCCGCCGACATGGCGCGCCCCGTAAATGCGGATCCAATCGGCGGTGGTCAAATCGATTCGGGCGTCGCCATCGACGGAGAGATAGCGGTAGGTGATGGGGTCCCACTTCCCGAACGGGCCGTCACTGGTGTCCCAGGGACGACCAGCGGGGATTGATCCTGCCGGGACGGATTCCTTCAGGCCAGCGTCAGCATGGCCGCTGTGGCTGGCGATGAAGACGGTGTCATGGCAGGCTCCGCAGGTCTGCATGGTGGAGACGGCCGCGCCGGTCTTGAGCACATTCTGGCCGCTGGCATCCAGCAGCGGGAAGGTGGGATGGAAGGTTGGGTTGTCCTGAGCGGCGGCGCTGGGCTGGCTGATGAGGAGCAGTCCTCCGGCGAGCAAACAGAGCAGGCCAAGCGCGGCCAGGGTGGAGCGGTGGCGCAGTTTAGGTGTCATCATCGTTGTTCACCTTACTGCTGGCGAGGCCGTCGGTGGCGCGGGGACCCCAGATCATGGGGTCGCCGTAGTAACCGAGGGCTTCCCAATTCATGCGGCCGTTATCGCTGTGACAGTCGGTGCATTGGAGCGCGTTTTCAGCGGGCTGCACCATATGGGTGATCGGCCAGTACATGATCGTCTCGGCGAAGCCATAGCTGCCGCTATAGGGTATGCCGGCAGCGGCCGAGCCGTTCCGCAGGGATTGATCCCAATCGAAAGTAGTCCAGTAGCCGGTTTCACCGACGGTCTGCGGCTGAAGCAGAATCTTGAACTCGGTATCGTAGGGCTGCTTGGCGTAATGCACCTTGAAGGGGAAGATCAAGGAACCGGGATCACGCAGGTTGCCGATGGGGTTGGTGATGTAGGTCGGCTGCGACGGGTCCATGGGATCGCCTATCAGATAATGTTCGGCTGTGCCGCTGTACCACTGGTAGACCGGGGTGAAGTTGTTTTCGTAGACGAACTCACCTTTGATCTTGAGGTATTCGTGGGGGTCTTCCTCGCGGTTGGGATCACCCGCCTTCGACCAATCCCATTCCATCTTGGTGGGGTCACGGAGTGCCCCGGCGGGGATGTGGCAGGTCTGGCAGGCGACACTATCCAAATGCTCAGTGATGCGGGCATCCTGGTGCAGACTGGTCTGGTGACAATCGGTACAGTAGACCTGATTGGCGTTATCGGGGCTGACTGAGGGAGCGCGGCCAGAAATGACATGGTTCTCGGTCTGGTGGCAGTCGATGCACTGGAAGTCCAGACGTCCCATATGGACATCGACGTTCTCCGACGGGAAGTAGAGACTTTCATCGAGATCGCCGTGCTTGACGCCGTTGCCGCCGCCACCGTCGAAATGACAGCCGCCGCAGTTGACGCGGGTGGGTGTGCCAACACTCTGGGCTGCGCTCACGAGATCGACCCCTTCAGCAGGAAGTCCCGCCGAGGCTTTGACATACTGTCCGCTCTGGTCGTGGCAAACGAGGCAGTCCACATTGGCGACGTTGGTAAAGTCATAGTTGGCGTCGGACCAGCCATAACCGGCATGGCAGCGGGTGCAGCCAGGCCAGTTGCTCTGGATGCCGATACAGAAGTTGTTGAGCGTATTGGCCTTGCCGATGGAGACAGGTTCATCACGCCAGGCGACTTCGACCGGGGGACTCTGCCACGTCCAATGGACGGTCTGGCCGACTTCATGGGCCGAGTTGGGATGGCAGGTCAGGCAGGCGGCAGTGACTTCCTGACCGGTGGTGTAGGGGCCTTTCATCAGGCTGCTGTGATCAGTCGGGGCAGAGCGAACCGGGACCCCCTCCCAGGAGGAGCCGCTCGGCCTGCCTTCCGTTTGGACGGCCAACAGGATTGTTCCAGCGACGATCAAGCCCGTGCCGAGCAATCCCAGTACCCAGATATACTTGAATGATCTCATAAGCTTTCTCAACTCCGCTTCCAAGTAAAACGGGAAGCCATGCTGCGATGCCTACACAACAGTGTTGATGCGCCGCTCCAGGGCATCACGCAGGAGCTGACGCATCGTATCCAAGACAGTGATAATCCGCGGTTCGGCCAGGTGGTAGATCACTGTTGTGCCGACGCGCTCAGTGAGGACGATGTTGCGCTGGCGCAAGATCGCCAGATGGCGCGAGATCGTCGGTTGGGGGGTATTGAGTGCTTCGGCCAGCGCGGTGACGTGACGGGGTTTTTCGTGGAGGGCGTAGAGAATCTGGATGCGTTTGGGGTCGCCAACCGCCTGACAGATTTGCTCGTGCAGCAGGTTGAGTTCATCCAGGGTCGGGAATTCCACGGTTTGCCCTCCGTCTATTCGGATAGCCGAATACACTGAGTACAGTATGCGTCTGAATGGGTGGCTGATCCAGCGATGAGCGTCATATGACGACCATGACGTTGTTCACGATTTCACGAAAGCCGGTGATGCCAGGTGGTTCGACGTGGATCCGTCCAATGGGGGAAGATAGGGTATCGTTGTGAGGCTGTGCTGGTGAAGAGACAAGGCGGAAGTTTCACAATGCATTCAATGGACACACAAGCGGCCCGGCTGTGCCTGTTTGTATTGGCGCTCCTGGGACTAACTGCCTGTGGGGGAGCGGAGCGTTCCGCGACTTCCCTGCCGGCGGTCACGCTGCCGCTGGCGGTGGATCGACCGACGTTTTTATTCTTCTACGCCGACAACTGACCACCCTGAGCGGAAATGCGGCCCATCGTGGATGGGCTTCGAGAGGCTTATGGCGATGAAGTCCGCTTCGTCTATTTGAACGCCTTGGACGGCGGAGAAGGGGCGGCGGCGTTCGGAGCGCTGTCGCTGTTGGGGCATCCGGGTTATGTGATCTTGACGCCAGAGGGAGTTGAACGCTTCCGCAAAGTAGGGGCAGTGGATGAAAGCGTACTCGTCGAGGCGCTGGAGGCGGTGGTTGGGGGCGCTCAATAGGATCAGGATGCGGCCGGGGCTGCGCGCCGGAGGCTAAAGCCATCCGGCTGCCGGGTTCCGGCGGGAAGTGGTCTGAAGACCACTCTGACCCGCCGGGATGCCTCCAGAGGGAGGCGCGATGCTCTGATTCGACAGATGGCTAGGCCGTTGGGGCCGGAGCGTAGTCGATCTCTTTGAGGGTTTGCTCGATCTGCTGCCAGGTGGCCGGCTGATCCCATTCGACCGTCACGGTCTTGCTGGCGACGACGCCCTCGACCATCTTGACGCCGCTGATCTGGCTAACCTCATTCTTGATGGTGCGGACGCAGCCATCACAGCCGATGTTCGGAACCTGAAAACTTTTGCGCTCCACGACAATGCCCTCCACATGCATTGACAATACACCAGCGTGCATTGCTGATAGCAAAGCAAGCATAACGCTGATGCGGTAAGCCGGTCAAATCTTTCGCCTTATTCGGGGTCTTCTGACAGAGGGGAAGGAGCCAGGGCAGCCGGATAGACCGCCCAGGTGGATTCGCGCCGAATCTCCTGGCGGTCCAGCACGGCGAAGCCGAAACTTGCCAGCAGGGCGGTGGCCGCGCCGCCAAACCAGATAGCGGCGGGGCCGAAAGCATCACTGACCAGGCCGCCGGCGGCCGGGCCGATGCCGGTTCCAGCGGTATAGGTCAGCGAGTGCAGTCCCATGTAGCGGGCCCGCTTGTCTGGCGGGGCCATCTGCGCGACCAGGGCATTGGAAGTCGGGGCGACCATGAGTTCGCCGATGGTCATCACGGCCATCGCGCCCATGAAATGGGGCAGCGTCCGCGCCAGCGCGAAGCCGCTCAAGCCGACGGTATAGAAGAGCGAGCCAATGGCCAGCATGGGCATGGGGCGGAAGCGGCGGGTGAACTGGGTGACGCCGTATTGCACGAAGATGACCATCAAGGCGTTGACGGCCAGGATTTGACCGAAGGCGTCGGCCTGGATGTTGAAGTTCTCGCTGGCGTAGACCGAGAGCAGGTTGAAGACCAGGGCGGCGGCGATTTCCAGCAGGGCGAAGACGCCGATGAAGCGTATGAAGCGCCGGTCGCGCAGGATGTCGCGGTAGCCAGCCTGCTCAGCCTTCCCACGACCACGCTGCGCTTTCGGCAGGGTTTCGGTGATGAAGAGCGTCACGGGCAGCAGCAGGCTGAGGTTGATGGCGGCGGTGGCGAAGTAGGCAATTTCGTGGTTCTGGGCGATGAAGTGCCCGCCAACGGCCGGACCGAGGGCGATGGCGATGTTGGCAAGAGTACGGGTCAGCGCAAAGGCGCTCGTGCGGTTTTCAGGGACGATCAGATCGGCGACCATGGTGGTGCTGCCAATAAAGAAGACGGGCTGGAGGATGCCGTATAGGGGGATCAGCAGCGCCCACTGGCTGAGTTTGGTCGCGCTGCTCATCAGGAGCAGCGTCAGGCTGAAGCCGGCCAATCCCGCCAGCATGACGGGCTTGCGCCCGAAGCGATCCATCAGGCTGCTGATAAAAGTCGTGCCGAGCAGACCGCTGAGGGCTTGCAGAGTCAGCAGGGGAGTCACGCTGGAGAGTGGAGCGCCAGTCTGTTCACGGATGTAGACGGTGATGAACGGCCAGATCAGCACGGCGGCAGCGCGGTTGGCGAAGAAGCAGGCCATTAGAATCCAGAAGGGGCGGGGGTAACGGGCAAGTCGTTTCACGATGGTGGGTCGATCTCGTCAGTGGGTATCAGTTGCTCAGCAAGGCTTCGATGTCGGCGATTGCAGCGGCATCGGTTTCGGCGACCAGGTGGCGGCGCAGCAGCGTTCGCGCTTCAGTTCCGGCGATCCGGTAGAGTCCCCAGGCGGCATGGGCGCGGATGATGGGACTGCTGTCGTCCAACAGCCGCAGCAGAACAGGCAGCGCCCGCGCATCGCCCCAGTTGCCGGCAGCAACGCAGGCATTGCGAACTAAGCGATCGCGTTTGATGCGGTACACCGGACTGCCATAGTATCGCTGACGAAAAGCGGCTTCGTCTAGCGCCAGTAAGTCCAGCAGAAGCGGCGCGGCGCGGTCGGGGTGGGCGGGATAGAAGCGGCGTTCGGGAGTGAGGGGGGCGAAACGCTGGAACGGGCAGACATCCTGGCAGATGTCGCAGCCGAAGACCCAGTTGCCCATCAGTGGACGCAGATCAGGCGGGATGAAATCCTTATGCTCGATGGTCAGGTAGCTGATGCAGCGGCGGGCGTCCAGCACATATGGCTGTGGGAAGGCTCCGGTCGGGCAGGCGGCGAGGCAGCGGGCACAGCGCCCGCAGAGGGTCGCGCGGTGCGGTTGGTCATACGTATCGAATTCCAGGTCGGTGAGCAGTTCGCCCAGAAAGAAATGGCTGCCCCGGCGTGGATGGATCAGCATGGTGTTTTTGCCAGTGAAGCCCATCCCGGCCTGGCGAGCATGGCTGCGTTCCAGGATCGCCCCGGTATCGACGTAGACTCGCTGCTGAAGGTTACGGCCGCTTTCGGCGCAGAGCCAGTCGGCCAGCGCTTCCAGATGGGCTGTCATCACATGGTGGTAATCGATGCCCCAGGCGTAGGCGGCGATCCGCCCGCGCGATGGGTCGCTGAGGATGGCGGGATCGACGGCCTGGGTTGCGTAATCCAGGGCGATCATGACCAGTGAACGCACCCCCGGCAGGATCAGGTTGAGGTCGCGCCGCCGCTCTACGCGATCCGGGCGGGCCAGATAACCCATCGAGCCGTGCATCTCGGCGTCGATCCAGCGCAGGTAGGCGTCTAGATCGGGGGAGGGCGCGGCGGGGATGATTCCGGTCAGGGTGAAGCCGAGTTCACGCGCCCGCAGCTTAAGGCGTTCGGAGGAAACTACAGGTGTCAGCATAGCAGCAAACCAATGCAGATTCCACCACAGAGACACAGAGAACACAGAGTTCAGACAGAGGTTTCACGTGTTTCGCCTTGACGGGTGACGCGCTATGATTCGGTCAAGAGAAAGGATACCGCTGATGGGGGATGATCTCAAAGCGCGGGCGCAGGCCCGCTTTGGCGTGCTCGCGCAGGGTTATGTCGAGAGCGGGATACATGCTGCCGGGGCTGATCTGGAGCGGTTGGTCGAACTGGCTGCGCCGCAGATGGATTGGCAGGTGCTGGATGTGGCGACTGGGGGCGGGCATACCGCGCTGAAGTTTGCGCCGTTGGTCAGGACGGTGATCGCGGTCGATCTGACACTGGCGATGCTCCAGGCGGCGCGGCGGTTTATCCAGGAGAAGGGCGCGCGCAACATCGAGATGGTGGCGGGCGAGGCCGGGGCGCTGCCGTTCCCGGCGGCGAGTTTCGACCTGGTGACCTGCCGGATCGCGCCGCATCACTTCCCGGACTGCTTCCGCTTTGTCCAGGAGTGTGCCCGCGTGCTGAAGCCGGGCGGGGTACTGCTGGTCGAAGACAACACTGTGCCGGATGATGAACGGGCTGCGCGGTATGTGGATGCGTTCGAGCGGCTGCGCGATCCAAGCCATCACCGCCTGTACGCGCCATATGAGTGGGAGGGCATGTTCCTGGATGCGGGACTGACGGTGGCGCACCTGGAAATCTTCGACCGTCCGGGCAACCGAATGCTGCCCTGGGCGGAGCGGCAGCACTGCACGCCAGAAGTGATCGAGCGGCTGCATGTGCTGCTGGCGCAGGCTCCCGACGCGGTACGGGCGTTCTGGAATCCGGTTTGCGCGGGAACGCCGGATGCCCGCTTCGACTTCCACGATGTGATGATCGCCGGGCGGAAGTGAAGAAGGCTTAACCGCCAAGGCGCCAAGAACGCCAAGATCGTAGGGAGAGTGTGGGGTAGTCTTTCACAAGCATAGGCAAGGACGCAAAGTCAGGCGGAGGGGCTGACGAGGGATACGAGCGCATCGGCGGCGCGAGATGGGCCGCCCAGCGCGTGGAAATCGGCGGCAAGCTGGCGGGCGTTCTCCTGAACCTGGGCGTCGCGCGTCAGGGCGCGGGTTCCTTCCAGCAGCGCTCCGTGGCGCACCTCATGGGCGGTGAGGTTCAAGCCGACCTTTGCCTGAGCGATGCGCCGGGCATTACCGCGCTGGTCGGCTGCGTGGGGCACGGCCATCTGGACGATGCCATGAACGACTGCCGCATGGGTCGTGCCCATGCCGCCGTGATGAATCATCAGGCGAGTGCGGGGCAGGACGTGATCGAACGGAACCCAGGAGAGCAGCCGGGTGTGCTTTGGCAGGGCGGCTTTGAGTTCGGCTTTCTTCTCTGGCGCGATAGGGCTGCGGCCCAGGACGACAACAGGCACATAGCCTGAGCGGGCGACAGCCTGTGCCGCCCAACTGAAGAAGCCCAGATCACCCGTGAAGACCGTGCCCAATGTAATCAATGCCAGCGGCCAGCCGGCGGGGATGTCGCTCAACCAAGGGGGCGGGGGGGTGTTGGGCGGGGTGGGAGCGCCGCCGACCCAGAGCGTCTGCGGCAGGATTCCGTCGGCATCAGCTTGATACCAGTAGGCATTGAAATAGCTGACGTGCAGCCGAGGGCTGAGGATCGATGGGGTAGGGCCGCCGGAGAAGTAGCGGGCTGATAGACCGAAGCGAGCGCTGAGCCGGTCGAGGCGATCACGACTCTCCTGGCCGAGCATCTTCTGTACCGGGAAGAGGAAATCATCGTTGAGTTCCTGCTGTGCAGGCCAGCCGCAGACGGCCAGTTCGACATCCAGCGCCTCGGCAGCCAGCGCCGCCGCGCTGAGAAATGGATCGGTGACGATGGCGTCGGGTTTGCCGATTTCCCCGGCTAATGTGAGCAGTTGGGTCACGGCCACGGCGATCAGGTCTTCGCTCATCCAGGTGTCCAACGCCCGGCGGTAGCGCAGCATCACAGCTTCCTGCGGCGCAAGCGCGCTGAGATCAGGGGCAGGGGGTGGCGGCCAGAGCCAACCGGTTTGCTTGACGGCGGTGAATTCCACGCCAGCGGCCGTGACGGCCGGGCCGATGGACGCTTCGCTGATCCAGGTCACAGCATGGCCGCGCTCTGCCAAGACCTGCGCGGTCTTGAGGAAGCCACCCCAATCGAGATGGCCGTGGAGCGGGGCGGAAATGAACCAGAAACGCGCCATGTCGATCCTTTCACCCTCTTCAGGAAAAATTCATTCTTCTTTACCGCGTTCAGCGCGGGAACGCTTTAGAGTATAAATCAAGAATTGCTGAACAGTGAAGGAAGGGTAACATGGCCTGGTTCTCCCCAACACCGCTGGAAATCTCCGCAATTGAACAGATTGAGACCGCTTTCGATGATCCAACACTGCATGAGATCGAGCGTGAGGATCTGCTGCGGCGTCTATGGGTGCGGCTGGAACGGGCACACGGCGGCAAGGTGCTGAGTCTGGTGTCGCCAGAAGGCATTGTTATCGAGCGTCCCTTCGAGACGGAACCCTAAGACTCACTCATTGGGAACCAGGCTAAAGCCAGGATGGCAGCATCCTGGCTTGCGGAGCCTGAAGCATGGCAAAGAGCTTCTGAGCCTCGCTCCAGGCCCGCGACGCCTCGTCTCGCTGGCCAGAGAGCGCCTGCATTTCTGCCCGCAAGCTCAGCGCCTCGGCCAGCAGCCGCCGCAAATCTGCCCGCCGCGCCAACTGCACCGCTTCATTGATCTGCTCACCGGACCCGTCCGCTTGCCCTTCTCGGATCGCCGATTTCGCCAGACCGCATAACGCCCGGATGATGATTTCGACATCCTCGACGGGACGCGCATAGTCCAGGGCCGCCGTGAAGAGCGGCTGGGCCTCATCCACGCGGTTCAGGCTCAGAAGCGTTTGGGCGCGATTCAACTGAATCAAGTGTTCCCAGTGCGGGTTGGCGGCAGGCTGGACGCGGCGCAGCGCTTCGTCATGCAGTTCGAGCGCCCGCGGGTAGCTTGCATGAGCGTCCTGCACCAGTCCCAAATTGCTCGTCTGAACAGCCGCGGCCAATTCTAATCCGAGCCGCTGGCTGGATCGCAGCGCGTACTCGATGGTGGATTGGGCCTGCTGCAGGCGTCCGGTCATGAGCAGGAACCAGCCGTAATTGCCGCGCCGGGTGGCTTCCGCGGTTTCATTGCCGATTCGGCGGGCGATGGCAATCGATTCGTTGAAGAAGGCGTCGGCGGAGTCAATGTCACCCTGATCGACATAGGCGATGGCTGCGTTTGCCAGCACCAGCCCGCGCGTTTCCCAATCGTCATGCAGATGAGTCAGGAGCATGAGCGCCTGTTCCAGGTCTCTGGTCGCGCGGGTTCCCTGGCCGACAAAGCGCCGCGCTGCCGCCAGATCGCAGTAGAGCCGTGCGGCCTGCGAATGCTGCTTTTCGGCTTCGTAGAGATGCAGCGCGGCCGTCCACTCGCGGATGGCATCGTTCAGGCGCAGGCGCTTCGAAAAGAACAGCCCCAGGTCGCGGGTGGCCTGGGCGACTTCCAGAGGGCTGCCTGACTGCTCGGCTTCTTTGACTGCCTGGCGGTAGATGGCGACGGCGGCGGCTTCGTCGCCGAGTTCCGCCTGGGCTGCGGCCAGCGCCCGGATCAGGTCGGTTTCGCTGTAACCGGCCGCAGCGATGGACTGCGAGCGCAGTGTCTCAATCGCGCTCTTCAACAGCGCGATGGCCTCGACATAGGCTTTGCGGCTGACCAGCGCCAGCCCCAACGCGCCTTCGGCCTGGGTCGAGAGAAAGGGTTGGCCGAGCGGGGCGGCCAGATCAACGGCTTTCCGGGCGAAGGCCACGGCCTCCTCGACCTGTTGGCGGATCAGGCAGGTGCGGCTCATCAGGCACAGCGCGGGGATCATGGCGGCCGGTTGGCGTTCGGCATTGAAGAGCGTCAGGGCGTCGCGCAGGTGCTCATAGGCGGCATCGATGCGGCCTTCCACCAGGGCGCGTTCGCCGAGCACAAGGCTCCAACGGCGCTCGTGCTGGCGGTAGCCGATCTGTCGCGCCAGGCGCAGCGCCCGTTCGAGGAGCTGCTGTCCTTCGGCGGTCTGGCCGCTGGCAATCAGCGCCTCGCCCAGCCGCCCGACGAAGTAGCTGCTCAGTTCGAGGTCACCGGTCATCTGGAGCTTGGGCAGCGCCTCCCGCAGCAGATGAATGGCATAGCTGGCATTGCCGTCGTTCAGGTAGACATCGGCCATGAAGCCCAGGGCGCGTCCTTCACCGCCGCCTGCGTGACCCGTGTGGGCGATGTCGAGCGCCTGCTGGTAATGCTGCTGGGCCGCTTTCCAATCATTCCGGTGCTGGGCCAGCCGCCCCATCGCGATCAGCGTATAGGCCAACTGCCCTTTCTGGCGGGTGTCCTGGGCGGTGGCATACGTTCGGTTCAGGATGGCTTCGGCTTCAGCCTCGCGCCCCAGGTGCATCAGCACCTCGGCCTGGTTCAGCGCGGCGACGGCCATCGCGGCACTGTCACCGTTTGCCAGCGCCAGATCGACGGCGCGGCCCAACGATTCGAGTGCCTCTAGGTAATTCTCGGCGCGTTTCTGGCGCTGCCCGGCGTCAATGGCTTCGCGGAGCGCCTGGGTGTCGGGGCGGTTGGGGTATCGGGGCGGGGGTTCGAGGCCGAGGCGTTGCTTGAAAGTGTCGAGCAGTTTCATGAGGGGATGGCTGTTCCTGATGGTTGTGCAGTGGCTCTATTCTACGGCCTTGCCGCAGCTTGTACCATCCCGCTCCACAAAACCGGGGCGTTCAGTCTGAATGCCCCGGTCGGAATATTCGGTTCAGTACAGGGGATGTCTAGGGGTAGAAGCCGCGGGTCAGCAGCGCATCAGCAACACGCTTGATGGCGGTCATCTGTGCGGCGGTGCGCATATCGACGCCGTGATCTTCGGCCATATGCACGGTCGCGTCATAGGCTTTGACCAGGATGCGTTCGAGCTGGCGGAAGACCTCGTCGGTGTCCCAGAAGAACGCCTGGAGACCCTGCACCCACTCGAAGTAGGAGACCGTAACGCCGCCAGCATTCGCCAGAATATCCGGGATGAGCTGAATGCCCCGGTCGTTGATGATGTCATCGGCGCCGGTGGTGGTCGGGCCGTTCGCACCTTCGACGATCATCTTGGTACGGAGATGCGGCGCATTGTGTTCGGTGATCTGGCCTTCCATCGCAGCGGGGATCAACACATCGCAGGGCAGGGTGAGCAGTTCGGCGTTGCTGAGGCGCTCGGCTTTTGGATAGCCGTAGGGGGTGTTGTGTTCTGCGGCCCAGGCACGCACAGCCGGAATATCCAATCCGTTCGGGTTGTAGATGCCGCCTTCGACATCACTGACGGCCACGACCTTGTAGCCAAGTTCATGGGCATAAGCAGCAGCGTGCAGACCGACGTTGCCGAAGCCTTGTACCACGATGCTGATATCGGCGGGGTTGGTCAGACCTTTGCGCTTGAGGGCCTCGATCATGCAGATGATGACACCACGACCGGTGGCCTCGTTGCGTCCCTGGCTGCCGCCGATGTTGATGGGTTTGCCGGTGACGACAGCAGGAACTGAGTACCCCACTGTCATGCTGTAGGTATCCATGATCCAGGCCATTTCCTGCGGCCCGGTTCCCATGTCTGGAGCCGGAATATCCGAATGCGGGCTGAGGAGGGGGATCAGTTCAGAAGCGTAGCGGCGGGTGAGTCCTTCTTTTTCACGTACCGAAAGGGTCTTTGGATCAACAAGAACGCCGCCCTTGGCGCCGCCATAGGGCAGGTTGACCAGCGAGCATTTCCAGGTCATCCACATTGCAAGGGCTCGGACTTCATCCAGCGTGACGTTGAGGCTGTAGCGGATGCCGCCCTTCGACGGCCCCATCACGGTGTTGTGATGGACGCGGTAGCCGGTGAACATCTCGATCCGGCCATTGTCGCGGCGGACGGGGAAATTGATGGTGAATTCACGGCGCGGCCAGCGCATGTATTCCACCACGTTGTCATCCAGATGCAGATGCTTGACCGCGCGATCATATTGGGACAGCGCGGTCTCATAGGCATTCGGGACATGTTCGAACGCCGTTTGTCCGTGCTTCATCGATACCACCATGAAAACTGTTCTCCTTGCCGGCGACGCTTCCGGCCGTGTTCAGTCTTGATAAAAACGAACTCTTCTCGCGTTCAGTATAGCCGACACTTTGCCATACTGACCCTAAAGATCACCTATCATTGTGCAAAAAAACCATAAAAATGCAACCTGCTATTATGCATATTATCCAGTTGAGGATCATCATGAGTTGATTCTGGAGGTGGAAAAGCAAACGGACAGCCCGATTCGACTGCCCGTTTTGAGGGGATACAGAACAGAAGCAGAAGGCTGGATCAGTCGCGCATCAGCACGGCGTGCGTCTGGAGATAGTGCCGTAGATACCGCCCGGTGTGGCTGCCCTCTACCTCGGCTACATCCTCCGGTGTCCCTACGGCGATGATCTCGCCGCCGGCGTCGCCGCCTTCCGGTCCCAGGTCGATCAGCCAGTCCGCCACTTTGATGATGTCCAGGTTATGTTCAATGACCAGCACAGTGTTGCCGTTGTCCACCAACTGCTGAAGCACCTCGATCAGCCGCTTGACATCGGCTGCGTGCAGGCCGGTGGACGGTTCGTCGAGGATGTAGAGCGTCTGGCCAGTGGCGCGTTTGCTCAGTTCGCGGCTGAGCTTGATGCGCTGGGCTTCGCCGCCGCTCAGGGTAGTGGCGGGCTGCCCAATGCGGATGTAGCCCAACCCGACGGCTTCCAGCGTCTCCAGCTTGCTGTAGATAGTGGGAATGTTAGCGAAGAACTCCAGCCCCTCGGTGACGGTCATATTGAGGACATCGGCGATGTTCTTATGCTTGTATTTGACCTGGAGCGTTTCGCGGTTGTAGCGCGTCCCATGGCAGACGTCGCACATCACGTAAATATCGGCCAGGAACTGCATCTCGATTTTGAGCTGGCCCTGGCCTTCACAGTGTTCGCAGCGCCCACCCTTGACATTGAAGCTGAAACGGCCAGCAGTGTAGCCGCGAATCTTACTCTCTGGCAGTTCGGCGAAGAGGCTGCGGATGGCGTCGAACATCTTGGTGTAGGTGGCCGGGTTGCTGCGCGGCGTCCGCCCGATGGGCGACTGGTCGATGTTGATGATCTTGTCGATATGGTCGATGCCGTCGATGCCGTCATGCGCCCCGGCGCGTTCCTTGCTGCCGTTGATGACCTGCGCCAGCCGGTTGTAGAGGATGTCCACCATCAGGCTGCTTTTGCCGCTGCCGCTTACCCCGGTAATGCACACCAGCTTGCCGAGCGGAATCTCGGCGTCGATACCCTTGAGGTTGTTCTCCCTCGCGCCGCGCACAACGATGGACTTGCCGTTCCCTGCACGGCGCTCCGATGGCACATCGATCCGCAGCCTGCCGGAGAGGTAGGCTCCCGTCAGGCTGCCTTCGACCTGCATGACCTGTTCGGGGGTCCCAGCGGCGATTACCTTGCCGCCGTACTCACCCGCTCCCGGACCCAGATCGATCAGCCAGTCGGCCATCCGCATGGTCTCTTCGTCGTGTTCGACGACCAGTAAGGTGTTGCCCAAGTCACGCATCCCCATCAGGGTGTGGATCAGCCGGGCATTATCGCGCTGGTGCAGGCCGATGGACGGCTCATCCAGCACATACAGTACTCCGGTCAGGCGGCTGCCGATCTGCGTCGCCAACCGGATGCGCTGGGCTTCGCCGCCGCTGAGCGAGGCAGCCGACCGCGCCAGCGTCAGGTAGTTCAGGCCGACATCGTTTAGGAAGCCGACGCGGGCTTCGATCTCTTTGAGGATCTGATGGGCGATCTCCTGCTCGCGCGGGGTCAGCACCGCCGCGCGGCCGTCCAGCCCGCGCAGCGCGTAGACCCAGTCCAGCAGTTCGGAGACGGGCAGCAGCGTCACGTCATGGATTGAGCGGTCGGCGACGGTCACGGCCAGCGCTTCCGGGCGCAGCCGCTTGCCCTGGCAGGTGGCGCAGGGGACTTTCGCCATGAACTGCTCGAACAGCTCGCGCATCCCGTCCGACTGCGTTTCACGGTAGCGCCGCGACAGGTTGTTGATGACTCCCTCGAAGGCGGTTGTATATTCGCGCGAGTCGCCGCGCTGGTTCGAGTAGCGGATGCGGACCTTGCGGTCGCCTGTGCCATAGAGGATAACGCGCTGCGCTTCGGGACTGAGGGCGCGCCAGGGCTTATCCATGCTGAAGCCATAGCTCTCGGCGATGCCGCGCATGATGCCGTAGCCCCAACTGGTGCGATCCTCGAAATTCCAACCGCTGGCGTGGATCGCGCCCTGGTGCAGCGAGAGATCAGCGTTCGGCACGATCAAGTCGGGGTCGAACTCCAGCCGGAAGCCTAACCCCTGGCAGTCGGGGCAGGCCCCCTTGGGCGTATTGAAACTGAATGTGCGCGGCTCGATCTCCGGGATGCTGCCGTGACCGTTGACGCAGGCCAGCAGTTCGCTGTAGAGCGTGTCGCTGGGCTGACTGGCGCTCAGGTTGTTGATGATGACGATGCCTTCGCCGATCTCCAGCGCCGTCTCGATAGCGTCGGTCAGGCGGGTCTCGGCGCTGCGGGCTTCCTCGCTCTGAGCGTCCTCATATTTGCGGATGATGAGGCGGTCTACGACGACTTCGATGTTGTGGATGACGTAGCGATCCAGTTCGATGGCATCGCCCAGATCGCGCACCTCGCCATCGACGCGGGCACGGGCGAAGCCGCCTTTCCGCAGGTCATCGAAGACCTTTTCGTGCGTGCCTTTGCGCCCTTTGATGATCGGCGCGAGTACCTGGATGCGCGTGCCGTCGGCCATCTTCTTGACCTCATCGACGATCTGCTGGGCGCTCTGTGCTTCGACCTTGGCGCCGCAGACCGGGCAGTGGGGGATGCCGATGCGGGCATACAGCAGGCGCAGGTAATCGTAAATTTCTGTCACCGTGCCGACGGTCGAGCGCGGGTTGTGGCTAACCCCCTTCTGGTCAATCGAGACCGCCGGGCTGAGGCCTTCGATCTGATCGACATCGGGCTTCTCCATCTGGCCGAGAAACTGGCGGGCGTAGGCGCTCAGGCTCTCGACATAGCGGCGCTGTCCTTCGGCGAAGATGGTATCGAAGGCCAGCGAGGATTTTCCCGAACCAGACAGTCCGGTGATGACGACCAGTTTATTGCGAGGGATTTCGACATCGATGTTCTTCAGGTTGTGTTCACGCGCGCCGCGCACGATGATCTTGTCCTGAGTCATGGGGGTCGCCTCTGCTGGGTATACGCCTGTGGGGATGGTACAGACGTTCTATTATAGGAGCCGCGCCGATCTCAATCAAGTCTGGGTTGGCATCCTTTCATCACCCCCTCATCACCCGGTTGCGGGTTGGCTGGATATGAGGCATGATGCTTCATGCCCCGGTTTGTTCATGTGAGGAGAATGATCCGCATCTCATTTTTCGCGGTCGATTGCGTGTCTTGCCTTAGCCCGAATCGCTGGTATCGACGGCGTTGGGATCGACCGTTGGGGTGGCGATGTTTGCCAGCGCCGTGGCTGTGGCGGGCATGTCGGCAGGCTGGTCGGTGATGATGACATCGCCGAAGCCTCGCACCACCGAGACCCACGTCCGCCCCGGCTTCATCATGATCGGCGTGTTGTCGCCGTAGATGATCTGGAGCGCTGAGCCGGGTTCCCGATCCTTGCGCCGCCAGTAGCCCTGGTAGACCTGCCCATCGCGCAGCAGGAAGGCGCGTCCCTGATCCCAGAGTTCGATCTGGATGGATTTGTAATTGGCATCCGGCGGGAAGATGTCGGGGTTGTCGTTGTGCGGAACCTCGATGATGATCAGGTTGTCCGCCCAGAGCTGCTGCCCATCGCCCGCGTCCATGTGGGGCAGGCCGTCGGTATAGCGCAGCCAGTGATCCGACTCGCTATCCCACTGCCAGCGGGCATCGGTCTGGCCGTACCAGTCGATATACACATCGGCGGCGGGCAGGCCGTTCGGATCAGGGAACGGGCTGAAGGCGAAACCCCGCGCCCGGTAGCCAGTGTTGACTTCGCGTCGGGTGGCTTTGGCGTAGAGCACGGTTGTATCCAGGAACAAGGTATGCTCGAAGGCCAGCCCGTCCTTCGGGAAGCGGCAGAATCCAGCGTCTTCGCAGTTGTCGCCTTTGAGCGGCGAGAACGTCTGGAAAACATACTCCGAAGCCATAATCAACCGCTGGATGGGCTCACTCGTGCCGGAGTAAGCCAGCAGCGCGTTGTACATTGGGATCAGTTCCAGGTCAATCAGCCGGGCACTCCGCACCGATCCGATCTTCCCCGGCGCGTTCGAGCGGTAGATGGCCGCGAAGCGGGTCACGCCGCCTTCGGTCTCGTATTCCCAGACCACGTCGGCCAGATTCACGCCGGTCTGTGGACGGACAAGGGGCGGGTAGTTGGAGATTTTGACAATCAGGTTGCGCCGCGCCATCGCCTCTGCATTGGGGTAGGGCAGGCCTGTCAGCGGGTTGACCCCTTCCGGGTAGCTGAACGGCCCGTTGGGTGTTGGCGTGGGCGAGGGGGTCTGCGTCGGCGTAAAGGTCGCCGTGGGGGTGAAGGTGGCTGTCGGCGTCGCGGTGGCGGTCGCTGTCGGCGTGGGGCTAAGTGTCGCCGTGGCGGTCGGGCCGACCGGCGTATTGGTGGCGAAGCTGAACACTGTCGGAACCGGGGTATTCGTCCCCGGCAGTGTCACCTGGATGAGGTAGGCGTGGCTCTGGGCCACGCTGGGCAGCGCCGTCGTCAGCGCCAGGACGCCCACGATTGCGACCAGTAAACCAGCGAGTCGTCGCATCAGCAAGATTCCCCCGTGCGGGTTGTCCGGTTCGATTTCAGCGCGCCAGTATACGCCCCGCCCGCCGGATTTGCCCAGGGGCTATTCAGTCCTGTGCCGTACCGTGTTATCATGGCGTAGGTCAATCGTCGGTTGCCGCATAGTTGGAGATCATGGGATGCCTACACGTCGCATACTGCTGTCGCTCGCTCACCCGGATGATGAGAGCTTTGGTTCTGGCGGCATGATCGCCCGCTACGTGGCCGAAGGCGCGGAGGTCTACTTGATCTGCGCCACCAACGGTGATGTCGGCACGGTCGCGCCGGAGAAGCTCGACGGCTATAGCTCGGTGGCCGAACTGCGGCTGGCCGAGCTGGACTGCGCTTCGGCCAAGCTGGGCTTCAAGCTGGTTTTCAAGCTCGGCTACCGCGACAGCGGCATGATGAACTCGGCGGACAGCCAGCATCCCGACTGCCTGTGGCAGGCTCCCATCGATGAGGTGACTCGCCGGGTGGTCGAGGTCATCCGCGAGGTGCGCCCGCACGTGGTCATCACCTTCAACAAATATGGTGGCTACGGCCACCCCGATCACATCGCCATCCAGCGGGCGACCACGCAGGCGTTTCATCTGGCTGGCGACAGCCGCTACGAGACCGATCAGCGCCCCTACCGTCCCCAGAAGCTCTACTACACCTCGATTCCGACCGCGCTGCTGCGACTGTACCTGGTCATCCTGCGCCTGCGCGGGATCGATCCCCGGCGGGTGGGCAAGAACAAGGACATCGATTTCGTGGCCATTCTGGAAAACACCGAGCCAGTTCATACACGGATTCACATCGGCGACTACCTGCAAGCCTGGGATGAAGCCAGCGCCTGCCATGCCAGTCAGTTGGGTGGCGGCGCGCCGCGCCTGCCGATGACGCTCCGCAAACTCATCGCCAGCAAGCAGGGCTACACCCGCGTAGTTCCGCCGCCGCCCGCCAACCGCGTCGATGAAACCGACTTCTTTGCAGGTGTAGAATTGGAACCGGATGGGTGGCAGGGGAATGCTGCCGAGGCTGCCTATGAACGCTGGACGCCCAAAGAACACTGATCCCGACCGTATCGACCGGCTGCTGGACGCGATAGAACTGGTCAAAGCCGACCGCCGCCCGGAAGCGGTCAAGATTCTGCGGCAGTTGATCCACGAGGACAACGACTTTGAAGATGCCTGGCTGTGGATGAGCGTGGCCGTCGAGTCGCTCGATCAGACCGGCGTCTGCCTGGATAACGTCCTGCGGGTCAATCCGGGCAATACAGCCGCTGCCAGTGCCCTGCACCGCATCCGCAGCCCAGAGATCGCTCATCAGCAGCGCCAGGGCAAGCTGCGCCTCTACCGCGATCTGGCCTTCGGGATGATGTGGCTGCTGGTGGTCTCCCTCTTATATGCGCTGCTGTTCACCTTCATCGCGCTAGGGTCGTAGCAGCGCCGCGTGCCGGCTGCCCACCACCGCCTGACCTTCGGCGCTTTGCACCCAACCGAGGAAAGCGCGGTAATCGCCTTCCGGTTCGTCTAAACCTACCGCGAAGACCGTCGAGCGCAGCGGGTAGCGATTCTCGGAAACGCTCTGTGGAGTCAACGCCGCGCCGTCAATCTCCAGCGCCCGCACCTGCTCGTCCAGATAGCCCATTGCCACATAGCCGATGCTGCCGGGTTCCTCGACCACGCTGATGACCATGGCCTCACTGGACGGGGCTAAGCGCGCCGAAAGCGTCGTCAGCCGCTCACCCGTGACCTGCTGCTCGAACTCGGCACGGGTATCGCTGCCTTCTTCCCGGCTGAACAGTACTACGTCCGCATCTGGGCCGCCAACTTCCTTCCAGCTGCCGAT
>CAZKXW010000057.1:18852-31403 GCA_964556745.1 uncultured Anaerolineaceae bacterium
CCCAGATAGATGCGGCGCAGTTCCGAACTGCTCAACTGCATCACACCTAGATTCGGGTTTACGATCACCGCGATCCCGCTCTGCGCTACCGGCCAGGCCAGCCAGTTTCCATCTTCTGGTAGATGCGTCGTGAAGCCGTAGCCGTCCCGTCTCTTGGCCAGTTGGTCGAGGATGATTCGGCTTCCGCCCGTGACGACATCAAAGGCGATTGCCGGATTGATGGCGCTGTAAGCAGTGGTCAGGTCGGTCAGCAGCGGGAGAGTGGCGTCGGTGGCATACAGGCGCAGGGTCACGGCTCCGATGGTCGGGGTCGAGGCGGGGACAACGGGCGAGCTGCAGCTCACCAGCGTCAGGGCTGCCACGGCGAGGACACGTTTGGCAGGCTTCAATCCATCGCTTCCTTGATCTCGTTCGAGACAGTCGCGCTGTTTGCCAGGTAGCGGCTCAGGAACGGCTCAGTATAGGCGCTTAGATCGCCGTCCAGGATGGCCTGGCGCATTTGCTGGACATGGCGAATCAGGAAGCGGATGTTGTGAATGCTCAGAAGATACGCACCGAGGATTTCATCGGTCTTGACCAGATGGCGCAGATAAGCCCGGCTGAAATTCCGGCAGCAGTAGCAGTCGCAGGTATCGTCCAGTGGAGCGGGGTTACGGGCATGAACGACAGAGCGGACATTGATACGTCCATCGGGTGTAAAGGCTGCCCCATGCCGTGCCAGCCGCGTGGGTATCACGCAGTCGAAAATGTCGATGCCGCGCTCAATGGCCCGCGCTAGATCATCGGGTTCGCCGACACCCATCAGATAGCGCGGACGCTCGTCCGGCAGCATCGGCAGGGTAAAGTCCAGCGTAGCGTACATCTCGGTTTTGGTTTCGCCGACGGCCAGCCCACCAACCGCGTATCCGGGGAAACCAATGTCGAGCAGATCACGCGCGGAAGCTGCCCGCTGATCCTCGAAGATGCCGCCCTGCACGATCCCGAACAGCGCTTGCACTTGGTCGTCAGGATGGGCTTCGCGGCAGCGCCGCGCCCACAGACTGGTGCGCTTCACCGCTCGCTCGACGACGGCGCGGTCGGTCGGCTTTGGACACTCATCGAAGCACATGATGATATCCGCGCCCAGATTCTCCTGAATTTGCATCGAGCTTTCCGGCGTCAGACGGTGTTTGCTGCCGTCCAGGTGGCTGCGGAAGGTGACGCCCTCGTCATCGATCCGGTTGATTTCCGCCAGGCTGAAAACCTGGAAGCCGCCCGAATCGGTCAGGACCGGGCCGTTCCAGCTCATGAAGCGGTGCAGTCCACCCATCTCCCGCACCAGTTCATCGCTGGGGCGCAGGTGCAGGTGGTACGTGTTGGCAAGGATCAGCGATGCCCCTACCTCGATCAGATCGCGCGGCGGGACGGCCTTGACTGTCGCCTGAGTCCCCACAGGCGCAAAGACCGGCGTCGGGATCGGGCCATGCGGTGTATGCAGCAGACCGGCGCGGGCGCGGCCCAATGTGCGAATGACCTCGAATTGAAACGACATTAATCGCTGTCCCCGTTCAGTCCGTGTTATTGTGACATACTCCCCACGCCTGAAGGTGGGGCTTCTAACTTCAAGCGAAACAGCGCGCCTTCTGAGGGGCGCGGCTCACGGTTTCTCGCTTAGCATACGCCGATGCCCCGGCGTAACTGATGTTCAGCGCCGCATTCTGATCGCGGCCCAAGACCAATCCACCCTGAAACACACGCTCCCTCAGTTCCAGCCTTTGCTCATGACCTTGCCCCGTGCCGCGCGGGGCTTACCGTTCGCCTTGAACCCATTCTGGTTGTGTTCCAGCAGCTTCCAACCCACCTGCTTGAGCGTGAAGGATTTGCGCTGCCGCACTTTCTTGAACTTTGGCGGACGCTTACTCAGTCCCTTGAAGAAGCGGTGGTAGGCTGCGTCCAGCCGTTCCAGCACATCCTGGACGCTTTGCGAACCGAGTGCCCTCCAGAAGAAGGCAATGCGCGCTGTTCGCATTCGCAGCCGGGCGATATGCGCTTGGAGGATGCTAAGCGGGATGTACTTTCCCGTCAGGCGGTAGTAGCGCTTGTGCAGTGCCAGGGCATAATTCCATACTGTCCCGGCGATGTTGATCTGCCGGTGCAGATGCTCATCACGCTTGTCGCAGCGATACAGACGGTACTTGTAGGCACGGCGCACTTCCATCATGCGTATTCTTGGCTCTCGACGTGTTTGTACACCACACTATACAGGATACTTACAAGAATACACCAGATGTTTGCTCAATCTCATATCGCGCGTTTTCGTCACGACCATTGTATACTCGAAAGGATTACCTTATCCAATCGCGCCTTGTATCCCTAGACCTGACGATTGGGGTTTTAGGGTGTCTTTTCGATGATATCTGACACATGCCTTTCTGAATCAGCACGCCGCGCGGGGGAACACTGTGATTAAGCTCTACGATCTGCTCGAAGCCTCGAACGGTCAGCCTTTTGGTGAACTGGCCTCGCATTTGTTCACCGGCTTTTGTTTCGACTCGCGCCAGGCGGCTGAATCACAAATCTATGTTGCCCGCCGCACCGACCAGGGGGATACCCACCAATACATGCGCGAAGCGGTGGATCGCGGTGTGACCGGCATCCTGTGTACCCAGCCGCCCGATTTTGATACGCAGGGGATTTCCGTTGTGCTGGTGCGCGATACTGAAGCTGCCCTGATGAACTGGTCGCGCTATGTGCTTCAGAAGCTTGGCACCCAGATCGTCTGCGTGGCCGGAACGGTGGGTAAATCGCTGGCGCTGCGGGCCATCAGCGGCGTTCTCTCCACGCGCTACACCGTGCATACCAGCGCCGGCGACTGGCCCGGCTATCTCACTGTGCCCGCCACCCTGGCCGGGCTGACCTCACAGCATCAATTCGTCGTGTTGGAACTGGATATCCGCAAGCCGGGGCAGATGAACGAGATCGTTCAGATCATGCAGCCCGATGTGGTCGTCATCAACAGCTTGGGTGATTCCTACACCGATGCCTTTAACTCGCTGGATGAACTCGTCGCTGAACATCGTCTTTTGCTGGATCGTTTGTCCCCGACCAGTCTGGCCGTCTTCAACATCGAAGATGAAGGCGCGCGTTCGCTCATGACCGCCACCCGCGCCCGCGTCATGACCTACGGCGTGGACAGCTTCGGCGCGGATTTCATCGCCTACAACGTCGTCCTGGGTTTATCCAACACGGGCTTCGATCTGCGCGTTGGTACGGAGCGCCACGTCGGACGCTGGATTCCCTGGTTGGGCAAGCACCAGCTTGCCAGCGCCCTAGCGAGCCTGCCGGTTGGATTGCACTACGACATCCCGGTCGAAGACGCAGTCAAAGTCTTCAGCGATTTTCCGTATCTCCCCGGCCGCATGAACCCACTGACCGGCACGCATGGCAGCCTGCTCATCGACGACACCGGCTCCGCCACGCCCCAATCGATGCTGATGGCGCTGGACTGGATCAAGACCGTCAATGACCAGCGTCCGGCGGCGCAAAAGAGCCGGATCGTCTTCGTGATGGGCGACCTGGATGAATTGGGACCGCGCAGTTCCCAGGCGCACCGCCAGATCGGTCAGCGCGCTGCCGAAGTCGCCGATGTCATCATCACCGATGGGGCGGATGCGGCGCTGGCCGGGCGAGCTGCCCTCGACCGGGGCAAAGACCCGCGCGAGGTCGTCACCACCTACAGCATCCAGGATGTCATCACTGCGCTTCACCATCGCTTCCCACTCTCGCGCAAGGACATCGTCCTGTTCAGCGGCAGCCCCGCTTCGCGGATGGAACTGGCCGTCGCTGCTGTGCTTCAGGATCAGCAGGACCTGGCTCAGTTGGCGCGTCACAGTACCTCGTCTGATGTGGCCGTCTTATCGCGGCCAGCCCGCCTCAACTGGGTCGAACTCGATCTGGACGCGCTGGCAACCAATGTGCGCGGCATCAAGAACCTGATCGGCGAGCAGGTGGCGCTGATGGCCGTCGTCAAGGCCGATGCCTACGGGCATGGCGCGGTCTCAGTCGCCCGTACTGCGCTGCTCAACGGCGCGGAATATCTGGCGGTCAGCAGCTTCAACGAAGCGCTGGAACTGCGCGAGGCCGGCATCGATGCGCCTATCCTGCTGCTGAACTACACTCCTGTCAGTGCCGTCCGCCAGGCCATCCGCCAGCGGCTCACCCTCACGCTCTACGATCTCGATCTGGCCCGTGCGTATGAACGTGTCGCCCGCGAACTGGGCGAAACCCTGACCGTCCATGTCAAAATCGATACCGGGATGGGACGCCTCGGCCTGATGCCCAAAGAGGCCATGCCCTTTTTTCGCTATCTACTCAATATGAAGTCGCTGGACACCGAAGGCATCTATACCCACTTTGCCGATGCCGGAGAAGACCCGGACTTCACCGCCCTTCAGGTACGCACCTTCAAAGAGGTCTTCAAGCCGCTGCGGGCGTCCGGTTTCAACTTTGCCTATATTCACGCCGCCAATTCCGCCGGAACGCTGGCGTCGAAAGAGAATCACTTCAACATGGTGCGCGTTGGGCTGGCGATGTATGGACTCTCTCCTTCCGAGCAGGTGCGGGTTCCCGCTGATTTCAAGCCCGTTCTGTCGTGGAAGACGGTTATCGGCCAAGTGAAGACTCTGCCGCCCGGCCATTCGGTCGGTTATGGCCGCACGTACTACACCAAACGCGAGGAGCGCATTGCCATCATCCCGGTCGGCTACGCCGACGGTTTCCGGCGTGCCCCGGTGCATTGGGGATCCGTGCTGGTGCATGGGCAGCGTGCCCCGCTGGTGGGCCGGGTGAGCATGGAGAAGGCCGCTATCGACGTGACCGATATTCCCAACGTCAGCATCGGCGACGAAGTCGTTCTGCTGGGCCGTCAGGGCGACCAGGTTATCACCGCTGATGAGATCGCCTCGCGCATGGAGACCATCAGCTACGAAATTCTCACCACCATTCTGCCGCGCGTCCAGCGCCGTTAGGGTCTACGGGGCTGCCAGACGGCTGCGGATGTCGTCTGCGATGATCTGCGCCTCGGTTCCGTAGTAGTATTCAGCCACCATCTGCCCCTCGGCATCCAACAGGAAGGCGTTCGGCGTGTGTGAAATCGTGTACTCGCCTGGAGCGCCGTCCTGTTTGGGGAGCTGCACGAACTCCAGGCCATAATTAGCTTTGATCTGTTCAAACACAGCGAAGTCCCCAACCAGTCCCACGATGGCCGGGTCGAACCGCGCCAGGTAATCCGCAATGACCGGGGCTGTATCCCGCTGCGGATCGACGCTGATGAACAGGTAGTGAATTGCATCGCCAAGAATTTGTCTCAGCTTGGTATATTCCACCAGCGTCAGCGGGCAGACATCCGGGCAGTTAGTGAACCCGAAGAACAGGATCGTTGGCTTGCCTCGGAAACGGCTCAGGGTGGTCGGTTCCCCTGCCTGATTCAGCAGCGTGAAATCCTGCACTGCCCGCGGTGGATCGATTGGTTGCACGCCATCGAAGGGCTGCCCCTCAATGAGGGCTGCCCTGCCAGAGAGGTTTGGGGCCGCGCCGGGCCGGTTAGTCAGGATGAAGACGATCACCCAGGTTCCGACGATCCCCATCAGCAGCGTGCCGAGCAGCATCAGGCGGTTCTGGCGAATAGAAGCAGAGGGCGCGGGCATTTCAGGCATGGTATCGTGCTCGTTTGATGCAGTCATGGTCGGGAATCCAGATCGTGGCCTGCTTTATGAATCGCAAAGCTAATGTTATACTTCGTAAGTCTGTTTGTGAAGCACGGAGCAAAGGGCCATGAGAAACTTTGAACTACTCGATTCCTACTCCATTGACTCAGCAACGGGGGTTCTGACCTTCACCGCTGCCCAGCAATCGCTCGCGCATCCAATTGTTGCCCTGCGGCGTGAAGGCGGTTACATCGCCCTGTCTGCCAGCTATGGCCCCTTCGAGATCGCGCTTCGCCCTCGTTTTCAGGAGCTTTCTCGCGTACTGGCGCGTTTGCAGCCCGTCGAAGGTTTGCAGACCACCCGTCAGGTCGGAACCGGGCAGGCTTTCCTCGCCCTCGGCCTCAAGCCTGATGGCGTCCTGCTGATGCGCCCGACCATTGTCGCCGATGCCACCGGCCATATGGGGTTCAACCTCGCCCTGGGCGCCGACGCTCGCAGGGCCTTGTTTGAATGGCTGCCTGTGGATTCTGCGACCGCCACCGGAGAGAATCAGACCACTGGCTGATCGGTTCGCCCTTGATGTGATTTTGTGATTTTTGCCCGATTGCGCGCCGTGACGAAAATCGCTACAATCGTGTGCAGGGATCAGTAGAGAGAGTTCCCTCCATAAGGGACGCCGAAGGGGCAAGTTGACTGGTGATGCTGGCCGGTCTGCGAAACTCTCAGGTTCAAGGATCTGCCGATCCATATACTCTGGAAGGGGACTGACAGAGCGCACAGCAAATGCGGTGCGCTCTTTTTATTTCATCGTACACATCGAATCGAGGAGACGGAAGCACATGGCAAACCCGACAGCACCCGCCGACCTGAAGTACACCCAGAACGATGAATGGCTGCGGATCGAAGGCGATACGGCAACCATCGGCCTTAGCGATTATGCTCAGGAACAACTCAACGATATCGTCTATGTCGAACTGCCTGATGTCGGCGCCAGCTTCGACAAAGGCCAGGCTTTTGGCGTGGTTGAGTCGGTCAAGGCTGCCTCAGACATCTTCATGCCTGTCGGCGGGACCGTCACGGAAGTCAACAGCGCCCTTGAAGATGAACCCGAAATCATCAACTCCGATCCCTATGGCAAGGGCTGGCTCATCAAGATTCGGCTCCAGGACGCCGGTCAGGCGGCGGACTTGATGGACTCGCTTGCTTACGAAAAATACTGCGAGAGCCGCTGAGGTTTTGCCAACTATGACCTACATCCCGCATACCGACCTGGAGCGGCAGCAGATGCTCGCCGCAATAGGCGTCACCACCATCGAAGATATTTTTGAAGATGTGCCCTCGTCGCACCGCTTCCCACCCCTCAATCTGCCCAAGCCGATGAGCGAAATGGAAGTCGTGGCCGAGCTTTCCGCCCTGGCCGAAGCCAACGAGGATGCCAGAGACTTCGCCCTGTTCCGCGGAGCCGGGGCCTACCACCACTTCATCCTCTCGGTCATCGGCCACCTGACGTCGCGCGGTGAGTTCCTGACCGCCTACACACCTTACCAACCGGAGGTCAGCCAGGGCACGCTCCAGGCTATCTACGAATACCAGAGTATGATGTGCGCTCTGACCGGCATGGATGCTGCCAATGCCAGCCACTATGATGGCGCGACCAGCCTGGCCGAGGCGGTCACCGTCGCCTTGGAGGTGGGACGCCACAAACGCAGCAAAATAATCCTCAGCCACGGCATCCACCCGCACTACCGCGCCGTCGTCCGAACCTACCATCAGGGCAGCGCCCTCAAGATCGTTGGCGATGCGGGCCGCGCTGATACGGCCGACCTAATCGAGATGCTCGACGACAATACCGCCATGGTCGCCGTCGCCTATCCAAACTTCTTCGGCCAGATCGATGATTTCAGCAAGCTGGCCGAGAAAGTCCACGAAGCCGGTGCGCTTCTCGTCATGGTCGTCAATCCGATCGCTCTCGGTCTCTTCAAGTCGCCCGGCGAACTTGGCGCTGATATCGTCGTTGGCGAAGGTCAGCCCCTCGGCATTCCGCTCAGCTTTGGCGGCCCATACCTCGGCTTCTTCGCCGTCCGTATGGAATACGTCCGCCGTATTGCCGGGCGCATCGTCGGCGAAACCGTTGATCAGGATGGCCGCCGCGCCTTCGTGATGACCCTGCGTCCGCGTGAACAGGACATCCGCCGCGAGAAAGCCACCAGCAATATTTGCACTAACCAGGGCCTCATGTCCCTTACCGCTGCCATCTACCTGTCTTTGATGGGCAGGAGCGGGCTGCGGAAGGTCGCCGAACTTTGCTACCACAAGGCCCACTACGCCGCCAATCGCATTGGCGCCCTCAAAGGCTTTGTGGTCGATACCAGCAAACCCTTCTTCCATGAGTTTGTCGTCAAGTGCCCGCGCTCCGTGCAGGAAATCAATCAGCGCCTGATCGAGAAGGGCATCATCGGCGGCTACGATCTGGGCCAGGACTACCCGCACCTCAAAGACCACATGCTGATCTGTGTCACCGAGATGAATACCCGCGATGAAATCGATGCCTTGGTGGATGGGTTGAAGGAAGCATCATCATGAGCGAACCCCTGATCTACGAAAAGAGCGCCCCTGGCCGTACTGGGGCGATCCTGCCAGAGTGTGATGTGCCGCAGACGGAACTTCCGCTTGATCTGCTCCGCAAAGACCTCGACTTGCCCGAAGTCAGCGAACTTCAGGTCGTGCGCCACTATACCCGCCTCAGCCAGCTCAACTACGGTATCGACAAGGGTTTCTATCCGCTCGGCTCCTGCACCATGAAGTACAACCCCCGCGTCAACGAAGATGTGGCGCGGCTGCCCGGGTTGGCGCAGCTTCATCCCCTCAGTGATGGCGACAGCAGCCAGGGGGCGTTGGCCCTGATGTTCCACCTCCAGAACTGGCTGGCGGAAATCAGTGGCTTCAAGGGCGTCAGTCTAGCTCCGGCAGCCGGGGCGCAGGGCGAACTGGCTGGCATCCTCATGATCCGCAAGTATCATGTGGATCGCGGCGATACCAAACGCACCCGCATCCTGATCCCCAACAGCGCCCATGGAACCAATCCCGCTACTGTGACGATGGCCGGCTACGAAGCCGTTGAACTGCCTTCCAACCAGCGCGGCGATGTTGATCTGGACGCCCTCCGCGCTGCCTGTGATGACACCGTAGCCGGGATGATGATTACCTTCCCCAACACGCTCGGTTTGTACGAGTCCCACATCCTGGAAGTCATTAAGGCTGTGCATGATTGTGGCGGCCTGATGTACATGGACGGCGCGAATATGAACGCGCTGCTTGGCGTGGTCAAACCCGGCGAACTCGGCTTCGATGTGATGCACTACAACCTGCACAAGACCTTCTCCACCCCCCATGGCGGCGGCGGCCCCGGCAGTGGCCCGGTCGGCGTTGGCGAGAACCTCCTGCCCTATCTGCCCGGTCCCATCGTCCAGATGGTCGAGCCTCCCAAAGGTGACGACGATGCTCCGCTCTACGGCCTGGTCATGCCGGAGAAATCCATTGGGCGGCTGAAAGCCTTCCACGGCAATTTTGGGATGCATGTCCGCGCCTATACCTACATCCGCATCAACGGCGACCAGGGGATCAAGGACATTACTCGTCACGCCGTCCTCAACGCCAACTACATCCGTGTGAAGCTTCGGGATACCTACAAGGTTCCCTATGACCACTTCAATGGCCATGAGTTCGTCCTGGAAGGGCACTTCCCAGATGTCGAGGGCATCCACGCGCTGGACATCTCCAAGCGCCTCATGGACTACGGCTTCCATCCGCCGACCAACTATTTCCCGTTGATCGTCCCAGAAGCCCTGATGATCGAGCCGACCGAGACCGAAGACAAGGCCATGCTTGACACTTTCATTGAGGCCATGAAGAAGATCGCCGCCGAAGCCCACGAGACGCCTGATCTTCTCCGCAGCGCTCCGCATACGGCTCCGGTCTCGCGTCTGGATGAAGTCCGCGCCGCCAAACAGTTGATGCTCTGCTGCCGTCCCATCCCCGAATGGGCCGCCGAGACCCGATCCAGCCGCAAAGCCGAAAAAGGCTGATTCCGGCTGACTTCCGTTGTAAGGCTGCGGGGCGCACACAGCGCCTTGCAGCCTGACCCCTGGCTCCCGTAGAATCCAGGGGGTCGGCTGCGCGCCGGCCAGTTCAGGATGCCCTTCCTGTTCGGCGACAACCCGCTTCATCTTGATGATGCTGTCCGGATTCAGCGAGATCGAGTCGATTCCCGCGTCCATTGATGACAACGACATCCGGGAAGCCTGTCTCAGTATCAATGGTGAACATCACGCCGGAACAGGCGAGGTCCGAGCACGCCATCTTCTGCACGCCAATCGACAGTGCCACCCGCATATGATTGAATCCCTGTCCGTTGCGGTAGCTGATCGCCCGGTCGGTGAACAGCGAGGCATAGCACTTCCGGCAGGCTTCCGGCAGTTCGCGCTCGCCAGAAATATTCAGGAACGTCTCCTGCTGTCCGGCGAAACTGGCTGTGGGCAGGTCTTCGGCGGTGGCGCTGCTGCGTACCGCCACATCCACCTGATCGACCGGCAGCGTCGGCTTAGCATGGCATAAGCTTCGCAGAGTGCGCCCGTCAGATCATCCGGAAACTGCGCGCGCAGCATCATGCGGCGGATTGCCCGTCCGGTCTGTTCCAGTGTCATCTGCCCACGGTCCAGCTCTTCCAAAGCTTCGTGGATTGGTTCGGCGAGTGTATTGAACTCCAGGAATTCGCGGTAGACCCGCGCGGTAGTGGCGAAGCCATCCGGCACGCGGATGCCTTTCGATTTGAGTGTCGCCAGCATTTCGCCCAATGAGGCGTTCTTGCCGCCGACTATCGGCACATCGCCCGCATTCAATTTCTCGAACCAGCAGACGAGCGCCTGATCCTTTGGAGTCGTCATAGGAACCTCCCCCAGTGTTACACTGGAATGGCCCAAAACTCCTACTATCCAGCATCAGCGATTCATCGCTGTCGGTGAAGTGAGACATGTCATCTCCCAGACGGTCGCTTAACAAGATTCGTAAGGTTGCGCTGCTGTGTGTAGATTCGCGGTAGAATAGGGCAGATCGTCCCGTGATTCCCTGGAACTGACTAGCACCCATGCCCTCTGCTCGACTAGTATTTCCCAAGAACCGCCGCCGCGGTACCCGGTGGTGGCGTGCAGTTCGCGCTGTCTGGCGGGATAGCGCGGCGCTCTGGTCGGAGTTCCGCTGGCCCATTCTCGCTTTCCTAATCGTTATCTTTGGCGGCGGCTGGCTCTATGGCGAACTCATGGTGCTGGCCGGTTATCCGCGCCTCCCCTTCTTTGATCTCCCTTATTTGGTTCTGCGGATGATGATCCTAGAACCGCCCTCGTCTGATCCGCCCCAAGAGTTTTACCTGGTTCTGTTCTGGTACATCATGCCCTTCCTGGCGATCTTCATCGCTGGGCGCGGCGTGGTTGATTTCGTCCGCCTCTTCTTCGACCGGACAGAACGGCGCAATGCCTGGGAGGAAGCCGTGGCCTCAACCTACCGCAATCACATCATCATTCTGGGAATCGGTCACGTCGGCCTGCGTGTGGCACGCACCCTCTGTGCCATGGGCTTCGATGTCGTCGCCATCGATCAGAAGACCAAACCCGAACTCGATGACGAGATGGCTTCGCTCGGCGTGCCTGTCATCCACGCCGATGGTCGCTCGTCCCAAACCTTGGAGACCGCCGGGCTGCGTCATGCCCAGGCCTTCATCGCCTGCACTGCCAGCGACCAGACCAACCTTGAAGCCATCATGCGTGCCCGCGAGATGAATCCCGATATCCGCATCGTCGCCCGTATGTGGGACGAACAGTACGCCCGCCAGATGAAGCAGTTCATGGGCGTCAGCGCCGTCCACAGTGCCTCTGATCTGGCGGCTCCGGCCTTCGCGGGCGCGGCCGTCGGCATCGAACTCACCCAGACGATGCACATCAGCGGTGTGGATTACAGTATGATTCGCCTGCGCATTGAGCCAGGATCATTCCTCGATGGCGGCTCGGTCGGCGGCCTCCAGACCGATTACGACATGGATATCGTCCTGCACGGGCGTGACGGCAGCGTCGAAGTCCAGCCGCACAACGATGTGGTGGTGCAGGGCGGTGATACCTTGGTTATCTTCGCCCGCCATGACCGCGTGATCGACATCGTCGAACGCAACCGGCGCGCGAAAACATGATCCCGCTGCGCCTCACGGGTTTGCTGTCGTACGTCTTTCCTCTTCGGCGGCCTTTCCGGTTGGAAATCGCTATCGCATGATTAAGTGGTGCATCCGCTAAATGGTGCATCTGGTAAATCGTCGAGAAAAACAGGGGGCTGCGGGGGACGCCCCCGGAAGGTTTTTCCCCTTCCCCTCGGCAGAAGGGGGCAGTTCTCAAGGGTAGATTTTTTGCCCGGCGTCAGTTCATGCCCACCGATTGAACCTTTCTAACCTCTTAAGCCCCCTCTCCATTGCATGGAGAGGGGGTTGGGGGTGAGGATCATGAAAAAACCTGCCCCTGAAAAGAAGGGGGCCGGGGGATGAGGGCAGAACTTGCCGGATGCGCCATTAAGGCTGTTTCAAAGACATAATGGGAAAACCCAACCAACCCCGACTCCTCGTAGGGGTGACCCGCCGGGTCGCCCGTGCTGAATCGGGGTGATCTTCCCGTAGCCGGATTTCACCCCTCGGCGTCCACCCACCCAATCCACTCCCTCCGTATGATCTCTGTGTTCTCTGTGGTTCAATTCGTCGCTTTTCTCTGCGTCCTCTGTGGTGGAATTCTTCTTCCCTCCGATTTTATGGCGCAAAAGTAGACAAAATGTCACCCT
>CAZKXW010000058.1:0-30358 GCA_964556745.1 uncultured Anaerolineaceae bacterium
CTGATCGTGCTGGAGAAATTCACGCCGTCGTACTACACCGAAGACCACGCCACCACGACCTTCGCGCTGGCGCGGCAGGCCGCTATCGCGGTGGACAATGCCCAGCTGCATGAGCGGGCGCTGGAAGCCAACCGTCTGAAGAGCGAATTCTTAGCGAACATGAGCCACGAACTGCGGACTCCGCTGAATGCGATCATCGGCTACAGCGAAATGCTGTTGAGCCAGGTGTACGGCGAACTGAATGCCAAGCAGTACGACCGGCTGTCGCGGGTGGTGGGCGGGGGCAAGCATCTGCTGGAAATGATCAACGGCGTCCTCGACCTGTCACGGATCGAGGCGGGACAGATGAACCTGGCGACCATGCCGCTGAATGTGATCGATGTGGTTTACGACGCTATCGCGGACATTACACCGCAGATCGACGCCAAAGGGTTGAAGCTCAGCCTGAAGCTGGAACCTGATCTACCATTGATGGCCGCTGACCCGCAGCATATCCGGCAGGTCATCACGAACCTGCTGGACAACGCGGTCAAGTTCACACACGAGGGCGGGATCAGCATCGAGGTGGGGCTGGTGCAGATGCGGGCCGGGGTCTGCGAACGGGGACGCCAGCCGCCGGCTTCGGTCAAGGTAACGGATGGAACCTGGGTGGCGCTGACGGTGCGGGATACCGGCATCGGTATCGATGCGGAACACCACACGATGATCTTCGATGCCTTCCGGCAGGTGGATGCGTCCAGCGTGCGGAAATACGAAGGCTCCGGGCTAGGGCTGGCAATCACGCAGCAGTTGGTTCGCATCCAGCAGGGGTATCTGTGGGTGGAGAGCGAACTGGGCCAGGGGAGCGCTTTCACGGTATTGATGCCGTCGTACCAGCCGGAGGATTATTCGGGAGCTGCCAGCGATTTGACTCAGGATCAGCGGGCGGTGCTGCTGGTAGACAATAACCCGGAGACGCTGGCCGCGGCTCAAGCGGCGCTGACAGACACCCGCTATGAGGTCTACAGCGCGCCGGGGCCAGATCAGGCGGTGGATATTGCCCAGCGGCTGCGGCCGGCGGCGATTCTGCTGGGTCCCGGGATGCTGGGCGCGGCAGGAACAGCCTTGATCGCGCGGCTTCAAGACTACGACGAGGTGGCCTCGATTCCGGTGATCGTGCTGGCGAGCGCCCAGGACAGCCTGATCGAAGGAGCGTCAGCCTACCTAAGCAGTCCGGCCAGCGGAAACGATCTGATGGAGGCGATCAACCGGGCGTCAGTGGGGAACAGCCAGGTTCCAATCCTGGTAGTGGATGATGATCCTACGACCCGGAAACTGCTGTGCCGGTTCCTCGAAGCGGCTGGCTACCCCATCCTGGAAGCGGAGAGCGGGGAGGCGGCGCTGATGACAGTGACCAGCACGCCGGTGAGCATGATGGTGCTCGATCTGGAGCTGCCAGGCATTTCGGGGATGGAAGTGCTGCGGCGGTTAAGGCAGAGTCCCAATACGCGCGATCTGCCGGTGCTGATCGTGACTGGGGCCAACCTGAGCAGTGAAGACAACGAGGAAGTTCGAGAGAAAGATGCCGACATCCTGCAGAAGGGCGCGGTGAGTGGGCGGTCGCTGGTCGATCAGGTGCGGGCAGCGCTGGGCCGGCACGGTAAAAGGGAATAGCGCTTGCTCTGCCAGCCCGCCCTATGAAGCGGCGATGGTATAGGCGCGCAGGTAGACGGTCTGGCGGGTAGGATCGCTGCGGTCGATCAGGAGTTCGATGATCTTCTCGCCAGTATTTTGATAGGTTCCGGCGAAGGCTGCGGACTGCTGCGGTGTCCACCAGGTCAGGCCGGCTTCCTGCGGATTGGGCGCGGGGAAAGGCGTCCAGCCATCACGGGGGAGGTCGGTCAGGGCGAGACTGGTCAGGAAGGGGGCAAGATCGACATCCGGGGCCAGCTCGAAGCGGAGCCAGACGATGCGTCCATAGCGCGATTCGGTGGCGAACTGGACGGCCTGCGCCTGAGCGGGCAGATCGGCGCCGACGAAGCCCTGGACTTCCTGAATGCGCCATTTCCGCCAACCGAAGAGGTTGGTCGCCCAGAGGGCCACCAGCAGGATGGCGACGATGGCGACCAGAAGTAGAAGACCAACGAGCTTGCGTTTCATCGGTTAGGGTTGATCGTTCGTCACGGCTCCAAGCCCAGGCGGGACACCAGCCCATCCAACTCGGCGAGCAGCGCTTCAGACGGCCCACTGTTCAGGAGGGTGTAATCGGCGATGGCGATGGGGCCGCCCTTCTCGATGTTCTCGATCTCCTGGTAGTCGCGGCGCTCGGCTTCTTGGGCGGTCAGCGGACGCTCTGACCGGCTGGAGAGCCGCTCATAGCGCAGTCCGCGCGGGCTGATGACAGCCACGACCACCATGCTCCCGCCCAGCTCGGCGTGCAGCGTTTTGTACTCGCTGAAGCTGTACAGCCCGTCGATGATGATGCTGGGGTGTGTCTCCAGCGCCGCCCGTAGATAGGGCAAGGCACGCCGCGCAATGGCGTCCATGCCCTCGTTCCGGCGGAACTCCTCGCGGACGATGCGCTCGTTTTCCGGGGTTAGCGACCAGCCCCGGCGCAGCACCTCATCGACGACAATGCTTCCAAACCGGAACTGATAAAACCCCCGCGCTTCCAGGTGCTTGGCGCAGAGGGTCTTGCCTGCACCAGGCATCCCCACGAGCGCCAACGCGCGCGGCCTTTCGTGATCGCTCATTCCATCCTCAACTCGGTTTTCGGCGGCACGGTCGGGATTATAGCGGAGGGGGCAATCGAACGGAATGGACGGTTGGCCGGTCAGGGGCGGGCATAGACGATCACCTGCCACAGCCCCATTCGGCGGTAAAAGCGCCGTCGGAGGCCATTCTGCTGCGCGATTCGGTCTACCTCAGCGGTGGGATGCACAAAGGTACGGAAGGGGCTGCGCCGCAGCCAGAAAACCAGGTTGAGCAAACGGACTCCCAGCCGCGTCCACCAGACATCGCAGGGGAAGACAACGCCGTAAATCTGCGCCGCCCGGGCCGAAGACAGCTCCACGAGGGCGGTCACATCCGGGTAGCAGCAGATCACACGATCCAGCGTCACCACATCAGCGGCGGGAAGCTGCTCGGCCAGCATCACGAAATCGCCGTGGAGGTAAGTCACCCGCTCGGCGTGGCCCTGCCGGGCCGCCTCGGACTGCGAGGCCTTCAGGTAGGCGCGCGAGGCATCGACCTGGACAGCGGTCTGCACGCCCGCCTGCAAGAGGTCATGCTGAATCGCGCCGATCCCCCCGCCGATGTCCAGGAGCGTCGCGGGGTTGGTGTTCAGCGCCCGGATCGCGTCCAGCAGCACCCGCGTTTGTCTGGATGGACCGCCACGACGGTAGGATTCCAGGTCATCGCGGGCCGTTCCAGGGTCGAAGACTTCATCCGCGCCGCGGCAGTGGGCACAGGTCATGGTGTTCCTCCTTGCTGCGATCCAGATGAGTATACCCACATGCCCACGCGCCGCGAAAACTGGCGCTACAATAACCATACTGACCGGCAGCGTATCCCGCGTGGAATGATGAGGCGCTATGTCCACCTCTTCGGCATCCAACCCCTTCCTCCCCAATACGGAAGGAGCCGTCCCGTTCGTCGGGCGGCAGAAACTCTTTGACTACCTCTACCACCAGTTGGCCGATCCCCAGGGGAACCGGGCTGCCCTGATTCTGGGGCGGGAAGGCAGCGGCAAGTCAGCGGCGCTGCGTCGCTTCCAGCAGGTCGCCGAAGAGACCTTCATCGGCGTACTCATCGATCTGAAGACCATTCCCCTGCAAGACGAGTCAGCCTGGCTGACGCAGCTTGCGCTCGGCGCCATGCGCGTTCTGGGCGAGCGCGACTTCAGCCTGTACCGGCTGCCGCGCCCCGGGAGCGACGATCTGGAACCCCGGACCTGGTTTCACGAACGCTATCTGCCCGAAGCCTTCAACATCATCCGCCACCGCCGCCTGATCTTCCTGCTGGACAACGGGGATGCCCTCCTCGATGCCATCCAGCGGGGTGATCTGCCGGAAGACAGCTTAAGCTATCTGAGCAGTCTGCTGCGGGATCACCCAGCCCTCGGTTTCGTGCTAACGCTTGACAGCCAGCATGAAGCCCGTCTGCCGTCGTTTTCGCCGCTGGTCAACCCGGCGCAGACTTTCCGGCTGACGCGCCTGGAAGACAGCGAGGTCGCGGCGCTGCTGCGAGAGTCGCTGGGCGGTCAAGTGGCAATCGAGGACGGGGCGGCGCTGGCCGTCGCCCGTGCCAGCGGAGGGCAGCCCTGGATGGTCGCGCATTTCGTCGAGGCGCTGTACGAACGGTGGGCGGCTCATCCCAGCCCTCGCTCCTGCACAGCCGAGGATGTTAAGGCAGTAAGCCAGCCGATCTATGCAGCCAGCAGCGTCTTCCGACGCATCTGGGATGAACGGAGCGCCACTGAACAGCAGGTGTTGACCGCGATGACCCGGTTGATCTATGACGCGCCGCTGACCCCGGTGGATGCGCCTGCGATTGCCCGGTGGCTGGCGGAAAACGCCGAACCGCTCGATCTGACGACCATTCACGCGGCTCTGCGTGCATTGGAATACGAGGAAGTGCTGGAAACCACACCCGGCGGCATCCGGGCGACATCGGGATTGATGCAAAGCTGGCTGCTAGAACATGCGCGGTTGGGTCACCCGGCGGAGTCAACCCCGCAGCGGCGGTGGACGCTGGCAGCGGTGATGGTGCTCGTGGGACTGGCGCTGCTGCTGATCGTGCTGGCGAGTCAATCGGGGACTAGCTCCGGCCCTGTGCCAGGCACGATCCCGCCGACGCTGACGCTTCTGCCGACGCCAGAGGGATCGCAGCCAGGGTCTTAGGGCCTGGTTTCAGGGTCAAAGACACAGATGCCGGCGTCGATGGGGCAGACAGCCAGCACGGTCTGGCCGCGCCGCACCTCGAAGGTGGCGCCGGGGGCTGCGCTCAGCCAGAACCAACGCGGGAATGACACCCGGCTCCAGGCGTGGCGTTCGGCACAGATTGCGGGCGCAGCGATCAGCGCAATGTCGTTGCGCTGCACCTGGAAGCAACCTCCGGGCGGCAACGCATCCGTTGGCCGACTGCCACCTTCCCAGAAGCGGCTGTCAAACTCCAAAGTTGAGCCATTGGCCGGTGTCTGTACAAAGCTCAGTCCGCTAACATCCACAAACTGCTCGGAATTGTTAAGCAGGATCAACATATCGGAGCCGTAGCTCAAGACGACGGTTCCATCGCTTGGCGGGGGCAGCGCCACAGTCGTCCATTCTGGCACGGCAGTCTCGGCCACTGAGGGACGTGCCGTTGGCGCGGCGGTGGTCGGCTGGAGCGTGCGGCTGGGCGAAGGTGAGGGCTGCGCCGTGGTCGGACGCGCCGTTGGCGTCGCGGACAACTCCGGGCGTTGGGTATCTGTGGCCGACGGCTGGATGGTCGCGCTCAATTCGGGAGTGGGAGTCCATGTGGCGGTAGTCGGTTCGCCGGTAGGTTGAGGGGTCTGGCTGGCCTCTGCCAGCGCCGCGACGACCGCTGTATTCTGGACCAGGGTCGGCGCTGGCGTTCCGCCATTGAGCGCGCCGCTGCCGATGACCGCCGCAGCCGCGATCACAACTGCTGCGACCAGAACCAGGATGGCGGGCAGCAGCCAGCGCCGCCGCTGACGGCGCTGCTGTTCGCGGATGAGCGCCGCCCGGCTGCCAGCAGAGGCCTTCGAGTCGGTGACCGTGGGGGTATCGTCCAGTGTCGCGCCGCCGCGGGAGGGCCGCGAAATATGCGAGGGCGGCAGATTGACCGTGGTTCCGGCAGGCCCAGCAGCCGGGATCGGCGCTGGGGACAGCCTGGCAGCCGATTGCGCCGCAGGGTCGGCTTTCTTGATAAGCGGCGCCAGCGCGGCCTCGACCGCCTTGACCATCTCGGCGCAGCTTGCGTAACGCTTCCTAGGTTCCTTCTCCAGCGCCCGGGCGATGATCGCGTCCACGGCGGGCGGCAGTTCATCGTTCAGACGGCTGGGCAGCGGCGGCGGATCGGTCAGATGTTTCATGGCGACGGCCATCGCCGAGGGATCGTCGAATGGAACGCGGTTGGTCAGCATCTCGTACAGAACGATTCCCAGTGAGTAGATGTCACTCTGCGGGACAGCCTGCGCCGAACTGATGGCCTGCTCGGGGGCGATGTAATGGGCGCTGCCGAAGGTATTGCCAATTGTGCCTTCGGGGACGCTCAGCGCCAGGCCGAAGTCAGTCAGGATGGCTTTGCCCGTCGAGGTCAGCATGATGTTGGAGGGCTTGATATCGCGGTGGATGACACCCTCGGCATGGGCGTAATCGAGGGCGCTGCCGATATCCTGGATTACACGCAACACTTCGGCGTAACTCATGCGGGATTTGAAGCGGTCGTGAGTCTTGATGATGGTGCGGAGGTCTTTGCCTTCGATGAAGCTCATCGCCATGTAGTACAGGTTCTCGACTTCATCGAACTGGTAGATCATGACGATGTTCGGATGAGTCAGCCGGGCGATGGCGCGGGCTTCATTCTGGAAGCGTTTGCTGTATTCGGCTTCATCTTCGCGGAAGGCGGCTGCATCAATCACTTTGACGGCGGCGTAGCGGTTGAGCTTCTTGTCCAGCCCACGATAGACACGGGCCATACCACCCTGGCCGAGGATATCGACGATGATGTAGTCACCTAGTTTTCTTCCAATCAGGGGGTCACTCGTCGCCATAGCTGCCTTCGCTGGACTGCTGGAGGACGCAAGGAAGTTCTTTCCTTATGCTACAACGAAACAGGAGCTTTTCCCACATCAACGTTTCCTTAAGCCTACGCAACCCAGGCGGAAGCCTGATGAGGTTGGGGTTCAGTTTGAGGATGCGTTATACTCTTAAGAAGGGTGTACATATGGGCGCATCCCCAGGACGCGATAAGGATAGTTCCAGCCGTGACGCTCCGGCCTGATATTCCCGAAAAAGAAATCCGCGAACGCTGCTCGGACCTGATCGCGGCCGCGGCGGAAGAAGCCCGCCGCCTTGACCATGACTACATCGGCGTCGAGCATCTGTTCATGGGCACGACCCGGAATGAGCATGGCACAGTGTCGAATCTGCTCAAGCGGGCAGGGTTGGAGCCGCGCTTCGTCAGGAACGAAATCCGCAAAGAGGTGGGTACGGGGGATGGCAAATCTGGGCAGGTACTGCCGCTAACGCCGCGCGCGATCCTGGTGCTGGCACTGACGTTGATTATGGCCGAGCAGGATGAAGAGGCCAACGGCGAAGTCAGCGAGATACATTTCCTGATCGCCATCCTTCAGGAAAAAGAGAGCATCCCCGTCCGCAAGCTGGTCGATCTGGGCTTCGATGTCGAATTGTGGCTGCAGCGGCTGCTGCTGGAGGCGGATTCGATCAAAGAGCCGCTGCCGGAGAGCGAACTCGAAAGCAACCTGCCGAGCTTCCCGCATATCAGCGACGACTTTGCATTGGATGATGATTTTCTGGCGTCCGATCCCGGCTCGAAGAGCGGCCAGCGCGTCCCCACCCCACTGCTGGATAAGTATGGCCGCGACCTGACCGCCCAGGCTGCCGCTGGGAGAATCGGCCCGGCTATCGCGCGCGATTCGGAGATTCGGGCGCTGGCGCGGACGCTGGCGCGCAACAAGAAGAATAACCCGCTGCTGCTGGGCGATGCCGGCGTCGGCAAGACGGCGGTCGTTGAAGGGCTGGCCTACGCCATCCATGAGGGTACAGCGCCGAAATCCCTGCTTAATCGGCGCATCGTCCAGATCGAGATCGGGACGCTGGTGGCTGGGACGAGCCTACGCGGTCAGTTTGAAGAGCGGCTGATCGGGATTGTGGATGAGGTCAAGAACGCCGGCAATGTCATCCTATTCATCGACGAGATTCATACCATCGTCGGAGCAGGCGACACGATTGACAGCAACCTCGATGCGGCCAACATCCTCAAGCCGGCGCTGGCCCGCGGCGACCTGAACTGCATCGGGGCGACCACGCATGAAGAATACCGCCGCGCCATCGCACAAGACCCAGCGCTGGATCGGCGCTTCCGAACCATCGACATTGACGAACCGAGCCAGGACAACACCATCCAAATTCTGGAAGGCCAGCGCAAGAAGCTGGAAGATCACCACGGTGTTCACATCAACCCGGATGCGCTAAAGGCCGCCGTCAACCTGTCGGTGCGCTTCATGCCGGATCGCCGTCTGCCGGACAAGGCGCTCGACCTGCTGGACGAAGCCTGCACGCGCGTCACCATCCGGTCGATTTCGCCCGACGAAGAGAGTAGCGGCAGTCCCGAAGTCGAAGTGGCGAATGTCGCCGCCGTGCTATCGGATTGGACGGGCATCCCCGTCACCGATCTGACCACTGATGAGAAGAGGCGGTTGGCGGGATTGGAAGCGGCGTTGATGGAGCGGGTGATCGGCCAGGACGAGGCGGTGCGAACGGTCGCCGCGGCGATTAAGACGGCACGGGCCGGGCTGAGCAACCCGCTGCGTCCGATTGGGGTGTTCCTGTTTGTCGGGCCGTCCGGCGTGGGCAAGACCGAACTGGCGCGGGCGCTGGCCGAGTTTCTATTTGGCAGTGATGAGGCCATGCTGCGGCTGGATATGTCCGAATTCCATGATTCGCACACGGTCGCCCGGTTGATCGGCGCTCCGCCCGGCTACAAGGACACGCAGCGCGGCGGCCAGCTCACCGACGGGCTGCGGCGGCGGCCATACAGCGTCGTTCTGCTGGACGAGGTCGAGAAAGCTGCGCCAGAAGTTTTCGACATCTTCTTACAGGTTTTCGATGAAGGCCGCCTGAGCGATGCCCACGGTCGGTATGTCGATGCCCGGCATTCGATCTTCATTATGACCAGCAACATCGGGACGGATGAAACTGGCAAGGCGCTCGGCTTTGGAGCCAGCGACACGCCGCCGGATTACGCCGCCCACCTCAAAGACTTCTTCCGCCCGGAATTCCTCAACCGTGTGGACGAGACCATCACCTTCCGCCCGCTGACAACTGAGGCACTCAGCCGCATCCTGGAACTTCAGCTTGGCGACCTGCGTGAACGGCTGACTTCGCAGAAGCTCACGCTGACGCTGGCCGATGATGCCCGCGCGCTGATCCTGCAAAAAGGCTACGATCCCATCAGCGGGGCGCGGCCACTGCGCCGCGCTATCGAGCGGCTGGTGACTCGTCCACTGAGCGCGAAAATCATCGAAGATGCCTTCGAGCCGGGTTCGATCATTGTGGCCCGCGTCGATGGCAAGGATCGCCTGAAGTTCGAGACTGAGCAGCCTGAAGCGAAGAGCTAAACCCGCATCACCCCATGGACATTCCACAGACAGGCCGCCAACCGACTCAGATGAGCGAAGACGCGCTCGACCGCCTGCTTCGCAAGCGCCATTCGCAGGATCGGATCGATCCCTTCGCCGCCGATCCTGACCCGGAGATCAGCACATTGGGGCGGATCGCTCTGCGGCGCAAGGAGGTCAGCGATGCATTCGCGCTTGGCGATCTATGCGCTCTAAAGGCGTTGGTCGAGGATGACCGCCTGCTGATCTTCTATGTGGAGAAGGCGCTGATCGCCTACAAACGTGCCCTGCAAATGGCCGATGCAGGGGCAGACCGCAGCCTAGCACAGCGCGCTTACCGCGATTTTTCGGCCTGGATCGTCACGGCGGCTCAGCAGTTCCCCAGCCGCCGCAATCTGGCTGTGGCGTTGTGGGTAATCGGCGAAAACGAAGCTGACGATCTGCCTGTGTTCGACGACCCCGAAGTGATCGACGAGCTGCTGGCGCTGTACCGCAGCGAGACGCCAACTTGGCCGCCAGTGCCTACCGGCGACGAAACGCATGTCGATGTGCCACCAGAGGAACGCACCACCACGACCGCGCGTGTGGTTCCTGGCGATATCTCGGAGACGGTGGGGGCGCTCTCAGCCACGATTGCGGATGAACCGGTGACCGGGCTGAAGTTCGGCAGAAGCGACTTCGACCCCTTCAGCGAAACCCACCTCGAACAAACGATCCTGGATTCGTTCACCTCCGCCGAGCGCGAAGTCGGGCGGTCGCCGCGCCGCTCCAGCTACCGCTCAACCGCTCGTTCAAGCGCCGATGACGAATTCGATGTCGGCGAGTGGATTCAGGACCGTTACGAAGTGGCCGATGTGCGGCGCGGTGGAATGGGCGTGGTGTATCTGTGCTACGACCACCAGCAGAAAGAACCTGTCGCCATCAAGTCCTTCCAGAGCCGCTTCCTGGATAACGAACGCGCCGTTGCCCGCTTCTACCAGGAAGCCACGACCTGGATCATGCTGGAAAAGCACCGCTATATCGTCCAGGCGCGGCGCGTGGAAACCATCGGTTCGCGCCCACACATCATCCTGGAACATATCAGCGGGCCAGAGGGACTCGGCCCGGACCTGCGAAGCTGGATCGACAACAAGCGGCTCGACCTGCCGCAATCGATGGAATTCGGGCTGCATATCGCGCTGGGGATGCAGCACGCCTGCCAGCGCGTCCCCGGCCTGGTTCACCGTGACCTGAAGCCGGCCAATATTCTGGTGACGCACGACGCCATCGCCAAGATCACCGATTTCGGCCTGGTGCGCTCGCTGGAATTCAGCGATGCGCCGCTGCCTGGCAACGAGCCGGATGGCAGCAGCTCGCACGCCGGGGATAACCGCCTGACCCGCTTCGGGGCGATTGTGGGAACCGCGCCGTATATGTCGCCGGAGCAGTGTGAATCGAAAGATGTCGATATTCGCGCCGACATCTACGCCTTCGGCTGCATCCTGTTCGAGATGGCCACGGGGCGGCAGGTGTTCGTCGAGAAGAAGTTCAATGCCTGGAAACAAGCTCACCTCACACAGAAGCCGGCTTTCACGCCGAACGAAGAACACCAGATTCCGGCGCGACTGCGGGAGTTGATTCTGAAGTGCCTGGAAAAGGCTCCGATGCGCCGCCCGGCGGATTGGGGCGCGATTGTGGATGAACTGGCCGCGACGTATGAAACCGTGACCGGGCAGCGGGCTACACTGGAGATCACTGGCCCCGAACTTCAGATTCACGAACTGATCGACAAGGGCTATTCGCTGACCGAACTGGGACGGATAGACGAAGCCCTCTCGGCGTATGACCGGGCCATCGCCCTGCAGAGCGATAATGCGCTGGCCTTCGCCCGCAAAGGCCGCGCCCTGCGGCTGATGCAGCGCTACGACGAGGCGCTGGCCTGTTATGACCGCGCTCTGCAAATTCAGCCGCAGTACAGCTTCGCCTGGCGGGGTAAGGGTCTGGTGCTGGAACGCATCGGCAAACTGGAGGATGCTCTGGCCTGCTATCAGGAGGCCGCCCGGATCAAGCCCAACGAGGTGTGGAACTGGTACAACCAGGCGGATGTGCTGCAAAACATCAACCGCTACGATGAGGCTATTCCCCTGCTGGAAAAGGCGCTGCAAGTCGATCCGCGCCATCCCAACAGTTGGGCCAAACTCGGCCAGATTTACCGTTTACGCGGCGAGTACGCCGAGGCCGTACAAGCGTATGAAAAAGCCGTGGAGATTGACCCGGAATATGCTTGGGCACATAACGGGCGCGGGCTGGCGCTGAAAGCCCTGGGCCGCAGCGCCGATGCGCTGGTGAGCTTCAAGCGGGCGACGCAGCACCAACCGGATGAAATCTGGCATTGGTACAACCTGACCGAAATGCTGGTCGATCTGGGCCAGTATGCCGATGCGGTACATCCTGCCCTCCAGGCAACCCGCACCGATCCCAACCATGCTTTCAGTTGGGCCAAACTCGGCCAGGTCTACCGGCACGTCAACCGCAATGCGGAAGCTCTGGAAGCCTATGAACGCGCCATTCAGCTCCAACCGGATTACAGTTGGGCAATCAACGGCAAAGGTATCGTGCTAGAACACCTGGGGCGGCTGGATGAGGCGCTGGCCTGTTACGAACATGCGGCGCAGTTCTCCGACAGCAACGTCTGGCACTGCTGGTACAACCAGGGCAATGTGCTGGTGCTGATGGGACGCCATCAGGAGGCCCTGCCGCTGTTGGAAAAAGTCACCCAGGCGATGCCCGACCATGCCCAGAGTTGGGCGCGGATGGGCAACGCCCTGCGACACCTCCAGCGCCCTGAAGAAGCACTGCAAGCGTTCCAGCACGCGCTTGAACTTGACCCGGATTATGCCTGGGCGTGGAACGAGCAGGGCATCACCCTAGAATCGCTGGGGCGGCTGAACGACGCGCTGCACTCCTACCGGCGCGCGTCCGAGTCATCGCCGCGCGATCCGTTCTATATGTACCAGCAGGCCGACATTCTCATCCAGTTGGGTCAGCACCAACCGGCTCATGATCTGCTGCTGGCGGCGCTTAAGATGGACAGCGGCAATGCCCGCATGTGGGCCAAGCTCGGCCAGGTGCTGCGCCGCCTCAACCGCGCCGATGAAGCGCTGCGCAGCTATACCCGCGCGGTTGAACTCGATCCCAATTACGGCTGGGCGTGGAACGGGCGGGGACTGGCTTTCAGCGCGTTAGGTCGTCATGAAGAGGCGCTGACCTGCTTCCGGGAAGCTACTCGCTGCGAAGAACAGGATGTCTGGTACTGGTACAACGCGGGTGATGAACTGGTCACGTTAGGGCGCTTCGGCGAGGCGCTGGATGTCCTCGACCAAGCGATTCGCCTGAACAGCCACCATCCTGAAAGCTGGGCCAAGCGCGGGCAGGCGCTCCGCCGCCTGGGGATGAATACCGAGGCGCTGGCTGCTTACGACCAGGCGTTGGCGAACAATCCGCGCTATGCCTGGGCCTGGAACGGACGCGGGCTGGCGCTGGAGGCGTTGGGCCGCCGCGAGGAAGCGCTCGCCAGCTACGAACGCTCTATCGAAGAAGACCCACGGGTGATCTGGTACTACACCAACCAGATCGATGTCCTGCTAGATATGGGCCGCAAGCGCGAGGCGCTGGCGGTTGCCGATCAAGCCGTCGGCCTGATGCCGAACAACCCAGTCGCCTGGGCGCGGCGGGGGCAGGTGCTGCGCCGCTTGGGAGATTACAAGCAGGCCGTCGAAAGCTATGACCGCGCCCTGGCGCTGGACGACACTTATGCCTGGGGCTGGAACGGCCAGGGCTTGGCGTATGCTGGCCTGGGCGATTGGCAGAAGGCCCTGGTAGCCTACAAGATGGCGCTTTCGTATAACGACCACGACCTGTGGTTCTGGAACAACTACGGCGAGGCGCTGCTGGCCGTCGGCGATGCCGCCCGCGCCGTCGAAGCCTTCGAACGCGCCGCGGCCATTGACCCCAAGCACGAGGTCACACAGCAGAAGCTCAAACAGGCCCGCGATCTGCTCGACGGCGGGAAGTGATTCCCTGGCCAGTTTAGACGCTGGTGACATACTGTCCCCGCCTTCAGGCGCGAGCTTCTAACTTCAAGCGAAACGGCACGCCTTCAGAGGGGTGCGGCTCACGGTTTCTCGCTTAGCGTACGCCGATGCCCCGGCGTAACTGATGTTCAGCGCCGTATTCTGATCGCGCCCCAAGACCAATCCACCCTGAAACATACGCTCCCTCAGTTCCAGCCTTTGCTCATGCCCGCAGCGGGAACAGGCATTGGTGGTGCGTTCCCAGCGACCAGTCTGAACTACCCTCTTGCCCCGTTTGGCCGCTGCCTGCTTGAGGATGCGGCTTCTTGTCCTTGCGCGACTGCAATACCCGCAAGCAGTTCAAGGCGTGAAAATGATGCCGCCCAGCGCTGTAGACTCTTCTCGTGTGGTCGGTGAGGAAAGTCTTCAGCCCGAAAGCGAAGCCCGCCACACGACAGGTCGTGACTTCTATCGGTTCCGGCACTTGCCCCACTACACTGAAGAACAACCACAGTCGTCCAGCCGCATCGCGTTTCACCGTCAGCGTCTTGATGTCCCCAGACAAGGGACGATGCTGAACGAACTTGTACGCGATCCCCTATTGCATACTCGAAAATGCGATCTCATTCCATTGGGACTTCTATCCCCAAACCTGAAAGTCGGCGTTTTACGGCGTACTCTTGATAAACTTGTAATTTAACGCTTGCTAAACCTATTGCGCCTGCGGTATATTGATGACACGTATGAGCAAAATTCAGATAGGTTTAAGGCGTTAGCGGGAATGCAAATCACGCAGGCGATGCAAGAGTATCTGGCGGAGGTCTACCGGTTGGCCTACTACCAGGATGGCAACCCCTTCATTTCGACCTCGGATCTGGCGAACGTGCTGCATGTCTCTGCGCCTGCCGTGACCCGGATGGTGCAGCGCCTCAAGAGCGCCGGTTATCTGGAACATGAACCCTACCGAGGCATCTGCCTGACCCCCGCCGGAGAGCGCGAGGCCCTGCTGTCGATCCGCCGTCACCGCCTGGTCGAGCGTTTTCTGGTAGATGTGATGCACTTCGGCTGGCACGAAGTCCATGACGACGCCGACCAGCTCGGCGCGGTCGTCAGTGACGATCTGGTCGGCAGGATGGAGAAACTGGCCGGGAACCCGCGCCGCTGTCCCCACGGCGAGCCAATCCCCACGCCGGACGGCCGAATGCCGCGTGTAGTGGATTATCTGCTCAACGAGATGGAGCCGGGACGCGACTGGGTTCTCAGCCGCGTCGCAACCCACGACCCCGACAAGCTGCAATACCTTGGCTCACTGGGGCTGATCCCCGGCGCGCGTTTCCATCTGGTGGAACGTGCCCCGTTCAGCGGGCCGCTTCAGCTTCGCCTCGGCGACCGCACCCTGGTGATCGGCCACGAATTGGCTGGCGTGCTGCGCGTATGCAGCGAGGCCGAGTTTGAGTTCGCCTAATCGGGGCTACTGCCGTTTGGCCTTGCCCGCGACGATTTCCGGCAGGGTGTTCCCGCTTTCCAGCGCCGCCCGGTGCTCGGCCACCACATCATCAGGCGAGACCGCCTCGAACAAGCGCATCGCTCCCATCAGCAGCGCCAGATCATCCAACTGCCCCAACCCAATAAGGACATCCGGGATCAGGTCGAGGGGCGACAGGATATAGGCCAGCGCCAGAGCTGGAATGGCCTTCGACCAGATTGGCACACGCGGATCGCGGACAAGCCGCCAGGTCAGGCGTAGTTGAACCCAGAGCGCACGTAACATTCCCATCTCGGTTTCCTATCTCAATACACATATCGACACCACTGATTCTACGCAGATGAGGCATTGGAGTTGCTGTGCCGGGCGATGAAGTCGGCGGTCAGCGCGAAAACCGTCTCCCGCTCAACATCCTGCGGCAGGATATGGTCGCTCTGTTGAAGCAGGCGCGACTCGACCAAAGCACTGCCCACTTGCTGCCGGATCAGATCGATGTTCTCTGGCGGAACAGTGCGATCCTGCGTCGAGTAGATCAGCAGCAGCGGGGCTTTGATTTCTGGCAGATGCCGCCGCGCCGCGCCGGACAGGGCGTACAACTGCTCAACGCCTGCCGAGGCCCACTGGTCATAACGCAGCCGCCCCACGACGGCTTCACCCCGGCGCCGCTGTTCAGCGCGGATCACTTCGACTAAAGGACTCGTATCAGTCTGGTTGGTGAAGCGCAGCCCATACTTCAACCAGCTCGCCGCGCGGATCAAGCGGCTGCGGAACCGGATCGGGGCGGCCTGGATGACGGCCCCCGCCACAGGTCGATCCGCCGCCAGCAGCAGCGCCAGCAGTCCCCCCATCGAATGTCCAACGACGAACACCTGCTCGCACTGTGCCCGCAGCACCGCCCAGGCATCCAGCGTGGCCGCGTACCAGTCCCGCCAGCGCATCCGGAGCAGATCACGCGGGTCGGTAGCGTGACCAGGCAGGCGCGGTCCGTATACGGTACAGCCGCGCCCGGCCAAATATTCCCCCATCCAACGCACTTCCGCCGGGGACGCTGTAAATCCGTGCAGGCACAGACAACCCACCTCACCACCGCGGAAGAAAAACGGCTCCGCGCCCACCTGAACGGCCGCTAACTTCGTCTCCACCTATTGATCCTCCTCTCGCAGGTTGTCCTGATCGGTTCGTCCTCTATGATTTTGTGGTGGAACTCGTATTGAAATTTCTGCTGGTACTCTTTTCCCAGTAAAGCATTTCCCTGGCGCTTCGACAACGCCCGGTTGCCCGCAGCGCCAATCTGATGCACAATCAGCGCGTGTCTTGGTCAGATGAGATGCAGGGGAAATACACGATGAAACGACTACTTCCGGCGATCCTCATGGTCATGCTGCTGGCGGTCGGGATGGCAGTCAGCGCCCAGGACGGCAGCGCCTCCAGCGTTACGATCTTCTATGTCGCCTGCGAGAACCAGGGCGTCGTCAACCTGTCCGGCACAATGGAGACCGGCCTGGATGTCTACTACCAGGTCTTCTCTGGACCGGGCGGAACCGGCACACCGTTCTCAAATGTGCGGCAGGTGCAGGTTGATGGCGCGTATGCCTTCAGCGAGACCATCCCCTATTCGGGCGGGACGATTCCGGCGGGCGGGACGGGCAGCATCCGTGTGTTCATCGCTCGTGAAGGCAATCCCGCTTCGACAGCCAGCGATATTTTCATTGTCGATGATTTGCAGGACGGCTGCAACAATGCTCAGAATGCGCTCGGAACCAGCGTGGATACAGGCGCGACCGGCGCGGTCAGCAGCACCTCCAGCGGCCCGAAGATTCGCTCACCCTTCGGCGGCTACATCAATCCTGACCTGACGCTGACGCCGGAACCGGCGGTGGTGCTGGGGGCACGACAGTCGGTCAACCCGCAGCGCTCGCAGACGGCTGGAGTGCTCTTCGCCGAGTGCGACAATTATCTGCCCCAGGCTGCGCCGGGTGTCCTCTATGACACCGACAACATCGTCATCTTCTGGTCGTGGTATGCCCGCACCATTCAGCAGGTCGAAGACCACATCGCCCAGGCGCAGTACAGCGTTCAGCTAAACCGCGCTCCGCTGGTCGGCGTCACGGTCAGCCCCATCGAGAAACGCACGACCAATTACTGGGTGTTCTATACCGCGCAGATCGGACGGCTGCGCCCCGGTCAGTACGGCGTTGAATTCCGCCTGACCTGGAACCAAGCCATCTCCGATGGCTATGCCAATTTCGGCCCGGACACTGATACACCGGAGATGAACGCGACCTGCTCATTCACCATCGAGCCGAATCCCGACAATATCAATGTCACCGATGCCAACCAGATGTACAGCGTGCGCTAGTTCAAATTGTGAGGGGCGGCCGCGCCCGCTGCCCCTCCGATCATCTGCCCTATCCTATGGCAACCCTCACTGAGCAGGCCGCCGCGCTAGTCCAGATCACGCTGACGCCCGAACAGGCTGCTCAGTTCGATGCCTATGCCCGCCTGCTCATCGAATGGAACCAGCGCATCAATCTGACAGCCATCATCGATCCTGACGGCATTCAGGTACGTCACTTTCTGGACTCGCTCTCGATCTGCCGCGTCCTGCCCATGCTCCCCGGCCTGCGGCTGATTGATGTCGGCACGGGCGCGGGCTTTCCAGGACTGCCGTTGAAGATTGCCTGCCCGGATATCAAAGTCACGCTGCTGGAAGCGACAGGCAAGAAAGTCCACTTTCTCGATGAGGTCATCGCGGCCTTGGGGCTGCGCGGTGTGGATACACTCAAAGCACGCGCCGAGGAAGCCGGACAGATGCCCGACCACCGTGAAGTGTATGACGCGGCATTGGCGCGTTCGGTGGCACGGCTGCCGATACTGCTCGAATACCTGCTGCCGCTGGTGCGGGTCGGTGGTCGCTGTATCGCCATGAAGGGCGAGACGGCTGCCGCTGAGATTGCCGATTCCAAAAGGGCATTGGCGGCTCTGGGCGGGCGCGTGCTGAACATCGAGACGGCACAGCTTCCCGGCGTGGCCGACGCCCATTACCTCGTGGTCATCGAGAAAATCGGGCCGACGCCGTCGATGTATCCCCGCAAACCGGGGATGCCCGCCCAGAAGCCGCTGTAGGATTGCAGAAAGGGACGTCATGCGAACGATCAACCAGGAACTACTCGATGACCTGCTGGCACAGGCTGCCCGCAGCGACCGTCTGCGCGTGCCGTATCGTTTCCACGCCCACGAGGAACCGGTTCAGCGGATGCTCAACGCCATCCTGCCCAGCAGCTACATCACTCCGCACAAGCACGAAAATCCTGACAAGGTCGAACTGATCTCCGTGCTGGTCGGCACAGCTGCCGTCGTCCATTACACCGACGCCGGAGAGATCGCCGAAGTGTTCATCCTGCGGCGGAACGGCCCGGTCTACGGCGTGGATATTCCGCCGCGCGTTTACCACAACTTCGTCGCGCTGACGCCCTGCGTCATTCTGGAGATCATCCAGGGGCCGTATGTGGCCGAAACGCATAAGAAGTTCGCACCCTGGGCCCCCCTGGAAGACTCGCCGGAAAAGGCCGCATATATGGCGCGTCTGGAAGGTCTGATCCGGGCGCGGGAGGAGGCTTTATGAGCTTCGAAGCGATCTACGCCAACGTCCCGCCCGATCAGCGCGAGGCGCTGCGCCATTTTCGCGAGACTCACCCGGTCCAGACGCGCGACCTGCGCGGCACGCGCTGGACGTATCTGGTGGGCGGCGCCCACGATAAGCCGGTGATCCTATGGCTGGTCGGCGGGCTGCGGATGGCCGATGCTGCCTACCGGTCGATTCCGCTGCTAGAGGACGAGTTCCGCATCATCGCCCCAGATTATCCGGCGCTGGATACGATGGCCGCGCTGACCGATGGGCTGGCCGATCTGCTCCGCGTCGAGGGGGTCAGCCGGGCGCATGTACTGGCCGGGTCTTTCGGCGGGATGGTCGCGCAGGTCTTCGCCCGGCGGCATCCCCGCCGCGTCGGTCGGCTGATTCTTTCCACCACAGCGGTTCTCGACGAAGCCAGCGCTGAACGCTACCGCCAGCAGCTTGAGATGATGGCGGCCGCGCCGCCGGAGGTGCTGGCGCAGGTCAGCCAGGCGCGTTTCCTGGAGATGATCGCGCCGCCCGATTCTGAGCGGGCATTCTGGGCGGCCTACGTCGAGGAACTCTTCACCGAACGGCTCAGCCAGGCCGACCAGCTCAGCACCATGCGCTGCCTGCTCGACTTCGCCCATTCCTACCGTTTGAGTCCGGATGATCTGGCTGACTGGGGTGAGCGCATCCTGCTGATCGAAGCCGACGATGATGCCACCTTCGACGCCGAAGCGCGGTCACGGCTGCGGGCACTTTATCCTGGCGCGCGCGTCCACCGCTTTGAGGCGGGCGGTCATTCGCCGGCGACAACCCGCCGTGAGGAATACTTTGCCCTAGTGCGGAATTTTCTGAAGGGTCTCTGAGTCTGGAGCAGCCTCAGTCGATCTGGAGCAGCACGCGCACTGCGCCATCCGAACCGCCGCCGGCATGCGTCACCACGGCGATGTACGCGCCGTCAGCGGGCAGCGCGAATGAGTTAATCCGCGCGTTGTAATCGCCGCCGCCGTCATCATCCGCCACCAGCGCATCCCCATCTTCATTCAACAGGATCACCAGTGGATCAACCGTCTGCGGGGCGCGAGCATCGGCCGTCAGCGTGATCGTCTGCCCAGCCTGGCCCTCGAAGACCATGCCGTACAGCAGCCCGCTCTCCATCTCGACAACCTGGGATTCCCCAGGTCGCAGGGTCAGATCGGTATTGACAGTGGTCCGGATTAGCCGGGCATACTCCATATAGTCTTCGGCTGACGGCACGGTATTGCCCAATTCGCTGTTCACCCGCGCCCGCTGTAAATACAGTTCGGGCACATTGTCCTGGATCGCTATGGCTTCATCGAGGTCAGCCAGCGCCTTCGCCCACTGCTCCTGCCCGACATAGGCCAGCGCCCGCTGGAAATACACCCGCGCGTCGTCCGGCGTGAGTTCGATCAGCCGGGTGTAATCGGCAGCGGCGGCGGCGTAATCTTCGCGCTGGAGGTAGATGGCTCCGCGGTAGGCGTAAGCATCGGCGGTGTCTGGCGCGTATTCAATGACTTTGCTGAAATCGGCCAGCGCCCCGTCAATCTGGTTCTGTTCGAGATAGAACTGCCCGCGCCAGTAGTAACCGTCTGACTGTTCCGGCGAGGCCGCAACCGCCGCGTTCAAATCCTTCAGCGCGGCGTCCAGATCGGCCAACTCCTGGTAGATGAAGGCTCGCACGCTGTATGCCCGCACAGTGAAATCCGGCGAGGGCTGCGGCAGCACTAAGGCACTGGTCAGATCGGCCAGCGCCTTGTCGTAGTCGTTAAGCTGGGTATAGCTGACTCCGCGCTGGAAGTAGGCCTGGCTAAAGGTCGGGTTAAGGAGGATAAACAGGCTGTAATCGGTGATGGCCTGCTCGAAGTCGCCGGCGTCGAAGGCCTGCCCAGCCCGCTCGAATATATCCACGCCGACTACAATGGAGACGCCGCCACCCTGATCGCCCGCAGGCTGCTGGTCCTGTGCCAGCGCCAGCCCGGCCACCAGCCCAATCCCGATCACCAGTAGTGCGAGCCTCATCCACTTCACCATACACCATTATCCTGCTGTCCATGCCCCAGCGATGCTTCACTATAGCACAGGAATCGGTCAGGCAGCGCAGGCGATTGGATGAGAAAAAGCCGTGAAAATCGCGCGGAGATCGGGCCAGAAAGCTAGACTCCGGCTGGCTCCGCCGAGGGGAAGTTAAGGCGGAAGGTGCTGCCCTTGCCGACTTCGCTTTCGACTTCAACGCGCCCGCCGTGCAGTTCGGCGATGCCCTTGACGATAGCGAGTCCGGCTCCCGCGCCCTGATCTTCATTGGTAGCGCGGTCGATCTGGTAGAAGCTCTTCCAGATGTTCGCGAACTCGGCGGCAGGAATGCCGCGTCCGTGGTCACGCACCCAGACGACGATCTCATCGGCTTTGGCGAAAGCGCCGATGGTGATTGGGCTGCCCGGATCGGAGAATTTTGCGGCGTTGCTCAAGAGATGCGCGATGGCCGAAGTGACATATTCGATGTCGCCGATAAAGAACGGCAGCGGCTCGACGATCTCGACTGTGACGGGGTAGCCGCGCTCCTCCACCTTGACGCGCTCTCGTGCCTGCTTGATGAGGGCAGGCAGGTTACCGATGGGGCCTTTGCGCCAATCATAAGTTTGCTTAGCTTCGCCGGTTTCGAGTTCAACCAGCAGGATGAAGTTCTCGATCAGGTTCCGCAGCCGCTCGGCTCCGGTGCTGATGCCCTGGATGTAGCTCATCACCTCGGCTTCAGTCAGCTTCTGATCGCCGGGGTTATTGAGCATATCGGCATAGGCAACCACGAAGGTCAGCGGGGTGCGGAATTCGTGGTTGACGATCGTCAGAATTTCGCGTTTGAGCGATGCCATCCCGGTTGTATGCAAGGCAGTCAGGCTGCGGTGACGTTCCAGCCGCGATTCGATCTTGACCAGCAGATCTGCCGGATCATACGGCTTGATGACATAATCATCCACGCCCAGGCGCATTCCCCGGTGGACATCCGACTTTTCGCCCTTGGCTGTCAGGAAGATAAAGGGGATGCTGAACCAGCGCATCTCGCGGCGGACTTCCTTGAGGAACTGGATGCCGTCCATGCGCGGCATCATGATGTCGGAGACGATCAAGTCCGGCGGTACAGACTGTTCATTCAGGACAGCCAGTCCCTGAACGCCATTATCGGCCGTCAGGACAGCGTATCCGTCTAATTCGAGGATGTCCTGGATTCCCTTTAGAAGATGAACATCATCCTCGACCACCAGGACTTTGGCCTTCTCCACCATGTGACTGGCTCCTGCAAACCTTTAGGCGAAACGGTGATGACTACCGATTTTCACGCCATTCCAGTATTCTCACTATGGCATCGGTGAAGCGATTCGTCAATAGGGCGAAGTCCGCTCGTGAAGCGATGTTTTCACCTCATCTGTTCGTGAATATCCAGCAGATCGGAGAGCAATCCAAAACCAGTCTGGAGCCGGCCCGCGCCGGAACCGACTAGGGTCACTTCCCCCAGCAGATCAGTCAGATAGGTCACAGCATTGGTCGCGCCGGAGACAGCCGCGAGCGGACTGCTCAGGGGTACACGCACCGGCCCGACGCTGCCGCCTTCCGGCGTGATCCGAGCGATCAGCTTCCAGCGTTCCCCGGCTGCTTGGGCCGCTTTCACGTCGTCGAGAGTGATGCCGCTGATGCCCTTCACTTCCAGATCATCCATCGTGAGGGGAATGTTGAACAGCGCCCGTGCCAGGATCAGCAGTTTGCCGGCGGCATCCCAACCGTCCACATCCCCGGCAGGATCGGCCTCGGCGTAACCCAACTGCTGCGCCTGAGCCAGGGCATCAGCGTAGCTCATGCCGCTTTCCATCTGAGTCAGAATGTAGTTGGTTGTCCCGTTGAGGATGCCGCGTGCTTCCGAAATCACGCAGCCACGCAGCGCCTGCATCGCCAGGCGGATCGAGGGCGTCCCAGCCATGACCGTGCCCTCAAAGCGCAGCAGCTTGCCGGCCTGCCGGGCATGTTCCAGAAGTTCGTGGTAACCTACCGCAACTGGCCCCTTATTTGCCAGGACAACATGCTTGCCGCTGTCGAAAGCCGCCAGACAGTAGCTCAAGGCCGGCTGACCGGTGTGCAGGTTGGTCGGGCTGGCTTCGACCAGCACATCCGCCTCCACGCGCCGGATCAGGGTGAGGATGCCTTCGTCGCGGATGACACCCTCTGCGGGTGGATAGAGCGCCAGCGAACCGCGCTGGGCAGCGTCCAGGAGCCAATCCAGATTCAGCCCATCGGGGTGATAGAGCGTCCCTTTGCTGCGGGTCGCCACCGCCACAACCTGGGGGCGGAAGCCATAGCGCGACTCCAGTTCAGCCCGCTTGTTCCGCAGGATTTCCACCAATCCCTGCCCCACCACCCCGAAACCAACCAGCATCAATTTCATCGTGTGCTGCCCTGTGCGCTCAATGTGGATCACGCCGATGATTGTACCGCACCTTCTCGGCGCGACAGCAACAGATCATGTGTCAAAGTCGGAAGAAATCGAAAAAGATGCGGACAGGGAGATCAGGCCATCACACGAGGATATCCGCCACCGGGATCAGCACCTCACCGAACAGCGAGGATGTGAAGCTGTCAGTCTTCTCATAGACGCTGCGCCGAACGAACAGACCTTCATTCAGCATGTAGACTTCAACGTACTCGTTGGATGGATCGACCATCCAGTATTCACGGACGCCGTGTTTCTCGTAGAGGTGGAACTTGTCCTCTTTGTCTTTGTCGCGTTTGGCGGTGCTGGCCGAGAAAATCTCGACCACCAAATCCGGCGCGCCTTCGATATAACGCGCTTTGATCTGACCGAGATGGTCGGCACTCAACCAGAAAACATCGGGTTCGGGGATGTTCGCGTCATCGAGATACACGCCTATTGGCGCATGGAACAGCCGGCCGCCAGGGATCATCTTCAACAGCAGCGCGATGATGTTCATGCTGGCAGATTGATGTTCGACCGTCGGTGGGAGAGCCATGTAAACCTCTCCATCGAGCAGTTCCTGTATCGCCATCGTCTCAGGCAGCGCCAGGAATTCGCCGGCGGTCATCCGCGCGCGGATTATATCGACCATTCAGAATCGCCCTCGCGTTTTCTGAGTCCAAGTATGCCACAATTTGGGGAGCAGTGTAACAAATGGGATTGAGGTCACAATCGTTGTCTTCCCCTATTTGTGCTCATATCACAAGAAATCACAACGGTCAGGCTAAAGTTCGGGCGAATGGTTGTCAAATCGTTTGCCGAGTCTCCGTCCTGTCGTTATAATACCGCGTCTGTACTCATGTGCGCGGAGAGCAGAGACTTATGAATTCGAATCTTCAAGAGGTTGGCGACAGCGCAGAGCTGGAAACCAGCCCGGTTAGCGCCGAGGAATCCCAACCGGCAGTGGTAGAGACGCCGGAGGTGCCATCCGCGGTTGCAGCAGTTGAAGTCGTTCAGGACGAACTCGCCCCCGCCACAGAGGATACCAGCACCAACGGCGAGACCGCGGCGCAGTCTCCCGACGGCGATTGGTTGGCGCAGGACACCAGCGGTGATCCCAAAGCCTTGAAGCGCGGAACCGTGCTTGAAGGAACCATCACGGCTACATCGCCAACCGCCGTTCACGTCGATATCGGCCAGAAAACCGAAGGCATCATCCCCGGTCGAGAACTCGAACGCATGAACCGCGAAACGCTGGATATGCTCAAGCCCGGCGCTGTGGTGACGGTCTACGTCGTGAATCCGCACGATCACAACGGCGATATCATCCTCTCCATTAACCGGGCGCTGGAAGAGATCGACTGGCAGCGGGCAGAAGAATATCGCCAGAGCCAGAACGTCTACGAAAGCCATGTGGCGGGGTACAACAAGGGTGGTTTGATTGTGCGGTTTGGCCGGCTGCGGGGCTTTGTCCCGCAGAGCCAGATCAGCGTGGATCGACGCCGCCTGATGGTCGGGGAAACACCGGAAGAACGCTATGGTAAGATGGTGAATGAGGCCATCGCCGTCAAGGTGATGGAAGTGGATCGTGCCCGCAACCGGCTGATCCTTTCTGAGCGTTTGGCCGCGAGAGAGAGCCGTGAAAGCCGCAAAGAGTCGCTCATTGGACGGCTCCAGGTCGGTGAAGTTCGCACTGGTCGCGTGGTCAGCCTGGTCGATTTTGGCGCCTTTATCGATATTGGCGGGGCTGAGGGTCTGGTGCATCTGACCGAACTCTCGTGGAAGCACGTCACCCACCCCAAAGAGGTGCTGAAGGTCGGCCAGGAAGTCAAAGTCGAAGTCATCAGCGTCGATCCCGAAGCCAAGCGCATCGGCCTGAGCATGAAACGCCAGGAAGCCGACCCCTGGGACACCGTGGCGATCAACTTCCAGGTCGGCCAGTTGGTGCAGGGCATCATCACTAAGATGACCAAGTTCGGCGCTTTTGTGCGATTGGTGGATGTGCCGGAGATCGAAGGGCTGGTGCATATCTCCGAACTCTCCGACCAGCGCGTGAACCATCCACGTGAAGTGCTGAAAGAAGATGAGACTGTCACGCTGCGGATCATCAAGATGGACATCAGCGAACGCCGCCTGGGTCTGAGCCTGAAGAAGGTCAACTCGGCGGAGTATCTAGACATGGACTGGTTTGCCGGTGGCAGCGGCTGACGTCGTAAGAACCGGGGCGATCGGCCAGTCTATTGCACAGGGATCATCAGGGGGTGAACCGCAGGGTCTGCCCCCTGTTTGTTTGGCGTTTGTCCACGTTATCGTATTGTAAGGCCGTGCATCCTATACTTTTTATCTGCTCACGATCCACTCATTGCGGGTGTATCGTTATAATGAGTAAAATGGTCGAAAAGGGCTACGTCTTTCCTCATCAAGATGAAGAGGGTGGCCTGGAGCCATAGGCTACGGAGGGAATCAAACCGTGCCGAACAATAAAATGGAGCGTTTCACTCAACGGGCGCGGCGTGTACTCAGCCTCGCGCAAGAAGAAGCCGAACGCTTACGCCATAACTACATCGGGACCGAGCATTTACTGTTAGGCTTGCTGCGCGAAGAAGGTGGTGTAGCCGGGCGCGTCCTACGCGACCTCGGTCTGGAACAGCGCCGCGTCGAAGAACTGGTCGAAGAGATGACCCGTGCCTCTGCTCGGACATCCAATACGGCGGCAGAACTTTCGCCGGGAACCAAGCGGGTGCTGGAGCTGGCTGTCGATGAAGCCCGCCGCATGGGGCATCACTACATCGGAACCGAACACCTCCTGCTCGGCCTGGTGCGCCAGTCGGAAGGCGTCGCCATCGATGTCCTCAAGCGGCTGGGAGTCAGCCCGGAAGAAGTCCGCCGTCAGACCCGGCGCGTCCTTCAGGAAAGCCCGGTGCAGTCTACCTCCACCGAGACTGAGAAGCAGCAGCGCCCGGCGCGCGATCCTCGCAGCGGTGATGCCAAGACCAAGACGCCGCTGGTCGATCAACTAGCGACCGACCTGACGGCGTTGGCGCAGGAAGGCAAGCTCGACCCGGTGGTCGGGCGCGAGACCGAAATCGAGCGCGTCATTCAAATCCTCAGCCGCCGCCGTAAGAACAACCCTGCACTGATCGGCGAACCGGGCGTTGGCAAGACCGCCATCGTCGAAGGACTGGCGCAGCGCATCGTCAATGGCGAGACGCCCAAGCCGCTGCTGGGCAAACGTGTTCTCCAGTTGGATGTCGGCTCGCTGGTGGCCGGGACAATGTACCGCGGCCAGTTCGAGGAACGCCTCAAGCGCGTGATTGAAGAACTGAAATCATCGGACAGCATCCTATTCATCGACGAAGTGCATATGCTGGTCGGCGCGGGCAGCGCCGGCAGCAGCGTGGACGCGGCCAACATCCTCAAGCCGGCGCTTTCACGCGGGGAACTCCAGTGCATCGGCGCGACCACGCTCGATGAATACCGCAAGCACATCGAAAGCGACCCGGCGCTGGAACGCCGCTTCCAGCAGATCATCGTCGATGAGCCGACCGTCGAGGAGACCATCGAAATCCTTCAGGGAATCAAAGGCCCGTACCAGGAACACCACAGCGTCGAGATCACCGACGAGGCCATCGAAGCAGCCGCAACCCTCTCGGCCCGTTACGTCCCGGATCGCTACCTGCCGGACAAGGCCATCGACCTGATCGATGAAGGCTCGGCCCGGCTGCGGATGTACAAGAGTCCCGAAGCCGCCCAGGTCCTGAAGGCCGAGCGCGAACTGACGTCGCTGGAAGAAGACCTTGAACTGCTGGAAAAGGAAGACCCAGAGAACGAGGAAGTCAGCCAGATTCGCAGCCAGCGCGACAACCTTCAGGTGATGCTCTCCGACCTCAAATCCAGTTGGAACGAAGAAACCAACCAACCGCGCCTGATGGCCGAGGATGTAGCCGAAGTCGTTTCGATGTGGACGGGCATCCCTGTCTCGCGCATCTCCGGCGAGGAAAGCCAGAAGCTGATGCAGATGGAGGAAGCCCTGCACCGCCGCATCGTCGGCCAGAGCGAAGCTATCGAATCAATCAGCAAGGCCGTGCGCCGCGCCCGCGCCGGGATGAAAGACCCGCGTCGTCCTATCGGCTCGTTCATGTTCCTTGGCCCGACGGGCGTCGGCAAAACCGAACTGACCAAGACGCTGGCCGAGTTCCTGTTCGGCAGCGAGGACGCGCTCATTCAACTGGACATGAGCGAGTTCATGGAACGGCACTCGGTCGCGCGGTTGGTGGGCGCACCCCCCGGCTACGTCGGTTATGAAGACGCCGGCCAGCTCACCGAGGCCATCCGCCGTCGTCCCTACAGCATCGTTGTCTTCGATGAGATCGAGAAAGCCCATCCTGAAGCCTTCAACATGCTGCTCCAGATGATGGAAGAGGGCCAACTGACTGATGCCCGCGGGCGCACCGTCAGCTTCCGCAACGCCATTATCATCATGACCAGCAACGTCGGCGCCGATACCATCAAGCGTGGCAATTCGCTGGGCTTCGATCTGGCGAAGAACGATGAACGCACCGAGCAGTTCTATCATGACGAGATGAAAAAGAACGTCACCGAACAGCTTCGGCGCGTCTTCCGGCCCGAATTCCTCAACCGTGTGGACGCCACCATCGTCTTCCGTGCCCTGACCCGCGACGAGATCAAGCAGATCGTCGATCTGGAGATCAAGAAGGTCGGCGAGCGGCTGATCGAACACGCCATCACCCTTGACCTAACCGAGCCGGCCCGCGACTGGCTGGCGACCAAAGGCTACGACCCTGAATTCGGGGCGCGCCCGCTGCGCCGCCTGATCCAGAACGAGGTCGAAGATGCCCTCTCGGATGGCATCCTCATGGGGAAATTCAAGTTGGGCAGCGAAGTCCGCGTGACCGTCGGTGATGACGGCGAACTGATCCTCGAACCAAGCGAAGCCGCCGAGACCTCGATGGACTGACCTCGGCAGCCTTCAACTCACTTGAATCGACAGGGGCGAGAATGACACTCTCGCCCCTGTTTATTTCAGTCGATATGCCTGTGTTTTCGAACGGGGTGTTGGCCCGTACACTACTTCCCGCGGCGGCCTGCCTTGAGCGTATCCTGGAATGCTTTCAGCCCATCCCAATCACCGCGGGCACAGTAGGCTGCCTGCTCCGCCCAGGTGGGAATGCTGGGGGCAAAGCGCATCCCCGCCGCTTCAACGGCGGCGTGCAGGTCGGCTTCGCTGGCTTTGGATAACTGCTCGAAGGTCCTGATCCCGGCGGCATGCAGCGCCTTCTCGAACTTCGGGCCGATACCTTCAACCACCTTCAGATCATCTGGCTGGCTGGACTTCGGCGCGGGCGGGGCAGCCCGGACTTCCGCATTGGGGGGAGCAGCCGCTTCGGGTTCAGGGGCGGGCGCTGGCGAGGGCGGAGCAGCCATTTCAACCACAGGGGCGGGAGCCTCAACGCGGACTTCCGCATCTGGAGCCACGGCCGGTTCAGGAGCGGGGGCTGGCGAGGGCGGAGCAGCGACGGGCGCGGCCTGGGGAATGGCGCGGACGGCAGGCGCGGGGCGCTCCCAGACCACCGGTTCGATTTCGACCGGCTCGGCAGCCGCAGTACGGCGATCTCGCAGCCAGCCGTAGGCCCAGATCAGCAGCGCCACAGCCAGCAGCAGCACAATCAGCCACCAGTCGGCCAATGCCGCTGCTCGCCGCACCACATTGTTGAGAATGAGGAAAATCGCAGCCACAATCAAAGCAACGATGACTAAGCCGGAACCGGATCGATTCATGGAAGCACCCCTCATAAGCAGATGTTGATGTGAGCGCACCAAAACCGCATTGCAAAATCAGCATTGATTGTAACGCACAGCAGCGGGTTTGGGGCAAGGCCGCGCGCTGCTGTTCGAGCTTACTGACCAGAGAAATGCACCCGGCCAATCTCAACCAGCCCATCGGCGGCTCCGGGCACATCCGCCAGCACTGCGAAACGCCGCAGATCAGGATAGCTGTACCAGCCGACGACTACCCGATACTCGCCCGGCGGCAGATCCGGGGGCAGCGCCAGCGTCACCACATCCAGCCAGGCACTCCCGGCGGGATGCACACCCAGGCTTTCATCCACACCAGCAGCTTGCTGCCCGTTCGCGTCTAACAGCTTGACGAAACGCACATCTGAGTCCGTCACCGCCTCGCCGAACGTCCAGACCATCCCGACTGATATGGACTGAGTCCCTGCCTGGACAACCGCCCACAGCCGCACGCCCCGCTCGAACGGGAACGGTTCGGTGAGCGGCGCGGGCACAAACTCCAGCCGAGTGAGTGTGGCCTCGGCAGGCAGGCAGATCAGCCGCGCCGGGATCAACGCCGGGCAGGGCCGCGCCTCGACCAGCGAGATCGTGTGATAGCCCGGCGCGTCGATGGGCAGCCAGAGTTCACCCATCCAGTCCGCTGACCAGCTTCGCATGGGCTGGTCGTCCAGCAGCAGCCGGAGGTCGCTGCCCTGTGGGTTCAGGTTCATTCTGACGCGCAGCCAGCCTGATTCTGGCGCGTACAGGTCGAAATCAGCACGACCGTCGCCGGCGCGCGGATAGCCGAAGCGATCCACCCACTGCGGGGCCGCCGCGCTTGCCGGAACCTCGAACAATGCCAGCCGTTCATCCTGATAGTCAGGATCGCCCAACCGGGCAGTCAGCGCGGCGTAGAGCGCTCCGTCTGGGTCATAGTGGCGATGCAGGATGATGAGATCGGCTCCGGCGGCATCCAGCAGCGCCGGATCGAGCGTCTCGGCCAGCAGAACCAGCTTGGCCGGGCTGACCGGCGTCTCGCGCGTGACCTGCCCGGCAATGAGCGGCTTTTGGTGGGCAGTTTGCAGCCAGAGGGCATCTTTGGCCGCCAGCAGGTTGTCCCAGGGCAGATCGAAGACCGCCCGGACATCCTCGCGCCTGGCCAGATCATGCACGGGCTGGGGAATCTGCGCGTCAAAGGTCGGCAGCGGCCAGAAAGCCTGCACATCCACCAGCACCAGCGCCCCGGCGATCACCAGCGCCGCCCGCTGGAGCGAAAACTGCCGAATACGAGCGCTGAGGATCGTCCAGCCGTATGCTGCCAGCACGGCCGCCGCCAGCGCCAGCAGGAAGTTGAAGCGCCCCGGCGTCCGCGCCAAACTGAAACCAGGCAGATCAGCCAGCAGCGCCCAGGGCAGCGGAACCGCCGTCGGGATACCGCTGACCATCAGCAAAACGGGCTGGTCGAAGATCTTCAACAGCGGCCCCAGCGACAGCACCCCGGAGATCAGCGCCAGCAGACCCCACCCGCGCGAGTCCCGCGCCCGCCACAGCGCCAGCAGACCGAGCAGCGTGGGCAGGATGCCCA
>CAZKXW010000059.1:0-30057 GCA_964556745.1 uncultured Anaerolineaceae bacterium
TCCGTTCCATATAGTGGTGGTTTTTGACGGCTAACAACGCCCCATCCACGCCTAAACCGATCACGATGATCTCAGTGCTATATCGATCCATCAGCCAGCGCGCCCATTCCTCCGGCGAACAGGGTAACTGTTCGTGACTCATGAACAGGATGTGCGCGGCAGCCATGTAATCGCGGTTGTAGTCATCTTCGATGTTGGAGATTGCATGCACATCCGTTGCAATGATTTTACCCATATGCAGGGCTGCATCCAAGAATGGACGGGTGAAATTCACATTACACAGAACAGCAATGGATGTATCCTGCAAGGCCTGTTCGGCAAGGACCTGGGGATAAGCGCGATCCTGAATATCCTTCAGATCCACATTGATCTGGCGACGGCCGACGCGATCATACATCACCACTGAATGCGGGGTCTGTTCGATGCAGTCGAGAACGAAACGCGGACGGATATTGGCCTCAGTCAGAGCTTTTTTCACAAGTAGTTGAGCGGAGTCACGACCGACCATCGATAGAAAATGGACTGAATTTCCGAGCCGGGTCAGGGCTTTGGCGATATTGAAGCCTACGCCGGAGACAGCGCTATTCACCCCAAAGAAAGGATACAGCACAGGTGAATATTGAATCGGGAATGATTCTACCTGGAGCGTGACCTCGATGTTGGTTAGTCCGGCGACGAGGATTTTATTCGGCATAGGTCAATCCTGTTTCGATCTGTGAGCGGACGTAATGCGGTACTGCAATGAGTCGTAACAAACAAACCTATCAACAAAACAAATTTACGTTTCCTTTACGTGGCCCATGACCTAGCCCGATCCACAGCACGAAGCCAACCGGTATAGAGCCGGTCACGTTGATCCGTTGTCATAGCCGGTTCAAATGTCCGTTCGACCACCCACTGGTGGGCAATCTGTTCCTGAGACGACCAGAAACCGACGGCCAACCCAGCCAGATAAGCAGCGCCCAGTCCTGTCGTTTCAGTGACGGCTGGCCGCTGTACAGGAACACCTAGAATATCCGCCTGGAACTGCATCAGAAAATCGTTGCGAACAGCGCCGCCATCAACCCGGAGCGCCTGTAGACTCAAGGCAGAATCGGCGTGCATTGCTTCCAGGACATCGCGGCTTTGATAAGCAATACTTTCGAGCGCAGCCCGAACAATGTGCAAACGGCCTGTGCCGCGCGTCAGGCCGATGATAGTTCCACGAGCGTACTGATCCCAGTAAGGCGCGCCGAGACCTGCAAAGGCCGGAACAACGTAAACCCCGCCGTTATCAGCCAGACTTTGAGCGATGGCTTCCGATTCAGCGGCAGTCGAGATCAGCTTGAGTTCGTCACGAAGCCACTGCACAACTGCTCCAGCAATAAAGACACTGCCTTCCAGGGCATACTGTACCGGTTCCGAACCGATTTTCCAGCCGATGGTCGTCAGCAGGTTGTTGGATGAAGCTCGGGCTTGCGGCCCAGTGTTCATGAGCATGAAGCAGCCCGTACCATAGGTATTCTTAGCAAGACCAGGCGCGAAGCAGGCCTGCCCAAAGGTGGCAGCCTGTTGGTCTCCGGCGATACCAGCAATAGGCAGCGGTTTGCCGAACCATTCCGAGATGGTTTCGCCGACAACTCCACTGCTGGGAACAACCTGTGGTAAGAGCGAACTAGGGATGTTCAGGCGGCTCAAAATCTCATCCGACCATGCCTGCCGATGAATATCATACAGGAGCGTACGGCTGGCGTTGCTGACATCGGTGACATGCAGACGTCCGCCGCTCAGACGCCAAATAAGGAACGAATCAATCGTGCCGAAGGCCAACTGGCCGGCTTCGGCTTTCTGACGAGCGCCAGGAACATGATCGAGAATCCAGGCCACTTTTGTGCCGGAAAAATAGGCATCGGTCACCAGGCCAGTCTGATCGCGGATGGTTTTGTCGAAGCCATCTGCTTTCAACTGGTCACACAGGCCGGCTGTGCGCCGATCCTGCCAGACGATGGCAGGATGAACAGGCTGTCCGGTCTCGCGATCCCAGACGATGGTGGTTTCGCGCTGGTTGGTGATGCCAATGGCAGCGACGGCCTCAGCCGATATGCCAGCCGAAGCCAGTGCCTGGCGCGCGACGGCGAGTTGGGACCGCCAGATGGCTTCCGGGTCATGTTCGACCCAACCGGGCTGCGGATAAAGCTGCGGGAATTCCTGCTGGGCAGAAACGACTATACGTCCACCACCGTCAAAGAGGATAGCCCTGGAGGACGTCGTTCCCTGGTCGAGAGCCAGGATAAAAGAAGGCGTCATAATTTCCCTGCGTGCGAGTGCGTTAACCCCTTAACGATATTCTAAACCGTTTAGCTCAAGTGGGGGTCGGCTGGCCGGCGAGATTAATCGAACATTAACGTTTCGCAAGGTTCCGATGGGACAGTCACGCCCTGCCCCACCGGAAATCGGGCGAAATCAGCGGAATTCGATGGTTGCCGTGGCTTCAGGCAACCGCGGCGTACGAGCGCGGATGATGACGGTTCCCGGTTCGCGGCGCGCACGGACGTAGAGCGCCGCCTGCCCGCCGACCAACGCGAAGGGGTTTTCACCGATGAGGTCAGCGGGGCCATCGATCTCGAAGCTGACGACTTGGGTCGCAAACGGTAGGCGATTGCCATAGCGATCCACGATGCGGAAAACCAACCGAGTCATATCTATGCCATCAGCATCAAGCACAGCATCATCGGGACGGAGTTCAAGCGCAGACGGGATCGGGCTGGTCTCGATGCGCTGCTCGATAGCGACCTGACCGCCCAGGTAGCCAACGACGCGCAAATCAGCCAGTTGGCGGCCCCAGGTAGAAAAGATTGCCAAACCTTTGACCTGGAAGGGCGGATGCGGCAAATTAGGGAAGGAGTCCTGGTCTGGCTGAAAACGCCCGAAGTGGTCACTGCCGATGAAAACATCGATCTCGTCGCAATTGCTGAAGACCACCAACGGATCATTACCGCCCGCACTGCGATCACCCATCGACCAGATGGTCGCCGCCTGCAAGACTGGGCGCACTGCGGGCGAAATCTGGCTGGAATACAGGTAAGCAGCGTACTTGGGTAACCGCCAGATGTCCATGACGCCGTGATAGCAGATACGGTCGCCAGAGCCGAATTCCTTGTGGGTGTTGTAGTCGAAGGCGCACCAACCAATGGCTCCAGCAACGTTCGGCATCCCCAACTGCTTGTCCTGAATGCGGGCATGGCGCAGCGCGTGTTCGATCAGGCGTTCTTCCTGATCGAAGCTCTTGGTAGGGAACATGTGACCGCTGAACTCAGTCACGAGGTGAGGGATATACTTCGGCTCGACGATGGTGTTGGAGAAGTCATTGTAGGTGAAAACATCTTCGAGGAACTGACTGTCCAGAAAGTACCGGACACCACCGGTTGGACGGGTCGGATCGAGCTTATGCGCGAGGTCGTTGGTCGCGCGGTAGAGGACTTCATCATCCTGCGACTCATTGATGCGAACCCCCCAGATGATGATCGAGGGGTGATTGCGATCACGGAGGATCATGGCCTCGACATCACGCAGGGTGATACCCTGCCAGTCGCGGTCGCCGATGTGCTGCCAGCCAGGAATTTCCTCGAAGACCAGCAGGCCGATCTGGTCGCAGTGATCGAGAAACGAGGTCGCCTGGGGATAATGCGAGGTGCGGACGATGTTACAGCCAAGTTCGCGCTTGATGATCTCAGCATCTTTGCGCTGCAAACGGGCAGGAGCGGCCGCGCCAAAATAGGGATAGGTCTGGTGACGGTTCAACCCGATCAGCTTGAGCGGCTGGCCGTTGAGGTAGAAGCGGCCATCCTTGCGGAACTCGGCCTCGCGAAACCCGAAGCGGGTATCGACCACGTCGATCTGCGATGATCCAGCACTCGACTTCAGCATGACCTCCGCGCGGTACAGATGGGGGTCATCAATAGACCAGAGCCCCGGGCGATCCCAGGTTCCGGTGAGGGTCAGGGTAGTCTCTTCCAGGGGATTCAGTGTCACAGCGTTGGAAACCGGAATGGCTTGTTTCAAGTCCGAGGCCGTGTCCGAGATCGACGCTTCAACAGTAACCGTATGCGTCTGTGGGGACTGATTTTGGATGGTCACGAGCAGCGTGATATCCGCCACTGGAGTGAGGACATTGGCGGTGCGAACGCACAGGTTGGTGATGTGCAGCGGTTCGACATAGCGCAGGCGGACATCGCGGTAAATGCCGCCGAAGGTCAGGTAATCCACCACGAAACCGAATGGGGGAATATCGGTCCGTTCACGGGAATCCAGACGTACTACAAGACGGTTCTCGCCTTTTTCATCCAGGTAATCGGTCAGGTCGCAGGAGAAAGGCGTATAACCACCTTCATGTTCACCCACTTTGACGCCGTTCAGAAAGACTTCACAGGCGATCATGGCTGCGTCGAAATCCAGGAAGACGCGCCGCCCAGCACGGGGTTCCGGCAGTTTGAAGCGCTTCCGATAGGTAGAGATGAATTGATAGTCCAGGTTGTCGAAATTGTGGTGCGGGAAGAGCTTGTTGGTGTGCGGCAGAATGACCGGTTCAAAAGCGCTGTCCGGGGTTTCGTCACCCACATCGGCAGCGATGAACAACCAGTCATGATTGAACAGCAGGATGGTACGCAAGAGCAGGACTTCCTTTTGACTTCAGACGAAACGAAGTGCTGCCGATTATATAATGAACAGAGGCAGGTTGGACACCCGCCTCTGCCAGCTTCAGAACTGAACTTGAAGACAATCAGAAGAGGCCGACCACGCGCTGTTCATCGTCCAGATCGACATTCTCAGCGGCCGGATGGGACGGCAGTCCGGGCATGGTTCGCATCTCGCCACAGAGAGGATAGATGAAACCCGCACCCACCGAAGCGCGTACTTCTCGGATCGGCAGACGGAAACCAGTCGGTGCTCCCTTAATGGTGGGATCGGCGGTGAAACTGAGGTGGGTCTTCGCCATGCAGATCGGCAGGTCGCCAAACCCGTTCTTCTCGAAAGTACTGATCTGCTTTTCGGCTTCAGGTGTGTAGTCCACGCCATCGGCGCGGTAGATTTCGATGGCGATGGCTTCGATCTTGCGCTTGATCGGCCAATCAACCGGGTAAAGCAGCTTGAAATCATTGGGCTGGTCGCAGGCGCTGACGACCATCTCGGCCAGTTCGGTCGCGCCCGCGCCGCCCTCGGCCCAGTGTCGTGCCACCGACACGCCGACCGCGCCGGCCGCCTCGGCAATCTCCCGGATGGCTTCCAGTTCTTTGGGCGAGTCAGTGGTAAAGGCGTTGATCGCCACAACCGGATTCACACCGAACTTCCGCATATTTTCCAGGTGACGCACCATGTTGGCCGCACCGACTTCGCAGTCGGCCACATTCTCACTGGTCAGGCCAGGATCGAGCGGCTTGCCGGGTGTAATCTTGTATTTTCCGGTGTGGGCTTTCAGGGCACGGATGGTCACCACCAGCACAGCCGCATTCGGGCGCAAACCTGAAGCGCGGCACTTGATATTGAAGAACTTCTCCGCGCCGATGTCCGCGCCGAAACCAGATTCAGTAATCACATAATCGGCGCACTTCACTGCGATCATATCGGCCAGAACCGACGAATTGCCGTGGGCGATGTTAGCGAACGGGCCGCAGTGGACGATGGCCGGGGTGTTTTCCAGGGTTTGCATCAGCGTGGGCTTGATGGCATCACGCAAAAGGACGGTGGCTGCGCCCGCCGCTTTGATGTCTTCGGCAGTGACGGGTTTGCGATCTTTGTCGTAACCGATCACCATGCGGCCAATGCGGGCACGCAGGTCTTCCAGCGAGGTCGTGAGCGCGAGGATCGCCATGATTTCCGAAGCGACGGTGATGTCGAATCCAGTCTGACGGGGAATGCCATCGCCCTTCTCGCCCAGACCGATAACGACGTTTCGCAGCGCGCGGTCGTTCAGGTCAAGAACACGTCGCCAAACGATGTTGTGCTGATCGAGGCTCCGCTCATTCCCATGATAGAGGTGGTTGTCGATCATGGCGGCGATGAGGTTGTGAGCAGCGGTGATAGCGTGGATATCACCCGTGAGGTGCAGATTGAAATTCTCCATCGGGACAACCTGGCTGTAGCCGCCGCCAGCCGCGCCGCCCTTGATGCCGAAGGTCGGTCCCTGCGAGGGTTGGCGAATGGCAATTACCGCGCGGCGTCCGATGTGTTTCATGGCTTGGCCGAGGCCGACCGTTGTGGTCGATTTGCCCTCGCCCAATGGAGTCGGGGTGATGGCCGTGACATCGACATATTTGGCATCGGGACGATCCTTGAGGCGGTTGAGGACGCCCAGATCGATCTTCGCCATATATTTGCCGTAATGTTCCAGGTCTGTCTCCGGGTCCAGTCCCAGTTGTTCAGCGATGCGGTTGATGTGGACGAGCGAGGCACTCTGGGCGATTTCCAGGTCCGAAGGAATAGCGGAAGACATTCTCAAATCCTTTTGGGTAAAGCGGCAATGTCGTTCTCATCTAAGCAAAAAAAAGACGGCCTGACAATGAACAAATGCCATGCCGTCATCATGTGAGGTGTACTGTCTATTGGGAAGTGAGCGCCGTCATCATACTGGCAACCTGAGCAATTTCGTCCTTGTTGATACCATGTCCCATGTTCGGATACAAGCGGTCGGTCACGCTGGCTCCCATTTGGCGGAAGACTGCCGCACTTTCCAGCACGCGCGACTTTGGAATGTGGAAATCCTCATCGCTGCACCCCAGGAATACGGGCGTCCCATCGAGCGTACCGGGATAGTCGAAACGCATCCCTTCCGGGCCAATCAGGCCGCCGCTCAAACCAACCACGCCGCCGTAGCGACGGGAATTGCGGGCAGCGTACTCTAGCGCGAGGCAGGCTCCCTGCGAGAAGCCCAGCAGAATCACTTTGTGGGCAGGTAGCCCAGCATCGGCAGTCAGCTTGAGCAAGTCAGCAACCACCCTGAGCGCCGAAGTCAGATAAGGTTCGTTGGATTCAATGGGCGCGATGAAGCGGTTGGGATACCAGGTGAAGTTGGCTGCCTGCGGCGCAAGGTAGGCGAAACCGGGCACGTTCCATTCCTCCCGGAGCGAGAGGATATCTTCTGCTGTCGCGCCGCGTCCATGCAGCAGTATCATGGCAGCCTGGGCGTGATCCAGGGATTCGCCAGCGCGCAGCACAGGTCCGTTCTGATGCAGTTCGGGAACCATCATTTACCCTTCCGCGACGGAGCGCCACTCAGGAACTTGCAGCGGGGTGAGTGATCCGGCGATGGCGGAATGCTGTGCTTCCAACCAGGGGGGCAGCTTCAAGGTTGTCCCCAGGGTGGCGATGGACTCATCAAACGGGAAGCCCGGCCCAACGGTCGCCAATTCGACGATATGGCCGTCAGGATCGTTGGTATAGATGCTCTTGAAATAGACGCGATCCATGATCGGCGAAACGCGGTAGCCAGCCCGGTTCAGGCGAATACGCCAGTCGGCTTGCTCGGCTTCATCAGCGACCGCCAACGCGAAGTGATGGGTTTGCCCCGCGCCCATCTGGGTATAGCGTGTCTTGGCTGGATCACGCTCAAAGTAGGTAATGAGCGTCCCTGGTTTGCCCTCATCGACGCCCCAATACCAGTGCGCCGAGTCGGGATCGTCGAAGTTGGAGGTCATCTTGACGCGGCGCATCCCCAGCACATCCGCATAGAAAGCATGGGTCGCCTGAATGTCAGAGCTGATGGCAGTGATGTGGTGCATTCCGTTCATCAGAGCCATGTCTGGCGTGATAGCAGAAACCGGTTCCGGCCATATTTCGGCTGCGATACGGGCTTCATCGCGATTGTTGATGATCATCTCTGGCGGCGGCTGGCGAAACTCGGTTCCGATCTGATCTGGAGCCTCGTCCACAGTCCAACCCGGTCCATCGGTGGCGAGTTCAATGATCGTGCCATCAGGATCGCGGAAATAGATTGATTTGAAGTAGTGACGATCCAGAGGCCCGTCGACTCGAATCTGGTGATCGATCAGCCAGCGTTTCCATTTGAGGAGCACGTCAAGCGTGGCGACCCGCAGGGCGAAGTGATGAGTTCCCCCTACTCCAGAGTAGCCCCGGCGGACGCCGCGCCATTCAAAAAAAGTGATAGCTGTGCCGGGCCTGCCAGTCTCGTCACCGAAGTAGAGGTGATAGCTGTTGGGATCATCGAAATTGACAGTCTGCTTGACCAGTCGCATGCCCAGAATGCGGGTATAGAAATCCACGGTTCGCTGCGCATCTGCGCTCACCAGGGTAATGTGGTGTAGTCCGAGAATCTTCATCATGTTGTATCCTTATTTTGATTACAATCCATCGCACACAAGGCTTTTGACTATACGAATTCCCAGATTCTTACTTTGTCTGCTGAATCACTGCCGCAGACTGCGCACGATGAAGACAGACAGCACAATCAACATCTGGCCAGGCCCGTACAGCAACCAGACCACATCGCCGATCTGCCGGAAGTGCAAGCTGCGGAACAACTGTGCAGCCAGCAGCAGATCGCTGAACAGAAACAGCGCTGCGCCGACAGCCAGTGAAGCCATCCCGGAGACCGCCGCAGCCAGCGCAGTCGCAACCCCCGCAGTGGTCGACAGCAGCAGGGAATATGGCAGCGCGGCCACATGCAGCACCATGCGCCGAGCCTTCCAGAAGACCACGATAAACCATCCCCAAAAGCCGATCACCAACCACACTCCTACGAATACCAGATGGGTTCCGACGGGATCGCTGCCGATGACTCGGTTCAAGCTGAGGCAGCCCAAGACGTAGGCAATATGCCCCAGTCCGAATGAGGCCATCCCGCCCAGGACGGCAGCCTCGCGGACGATCAACCCAGCCATGAAGAAATCGCCCAGGCAACCCAGAGTCATCCCGACCGCCATCCACAGCGCAAACTCCTCAAGCGGCGTCCCACGCGCCATCCAGACACCACCCCATCCCATCAGCACCAGGGTGAGTGACGAAGCCATCCGCGTCCAGATGGGCATCCGGTGGGTGTGGACAGCATTCAATCGTCCCAGCGCCAGCCCTCCGAACAGCAGCGCCGCCCAGATCAGCAGGAGTACAATGACCCACAAGCGTTCGGGTTCCACCAGATTGTCGATGAACATCACTCAACTCCTCGGCCAACTGGGATCGAGAAAGCGCTGAATCTCGATCAGATAGCCATTCGGGTCACGCAGGAAACAGTGGTAGATGTTGTAGGCCGGGTTAAGCATGGGCGGCTTCTCGAAAGCGACGCCCTGGCGCTGGAGTCGATCATACCAACCATCCACATCGTCGGTCACCAGGGTGACGATCACGCTGCTGTCGCGTCCAGGTTGATCCGGCAGATCGTCCCGCTGGCACACCCCAAGATACGCCGTCGGCGCGGCCGCATAGATGCGGCAGCTTCCTTGATCGAGGATAAGCGGCAGGCCGAGGACCTCTTCATAAAAGCGGCTGGTGCGTTCCAGATCGGGCGTATACAGAAACGTCACCTGCGAGTCAAATTGTGATGCGATCATCCCGTCCTCATATCAGGCCGAGGCCCCGGAATAATGGCGAACACCGATACGCCAGAACTGGCGCGAGATCGTCAGCATGACAACGGCCAGCAGCACTGCCCCTAACAGAGATTCGGGCGTCAGGCGACCGACGACGGCCTCCGCCGGAACCGTCACGGCAAAGGCGACCGGAACAAGAAAGGTCAGCACCATCTGGAGCCAACCCGGATAGATGCCGACCGGCCAGCGCCCCGCTTCGTAGACACTCTGGAAGATGACCAGAATGTTATCAATGCGGACGAACCAGAATACCAATGTCGCCAGCAGCAACCAAAAGGAATAGACAATCGCGCCGCCTGCCAGCAGCGCAACTCCAAATCCAAGTGCCTGGACCGCTCCAACCTGCGCGCCGATTCGTGTCACAGCAAGAATGACAAGCGCCAGACCGAGGATCACATCGATCAGCTTCCAGATCTGTACCTGGCGGATGCTGGCCAGAAGCTGAGCATCTTCTGGCTTGGTGAGCATGAAGTCGAGCGTGCCAGTGCGGACATCTTCCATGAGGCGCTGCATACTGGGCTGGATGATGAAATTGATGAGGCCGCCAACCAGGAAATAGATGCCAACCAATGCCAACAGTTCATCCGACTTCCAGCCACCCAGCGTACCGGTGTGGGCAAAGATGATCGAGATACCACCAATAGAAACCAGCATCGCCAGCATGGTCTCGAAGATCTGGACAAAGAAGTTCGCCCGATACTGAAGCTCGTTCAACACGCCGATCCGCAGAAACAATCCCGCCAGTCGCAGATAACGCATCTTAACCTCCCACCGCGCCAAAGCGCCGGACGCCCGCCCGCCAGATCAACCGCAGCACAAAGACACTCGCGCCGATCCATATCAGCTGAGCAATCAGGCCATTAGCGACAGCATCGTCCGACACCCGCCCCAGCAAGACCCCAACTGGGAAGCCAATCATCCATCTAAAAGGCAGAAGGCCCGCAATCGTCTGCACGGCGGAAGGAAGCAGCTCAAGCGGCGCGATTTGGCCGGAGAAGAAGAACATCCCGACAAAGTATAACTGGTTGATCGCCATGATGCGCGTCGTCCAGAAAGCGGCCATTGCCACGATCCAACCGACGATGAAGCTCAGGATTCCAGCCAGCAGCACTGCCGGAATGAAGATCAGTAGGGTACTTGCCGGGGCAGTGAAGGCAGGTTGAAACAGGACGATACACAGCAGCACACTCGGAACCAGCACCACCAGCATCAGCAGCTTGTAGGCGATGTTTTGTGAAGCATCTTCATGGATTGGGTGTACCGGACGGAGCAGACGTGTCGAAAGGATACCCTGCCGGATCAGGTATTCGTACTCCCACATGTGCCAGATAAGGGTGATGTGGCCGACGATCATCAGCACGATGTAGTAGGCGGCGAAATCGGGGGCTGTGTAACCGCCGACCTGTCCGCCGCTGGATCGGGCTACGGTTGTCCAGACGACAAGATAGATCACCGGCTGCAAAACCAGTTCAATCATCCAGATCGCCATCGCCACGCGGTATTGAAGCTGCACCGCCATCGAGGTCTTGATCTGGGCGCGGTAGTAGGTCCAAAGCGCATTCATCAACAGATTCCTTGCTTTTTATCACATCAGATGGGGTAGATTCAGGCGGAAACCGCATTCGGCTGCGCGAAGACCTGCTCGATCACCCCTTCGATGGGCGGATCTTCGACCTTGATATCCACAATCGACAGATTTGCCAGCAGCCTCCCCGTCACAGCAGCAGTATCGGCCTTTAGCACACGCAGCGTGATGCGCCCGTCTTCACGCGAGACCACTTCACCATATGGACTAAAGTCGGCAGTCTCTTGTTCAGTCTCAACAGTGATGGTCTTATAGGGAGAGAATCGTTCGACCAGCGCCGAAAGATCGCCATCAAAAAGCAGCTTACCGTGATGAATCACAATGACGCGCTGGCATAGTGCCTCTACATCGGCCATGTAATGGCTGGTGAGCAGGACGGTGGCCTCATAGCGGCGGTTGTATTCCCCGATGAACGTGCGGATGCGGCGCTGCATGGTCACATCCAGGCCGATAGTGGGTTCGTCCAGGAACAGGACGCGCGGTCGATGCAGCAGCGCCCCAGCAATCTCGCACTTCATCCGCTCACCCAGCGAGAGATTCCGCACAGGCTTCTGAATTAGCGAACCCAAATCCAGCAGATCAACCAGTTCGTCTAGTGTCCTGCGGTAAACATCGCGGGGAATCCGGTAGATCGCCCGGTTCAGTTCATAGGAATCGACGGCTGGGATGTCCCAGACCAATTGATTACGCTGGCCCATAACCAGTGTGATTTGAGACAAAAACGGGCGCTCCCGCCGCGACGGCTTATGACCGAGGACGGCGGCCTCTCCGCTGGTGGGATAGAGCAGCCCGGCCAGCATCTTCAAGGTTGTGGTCTTACCCGCGCCGTTCGGCCCCAGGAAACCGACCATCTCGCCCTGGCCGATCTCGAAGCTAATCTCATCGACGGCCCGCACATCCTTCGTCTTGCGGGAGATCAGACTGCGAAAGGCTGCGGCCAGGCCTGCCTCGCGTTCTGGGACGCGGTACGTTTTGCGGAGCTGCTTGACCATCACCGCCGGAGAAATCATATACAATCACTTTCTGCTTGGCCGATGCGAATCAGAACGCCCATTCTACCGCAGCCAGATCGTTTGGGAAACGATTTGTGCAGGTAGATTAACAAAGGGTATGCTAGGAAGGTGAACACTGGATCAATAGGTAGGCATCTTCGCTGACCATGCGCCGATTCTTGCACATCACTCCTTGGATCATTACTGCTGCTTTGCTCTGGACCACGCCTTTCGCCAGTTCTGCCCAGGCGTCACTGCCTGCAATTGCCGCGCCCAACTGCGATTACGGTGGTGAACTAAAATCGATTGAGGCGCTTGACGCGCTGACTGTCCAGTTCACCCTGTGCTATCCCGATCCGGGACTGCCCGCGAAGGTGGCCCTGCCCGCCTTTGCCATCCATTCTGCCGAACAGCTTTGGACAGCAGCAAGCAGCACCGAGTTTCTGAATAATCCCATCGGGACGGGGCCATACCGCCTGGAACAGTGGGTTGCCGGAGAGGAAATCGTCTTCGCAGCTAATCCCTATTATTGGGGCGTGCGTCCAGTCGAACCGATCGTGATTCTGCGGTGGAACTCCGAAGGAACTGCGCGTTGGTCTGCACTCCAGAATGGCGAAGTCGATGGTATCGACAATGTGCGCCCCCAGAACTTCCTGGAGATTGACACCAACAGCCAGTACAAATTGTTTCCGCGCAGCCCGGCCAATGTCTTCTACCTAGGCATCAACAACACGATCCCGCCATTCGATAATCCGACCGTGCGGCTGGCAATGGCTTACGCGATCAACAAGCAGGAAATCGTCGAGACACATTTTCCGCCCGATACGATCACCGCCAGCCAGTTCTTGCCGCCCAGCATTTTCGGCTATACGGCAGACGCGAACAGCATCCCCTATGATCCGGAACGCGCCCAGCAGCTCCTGGCCGAGTCCGGCGTATCCCTGCCCATCGAAACCACGCTGAGTTACCGGGATGCAGTGCGCGTCTATCTGCCGGAACCAGGAGTCGTGGCGAGAGACATTCAGGCACAGCTTGCCGAGATCGGCATCAACGTCACGTTACAACTGATGGACTCTGGAGAATTCCTGGATGCCGTCGATGCGGGTCAGCTTTCGCTGCATTTGCTTGGTTGGGATGCCGATTATCCTGACGCGACCAACTTCCTGGATTATCACTTTGGGGCGGGCGGGAGCGCCCAATTCGGGTTCAAAGACAGCCGCCTGACCGATGTGTTGGCGCGAGCGGGGCGGCTCTCCGACGGGGCGGAACGGTTGCGGCTTTACAAAGAAGCCAACAATCTGATCGCCAGCATTATTCCGATGGTTCCAGTAGCCCACGGCATCAGCGCCACTGCCTATGCGGCCCGTATCCGGGGGGCTTATTCAAGCCTGTTCGCGGCGGAACAGTTCCGCGTAATGGACGATCCAGCTGACGACAACATCATCTTCCTGCAAAATGCCGAACCGCTCAGCCTGTACTGCAACGACGAGAGCGATGGCGAGACCTTCCGCGCCTGCGAACAGATCAATGAGTCGCTGCTGGGGTACGAACTCAGCGGCGGCGATGTCGTCCCGGCACTGGCGCTGCAATGGAGTGCCAACGAAGACGCGACCCAATGGACGTTTAAGCTGCGTCCTAATGTGCAGTTCTCCGACGGGTCGTCCTTCGATGCCGAAGATGTCGTCCTCACCTGGGCAGCGATGTGGGATGCATCCAGCCCGCTGCATCAGGGTCGAATCGGAGACTTCAGTTACTTCAGCAGTTTCTTCGGCGCGTTCTTGAATGCCCCCGCATAGCTGGATGAGCATGAAGTCATTTGGAGGACGGCTGAACAAGCCGCAGAGTTTCGTCATACAGCCGACCATTGGTCGCAATCGCTTCGTGGTTGTAGATGGTCGGAACACCATGCCAATCAGTAAATGTTCCGCCTGCCTCTTCCATGATGACTTGCAGAGGGCCGCAGTCCCAGACCTGCATAATCGCATCGACCATGATCTCTGCCCGGCCCGTCGCCACCAGGGCGTAGCCGTAGGCATCACCCCATGTGCGATGGATATAGGTAGCTTTGAGCAGACGATCCCAGCCCTCCACTTTGGCTTTGTCGTATTTCGTTAGGTCGATCTCGCTGCCCAGAAGCACGGCGTCTTTCATGACAGCGCACGTTGATACTCGCGCACGCCGCCCATTCCAATAGCAACCGCCTCCCTGGGTAGCATAGACGATCTCGTTGAGCGCTGGAAAGTTCGCGACTCCAACCAGCGGCCGCTTACCATCTGTCAGGGCAATCAGGTTGGCATAAATGGGAACACCTTGTACGAACGACTTGGTCCCATCGACAGGATCAATCGTCCACACATATTCCCCCTTCCCCGATTGTTGGCCGAATTCCTCTCCAATCATGCCATGATCCGGCCAATACTTTTCGATCTGGGCACGAAGGTACTGCTCGGCTGATTTATCGGCGATCGTGACGGGCGAGGAATCCGCCTTGCGTTCAACGCCGACTCCAGTCTGGAAGTAGCCCAGCGTGATCTTGCCGGCCTGATAGCTCACTTCAAGGGCGAATTCGAGCAGAGTCGAAAGTGAAGGCTGCGACATGTGCGATGATCTCCGTATTACTGTCCGCTAAAGACAGCGGGACGTTTTTGAAGGAAAGCTGCGACCCCTTCTTGGTGGTCGGCGGAGGCTCCGGCGATGTCCTGCAACTCAGCTTCTTTCGCCAGTGCCGCTTCCAAAGTGCTGTCCTGCGCAAATTCGACCGCCCGCTTGATCAGGCCGATGGTATGCGTCGGAGCAGTGGCGAACTGGGTCGCCAGCGCAACCAGGGTGGTCGAAAACTGTCCATCTGACACAACTTCGTTGACCATTCCCCAATCCCTAGCTTCCTGAGCGGTGACACGCCGGCCGGTCAGCATGAGTTCAAGCGCGCGAGTCGTACCGATCAACCGCGGCAGAAACCAGGTAGAACCGCTGTCAGGAACAAGGGCGATCTTGACGAATGCCTGCGTGAACATTGCGCTTTCCGCCACAAGCCGGTAGTCGCAGGCCAGCGCCAAACTCATCCCTGCCCCTGCCGCGACGCCGTTGACTCCAGCAATGATTGGCTTGGGCAGTGAGCGCATCAGCAGCACCAGCGGGTTGTAGGTTGCCTGCAAGAACTGGCTGTATGAAAAGGGTGTGGCAGATGAAGCCATGCTTTCGGACGCAGCCGCCAGATCCGCCCCGGCGCAGAAGCCGCGTCCGGCTCCAGTCAGCACGATGACGCGGACAGTTGCTTCATCACGCGCCTGCGCGAAAGCGGCCTGGAGTTCATGGAGCATAGCTGCCGTCATCGCGTTCAATCGATCTGGCCGGTTGAGTGTAATCGTGCAGATGTGGTCGTGAACATCGTACAAAAGAGTGTCAAATGTCATGATGAATATCCTTCAGTTGATCTCTTGGGCAGAATCTTGTGCCGATAGTACCATAGAAGCGATCCATTCGTGAACAAGAGTACATGTCCAGCTGAGGGGTGATGATCCCAGGACACAGGAGGCAAGATGATGAAGAGCATAGCGGTACTCACCAGTGGTGGGGACGCCCCCGGCATGAACGCAGCCATTCGCGCAGTCGTCCGCACAGGCATTGCCAAAGGGTGGGATGTCTATGGCGTGCAGCACGGTTATGCCGGGTTAATGAGTGGGGATATGCGGCAGATGGGCCAGCGCGATGTCGGCGGCATCATCCAACAGGGCGGAACCATTCTCGGCAGCGCCCGCGCCCCTGAGTTCAAGACAGAAGAAGGGCGAAGGAAAGCCCTGCGTCAGCTTCAGAGCCGTGGAATTGATGGGCTGATCGTCATCGGCGGCAACGGTTCGCAGACCGGTTCAAATGCGCTATCGCAAATGGGCTTCCCGGTTGTAGGCGTTGCCTCGACCATCGATAACGACCTGTATGGCTCGGAAATGACCATCGGCGTCGATACGGCCTTGAATATCGCGCTGGAAGCCATCGACCGCCTGAAGATCACCGCTTCATCACATCAACGCGCCTTCCTGCTGGAAGTAATGGGGCGCGATTGCGGTTACATCGCCCTGATGTCGGGTATCGCCGGAGGAGCCGAGTTCATCGTGATTCCAGAACTCGAGGTCGAACCGGAGAGTATCGCCAACGAGATCCGCGAAGCGTACCGGCGCGGCAAAAAACATGCCATCATCGTCGTAGCCGAAGGAGCTAAATACAACGCCGAAGCACTTATCCAGTATTTCAAGCAGCACTCTGAAGTAGTCGGCTTTGAACTGCGAGCAACCATCCTCGGCCATATTCAGCGTGGTGGGATGCCCGGCGCATTCGACCGCATTCTGGCTACTCGTCTCGGCGCGGCAGCAACTGCTGCTATGGCGCGGGGAGAACATGGGGTGCTGGTCGGATTGAACAAGGGGCAAATCACCACCACGCCGCTCACTGAAGTGGTTAAGAACAAGAAGCAGATCGATCTCAGTCTGGTGGAACTGGCCCGCGAACTGGATCGCTGACACTGACTTGACGAACGCGGCCTGGGGAAACTCATCATCTCCCCGGGCCACTATACTCCGTCATCAGCCGATCTGAATGACCACTACTGATTGTGGGGGAATTTCAGCTACTGGCGTGTAGGCGGTAAAACCGCCGGATGCGTCGATGGTCGGCGCAGCGACGCCCCCCTCCCCAAAGAGCAGAACTGCGGATGCGCCCTCTGCCAGACTGCTTGTCGCGAGGCTGAGTTGATAGTCCGAGACCGCTTCGGCAGACAGATTGATCACCACAAGGACAGTCTGCTCCTGACTCTGGCGCAAGAAAGTCAACAGCGCCGGCGAGTCGCTTTCTACCATTGACAACGTACCAACACGCAGCGCCGGATTCGCGTTACGCAAATGGATGAGCGACCGATACAGATTGAATAACGATGATGGATCATCGATCTGCGCGGCAAGATTGAACTCGGTCTCATTGGTCGTGCAGCGTTTGCCAGAGATGAAGGCCGCCCGCGGTTCAATGGCATCCCACTGCATCGGGGTGCGGATGCATTCGTCGGGCTTCGCGCCGATCATGCCGATTTCCTCGCCATAGTAGAGGAACGGCACACCCGGCGTAGTCAGGAGCACCGCAGCCGCGGCTCGTGCCCTGCCTATATCCTCATTCACCTCGGTCATCAGGCGATTCTGGTCATGATTGGTGACGAAGCTGGCATACTGCCCCGCCGGGTATAATCTTTGGGCACGCTCCAACAAGGGAACCAATGCGCTGCCACTGCCATTGTTTACGGCATCCAGGATGCCCCGTGCCAGATCGAACTCGAAAGCGACATCGACGTCATCGGGCACATACTTCGACACCTCGAAGCTGTTCGTCCAGACCTCGCCAACCGTAAGCGCCTCCGGGGCAAGCGAGTCGATATAGTCATTCCACTTCTTCAACCAGGTGAAGTTCCCGTCGGAACTGGCTAATGTGTTGCCATCTTCCACCAGATAACGAATGGCATCCATGCGGAAACCATCAGCCCCTAGGTCTTCCAGCCAGAAGCGTGCCACATCGAACAAAGCTTGCGTGACCGCGGGATTCCGCAGATTCAGGTCAGGCATCCCATCCCAAAAAACGGCGTAGTAGTAGCGGTTGCCGCGGGCGTACCAGACTTGCTGCCCCCAAGGGCCAACCTGGGCAGGCTTGGTGATGCTCCAGCGATACCACTGATCGTGAACTGAGCCGGGTGTCTGGGCATCTTTGAACCACTCGTGATCGCGCGAGGTGTGATTCAGCACCATATCGACGATCACAGCGATTCCGCGTTTGTGCGCTTCTGCCATCAACTGTTTGAAGTCTTCATTCGTCCCATAATCCGGCTCGACCTTCATATAGTTGGTCACGTCATAACCGTGATAGCTGGGCGATTCCATAACTGGCATCAGCCAGATACCCGTCACGCCCAGATCGGTATTGGTGTTTGGATCGCCATCATTCAGGTAATCCAGCTTGCTGATGACCCCCTGTAAGTCGCCGACTCCATCGCCATTGCTGTCCTGGAAGCTCCGCACGAAGATTTCATAAAATACCCGGTCATTCCACCAGGGCATTCCATCCGTACCAGACCGCTCCACCTCTGCCGACCAGACCACATTCAATGAAAGCACGAGCGCGAGACTCATTACAATACAACCCACCCATAACCGCTTTGCCAACATATCAACACCCTTTCCGCTCGTTATCGAAGAACATACAGGGCGTCCACGCGAACATGGACGCCCTGTCATGCATTACACTGTTCCAGACACTCCAAATCCCGCCATCAGCGGTTGATGTTCTCTAACATGTTTGGACGATGACCATAACGCAGTTGTGGGCCGCCCGGCTGCGCCGTCCACCGTACCGCATTGTGAATCACGCGCAGGACTTCGGGATTGTGATAGGTCGGGTAAGTTTCATGACCGGGGCGGAAGTAGAAGATTTTGCCCCGCCCACGCTGATAGCAGCAGCCGCTGCGGAAGATTTCGCCACCCTGGAACCAACTGACGAACACCAGCGTATCCGGCGCGGGGATGTCGAAGTGCTCGCCGTACATCTCCTCGTGTGGGATTTCGATGTACTCACCTAACCCTTCGGCAATGGGATGTGATGGATCAACTACCCAGATCCGTTCGCGTTCCCCAGCTTCGCGCCATTTCAGATCGCAGCTTGTGCCCATCAGCCGCTTGAAAATCTTGGAGAAGTGCCCGGAGTGCAGCACAACCAGACCCATACCTTCCAAGACACGCTGGTATACCCGATCCACGATTCGGTCATCCACCTCGTCATGCGCAAGATGTCCCCACCAGGTCAGCACGTCCGTCTGGCGCAGCGCCGCTTCGGTTAATCCATGTTCCGGTTCGTCCAGCGTGGCCGTCTGAACAGCTAACCCCTGCGCCTTCAGATACTCGCTGATAGCGTAGTGCATCCCGTTGGGGTACACCTTCTGCACGTCCGAGTTAGTTTTTTCGTGACGGGCTTCATTCCACACCGTCACCCGAATACCATTCATATTGCCTTCATCCCCTATCTATTGATTCCCAGTAACGCGAACCGGCCTACCGTTCTGGTAGGCCGAGTCTTTGATCGCATCCCACAGACGGGACATTCGCAGCCCAACCTCTGGCGGGCACGGATTCGGTATATCACCGCGGCACACTGCCAGGAACTGCTCCCATACCCCCAGCGAATCCGGGACAGGCAACTTACGCAGCCGTTTCTCGCCATGACGCTGGATTTCCAACCGCTCGCCCCAGATGCCAGTACGCAGGATCGCTTTGGTACAGAACACCCGAATGTCCGAAGCGCAAGAAGGTATCGCTTCGCCACAGCCATTCATTGTCACCAATGTTCCAGAACGCAGCCGCCCAATCACTACGCCCAGAATATCGACCGGGCATCCCCGGTTGTCCAACCAGGCTGACACCTCAGCAAAATCCCCGCCGGCCAGATCAGCCACCGTATTGAGCATGTGCGCCCCAGTATCGAACAGAAATCCACCGCCGGAAAGTTCCGGACGCTGGCGCCAGGTATTGGTCGTTCCCGGCCCCCAATTCTGCCAGACTGTAGCACTGATGTTGAGGATGTCACCTAACTCCCCTGAACGCAGCAGTTCATCAGCTTTGCGGATCTGCGGCGATAGACTGCCCGGAAAAGCCACGACGAGTGTCTTTCCGCTGCGGTCCCGCGCATCAATCAGTGCTTGCGCTTCCGCGGCATTCATCACCATTGGCTTTTCGAGCAGCACATTCCACCCCTGCGCCAGGCTGGTGCTGGCCTGCTCGAAGTGATATACATGCGGCGTTATGATAAATACCGCATCCAGTTTGCCCGCAAATTCACTGACAAACTGCTGCCAGTCAGGTTGGTTGGGAGGTACTGGCAGTCTCGCCCGGCGGAACAATCGCGCAGCCGATTCGTAATTCGCGCTAGAAGGTTCGCAGATAGCGGCAATTTGGGTCGTGTCCTGCTGCTGGAGCATGTTCTTGAGGTGAAACAGTGCCATGCTGCCGCAGCCTACGATACCGACGCGAACAGGATGCTGAGTCATGGGCGGGCATGTCCTCGAATAACGTGTCCATATTCAAGGACAATTTTAACGCTTTTGGTGGCTCAGTACGATGTTTCCATGTCAAACAATCCGGTCTCTTTGGCATGATGCAGCGCCCACAGATAGAAAAAGATCGAGGCGATGACCAGCAGCGCCGTTAGCCCCAGCAAGATCAGCATAAGGTCGCTGTTACTGAATAAAGCAAAGGTGGGAAAACCCGGCGTATTCTCGCCCAGCAGTGCCCGCCGGGCGACTTCCAACCAGTACGTCACCGGAAACGCCAGACCAATTGGTCGAAGTACGTCTGGCAGCACATCTAGCGGGAAGATCGCCCCGCTGAACAAGAATAACGCCCCGGTAATGGCGTCGCCCAATGACCACAGATGCCGTGCCGCCATCATCGTCAACGACCCCATCAGCAGGCCAATCGTCACCAACGCCACCAGTCCCAGCAGTGTACTGGCAATGAACAGCGGCCAATCGATAGACCATACCGATACCGGCAGCGCAAAGGCGATCACCCCAAAAACCATAGTGATGACCAGCGAAACCAGACCCACGACAAGACGCGCCATTCCCCGTCCGGCCATATAAAAGTAGCCGTTCATCGGAGTGGTGTAAAGCTGCCGGATGGTGCGGTAGCGTTCCCGATCATCGATGATTGTCCAGCTCACACCGCTGATGACCTGCCCCACCAGGATGTACAACGCATTGCCCAGGTAAATATAGGCGAAGATCGGCTGCTGTGTCGCGCCATCGGTGATAACGCTGTACATCACCACCAGGATCAGTACGCTGGAAATCGGGCGAGCAAACGAATAGATCGCAAATAGCAGTGGATCGGCCCAATTCGACTCAATTTGCCAGCCCAGCCAGGCCGCCGTGAAGAAGGTTCGCAGGGCATTGCTGCGCCGCACCCACGATTGATTCAAAAACCAGTGTGCAAGCATACGCCCTCTTACTTCTTACGCTCGATTAGACGACCTTCACGCCGTCCGATTTCTTCCAGGCGGTTCAGCAAATAGAAAGCTGCCACAATGAAGATAGCCGCCATCACCGCCAGGATGACTATCGAGACGGGAATGGGCAGAAACCCCTGCGCGGTCGCTTCGCCGAAGACGAGCTGCCGCATAGCATCCATGCCCAACGTCAGGGGAATGATCGATGCGAACGTCGCAACCGCTCCACCTAGTGATTTGACCGGGAAGTACATGCCGGACAGCAGATAGATCGGCTCCTGGAGCAGATTGGAGAAATGCCAGGCTTCCCGTCCCGCCGCCAGATAGATCGAAGCGAACATCATACCCATGCCGTAAAGTGCAGCCAGAGTCAGCACGAAAACAATTACCAGCAGCGGCAGGCTTTGAATGCTGTAACTTACATTGAAGAGCAGCGATCCCAGGACGAGGATCACCACTGCCCGCGTAGCAGTCATGACGATCCCGCCAACGGCCATTCCCAGCAGGATCGCCATCATCGGTGCGGGGGACAGCACGTAGACTTCCAGGTTGCCATCGTTCTTGTCCCAATACAATTGGCTCGCCATCGACCAGAGGACATTCAGCCAGAATGCCGTCATCGCGCCGCCGACAATCACGAAGCCGATGAACTCCTCTGGGGCGCCGATAGCTCGATAGACATAGACATACGAGATCGTCGCCATGAACGGCAGCACTGTCTCGAAAAACATCCAACTGCGTTCACGAGCAGAGCCCACCACGCGGGGATATGCCCGTGCCCAGATCGAATTCCAGAACAGACGCACGCCGACTGCCTGATGAACTCGTTGGTAGCTCATTGCACTGCTCCATCTCGCTTCGAGGTATCCTCATCCAGGCGTCGGCCCACAAGTTGGATGAACACATCCTCCAACGTTGGCGCACGTTTCTCCAGAGAAATCAGGTTAGAGCCGCGGCTGCTCAAATGCCCGATGACCCCACTCAGCACCGACTCTTCCGCCAGGATGAGCGAGAGTTCGGTGTAGCCCTCGTGTTCTGACGCCGTGACTCGCCGCACTCCCGGTACGGACTCGATCATGGCGTCGCGGTTGGGCTTGGGACCAAGCAGGCTGACCTTGAGGTTGAAGACTGCATCTTTCTGCAAGCGATGTTTGAGGTTGGCCGGAGTATCGCAGACCAGCACCTTGCCGCTGTCCACAATTGCCAACCGGTCACAGAGTTCATCAGCTTCCGCCATGTAATGGGTCGTGAGCAGCAGCGTCCGGGATGAAACTTCCCGCATCCAGTCCTTGACGAAGCCGCGCACTTCTCGCGCAGCCGTCACGTCCAAGCCCAACGTCGGTTCATCCAGGAAAATCACACTGGGATCGCTCAGAAACCCGCGCACGAAGTTCATCTTTTGGCGCAGCCCAGTCGAAAGGTCAGAAATCTTCGCCCGCTTGCGATCCGCGATCCCTACGACGGCCAGGAGTTCATCGATCCGCTTTTGCGCGGTGGCCGTGTCCAGGCCGTAGAAACGTGCGAACATCCAGAGGTTCTCTTCGATAGTTAGCAGCCCATAGCCGCTGGTTTCGCCGCCGCTCACCATGCTGATACGCTGGCGAATCTGAAACACGTCTTTGGTGACATCCCGCCCTTCCACTAGTGCGACCCCTCTGGTCGGTAGCAGCAGGGTCGAGAGAATCTTAATGAGCGTCGTCTTACCAGCCCCGTTCGGCCCCAACAGACCAAACAATTCCCCTTGCTCGACTTCTAAATTGACCCCCTCCAGCGCCACAAGCTGTTTGGCATCCCCCTTCTTTTTGGGGCCGCGAATCTTGTAGATGCGTCCCAGATCCTTCGTCTGGATCGCCAATGGCTGGGCCATAGTGAACACCTTCCTTCACGAGGTCGAGGAGCAGCAGCGTCATTCTAGCGGAACGACTCAGCAGCGTTAAGGGTCAAAAGAGATGTTAAAGGTTCACAAGATGATCTAAGAGATCGCACACCGTATAATACTAACTTATCCATCTTCCCTGATTCTAGCTTATCTGTTCTAGGCGTCAATTGAACCATTGGCCAGAAGTGGCCTATTGCGACGGTCTGTGGGCCGTAAGACGGTGCGGTATAATCGTCGGATTGAAGTCCTTCAGATACTCAACGCAGGAAGTGTGACTTGGCAGACGCGAAACAGAAGATTACCGCCGAAGACCTGTGCCGCATCACCCTGGTGGAAGACCCTCGAATCAGCCCTGATGGAACTTGGGTCGCTTACGTCCAAGTAGCGGTGGACCGACTCGATAACAGCTACAAACGCAATATCTGGTTGGTCCGGTTGACCGACGGCAAAACGCTCCAGCTCACCCGCAGCGGTAAGGATACCCAACCGCGTTGGAGTCCCGATGGCAAGACGCTGGCCTTTGTCTCTGCACGTGACGAGAAGTCGCAGATCTATCTGCTGCCCACTACTGAGCCAGGCGGTGAAGCCCGTGCCCTTACCGCGCTGCCCAATGGAGCCAGCAGCCCGTCTTGGTCACCCGACGGTCAGTGGATGGCGTTTCTGTCTCCAATGAACGCCGACGAACGCGCCAAAGAAGACCGCCGCGAGGAAGACCCCAGACCAGCGGACAAACTTGATGCCAAGCAGCGCAAGGAACGGCGTGACCAGGACGAAAGTCTCCGCTGGGACCCGCGCCCCGTCTGGCGCATCCCCTATCGATCCGGAACGAACTTCCTCAGCGACCGCTTCAATCAGGTCTATGTCATGCCCACAGCTGAGGGGCTGGACCAAGATCAATCTCGCCCACGCCGCTTGACTAACGCCGATGCCGATCACGAAGCACCCCAGTGGACGCCGGACGGACAGTTCATCCTGACCGCTCGCATTGGCAACCCACAGGGTGATGAACCCTGGCGCTGGAGCAATCTATACCGGGTGCGCGTCGCGGATGGTAGTCAGGAACAATTGACCGATGAGACCTTCAGCAGTTTCAATCCAACTGCCTCGCCAGATGGCCGCTGGGTTGCATTCGTGCGGCTCCCGCGTGAACGACTCAGCGAGCGCATGTCGCGCTTGGCGGTGATGTCCAGCGCGGGCAGCGAAATCCGTGACCTGAATGCCGCGTTCGACCGCGCGGTGTACCAGTACAAATGGTCGCCGGATGGCAACAGCCTCTATTTCACCAGTGCCAATGCTGGACGCATTGAACTCTACTGTGTAGATCTCGATACCGGATCTGTCAAACCCGTCTTCAGCGGAGAAATGCACGTCGAAACCTTCGATGTGAATCCTCAAGTTGGTCTGGTCATGAATACCAGCACCCCAGCCAACCCGTCCGAGCTTTACCATCTGTTCATCGGTGAGACCTGTTCTCGTCCTATCACGCAAGTGAATCAGAAGTTTCTGGAGAGCGTAATCGTCCAGCCTGTTCACGAACTGCGCTGGAAAACCGCTGACGGAGCCGAGATTCAGGGGTGGTATCTGCTGCCAGTAGACTACCAGGCTGACAAAACCTACCCTCTCGCGCTCAACATCCACGGCGGCCCGCACATCATGTGGGGTCCCTCTATGAAGTCGATGTGGCATGAATGGCAGCTTCACGCCGCTCGCGGTTATGTGGCCTTTTTCACCAACCCACGCGGCAGCGACGGCTACGGCGAAGCGTTCCAGATGGCGCTGCATTCGCAGTGGGGCTCACTGGCTGCGGGAGATATCCTGAGCGGCGTCGATGCGCTGTTGGAAAAGGGCTTCGTCGATCCGCGTCGGATTGCAGTCACAGGCGGCTCCTATGGCGGCTACATGACGACCTGGCTGATCGCCCACAGCGACCGTTTTGTCGCGGCAGTGGCTCAACGTGGGGTTTATAACCTCCTCAGCTTCAGCGGGACAACCGACATCGTGAGCTTCGTCCAGTCCGAGTTCGGAATCGATCCCTGGGAAGACCCCATATTCCTGTGGGAAAGCTCGCCGCTGGCGCATGCCCACAAGATTAAAACCCCCCTGCTCCTGATTCACGGCGAGAACGACTTTCGCGTGCCCATCGCCGAGTCGGAGCAGATGTTCACCTACGTTCGCCGCAACGGAGGAACCGTGCGCCTGCTGCGCTTTCCCCGTGAAGGCCACGAGATGACCCGAACCGGCGAACCGGAACACCGTATCGCCACCCTGACTCATATGCTGGAATGGTTCGACCGTTCCTGCTATCCACAACCCGATTCCACAGATTCAAAGGAGTAGGCCGATGCGTACCCCGACCATGCTCGAACGCGCCCGCCAGATCGAAGACCAGATCATTGCCTGGCGGCGCGACATCCACATGCACCCCGAACTGACCTTCCAGGAATTCCGCACGGCGCGGCTTGTAGCCGATACGCTCCGCGACATGCGCATTGAAGTCGAAACCGGCGTCGGCAAGACCGGTGTGGTCGCGCGGATCGGGGAGGGACGCCCAGCCGTGGGCATCCGTGCCGACATGGACGCGCTGCCAATCCATGAAGCCAATGATGTGCCCTACGCCTCAAAGAATCCCGGTGTAATGCACGCCTGTGGGCATGATGCCCATACTGCTATTCTCCTCGGTGTCGCCAAGATGCTTAACGAAATGCCGGATCGTCCGGCGGGTGAGTTCCGTTTGCTTTTCCAGCCTTCTGAGGAAGCTGAGGATGCCGAAGGCAAAAGCGGGGCCATGCGAATGATCGAAGACGGGGCGCTGGAAAACCTCGACAACGTGATCGCCCTACACGTCGCCAGTGGACAAGAATCCGGTAAGATTGAGATTTCCAGCGGCTTTGCCTGTGCTTCAGTGGACTCATTCACGGCCACTATCCTGGGCGAAGGCTGCCACGGAGCCTATCCACATTACGGTGTCGATCCGATCTTCATCCTGGCACAGGTCATCAACGCCATTCACGGCATCCGCGCCCGGCGCATTGACCCGGTGCATCCGGCTGTCATCTCAGTGGGAGCCGTGCACGGCGGCGACGCCGATAACGTCATTCCCAACGAAGTACATCTGCGCGGAACAATCCGCAGTTACGATGACGAAACCCGTCAGCAACTTTGGACTGAACTGGAAAAAGCCTTCGCTATCTCCCGCGCCTTTGGCGGAGACTACACGCTCAACATCAAGAAGAGCTACCCCTCGCTGTACAACGATCCGGTTGTTTCCGATTTGATCGAGACCGTCGCGGTCGATCTGTTGGGTCGCGAAGGATTGGCCCCGAAAGACCTGGGCATGGGCGCGGAAGATTTCAGCTATATGGCTCGTAAAGCACCCGGCGCGATGTTCAGCTTGGGAGCCAAGCTGGACAATATGAACCGTCCCCATCACAGCCCAGTCTTCGACCTCAACGAGTCGTCATTCGCCATTGGCGCGGCGATGCTGGCCGAAACCGCCTGTCGTCTCGTCAGCCAGGGCAAGTCCGAATAGCACCCCGAAAGGACAGCCGGATGTACGCACTTGGTGGTGAACTGGTCGCCCGAACGCTGGCCGCGCAGGGAGTCTCGACACTCTATACCCTGTGCGGCGGCCACGTCATGACGATCTACGACGGTTGCCTGAACAACGCCATCTCGATCATCGACTTCCGGCATGAACAGGCTGCTGCTCATGCCGCCGACGCCCATGCCCGGCTGACCCACAATGTCGGCGTTGCCGTCGTGACCGCTGGACCGGGCGTGACGGATGCCGTCACCGGCGTAGCCAACGCCTATGAAGCCCGCAGCCCGCTGATTCTGATCGGCGGGGCTGCGCCGCTCAAGACTAAAGGCATGGGCGCGCTGCAGGAAATGCCCCAGATCGGCATGTTCCAGGACATCACCAAAGCAGCCTACAGTATCACCGAAACCGAGCGCATCCCCGAACAGCTTAACAAAGCCTTTCGCATCGCCCTGAGCGGACGTCCCGGTCCAGTCTTCATCGAAATCCCTTTCGATGTGTTGTTCAACGCCGTCGAACCGCCTGAGATTCCGCATCGCGTGACCATCGAACCGCCGGAGCCTGAAACAGACGACATTGCCCGCCTGTTCGATTTGCTCCGCGCTGCTCACAAACCGATCATCATCGCTGGCACACAGGTTTATTGGGACGCAGCCCACGATGCCCTGCGCGATGTCACCGAGCAGACAGGCATCCCCGTCTTCACCAATGGAGCCGGGCGCGGCACACTCCCGATGACCCACCCGAACTGCTTCAAATCCGCTCGCAGCAGCGCCCTGCGCGAGGCTGACCTGGTGCTGCTGATCGGCACGCCACTCGATTTCCGGCTGAAATATGGGCAGGAAGGCTGGAACCCCCAGGCCAAACTAGTTCAGTTAGAGAGCGACCCCGCCGAACTCAATCGCAACCGCCAGGCCGACCTCGCCCTCACAGCCAGCGCTCGCGCCGTGCTGGAGGCCATCGCCGAGGGGCTGCCAGGGATCCGCTATGATTCCTGGCTTCGGTATATCCAGGACATCGAAGTGCGGAAAAACGCTGAACAGAAGCAGTGGGAGGCGCTGGACACCTCACCTGTCAACCACTTCCGCTTCGGCGCCGAACTCAACCGCTTTGTCGATCCTGATACCATCGTCATCGGTGACGGTGGCGACATCGTGACGGCCAGTGCCCGCGTTCTGGATGTCACCCTGCCCGGCCAGTGGCTTGATCCAGGGCCATTGGGCTGCCTGGGTGTCGGCGTCCCCTTTGCGATTGCGGCCAAACACCTTTACCCTGAAAAGAAAGTTCTCATCATCAGCGGCGATGGTTCCTTCGGGTTGAACGGCTTCGAGTTTGATACTGCTGTGCGCTTCAACCTGCCCATCGTCAGCATCATCGGCAATGACGCGGGTTGGGGCAACATTCGAGTCATTCAGAAGCAGATGATCGGCGCGGAGCGGGCAGTCGCTACCTCGCTGGCCCCAACACGCTATGATCGTGTCGTCGAGGCGCTGGGCGGCTACGGGGAGTATGTCGATCAACCAGAGGGAATCCGGCCTGCGCTGGAACGTGCCTTCGCCAGTGGACGGCCCGCCTGTGTCAATGTAGCTCTCGACCCTGACGGTCTGGCAAAGACCGCACCGAACATGGCCTACATCCTCTAATCCGAGGGAGACTCAGGCGACCTGCGGACATGCTGCTCAACAATGTCGAGCAGCATGTCGGGTTCAACGTGGTTGAACACGATGTTCGCTGGATAAATCACCAGATTAGGCCCTGCTCCGCACAGGCTTAGACAGTTGGCAATCTCCAATTTTACGGGTCTGGGATACAGGTCACCATTGACCGAATCGATCAGTGGTTCAAGCCGCTTCAGCAGCGCATCTGACCGGCGGCTCATGTTACAGTACTGTCCCCGGCACAGCACAACCCGGATTTTGCGCGGCGCGAGATCGGTCATGTCTCAAGAGCCGCCATCAGAACGCAGCCACTAACCCATCTTTGCGCGGATCGCTGCCGCCCAGCAGAACACCCGACTCGGCATCGCGCTGGATGATCTGACCATCGCCAAACACACCCCGCCCGCGTCCCGAAACCGGCCGCACTGAGTGGCCCAGCTCGGCCAACCGCGCCATCGTCGCCACTGGGATGCCCTCCTCCAGCGCCAAGGTACTCGCCCCGGTTCCCTCTTCCAGGCAGAAACGCGGGCGGTTGAGCGCCTCCTGGGGGTTGAGGCCGTCGTCCACCAGCGCACTAATGACCTGGAAATGTCCCTGTGGTTGCATGAACCCGCCCATCACACCGAAGCTGGCCCACAATTCACCATTCTTCAGCGCCATGGCGGGAATGATCGTATGGTACGGTCGCTTACCGCCCGCCAATGCATTTGGATGGTGTAGTTCCAGACTGAAACCGGCACCGCGATTCTGGAGAAACACCCCGGTTCCTTTAGCGACAATGCCTGTCCCCCAGCCGTAGTACAGGCTGTTGATGAACGAGCAGGCATTTCCCTCCCCATCCACCGCTGTTAGGTACACCGTATCCGAACCCGCACTCGGCAGGCCATAAGCTGGTGGCCGCATCGCCTGCTGTGCCGAGACCAGCGTCCGTCTCCGCGCCGCATAGTGCGGACTCAGCAGTTCCGCCACCGGAACCGGACTCACCGCTGGATCAGCAATATAATGCCGCGCATCGGCGAAGGCCAGCCGCATCGCTTCAATCATCAGATGCAGGCGCTCCGGCGAATCCCACTCCATCTCTTTCAGCGGCCAACCGGAAGCGATATTCATTGCCAACAGCGCCGCCAACCCCTGCCCATTCGGTGGATGCTCAAAAACCTCAATCCCGCGATAATTTACGCTGATCGGATCACCCCACGTCGAGGTATGCTGCTGGAGGTCTTCCAGCGTCATCACGCCCCCCAGCGATTGCAGTGTCGAGACAATGGCCTCGGCCGTTGTCCCAGTATAGAACGCTTCTGGACCACCCTCGGCAATCATTTCAAGCGTATGCGCCAGCGAAGGAAGCCGGACAACCTGGCCTACCTGTGGCGCATCACCATCCGGCAGGTAATCTTCAGTATGTGGACTCTGCCGCAGAAAATCCGCCGTCGCAGCCCAGGCCGCGCCGAACACCGGATGCACTGGATAGCCATCACGGGCATAGGTGATGGCGTCAGCCAACACCTGCTTGAGCGTCATCGTCCCATGTCGCTGCAACAGATCATGCCATCCTGCTACCGCGCCTGGCACAGTCACCGCGTGTGGGCTTCTTTCCGGGATCGTCGCATAACCCTTTGCTCTCAGTTCAGACAAACTCAATGCCATCGGAGCGCGTCCGCTCCCGTTCAAGGCGCTGATCCGGCGCGTTCTGGCATCGAAGTACAGCGCGAAGCAGTCCCCGCCTATCCCGGTGGAGGCCGGCTCAGTCACATTCAGCACGGCTGCCGCGGCGATCACGGCATCAGCGGCGTTACCCCC
>CAZKXW010000060.1:0-29601 GCA_964556745.1 uncultured Anaerolineaceae bacterium
TCAGACCCGGCGGCAGCGCGCCTGAGGTCACCGCGAAGCTGATCGGCGCTGTCCCCGTCGCCGTGTAGGTGTGGCTGTAGGCCGTCCCCACCTGCCCGCCGCCCGGCGGCGCGCTCGTGATCGTCGGCGCGACCGGCGCTGGATTAATCGTGATGCTGAAGGCCTGGGTCGCGTCTGGCGCAACCCCGTTGCTGGCCGTCACTACCCCCGTGAACGTCCCCGCCGTCGTCGGCGTCCCGCTCAGCACCCCGCCCGCCGTCAAGGTCAGACCCGGCGGCAGCGCGCCTGAGGTCACCGCGAAGCTGATCGGCGCTGTCCCTGTCGCCGTGTAGGTGTGATTGTAGGCGAGGCCGATGGTTCCGCCCAGAGGCGCGGCGCTCGTGATCGTCGGCGCTGACGGGGCAACATTGTAGAAGATCGTGCCGTTCCAGGTGCGATCCGGGAAGATACAGGGATTGTTAGAGAACCCACGGGCCGCGCAGGCCGCCGGATCACCGAAGCTGCCGCCAACGCCAATGCCGGCCACCAGCGTCATATCCGCGTTCGAGTAAGTCCGGCTGCCAGATGTGTAGTACATGTCTACGCTGCTGGATTCATCGAAGATCGGGGTGACAGACAGGTAGAAACCATAGGTTCCCGCAGCCAGCAGCGGGCTGCTGACATTGACCCGTGTCCGGTTATTCGGTCCGGCGCCCAACACCGTCGCCGACCCCATCAGGGTCCAGGCCGCCGGGTTGGATTCAAAGCCCACATACGTCCCGCTGCGGTAGTACACACTGACAGTCGTCACACCCGCGCCGATATTCACATCAAAGGCGGTGATCTGAAGCGGGTTGTTGATGGTCACATTGAACATGTTGCCGTGGAAGTAACGGTCGTCATGGGCGAACATTGTAGTCAGTTCGCCAGGAGCGCCAGAGGGCGCAATCGTGATGCTGAAGGCCTGGGTCGCGTCTGGCGCAACCCCGTTGCTGGCCGTCACTACCCCCGTGAACGTCCCCGCCGTCGTCGGCGTCCCGCTCAGCACCCCGCCCGCCGTCAAGGTCAGACCCGGCGGCAGCGCGCCTGAGGTCACCGCGAAGCTGATCGGCGCTGTCCCCGTCGCCGTGTAGGTGTGGCTGTAGGCCGTCCCCACCTGCCCGCCGCCCGGCGGCGCGCTCGTGATCGTCGGCGCGATCAACGGGCTGGTCACCGTATCGTAGTAGATCGTGCCGTTCCAGGTTCGCTTGAGGAAAATGCAGGGATTCTGATTGAAACCACGCGCGATACAGGCGGCGCGGTCACCGAACAGACCGCCAACGCCTATCCCCGTGACAATCGAGATGTCCGAGTTGGAATAAGTGCGGCTGCCAGATGAATAGAACATATCCACGCTGGCGGCCTCGTTGAAGGTCGGCGTCACCGTGACGTAGAAACCGTAAGTACCCGCAGTCAATATCGGGCTGCTCACGTTGACGCGCGTTCGCAGGTTCGGCCCCGCGCCAACCACGGTTGCGGATCCCATCAGGGTCCAGGCTGAGGGGTTCGTTTCAAAACCCACATAGGTTCCACTGCGATAATAGACACTGACTGTCGTCACGCCAGCCTCAATATTCACATCAAACGCAGTGAGCCGCATCGGGTTCACGATGGTCACATTGAACATGTTGCCGTGGAACCAGCGATTGTCATGACGGAAGATCGTGGTGATCGAACCCGGCACTGCCAGCGCAGGCTGGACAACCAGCACCGCAACCACCAGTGCCACCACCACGAGGAGAATTCGGCGTACGAAGTGCGTTCTACTCACAGGTGAAACCCCCTGCTAATCAGTCCCATCGTCGAGCATAGACCTATCACCTTTCAAGGAACTATCGAACTGAACTTGCCCAAAGGATAGAAAGCAGTTTGAAATGGATTGAGGTCAGACTATCCGCCATGCAGAGAGGCAGCCAGGCGGACATATCACCACACTGGGCAGGAAACCGCGCAGGTATAGGGCAGTACTGATCAGTCCCGGACTCCGGCTACACCTGGAAAGCCAGGATTGTCTCGATGACTTCAGCTTGCTCGGAGTCGGTGAGGTTGTAGAAGAAAGGCAGCCGCAGCAGCCGGTCACTGATGTCTTCAGTGACGGGGCAGTCGCCGGCCTGACCCCCGAACTTCCGCCCCATATCCGAAAGGTGCAGCGGCAGGTAATGGAACACGCTCAAGATACCCCGCTGCTTCAAATGGGCGATCAACGCTTGACGCGACTCCAGCGACGGCAGCAGGATGTAGAACATGTGATAGGCCTGCTCGCATTCCGCGGGAACGACCGGCAGCCGGACATGTTGCCCAGCAGCCCAATCGGCTAACTCCCCAAAGTACCCCTCCCAGATTTCACGGCGGCGGGACTGGATGGCCTTGCGCTGTTCAAGCTGCGCATACAGGAAAGCTGCCAGCATCTCCGACGGCAGATAACTCGATCCGATGTCTACCCAGGTGTATTTATCGACCTGGCCGCGGAAAAAGCGGCTGCGGTTCGTCCCTTTCTCGCGGATGATTTCGGCGCGTTCGCTGTAGGCCGGATCATTGATGACCAGCGCACCACCCTCGCCGCAGGTGAAATTCTTGGTTTCGTGGAAGCTCTGGGTGGCTAACGCGCCGATGCTCCCCAGCGGACGGCCCTTGTACTTCCCGAACAACCCATGGGCATTGTCTTCGATCACCACCAGCCCGCGCGCCTCGGCCAGCGCCATAATCGTGTCCATCTCGCAGGCCACGCCCGCATAATGCACCGGGACGATGGCGCGGGTACGCGGAGTTATCAAGGATTCCAGCTGACGTTCATCCAGGTTGAGGCTATCCGGTCGAATGTCGGCGAAGACCGGGCGAACGCCGCGCAGCACAAACGCATTCACGGTAGAAACGAATGTGAACGAGGGAAAGATCACTTCATCGCCCGGCTGGAGTTCCAGCAGAAGCGCCGCCATCTCTAGCGCATGGGTACAGGAGGTGGTCAGCAGAACTTTGGCTGCGCCCAGCTCGGCCTCCAGCAGCGCATGGACGCGCCGGGTGAAACTGCCATCGCCAGAAAGATGCCCCTGTTCGATCACCTCGGCTATATAGCCCATTTCGGTACCGACCTGGGGCGGCTTGTTGAAAGGAATCCGGAAACCGCCATACCGTTGAAGCTGAGTCGCCATTGTGCTGCCCTATCGATCCCGTGACGCGGGCATATTCTAATGGGACTTCCGCCGAATATCACGGGCGGCATTATCGACGCGCTATCCCGGCTGGCGCTGGAAAACAGCGTAACCTCCGTATTGTTCCACTTGAACAAAGTGATCCTCAATCTGTTCGGCTGCGTAAATCGATGACCATCTCGTAAACGGGCCGACAATCAGGTAATCGGGATCGGATTGAAGCAGGTCGTAACGCAGGTCGAATGGAACCTGATAATGCGAGAACTGGCGGATGGCCTCGAAGAGATAGTCTTGTGGAGGATGGTGGATGCGTTCCAGATTGCCCAGAAAAATGTCCACCTGCCAGTCCCAGGTCTCGATGACCGCATCCGCTGGGATCATTTGCCGGGCATATGCGGCGGTCTCTTTCAATCCATCTGATGGCGGCTCGGCCACCAGAGGCGCGCCATTCCACACGAACAGGATGGCGACCATCGCCCCGGCTGCCAGCGCCCTGGGAAGCTTCCAATGTGCCTGCATCCACGCGCCCATCCGCCACACCATACTGCCGATCACCACAGCAGAGAGAATCAGGCCGAAGTAGCTGTAGCGCGGCCAGCCTACCGACAGCAGCACATACCAGCCCATCGTGAACAGAATCATGACGCCGATGGCAAATTCAGCCTGCATCGCCGGAGTCCGCAAGCGATCTGGATGTCGAAGATGCCGAATGGCGTAAACCCCGCTGAACGCCATCAGAACTGCAATCACCTCAGCCCACCTGGTGAGTGTGCTGCCGAACAGATCCGTCAACAGGTTCGTGCGGATGGCATCCAGCAGAAGCGTCGAATTCTGCGCGCGGACATCCGGTGGGGTCAGCAGATTGCCAGCGAGCATCCAGCCCCCAATGACGGCCAGTACGCTAACGACGATCAGGCTCTCCCGCAAAAGAGCCCCACGAAGCCAGATGGTACGCAGCCCGATTACCACCACCAGCGCCGGAACCAGCGCCAAGGCGATCTGTGTCTTGGACAGCAGCCCCGCGCCGATCAGAAGGCCGGCCAGCACCGCCTTCCACCCACCGGGCTGCTCCAGCCGGCTTAGCCAGATGAACAGTCCCAATAAGATCAGGCCGACAGCCGCGGCTTCACTCAGTACTTGGCGGCTCAACAGGACGAAATTTACAGCATTCAGCGGTGGGAAAAGGACGGCTATACCAGCCACAAACCAGGCCGCGTCCCGTCCGTAGATACGCCCTGCCAGCGCATACAGAGCATAGGCTCCTAACAGCCCGAACAGCGCGCTCACCAGCCGCGCCTGAACCAGTCCAACTCCAAAAACTCGGAAAGCCAGTGCCGTCAGCCCCAGATCGACAGGACCGCTGGATGTCCCCGGATCGAACGGGACAAATCCGTCCAGGGTGTACGTCCCATAAACGCCGTACTCCGCCAGTGTGTAAGCCGCGTTCATCTTATAGCCTTCATCGAACCAGGCGGAAGGAATGGCGTCCAGGCGAACCAGCAGAAGGAGAAGCAGCATGAAGAGCAAGACAATAAACAGCGAATGGCGGCGAAGCTTCTCGACCAAATTCATACTCCTCACAGGTCTACCGTGATGCGACCGTCAAATCTCCAAACCAAACAATCCATCTCCCCAAGAAGGCAGTGTGTACCTGGAGATTCGGTTCTCGCGAGAAGGGCTTTCAGTTCACGAGACCGTCAACGGGAAAGAACAAGATGGTTCAGTCAGCGAATCGAGCATCACGAAAATGAATACATACAGCATCCTGCCAGAACTTCATATTCTAAGAATAGAAACCTGGCCTTAAATTGTCCCAAAGATTTTCCGAGTTCTCATGTCCATCCACGACGGATGTGGTTCAAGTGGTTCAAATTGGGGGCAAGATTTCGTCGCCGGCGGACGGGCAGAAGCCCGTCCAGCCCGTCCACGCATTCAGGAGGGTCGTCAGGACACGTCGGCGAGGCGGACGACGGCGCCGGTGTGCTGCGACTGGGTGGCGGCCAGGGCTGCCTGGAGCGCGGCGCGGGCGTCCTTCGGGCTGACGCTGGGGGCTTTCTGGTCGCGGATACAGTCCACGAAGTGGGCGATCTGGGCGGTATAGGCCGGGCCGAAGCGCTCCGCGAAGTAGGGCACGATGTCGTGATGCGCCCCCTGGCGGTTGAGCAGCGTCACGGCGGTTTCCTGCAGGTAGCCGATCTGCAGGGCGCCCTTGGTGCCGATGACGTTGGCCTGGATGTCGTAGCCGTAATGGGCGGTGCGGCTGACCTCGACGTTGCCCAATCCGCCGCGGGCGAAGCGGACGTTGATCATGGCGTTATCGACATCGCCGACGGTCAGCAGTTCGGGATAGACCAGCGAGGCCACTTCGGTGTACACGCGGTCGATCTCGTCGTTCATCAGCCAGCGGAGCAGGTCGAAGTCGTGAATGCCCATATCGACGATCAGGCCGCCGCTGACGGCGGGGTTGGCGTATTCCAGGCTGGTAGCGAAGGGATCACGCCCGATGGAGCGGACGACGACCGGGTCGCCGATAGCCCCGGCGTCGATCTGCCGCTTGGCGGCGGCGTAGGCTTTATCGAAGCGGCGCATGAAGCCGACCTGGAACATGACGCCGGCTTTCTCAACAGCGGCGATCATGTCATCGGTGGCGGCCAGAGTCAGGGCGGTGGGTTTTTCGCAGAAGATGGCTTTGCCGGCTTCGGCGGCGGCGATGACGATCTCGCGGTGGGTATGGGTCGGGGTGACGACGATGACGCCCTGCACGTTGGGGTCGGCCAGCAGGTCGTGGTAGTCGGTGTAGGTCTTCAGGCCGCTGATGCGGTCGGCAAATTCGGTCATGGCCTCCGGGCGGCTGTCGGAGATGGCGACGAGGCGGGCATCCGGGTGCTGGGAAGCGGCAAAGCTGCCATAGACGCGGCCCATCCGTCCCAGGCCGATGACGCCGATTCCGATGCGGTTTGTGGACATGGTGTGACTCCGTGTGGTGTAGATAATCCTCACCCCCTGAACGAGGGCGTTAGTCTAAGCCGCCGTAGGGGGCGGTGAAGGACTCAATTTCGGGCATGGTGGGCATGAAGTTGGCGCAGCCGTGGCGGGTGACGACAATCGCGCCGCAGGCATTGCCGAGCCGAACGGCGCGGTAGATATCCCAACCGCTGACCAGGCCGTACAGGAAGCCGCCGCCAAAAGCGTCACCGGCGCCGAGGATGCTGTAAATCTCGACCGGGAAACCAGGGACATCGACCGGAGGCTCACCGGCTTTGTGGATGCGGGCGCCGTGCGCTCCGCGCTTTTCGATGAGAAGCCGGGGGCCGAGGTTCATCAGGCGCTGGATGGCCTGCTGGGTATCACCCTCGACGCGGGTGTCGGTCATCGACTGGGTGATCTGCATCTGCTGGGCGGCGGTGAGGGTGGCGGCGTTGATTTCGTCCTCGGTTCCAATGACCACATCGACGAGGCGCAGGGCAGCGCGGATGGCGACGCCGAAGGCGCGGGGATCGTGCCAGAGGCCGGGGCGGAAATCGATATCGAGGACGACGGTCGCGCCGGACTGCCGGGCGAGTTCGGCAGCAAAGAGGGTGGCGCTGCGGCTGGGTTCCAGGCTGAGGTTGGTTCCGGCGAACTGGAAGACGGCGCAGTCGGTCACGGGCGCGGCCAGGACATCATCGATGCTGAGCTGGCTGTCGGCGCAGCTTTCGCGGTAGAAGGTGATGGGGAAGCGGTCGGGCGGCTCGATGCCGAGGACGACAGCGCTGGTGCGATGGCCGGGCTTGCGGGGGATGAAGCGGGTTTCGATGCGCTCCTGGTTCAGGAAGTTCAGCACGAAGTCACCCACGGGGTCATCCCCGACGGCGGTGAGCAGGGCGGTCTTCAGCCCTAAGCGCCGCGCCCCGACGCAAATGTTCAGCGGAGAGCCGCCGACATAAGCGGCGAAGCTGGTGATGTTGACGAAGGGCGTGCCAACGTCGTTGGAGTAAAGGTCAATGCTGCTGCGGCCCATGTTGAGGAGGTCGTAGGTCTTGCTCACGGTGCTGCGCTCGCTGGGTGATCTCTGGACGCGGATCAATTCTGCCAGATGCAGCGGAATTTACCAACCGGCGCTCGGCTGCAAAGATACAGCCCTCGCCCCGGTCAGGCCTTCACTCCGGAATCGGCAGCGTGAAGCTGAAGGTGCTGCCCACATCCGGCTCCCCGGAGAAGATCAGTTCACCGTCCTGCAAAGCCAGCACATGCTGCGCCAGATACAGCCGCAGCCCCGTGCCCGGATGCGCCCGCACCAGCCGGTGATGATCCCCACGCCAGAAGGCTTTGCCCACCTGCGCCAGATCATCCGCCGTCAGGCCAATCCCGTTATCGGCCACGCTGAACAGCACATGCGTCCCCAGGTTGTCCACCGTCAGCTTGATCTGGCCGCCCGGCGGTGTATAGCGCAGCGCATTGTCCAGTAGGTCGGTCAGCACGATCAGGCTCTGGTAAAAATCTCCCTGTGCCAGCGGCACAACATCCGGAGCCTGGATAGTCACATCATGATTCAACTGGCGGGCACGGTCGCGCAGCCGCTCCCAGGCTTCCGCCAGCAAATCCGTCGAGAGGAAATTCACCGGGTCAAGCCGCACCTGCCCGCGCTGAATGGCGATCATCTCCTGCAGCGCATCCAGGACAGCGAAAGCACGGCTGGTGTTCTCATTGATAGCCTGGAGCCAGGTGTCCTGCTCCGGCGTAATCTGCCCCAGAAAGCCCGCCTGTACCAGTTCCGCCCGTCCACGGATGGCAACCAACGGTGGGCGCAGCGCGTCATTGATACCGCGCACCAACTGCACCGACGCCTCCGAGGCCAGCGCATCACTGATCGACGCCGCCAATGCCGGGGAAGATTCGTCCCCCTCTGGCTCAGCCGGGTCAGGCATGGACGGCGCAGCCTCTTCCCTCGCCGGAGCGTCTGGCAGCCCTTCCAGCATCAGGGTGTGGAAGTAGACATTTTCGGAAGCGAGATGCTGCAAAAGCTGGCGCACTTGTCCGAGCTTCTCGGCGGTCGCTTTGGGCGCGGCGTTTTGCAGACGCCCAAGGATTTCCATCGCCTGTTCGAGCGTGAGGGTCGGCTCCAATGGCCCGGTCATCGCGTTATACCATCCCTGCCAGACGAATTGTGAAGGTGGAACCCTGGTCCGGCTGGCTTGTGACGCTCACCTGCCCGCCCAGCAGATCCAGGATACCGTAGGCAATCGCCACGCCCAACCCGCTGCCTTTATAGCTCAGCACCAGATCATGATCGGCGCGGAAATAGGGCGTGCCCAGTTTCTCCAGCACCTCCGGCGTCATCCCGATGCCGTTGTCTTCGATCTGGATGAGGAGCTGGCTGCCCTCGCCTGCCCCCCGGACAACGACCCGGCCCGTCCCCGCTTCCGAGTAGCGCAGCCCATTCTCCACCAGCTTGTTGATCGCTTTGACCAGCAGTTCGGTATCAACCGTCAGCAGCGGCAAACCCGATGGCACATCAAACTCCAACTGCCGGTTCAATTCGCTCGCCACCGGCCGCATGGCCTTGTCGATGATCTGGGCAATGTTCTTGAAGGCATCCATCTTGGGCGCGGGCTTCAGCAAACCGTTCCACAGCTTGCTCAGGTCGCTCACATCCGTTAGCAGCCCCTCCATCCGCTTGGTATTCGCCCGTATCGTGCCCAGAAACTGCTGCTGCATCTCAGTCAGTGTTCCCATAGCGGGGTTCGCCAGCATATCGCCATAGCCGCGAATACTGGTCAGCGGCAGCCGCAGATCATGAAACCCGTGGGACAGCAGCTTGCCGAACTCCGTCCGATACCCATCCAGATCGGGCGAAGCCGCTGTGGCCGCGTGTTCCGTCTCTACCTTTTCCAGCAGCGCGGCAATCGCTTCAAGCTGCCCGGTCAGCCGCACCGGGATGATCTGCCCTTTGCGGGCGGCTTCGGTCAGTTCAGCGAGCGCGGATCGAGCCTGCGCCAGCGCATCTTCGGACATACCCTGTCCTTCACTGTGATAATCATTGCTTTAGAGCAAATGATGAATTTCTCGCGCGATTTTTCCCTCGAACCCAACCCGACTCCCCCTCTTCTGAAGAAGAGGTTCTTTGTCCCGCGTCGGCTTATCCCCACGGACTGCGCCGGTATGATCTCTTAAGCCCCCTCTCCATGACATCGAGAGGGGGTTGGAGGTGAGGATCATCAAAAAACCTACCTCTGAAAAGGGCCGGGGGGTGACGATCAGGGAAAAATCCTTTGCCGCAGCACATAACACCGCTTACAGGAGCCGCCAGTACCGCTCTACATAACTTCCAGCCGCCGCATCCCACATCGACCGCCGCGTTGCCGCTTCCATCGCTTCAACGCTCTCCCAGAATGTGCTGATCTGGGACTCGTAGCAGGCAATCGCGCGGATTTTGGCCGCGACGTGCGCCTCATCCAGCCGGATGACCTCCGGCTCCAGACGCCAGCCCGCCGCGAAGTGACTCAGCGCCGCCTCGACTGCTCCGACATCTTCCGTATAAGGATACTCTTCGTAGAATTTCAGCGCCACCCACGGGAACTGCTCCCGCAGCTTCAGCGCCCAGTTCCGCGTCACCTGGTGATCAACGTGATGCCCCGCCCCCAGCGGCGCGTACAGCGTGTAGACCGGCTCAGTCTGTGGCAGAATCACCAATGGCAGCAAACGCGCCGCCTCATCATCCGGGTGTATCTCCCCGAAGATCGATTCCTCGGTCGGATACAGCGCCGTGCCCAACCGCGACCGGCGGTATACGCAGTCCAACCAGACCGACATCACCACCAGTTCCGCCCCCAGCCCTGTGACTGCGGCCTGGTCTTCTTGACGCCGCGCATCAATCGGATTGTCGCCCCGATTCCAACGCCGGTGCAGGTCGCGCGTGATCGGCGTTTCAGGAACTTGCTCCAGAGTCGGGATGCCGCCCATGACTGTCCGCACCATGACAGCTTTGCTCTCAGCCACCAGCCGGGCAATCGTGCCGCCGCAGCTCAGCACGGCGTCATCGAAATGCGGGGACAGAAACAGATCCACTGCCGATTTGCTCCGCTTCAGTCCAGCTGCGCCGAGCCGGACAGAACCGCGTTCTCTGCCGCCACCCCGCCCTCAATCGGGCATCAGGTCGCGGCAGGAATGCTGAATGTGAACTGGCTGCCCACGCCGATTTCACTCTCAATCATGATCCGGCTGCCCATCTGCTCGACCAGGCTGCGCGTGATGGCAAAGCCCAGCCCGGTTCCTGGCCGTGATCGGGTGAACTCATCCTCGGCCCGCCAGAACTTCGTCCCCAACTGGGCAATCGCTTCCTTGGATAGACCAATCCCCGTATCGCGCACACTGAACTGCACCTGCCCGCCCAGATGCCGCACTCCGAAAGTGATCACTCCGCCCGGCGGCGTGTATTTGTAGGCGTTGCTGACCAGATTCGTCAGCACTTGCAGCAAACGGTAGTAATCGACGTGTAGATCCGGCAGTTCAGGATCGATCTCTTCGAGGTACTGGTGCTGGTACTCCTGCATCTGCGTCATCGTGCCGTCCCGTACTGCCTGGACGATATCGCGCACCTGCACCCGCGTTTCATTCATGTAGAAGTGCCCGCTCTCAATCCGGCTGATGTCGGCCAGATCGGACACCAGAATCGCCATCCGTTTGACCGTATCCTTGATCCGGTTGAGGAAATCCTGCTGCCGTTCGCTCAGGTGGCCTTGCAGCAGCGTCAGATCAGCGTAACCCTGAATGCTGGTCATGGGCACTTTCAGATCATGCGCGACGATGCCGACGAACTCGCTCTTGGCGCGGTCGGCAGCCTGCACTGCCGCGTACAGCCGCGCATTTTCGATAGAGACGGCCGCGCGGGCAACCACCCGCTCGATCAAATCCTGCTGCTCCGGGGTGAAGCCTTCCGCTCCCTCCCGCTGGATGACCACCACTCCGAAGACCGTCGCCTCACGGTACACCGGCGCGATCATCAGGCTGTGTTCGCCGCTGAGGTTCAACGGCTTGCGCGACGCCACCACCTCCATCACCGCGGGATAGGCCGCGTCTAAGTATTCGACCTCCGCCTCCGGCCCATAATGCTGCACCGCCCGGACGTGTGGCGGATCGCCCTCCACCAGCCCCAGATGCCCGCTGCTCGCCCCGGACAGCCGGCACGCCCATTCCAGCGTGATCTGCATGGCCTTCTGCGCATCCAGCGTCTCGTTCAACTGGCGGTCGATCCGCCGCAGCGTTTGCAGCTCCTCGACGCGCTCCGCCAGCGCCTGATCAGTCGCGCTGAACAAACGCGCGTTGTCAATCGCGACCGCCGCCTGCCCCGCGAAGGTATCCAGTGCCGCCAGATCATCCTGGTTGAACAGGCCCGCCTGGATGCGGTTATCGACATACACCACACCGATCACCTTGCCCCGCGCTCTTAACGGCGTTGCCATGATGCTGCGCAGTGACTGCCCGACGATGCTCGCCTGCCGGGCAAAGCGCGGATCTTCCACCGCGTTATCGGCCAGGACGGGCTGCCCCCCGTCCAGAACCTGGTTGGCAATCGTCCGGCTGAACTGGAACTGCTCGCTGCGGAGTGTCTGCTGGTCGAGGTTGCGCGCCGCCTTGACCGCCAGCCCGCCGTCATCATCCCGCAGCATCAGGAATCCACGCTCCGCTGCCGTCAGTTGGATGATGGCATCCATCACCTGATCCAGCACCGTCTGAAGTTCCAGCGACTCCCCCAGCAGCCGGCTGACGCTGTAAAGCGCCTGGAACCGGCCTTCCTTCTTGCGCTGCTTGCGTTCCCCTTCCAGGCGTTGCAGCAGGTCGCTGGTCTTGCCAATCTGTTCCAGCAGATAGGCCCCATCCACCCGCCCGGACTGCACCTGGCTGCGGAGCATGTTCAGGCTGTGGCGCAGACCGCTGATTTCCTGGTCACTGATGGGAGCAGCCGCGGGCGCGGCAGGATTCTGAGTCATAGGGTTCCTCTCACGCTTAGGACTTGGCGCTCGGCTTCAAGCGGCTGTAGTAATCGCAGTGCGGCGTGATGGGGCAGCGTTCGCAGTGTGGCGAACGCGCCGAACAGGTTTCCCGGCCGTGCCGGATTAGATTCAAGTGGAACGCCAGATAATCCTCCGCCGGTATGAGCGCCTCCATGACCGGATGCGCCTTGTCCGCGCTGATCCCCTCTGGCAGAAATCCGATCCGCTGCCCGACGCGGTGAACGTGCGTATCCACCGGGAAAGCCGGCCGGTTGAACCCGAAGCACAGCACAATCGCGGCTGTCTTCGGCCCCACCCCGTCCAGGCTGGTCAGCCAGGCTTTGGCTTCCTCGATAGGCAGATCGGCCAGGAAGTCGATACTCAACTCGCCGCGCTCTTCGCTGATCCGCCGCAGCACCGCCTGAATGCGCGGCGCTTTCTGATTCGCCAGCCCCGCCGACCGCACCGCCTCGATCACCGCCTCAACCGGAGCATCCCGCACCGCCTCATAGGTCGGAAAACGGGCCTTCAGCGACTCGAAGGCGCGATCCCGATTCGTATCCGTGGTACTCTGGCTAAGAATGCAGCTCACCAGTTCGTCCAGCGGCGGGAGCCACTGCCGCCACTCGGTCGAGCCGTAAATGCCCAGCAGCGCCTCAGCCACCGGGCGGTACTTCGCCTGACGTCGCGCAAATTCGGGAATCATCGTGTCCATTTGTTGAGCCATATCTTTCGATTGTAGGCCGGAACCGATTTCGAGCAAGCCAGAATCGGGAATGTCAGGCGAAAAACCATCGACCTTTCAAAACTGGTCAAAACTCACCGCAACCTTTTCACGAGTCCCGCGTCGCTAGCAGTGTCGGATGAATTCCAACCATCCGCATTCCTATAAACGTGAAATCAGGAGGTTACGATGTTTCACTGGATGAACAAGACTCGCATGATCGGGGTTCTGCTGCTCGGCCTGCTGCTCATGCCCACCTTGAGCATGACCATCATGGCCCAGGATGATACCGCCGCCAACGAGGTCGAACTCGTCGGCCTGATCGAAGCCCTGGATATGGACAGCATTACCGTCAACGGCCAGCGTATCCTGGTCGCCGCTGCCGAGATCAATACCCCCCTTCAGTTGGGCGCGGCCGTCAAGGTCGAAGCCCAGGTGCAGGCCGACCTCAGCATCCGCGCCCGCCAGATCAACGCGATCACCGGCGAGGATAATGATGACATGCTCCCCGGCGAAATCGAGATCACCGGCTTGCTCAGCGCCTTCGACGACTCTACCATGACTATCGCCGGTCTCATCATCGATGTGCGCGGCGCCGAGATCAAGGCCGGCGTCGTGGTTGGCGAGGTCGTCAGGGTTCACGCCAGCCTGCAAGTCAACAACCAGCTCCAGGCCCGCGAAGTCGAACGCTATGCGGGTCATGACGATGATGACAGCAGCCTGAACGACAACGCGGCGGATGACAACGCCAACACCAATGACAACAGCAATGACAACTTCGATGACGACAACAGCAGCCTGAACGACAACATGGCCTTCACCCAGGGCGAGTTCGAGCTGCGCGGCACGCTCACCAGCATCGGCGCCGACTTCATCGTCGTCCAGGGACAGAACATCAGCACCGTCGGCGCGGAGATTAAGGGCACGCTCACCCTCGGCGCGATGGTCAAGGTTCACCTCAGCCTGGTCAACGGCGCGTGGGTCGCCCGCGAAGTCGAGATGGCCGTCCGCACCCGCGAGGATGACGATGACGATCGGGATGATGATGACAGCGTTGTGGTCCCGGCCAACTGCGTCGTGAGCCAGCCCGCCGGTTGGACCACCTACACCATCCAGGCCGGTGATACCCTCTCCGGTATCGCCCAGCGCAGCGGCAGCACCGTCGCTGAACTGGCGCTGGCAAACTGCATCACCGATGCCCGCTTCATCGTCGTCGGCATGACCCTCTTCGTCCCACATCCGGTTGCCCCCGCCCTGACCAACCAGGACGGCAGCGACGACGATGACGACCGCGGCAGCAGCTCCAACGACAACGACGATGACAACGGCAGCGGCTCCGACGACAACCACGATAATGACAGCAGCGGCAGCGGCTCCAACGACAACGACGATGACAACGGCAGCGGCTCCGACGACAACCACGATAATGACAGCAGCGGCAGCGGCTCCAACGACAACGACGATGACAACGGCGACGATGACGACGGCGGCAGCGACGACGACGATGACGACGGCGACGATGACGACGGCGGCGATGACTAGCGCCTGACCATCACCTGCGGGAGCGCGGCGCAAGCCTGCGCTCCCCATTCACTCAGCACCGCCTTGAACGCCCCCTCGCCATGCAATGGAGAGGGGGTTGGGGGTGAGGATCACGCAATACGCTTTAGGCCGAGGGCTTCTCCTCCCCAATCCCCAACCCCGGCAGCCCCCGCACAATCGCCGCCGTCTCTACGCTCACCTGCGTCACCCGCCCCACCAGTTCCACGATGTACCGCTCATTGTCGCTGTACCGGTTCGGATCGCTCACCACCGCCCCATGATCGTCCCACTTCACCTGATACTGGTCGATCACCCACTCCACCGCCGAGCGGTTCCCCAGCCGGTACTCGAACGCCTCCGCCGGAATGCCCCGCAGCGTCAGCGACTCGTTCACCTGGATCGCCGTCCGCGTCTTATCCAGCCGCATCTTCTCCACCCGCCATTGGATCGGCTTGCCCGCCTTCCACTCGTATTCCAGCGGGTACGGCCTGATCGACTCGTACCCCAGGTGCAGATCGGCCAGCTTCCGCCCCGCCTCGGCGAACGCCCAGAAATCCGGCGCGAACGGGATGCGCGGCAGTTCCCGCTTTAGATTCGCCGCGTACCGCGTCCGGTAGACTGGATGGTGCAGCAAACCGTACACGTAGTAGAAGATGTCCCACTTCGTGATGAGCTTCGCCTCACTGAACCCCTCCCCCTTCCCCTCCCCATCGTGGTATGTATGGACTGGGGAGATAGGTGACAGGTGTGCGGGGAGATAGGTAACACTAGGATACCTCACGAAGGTTAAAGGAACGAACGCGAAATTGACCGAAATAGGCGTGCAGCAGACCATCGGTATCGGGGTCAAAGCAGAGACCAATGGTGTGTTGACGGAAGGCTTTGCCGAGGCGCAGCACGCGGCCTTGGAAGGAGAAACAACCGCTGGCATCGACGCGACGCAGGGATGCGGTGTCGGGATAGAGCAGGGCGGGCAGCGTTTCTGGAAACGGACGAGGACTGGCGCGACAGCGGGAGGCAGGCGTGGCGTGGCCCAGGGCTTGATGGGGACGTTCGGTGTTGTAGAAGACGCGCCAAGGGTCAAAGATGTGCTGCCAAGCGCGGAGCGTGTCGGCGTGCGCATACTGGAGCAGCTCCTCGTTGAGAGTGCGATGTAGTCGTTCGTCCTTACCCTGCGTTTGCGGGTGGTCAGGGCGCGCCTGCGTGACGGCGATGCCCAAGCGCAGCAGCCAGACGGTCAAGCGGGTGTAGGGTGTTTGTGCGCCATCGCCCCAGGGGGTGCCGTTATCCATCAGCATCCGTTCGGGCAAGCCGTAGCAGCGAAAGGCAGCTGTCAAGGCACTTTGTACCGTGTCGGTGCGCATGTTGGCACAGGCGGTCAATTGGATCAGGAAGCGCGAATGGTCATCCAAGACCGTCAACGGGTAGCAGCGCTGCCCATTGGCCAACGCCCAGTCCCCATCGTACTCTCAGCCGGCAGCGGCGTGCAGCATCTGTCGCACAAGATGGACTACGGTGCGTACCTCGTCCCCATCGTACTCTCAGCCGGCAGCGGCGTGCAGCCCTGCTGCTGCAGCCAGGCTTTCAGCTTGCGCCCCCCCCAGCTCGGATGCGCCTCGCGCGCTGCCGGCGTGCGCGTAGGACTGGCATGCGGTCGCCGCGACCGGTCACTCAGCCCTGCCGTGCCTGCCTGCTCATAGCGCGCTTTCCACTTGTAGCCCGTTTTGCGACTCACCTTGTAGTGACGACACAATGCCGCGAACGGCATCGCCTGTTGGGCGGCTTGTTGCACAAAGGCCTCTCGTTGGGACATGTTCGTTTGAGCCTCCCAGGGCATCGTCCACCTCCTCTGTCCGGATGCAGTCGATACCCTTATTCCCATCCTGATTCTGTCACCCATGTCCCCGCACGTGTGTTACCCATCTCCCCGGTCTATACAGTTTTTCATCGGGTCAAAGGCGGAAGCGGAGGACATCAAAACGGCTGTCGGGACGTTCCTGCGCGAACAGCTCAAGTTGACCCTGTTGAGGCGTTCCAGGGGGTTGGTGGAATAGAGGCGGGTCCAGTGCTCGACGGGGAAGGCCATGTAGGCCAAGACGTCCTGCTGGGCATCGTCCATCAGGGCGGCGGCCTGAGGCCAGCGCTTGCGCATCTGGTCGCTGACCTGCTGCCACTGCAGATCGGCATCACGGCGTGACGGTTGGGTGAAGATGGTGCGCAGTAAGGCGCTGACCAGGCACTTCTCTCCGTGAGGGATGTAGGCCAGGACGTTGCGCGTGAAATGCACCCGACAACGCTGCCAGCTGGCGCCGCTGAAGACCTGGGCGATAGCGTCTTTCAAGCCCTCGTGGGCGTCACTGACCCCCAACTGCACGCCATGGAGACCTCGCCGCACCAGGCTGCGCAGAAAGGCGAGCCAGAACGGGCCGTTCTCCGCCGCGCCCAGCTCCCCCCCAGGATCTCCCGCTCCCCACTGCGCCGTACGGCGGTGGCGATGACCAGCGCCTGGCTGACCACGCGATGATTCACCCGCACCTTGACGTACAGCGCATCCAGCCACAGGTACGGATACTCCCCTTCCAGCGGTCGGTTGCGGAACGCCTCGACCACCTCGTCCAGCTGCTTGCAGATGCGCGATACGCTGCTTTTGTCGATCCCACTCAATCCCAGCGACTGAACCAGATCGTCGACCTTCCGCGTACTCACCCCTTCGATGTACGCCTGTTGCACCACCGCCAGCAGCGCCCGCTCGGCGCGTCGTCGCGGCTCCAGAAAGCTCGGAAAGTAGTTCCCCTCCCGAACCCGCGGAATCCGCAGCGCGATTTCCCCCACCCGCGTCTGCCACTCCCGCTCCCGATAGCCGTTCCGGTACGTCTGCCGCTCTCCGCTGCGCTCGTACTTCTCCGCCCCGATCTGCTGGCTCACTTCCGCTTCCATCAGCGCTTCGCTCAGCACCCTATCCCCTCGCGCAGAAAGTCCGCGTCCTGTTCCTTGCCGATCTTGCGCAGGTACTCCAGAAATGCCATAGTTGCGTCGGTCATCTTGTGCTCTCCTCTGTTTTGTTTAGCCACTTCACAGAGAAGCACAGATGACCTCCTTCGTCAATTTACACCTTCTCTTGAGACATTATCGATTGGTAGGGGGCTTTGCGTTCAGCAGGCTGGCGCTTTAGCCGGTTAGACATGTTGAATTTCCTCGCTCTGGTACACATGTAGATCAATACAAACGCCTCGTCCCAGACGATGGATAGAATCCATGCAGGAACGAGGCGCGTCGGTGTACAATGCGTCTCAGCCCTGCGATGTGCTGTACCACTCGCGGGGTCAGCCAGATCGTCGAGTTCCCGCTCGGCGGTCTGGCGAAGCGTGACCTCAGTGTACTGGGTTTCTTCAAACCGCGCAACAATCTTCAGCAGCGAGCGACAAACCGATTTCAGGTCAATGCCTAGCTGGTGAGGCGACTTCTCTTCAGTACCTGTCATTCTGATTCCCACGCGCAAGATTCCCCACACAGCATAGGTTTGGCTTCAACCTATCACAGGTGGTGCAATGAACCCCCGGAATCTTACAGGATTGGGTTGGGAATCTTTCATTGCTTACGAACAACATTTCGGAGGGCGGCTGGTTTAGCGTCACAGCCAGGACGGTGAGCCAACGCTCAGGCATAGGCGGCATCGAGCAGCCGCGCGGCGCGCTTCATGTGCTTGCGAAAGGTCGATGGCTTGCGACCGTTTGCCTCAGCCGCTGCTGCGTAGCTCTTGCCGTCGATCTGCGCGCGGATGGCGGCCCCGATGCAGGGCGTGTCGCGGTAGGCAGCCGCCAGCACCTCAGCGGATGAGGTGTGGCCGCGCTGATACTGCTCGCGCCACGAGCGATAGGCTAGGCAACGTCGTGCAGGTGCAGCCGCGATAACCTCATCACAAGTCGGTTGCGAGTAGTCGTGCTGCTCCAGGAACACCTGGGCGAACTCGTAGCGTAGATCCGCTTGCACCGGCAGCACAAAGCGCTGGTACCAGCGCCAGCTATCCATGCCCGCCAGCGCCGCTGCATCCTTGCGGGATACTTCGGTCGTGAGAAAGTACAGAGCGACCAGATGCTTGAACGACTGCGCGTACTTCGCAGCCAGCTTGTGCAGGATGCGCTCGATGTCGGCACGCATATCGACTTGAGTCGCCCAGCCTGCCCAATGTTCGCCCTGTGTGTGCTGCATTCCGTTGATGAGATGCTCGTCGGCGGTATTGTGCCAGTCCGCGCTGATCAGGGCGTCGAGGCTGTCGTACATGCCCTCCTGGTAACGCAGACTCGAAATCTTGCAGCGTGCCAGAGTGAAGAAGACCGCCTGGCGGCGCGTCTTCTCAGCGAGGAAGTCAGGCTGGGCTGCAAGCTGTTCCCACAGCGCCGTCATCCCGATTTGCAGGCATTCTTCCAGGTGATGCGGCGGGATGCCGTTGCGCTTCATGACGTTGATTGCGTAGGGTGCGAGATCGGCGTAAAGTTGGTCGAACGCGATGTCACCCGCCGATGAAGTCGGATACTGCACTGTGATAGTAGAAACGGACATGACGATTACTCCTCGTCATGCTGGAACCCGCCAGCCCGGTCGAGCGCAACCGCTCGGGCAGGCCGGGGACGATGCAGAAGGGGGAGCCGTCCAGCATCCCGGCGGGAAGGTAGTAGTTCGGTCGTCCCGCCTGAAAGGTGGGATGAGCGTACTGCTGCCGATGCTGGACGGCTGGGTGCCCTCACATCGTAGAATCGTCGTGAAGGCGGTTGTGGGAGGATACAGAAAGCGTCTTGAAACAGCGAACAGAACCGTTTTCATCAGTGATCTCTCATGCAGTACATGGAAAAGCCAAAGAAATTTTGGCATTTTCGTTATGATGATGGGTAGATCAAAGGGGAATCGGATATGAACTATCGCCAATACCATCAGTTTCTGGATGCCCTCATCGCGGCAGGGGACCAGGGTATCTCGACCAAAGAACTAGCCGACCACCTGGAAGTCAGCCAGGAGACCATCCGCAACTACATCAGGGCATTTGAAGCGGACGGCATCACGCTCGTCAAAGAAGGGGTGCGTTATGCGCTACCGCCGCACTATACCCAGGAATTGCGGCTGAACCCGGAACAGATGTGGTTGCTGTACCTACCGCTGCGGCGGTTGGTGCGGGCGCAGATGCAGCGGTATCCGGTGGTGTTTCATCTGCTCAACCAGATTGCGGGCAAGCTTTCCGCAGAGATTGGCGATCAAATCAGCAGGGCGCATGAGGCGGATGAGGGTGAAAGCCCGGCTCAGCCTCTGAATGACGTATTCAAGGTGCTGGTCGAAGGTTGGCGCAAACAACACTGGGTGCATATCCGCTACCGCCCGCTGGGAGAGGTCGCGTTGCGTTCGCATATCATCGCGCCATGGTGGTTTGAACCGGCGGTATGGTCGGACTCCAACTATCTACTGGCGGGTTCACGGCAAGGGGCCGGTATACAACCCCTGACTTTCAAGCTGGATCGGATCGAGTGGGCAGCTCTCCTGCAAGACTCGTTTGAACGCCCATCTGGCGAGGAGGTATTACGCCGCATTGACCTGACATGGGGAATCTGGCAGCGGGATAGCAATCCAACGACGGTGGTGCTGCGCTTTGACAATCGCGTGCTGGATCGGCTGAAGGAAACCCGGTGGCACCCCAGCGAGCAGTATCGCCTACATGAGGATGGGCGCTCAATCCTATGGACGGTGCAAATTGCCGAACCCGCCGAGATGATCCCCTGGATACGCGGGTGGGGGCCAGATGTCGAGGTGCTGGAACCGGCAGACCTGCGGGCGAAGCTGGCGGCGGATGCGGCTGCGACAGCGTGGTTATATGGGCGTGGGGATGAGGGGCCGCCGAGTTTCTTCTGATGGGTTTAAAGAACTTCACGCTTTATTAGCCACTCTTGTTCTACACTACCGAAAATGGTGATCGTGAATATGAATAAGACAGCCTTCAGATTTCAGCAATGTGTTCATGACCATATCTTGTCTAACCGGGATGTCTTGCTGCAAGCGCCGCCCGGCGCGGGCAAAACGCGGGCGGCGCTCGAACCGGGCCTGCAAGGATTTCGCTCCGGGCATGCGCACCTGCATCCACAGAAGATTCTGTATGCGGTGCCGATGCGCACACTGGCAAAGAGCTTTCATCATCTCTACAGTCAGATCGTGCGTGACCGTCGGCTCGATCCCACCTGGCACCCTAGTATTCAGACCGGTGAACAACCGGATGATCCCCTGCTGGAAGGGCGCGTTATCTTCCTGACAGTCGATCAACTGCTGGCGAGCTTCCTCACCCTGCCTTACAGCCTGCCGCGCCGCCTGGACAATATCAACGCCGGGGCGCTAATCGGCAGTTATCTCATCTTCGACGAGTTCCACCTGTATCCTGCCAATCAGATGATGCTGACGGTGCTGGCCTTGTGCCGAATGCTCAAGGGCATCAGCCGCTTCATCCTGATGAGCGCCACCTTCTCGGCCCCATTCATGAAGGGGATTGCAGAAAGCCTGGGTGCAACAACCGTGGTGGATGAGCCGGGGATGAACCTGTTCGCGGATGTGACCAACATCCAGAGTCAGCGGCGCACCTGGCAGGCGATGGAGGGTCAACTGACGGCGGATGTGATCAAGCAGCACACGGGTCAGCGGACACTGGTCGTCTGCAATCAGGTCGAGCGGGCGCAGATGTTGTATGAGGACTTGAAAGCTCACTTGCCCGCCGGAGTGGATTGCACGCTGCTGCATTCGCAATTCTACCGGGCAGATCGACAGGCGCATGAGGCTCGCCTGACGCGCGAGTCCTTTGAAGCGAGCACCCGCCCGCAGGTGATTGTCTCAACACAGGTGGTGGAAGTGGGGCTGGACATCAGCGCGGATGCCCTGCTGACCGAGTGCGCCCCGGCGGCCAGCCTGATCCAGCGGGCGGGGCGCTGCGCCCGGCGGGAAAATGAACGCGGCAATGTGTACGTGTTCCAACCGCTGGACGCCGAGGGCAATGTGAATTACGCGCCATATGGCACTCCCAAGGGCGACAAGCAGGACGAGAACGAACACGAGGATGGCCTGCTGGACATCTGCCAGCGCACCTGGGAGATACTGAACACCAGCGAATTCCAGCGCCAGGTGATCCGCTATTCACAGGAACAGCGGCTGATCGATCTGACACACGGAGAGGCGGATGCCGCTTTTGTCGATGGGTTGGAGGCCCGAATTGACAGGCGGATCGATGAGATTACAACCTGCCTGGCAAACCGGGATGATGGCTATCTGAGCCAAATGATCCGCACTCAATCCAGTGTACCGTTGTTCATTGATCCTGACCCGAACGCGGACGAGACCCTGACCCATAACCCACATCAACGCGAGTCGTTTGGGGTCTCGCGGGGGCGGTTGTATCGGTATTTCAAGACGCTGGAGGAGTCTGCGCCGGAGGTGGAGGCCGGGTTTTGGTTAATGGGGTGCAGCGGCGCGCCTGAAGATAAGGATAGCGAGGCGGATAACTTCGAGCCGCCCACGTACAAGTGGTGGCTGATCCAGAGCGCCGCTGACCTGTACAAGTACCGCTGGTTTGTGGCGCACCCACAGATCATCACCTACACGGCGGCGGGTGGGCTGCGCTTCCGGGTGCCGAAAGCCGACCATTCCGCTACGCCCTCGCCAGAGGGCAGAGCACGGTCATATGAGTACAAGCCCTATGTAGCGGACACCTATGTGCAGCACCTGAATGGGCTGCGACTGGCCTATGAGCGCGACGATGGCGGGCAAATCTCGCTGAAACGAGAGGCTGCTCATGGGTTGGCGCGGCTCTGCGACCAGGCGCAGCGCCCGTTTGAGCAGATTGAACAGCTGCTGCGGCTGACGCTGGCGCTGCATGATGTGGGCAAGCTCAACCAACGCTGGCAGGCATGGGCGGCGGCCTGGCAGCAACACTTCATCACCAGCGGCCTACCGCCGACGGTGACGGCTGCCGAGGGGCCGCTGGCGCACACCGATTATGACCGGCATGACCCTTTGCAAAAAGACCTGAAGGCGCGCTTCAGGCACGCTCCACGCGGCCCACACGCAGTCGAAAGCGCGGAAGCTGTTCTGAAGATCGTGCAGGAGGCTTGCGGTGGCGACCGGGTATGGATGTCCATCGTCCTCAGCGCCATCATGCGGCATCACACACCAGACGCCGATAAAGGCGAGAAGTTCAAGCTGGCCGCCAACGCCCAGGCGGCGCTGGTACAGGTCTTGACGGATTACGGGTTTGCCGAAGACGCCGACCGCTGGAGCCAGATGGTCAATCCCGCCTTCACCTACACCAGCGCCGCGGTCATGAAGAGTCCGTCCACCATCCAGGCTAAACGGTCATCGTGGCAGAGTGCCCTGTTCTATCTGTTGTTCGTGCGGGTGCTGCGGTTGGCAGATCAACGCTCCGGGGAATACTGGCATCGCTACGGCAGGATGCCCATCAAGGAGGGCAGGTAATGGAGTTATATGTCGAAAAAGATACCGATCTGATGCGTTCGACCTTCATCGCTATAGGGCTGGCAGACTTGTACGAGCGACTGCCCCCACCCGGTTCCGGCCACGAGGTGCGCCTTCGGGATGTGGGCGGTGCCTACCTGGTGCAGGTGCCATACTCGGCAGAGGAGGCCAGAGCCTGGTTGGAAGGGGAGGAGGGCCGCCTGCCTCCGCTGCTCCCAGCGCTCAAAAAAGCCTGGTCAGACGGGGATGCCAAAGCCCTGAAAGCCGATCCGGCCAGCAACATCCGTTTCAAATATGTGCCCCAGGACTTTTGGGGGGAAATCGTCGATTACGAGACGGTGAAGACTCGCGCCAGCGAAAACCGCAAACTAAAGAAAGGTGAGCGCATCGACGGCCAGACGGACGCGATTCACCCGGATTACCCGGTCTGGGCGCACCTGTGTTCCTACTTTGGTAGAGGCTCCGCCATGCGGGCAGGCTATCCGGCGGTCTTGCACGCCTGGCATGCCCACCGAGGGGAAAGCGGGTTGGCCTTGCTGGAATTAATCAGTTGGCTGTACGCGGACTGCCCGAACCGGGTGGCAGAAGCCCGGCAATCCTGGCAGGAGTCGATCCTGCCGGGTTTGGCCTACACCGATTACAACCTGTCGAATGATGTCAGTTTGATGGCGGTGATTTCGCCATCCACCAGCAAAGGGGCCTTCAGCGAGCGGGTGAGCAGCGAGCTGAGCGAGCGCACACCGAAGGAATTCTGGGTGCCGATCTACCTGGCCTTCAGCGGATATATGCTGGCGGGAATGCCTTTCAACCTGGGGACGGATGTGCTGACCTACTATCCGCTGCCAGTGAACATTACCCTGAGCCAGATCAAGTCGCAGATGGCAGCCTACCGCCAATCAGAGGCCGGACGGTCACTGTATCGCTATTCCGGCCTGATGCCCCGCGCCCGACTGGATGCGCTGCAATACATCCGCTACTACCAGGGGTTGGCCGATCACCTGCGGATAAACCCGCCCGGCGAAGACGACAGCTTCATCGACCTGAGCGGCGGGCTGGTAGGCTACTACTACAAGAACATCGGCGGGACCCAAATCCCCTTTGATGAAACTGCCTTCGCAGCGCCGATTTGGTTGGCGAGCGACCTGGCGGCGGATCGGCTGGCGGCGGCTTCCGCTTTGCTGGAAGCCCACTATGAGCTGGTCAACTGCATCCGGGGGCGACCGCCCAAAGGAGACTATACCGGGGAGGAATTGACCGTTATTCATGCCTACCGGCGCTTCATTACGCGCGGCGAACCAGAAGAATGGATCGCTTTCGCCAACGCCTATCATAGCTACTGGTTCAGCCACGTGACCGAACGGCCCTGGCTGGCCTACCCCAACGCTCAATTGCATCTGGATATGTTCAAGGAGACGCTCATGGCCCTGCAACATGACAAGATCGACTACGGCCCGATTCTGGATTCCCCCGGCTTCCAGAACATCGCTAACGCCATCCGCGCCTGCACCGTGGTGGCCCGTTACCGCAAGGATGTGAAGAAGGACAGCTTCCCCTTCAAGGTGCGGCATGGGTTGGGGGATGACCTGCTGCGCCACGCACATACCCCGGCGGACTTCATCGCTGATCTCTCCGGGTTCGTCCATGACTACGCGCGCGAGAGCAGCAGTGTGCAGGCGGATACTGGAGAAACACGCCCATTTGTCAGCGATGCCGACCTGCGGCAGGTGATTGATCTGATCGCCCAGCATGGCTCCAAAGTGGTGGCCCATCTGCTGGTAGCGACCGGCTACGCTTCTGCCTATCGTCCGAAGTCCGAGTAATACCGTTTTCTATTGCATCCTGTTCCTTGAGTTCAGCAAAGGACACTAATACCCATGGTCACCATTAAATCCGTCTCTATCGCCGCCCGCGTCGTGCTGGAGATGCACGCGCTCAACAACGAAGGCAACGAAAGCAACCGCCTGATGACCCGCCAGGTAGGCATCGTGACGCCGGTCTACAACCCAACTCAACCGGATGTGTTGGAGGGTTACGAGAAGGCAGTCGTCAATGCCATCTCCGGGGATATGAACAAGCACATGTTCGCGGATGCGTTCCGGCACATCGCGCTGGAGTTGGGTCTGCCGCTGTGCGACGCCTGCCAGGCGCTCGACCCGGCACGCATGATGGGCAACCCGGACTTTCGGGAATTCATCGCCAAAAAGCCGCCGGTAAATGAAGTCATTGACCGACTGCTCACCTGCGCGGTGGATGATGTCTGCGGGATCATGGTCACGGGGGAAAGCACCTCGGTCAAGCGCAAGTCCGCCATCGAGTTCGGCTGGACGGTCGGGCTGCCGGGGGCCAATGAGGTGCAGGAGTTCATTCACGCCCGCCATGCGATCACCCGGTTGACGCGCACGAAAGCTACCCGCGAATCGGATCAGGATGTCAAGGATCAGGCTCAGAGCGAGAAGCAGCAGAACATCGGTCAGATGATCTTCAACCGCCCGGCCTCCTCCGGGGTGTACGCCTTCGTCGCCCACCTGGATGCCTGTGCGATTGGCTTCAATGATGCCAGCCAGACCTATCCGATTGAGGCAGCGCAGCGGCTAGGCCGGTTGAAGGCGGCGCTGCTGGCGCTGGGGCAGGTGTTGCTCCAACCCAAAGGGGCCTTGACCTCCACCCAACTGCCGCATGTGGTCGATGTGCAGGGGTTCGTCAGCCTGTCGCAATCAGCAGCGGCGGCCCCACTGGTCAGCCCGCTGATGGATAACTTCGTCGAGCGAGGTCAGAACGTGGGCGCCATGCTCCGCCAGTTACATGGAGAGAAGACGGTGTTTGTCCTGCCGTTCCAGGGGCCGGAGGAATTGCTGGGCAGGGTGGGGGACACGTTGGAAAGTGCCGCGCCGGGCCTGTACCGGGAGTTCTAGCCATGTGGTGCTACCTGGATTTTGAGCCAGCGGCGGCCTTCAGCCTCCGGCCTTCCAATACCACCGCCAATGGGGGCAAATCGCTGGTTTGCCCGACTCCTTACGCCATCAAGATGGCGCTGCTGGATCGCTTGATCCGGCTGCGAGGGCTGGAGTCGATGGAGGTGCTGTTCCCGGTCGTGCGGGATAAGGTCATCTATCTGCGACCCCCGCTGGCGACGGCGGTCAACCGCACCTTTCAGAAGGTGCTGCGCAGCTGGGACGGCAAGCTGGGTGAATGGACACCAACTATTGCCCAGCGCGAGTTCTGCATCCAGGCGGGAACGCTGGGACTGGCGCTGGAAGCCAACCCGGATGACTTCGCCGATACGGCTATCCTGGAAGCTTTCACCGCTATCAACTATTTTGGGCGGCGGGGGAGCTTCTTGCAACTCGTCCGCCTGGCATGGATGGATATGGACACCGCCCCGGAGTACCAGCCGGGTTACATCAATCTGTGCCAGCCCTCGGGGCGGATGATGGCGGGCGGCTTCCTGCAACGCATGGATAACATGCGGGCGGATGCCCAGTTTGAAGATGTCTCGATCTTCAACAGCAGTTCGCCGGGCAGCAGTTCGCGGGGCGATGGCGGACGGGTGAGTTACACGGTCATCCTGCCCTATCAACTGCGCGAGCACGGCTTCAACCACACGGTTTATGCGCTGTCGAGGGACCCATCATGATCCCGGTGACGCTGCTGGAATGTGATTTGCAGGCCGAGGGGATGCTCGACCTGGGGGCCAATCCGGGCTCCAGCCTTCGGGGGGCGATGTATGAGGCGTTGGCCGCCATGTATGATAATGGCGAACGGGTGAACTCGCGGCATGACCTGGACCTGAATCCAGTCGGTTGGTTGCTGCGGCTGCGGGATGAAGAGACCAGCGGGGGGCGGGATGTCCCCCGCCCGCTGGGCATCCAGCCACCTTTACAGCCAGTGGGCGAGCGCGTGACCTTTGGGATGGCCTTCTATGGGCGCGGTATCGAAGCCATCCCGATGGTGCTATCGGCTCTGGGTGCCATCGGACAGATCGGGATCGGGCGGGGGCGGCGGCGCTGCCGCCTGGCCCAGGTGCGGGCGCTCGACCCGCTCACCCGGCAGGCCATCCTGCTGATTGATGAGGCTGGGCGGCAGCAATCCGACCTGCCCGTGCCACCCGCCCGCGCCGCCTGGGAAGGCTTCGCGGCGGCTATGTCCCCGGATCACCTGACGGTGCGCTTCCTGACGCCGACCCGCATCATCCGAGCGGATCGATTGTGTCATAGCCCGACCTTCGATGCCTGGGTGCAGCGCCTGCTGGAACGGTTGCGGCTGCTGAGCGAAGCCTATGCCGAGCCAGTGTGGATTCCCTTTCATGATCTGCTGGCGCAGGCGCGGTTGGTGGAACTGGTCGAAGACCGGACGCGCTGGGTGGAGATGTGGTCGCACTCGCGGCTGGACGGCACGGATAAGCCGACCAGCGGTTTTGTGGGGGAAGCGCATTACCAGGGCGATTTCCGAGCGCTGCTGCCGTATCTGCTACTGGGGCAGGTGACGCAGGTGGGCAAAAACGTCATCAAGGGCTGTGGCTGGTATCAGGTGCAACCGCACTGGCGGGAATAAGAAGTTCACAGTGAAGGTACAACTACAGAGTGCCGAGCAGGCTGGTAGCTGGTGGCTGACGGCATGCTTCAACACGCCTGGAGGAGTAAGGAACATGGCAATCATCGAAGAACTGATCGTGAGTGAGTACGGGGCTTTCGTTGGACTGCGTGGAGAGCGCATCCGCATGGAGGTCAAGGACAAGCAGCCGGTTGAGGCACCACTGCTGCATCTGCGCGGGGTGCATATCCTCACCCGCTCGGCGAGCCTGAGCGCGGCGGCGGTGGCAGCCTGCTGTGAAGCCGGTGTGCCGATCTACTTCATCGACAGCATGGAAGGGAACTATGCCAGCGTACTTTCCAGCAAATTGACGACGGTTGTCCAGACGCGGCGGGCGCAACTGAACGCACTTCAAAACGACGTGGGCGTGCTGATCGGGCGGGAACTGGCGGCGGGCAAGATTCGGTCACAGGCGGTGAACCTGCGCTACCTGAGCCGACGACTGGAGGGCGAAGCAGCAGCGAGCCTGCATCAGGTCGAACTGGACTTGCTGACCTACGCTGATGAATTGAGCGCGAGCGAGGCAGAGAGCATCGAGGCGGTGCGGGCGCAATTGATGGGCATTGAAGGCTACAGCGCCCGTCGCTACTGGGAGGCAGTGGGACCGTTGTTCCCAGCGGCGTACGAGTGGCCGGGGCGGACAGGGCGCCATGCGCCGGATGCGCTCAACAGCTTGCTCAATTACGGCTATGGGATACTCTACGGCGAGGTGCAGAACGCCCTGGTGATCGCCGGGCTGGAGCCGTATGCCGGTCTCATCCACACCGACCGACCCGGCAAGCCGAGCCTGACATGCGACCTGATCGAGGAATTTCGTGCGCCGGTGGTCGATCGGACGGTGATCGGGCTGGCAACGCGGCACTTCGAGGTGCGGTTTGAGGCTCCAGGGCGGATGGAACGGGAGACGCGGAAAGCCTTCGCCGAACACATCCTCTCCCGGCTGGAGGCACAGGGCAGTTACAACGGTAAACGCTATACGCTGCGTTCGATCATCCAGCGGCAGGCGCGGCGGTTAGCAGCGGCCTTCCGAGGTGAGGATCGCTACGAAAGTTACCGGGGGGGCTGATGGAACGGCTACAAGTGATTGTGACCTATGACATCAGCGCGGACAAGGCGCGGCACAAGGTCAGCGAGTGCTGCCTGGATTATGGGCTGGATCGCACGCAGTACAGCGTCTTCAGCGGGCAGCTAAAGCCGACTCACATCCGAGCGCTGGCGAAACAACTGGAATCCCTGATCGAGGACGGCCACATCCTCATCATCCCAGTTTCGTGGGATGACTGGGAACGGCGGCAGGAGATCGGTGAGGAACTGAGCCATGACAACTGACGACTACCTGCGGATCAACGAGTTGAAGAACTACCTGTACTGCGCCCGCATCTGCTATTACGGTCTGTGCCTGCGGCTGGACCGGGAGACAGGGCTTTCCACCGGGGGCATTCGGGCGGAAGCAGAGACCAAACAGCGGATGAAGCGGCGCAAAGGGGCGCTGCACGCTGTCCACGAGGGGGAACGGGCATTTGATGTACCGGTGGTTCATCATGGCCTGCGGGTGGTGGGGCGGCTGGATGAGGTGGTGCGTACTGGTGCCGGGGTCTATCTGGTAGACTACAAAGATACTGAGAAGGACTACGGCTATCGAGCGATCCAGATGCTGGCTTACCGGCTGGGGATGGAAGCTGCCGGAGAGCGCGTGCTGGGCAGTTACTGCTACATCATCCCCCAAAAAGAATATGTGGAGGTGAAGCCAACGGCGCGGCAGCGGCAGCAACTGGACGCAGCGGTGGCGGCCTTGCAGGCGATGGTGCGGGATGAAATCTGCCCGCCGGCCACCGAGCAGATCGGCAAGTGCCAGGTCTGCCAGTACAGCCGCTTCTGCAACGACATTTTCTGAGTGAGCGTGATTCTGAAACTCGGTGGGGTTAATGAACCGAAACCGAGTTTCAGAATTGAGGAGGAAGCACCGTGGATTTGAGGCAGAGCGCTTTGAATCATGAGGGTCATCACGACGGCAAGGTGCGTTTTTTTGGCGCCCGTGCTCCTGTTGTGACCTTTTTGTGCTACAATCTATCCAGGGTTCCATCTGTCGGCCCATCATCAAGGGCACTGAAAT
>CAZKXW010000061.1:0-6264 GCA_964556745.1 uncultured Anaerolineaceae bacterium
GCCCCTGCTGCATGGCGCTGATGGCCTGGAGCAGACCCAGGCGGTTCTGGCGCACGGCTGCATCCTCGGCATTCACCAGCACATTGTTAAAGAAATCAGTGATGGCCGGCAGCATCGGCGCGAAGGCCGTCAGGAACGCATCGACATTGCCGCCGTCCGCCGCCTGCGCGACCGCCGCGCTGTAGGCCGCGTAGAGGCGCTGCTCGTAAGGATCACTGAGGCGCTCCGGCTGAACAGCGTAGCGGGTCTTCTCCGGTCGGGTGATCCGCACGCAGCGGGCGAAGCCTTCCAGCAGCGGCGTCCAATCCGGGCGTTTGACCCATGCGCTGAGCTGGCGCAGCCCTTCCATCGCCCGGTAGGGGTTGGCGCTCTGCTCGGCCAGCACCGCCGCGATGACATCGCGCGGCCAGTCCTGCTCCTCGACCCAGGCCCGCAGCCGCCCGGCGATGAAATCCAGCACCTCAGCGCGGGCGCTGGCCGGAACTTCGACCGGCTGCGCTGCCGCCGCCCGATCCACCGCCTCGCGCAGATCGAGGTCCAACCCCTGGCTGACGAGAATCTGGATCACCCCCAGCGCCGCCCGCCGCAGGCCGTAAGGATCGGCGGTGGACTTGGGCGCGAGTCCCACGGCGAACAACCCGACCAGGCTGTCCAGCCGGTCGGCCAGCGCCAGCAGCGTCCCCGCCGCGCTGGAGGGAATCGCCCCACCCGCGCCGCGCGGCAGCCAGTGTTCATAGATGGCGTTGGCGACCGCTTCCGAGGCCCCGCCCAGCCGGGCATACTCCCGCCCCATGATCCCCTGCAAGTCGGTCATCTCGACCACCATGTGCGTCGCCAGATCCGCCTTGACGACCTGGGCCGCCTCGCGAGCGATCTTCATGGCGTCCGCATCCGTGCCGAGCAGTTCGCCCAGCGGATCGACCAGCCGAGCCACGCGGGCGTTCTTGTCAAACATTGACCCCAGCTTTTCCTGGAAGGTCAGCGTGGAAAGGCGCGGCAGATAATCGGCCAGAGGCTTCTTGATGTCCTCGTTGTAAAAGAAGGCCGCGTCCGAGAAGCGGGCACGCAGCACCTGCTCGTTGCCGTGCGCCACCATGTCCAGGTGCAGCGCATCGCCGTTGCGGACAGCGATGAAGTACGGCATCAGCCTGCCTTGGGCGTCTTCCACTGGGAAGTAGCGCTGCTTCTTCTTCATCACCATCACCAGCACTTCACGCGGAAGCTGCAAATACTTCTCCTCGAAGCGCCCCAGCAGCGCCGTCGGCGCTTCGACCAGATTGGTGACTTCGTCCAGCAGACCGGGATCATCCGGGATGCGCCCATCGACCTCAGCAGCGATCCGGCCCATCTGCTCGATGATAGCGCTGCGGCGCAGTTCGCCGTTCAGGATGATGCCCTGCTGGGTCAGCACTTCCTGGTAGGCCTTCAGGTTGGCAACCGGAATCTCCGGCGAACCGTAGGGACGCAGCCCACGCGTGGTCGTACCGCTGGCAACCCCGGCATACTCGAACGCGATGGGCGTCTCGCCCAGCAGCGCCGTCAGCCAGCGGATCGGGCGCGAGAAGGCAATGCCGCTGGCGTTCCAGCGCATGGCCTTGCCGAACTTGATCGACGCGATCAGCTTAGGCAGCGCCTCGGCCAGCACCTCGACCGCCGCGCGGCCCGGCGAGCGCACCGTCGCCGTCACATACTGGCCGCCATCAATCTCCGCCACCTGCAAATCCTCGACGCGCACGCCGCGCCCCTTGGCGAAGCCCTCGGCAGCTTTAGTCGGTTTGCCGCCGGCGTCAAAGGCGCGGTTGGCGGGCGGCCCCTTCTCGACGCGCTCTTCATCCGGCTGCCGCGCCGGAATCTGCCAGGCGGCGATCACCAACCGGCGCGGCGTGCTGAAAACCATGATGCCTTCTTGCGGGCGCAGCCGCAGGTCATCGAACAGGCGCAGCGCCATATCCTCAAGCTGCTCCTGCGCGGCCATCACATCATCGGCGGGCAGTTCTTCAACGCCGATTTCCAGCAGGAAGTCCTGCGGCGCGATCAAAGCTTCGGCGGCAGACGCGGCTGCCTGCTGTAAAGGCGGCGCATCCCAACCCATGCCGGACTTCAGCAGGGGGTAGCCGAGCGCCTCGCGCTGCGCAGCGTAGGCCTTCGCCACGTTGCGCGTCATCGCCCGCATCCGGTGGAAGTAGTAGGCGCGTTCGGTCACGCCAATTGCGCCGCGCGTATCCAGCACGTTGAACAAGTGGCTGCACTTCAGCACGTAATCGTAGGCCGGGATGAGCGCGCCAGCTTCCAATGCCCGCTTGCTCTCGCTCTCGTAGACGTTGTAGGTCTGCTTCAGTCCCTCGATGTCGGCGATTTCGAAGTAGTAGCGGCAGTGTTCGATCTCGCTTTGCAGGAAGACATCCCCGTACTTCAACCCCGGAATCCACTCGATATCCCACGCGGCGTTGGTGTCTTGCAGCGCCAGCGCGATCCGTTCCAGCCCGTAGGTGATTTCCACCGACACCGGATTCAGCTCCAGCCCGCCCGCCTGCTGGAAGTAGGTGAACTGGGTGATCTCCTGCCCATCCATCCACACTTCCCAGCCCAGCCCCCAGGCTCCCAGCGCCGGGCTTTCCCAGTTGTCTTCCACGAAGCGCAGATCGTGCTGGCGTGGGTCAATGCCCAGCGCCTCCAGCGATTGCAGGTAGAGTTCCTGCGGGTTGCCCGGATCAGGTTTGAGGATCACCTGGTACTGGAAGTAATACTGCATCCGGTTGGGGTTTTCCCCGTAGCGGCCGTCATCCGGGCGGACGCTCGGTTCCACATAGGCCACCCGCCACGACTCCGGGCCGAGCACACGCAGCAGCGTCGCCGGATTGTTCGTCCCGGCTCCGACCTGAATATTATACGGGTTCCAGATCAGGCAGCCCTGCGCGGCCCAGAACTCGTGGAGCTTCATGATGATCTGCTGAAAGTTGAGCGGTTTGGTCATGGAATCGGACGGCCTTTGGTTGCGTTGAGTTGTCGCGCCGTATTATACGAAGCACCGCCCTGCCGCGCGAGGGGAGGGTCGCGGCGACATCACAAAATTGTAAATTCGGCATGTGTTGAGAAAACCTCAATGGAACGTTGTGGAAGTTGGTGTATGGTTAGAATGTACCAACAATGGATCGACGTTCCGCTGTATCGGACCGTGGAATATGGGTAGGAGTTTCGCCCAATGCCAACCAAACCGCTCGATGACGCCCGATACTATGCCCGCCTGATCTGCGATTATCTCAAGCAGCAGCCGGACTGCTATGTGGACGACCCCGCCGAGGTGCGCGAGGCGCTCGGCATCTCCAAGGAGTCGTTCCAGCGCGGCTTGGAGTGGTGTCTCAAGCGCAAGATCATCGTGCTGGAGAAGACCTCATCTCCGCCCACGCCAGAAAAAACTGAACTGGAAGGCACAGCCAACAAGCTCAGTTCGATGCTGCGCTCACCCGCGCCCGTCTTTACCGAAGGCAGAACCTGACCGCCAGCGCGGATCAATCAACACGCCAATCAAAACAGCGGAGGGGTTTCCTCCGCTGTTCGTTTGATTCAATCGCAGCTTGAACCGATCCACTACACCATCGCCAGCACGCGGCACGGGCCGCCAGAACCTTTTTCCCAGCGCGGCACGCCTACGACCATTGTCGCCGCCTTGCCGATCAACATGCTCAGGTTCGCGATGTTCTCCAGGCCGTACTTGCCCGCCCCCAGGATGGTGTAATGCACATCAAAGGTGGTCGAAGCCCCGATGTCCAGGCTGAGCGTGTCCACAGCGATGCCGTGGATGTCGCGCTCTTCCACCAAGAACTTGGCCGCTTCCCCGCTGAAGCCCGGATAGTGCTGCACGCCGTCAGCGTCAGCATTGCGGAACTTGTCCGGCTCCGCCCAGCGCGACTCCCACCCGGAATACATTGCCACGACCGCCCCCGCCGGAATTTCGCCGTTGGCCGCTTCCCAGGCTTCCAGGTCGGCGACTTCCAGCATGGCGTCGTCATCGGTTTCAGCCTTCTTGGATATATCGACCACGATCACCGGGCTGACCAGCGCCGCCGCCGGATAGTTATCCACCGTCTCGCCATCAGCGATGAAGTGGGCCGGAATATCCATGTGCGTCCCAGTGTGTTCAGGGAACGTCCACTCCTGGATATAGAACCCGTTGGCGGCCACCGTCACCTGGTCCTTGCGCGTGGGAACCTGCCCCAATGTATACGTCGGCGGGTTGACCGAGAAGATGTGGCTGAGATCGACCACCTCAGCCATCTCATGAGCGGCAGCCCGGCGCGGCGGCAGCCCGACCGAGGCCACTGCCAGCCCGGCAGCCGTCAGGCCGCCCAGTTTGAGGAAATTCCGGCGGCTGACCTGGGGTCGGCCTTCACGTTCGATACGTTCACGGACAACGCGGGCAACTTGTGGTGAGCACATCAGGGTTTCTCCTCGTTCGCAAAATCCGCTTTTCCCGGCATGCCATCCTCGATGGCACGCCATGAGGTCGGGATTATACGGGCTGCGCCAGACTTTGCTTTGTGCGATCTATACGAACTTTTCTAATGCGCTTCACACAAGATCAGGAATCGAATTGTGTAAATGAGACAACGTATCAACACAACGCTGCGCAGGACAGCGGTCTATATCGGCGTGAAGCGCACGAAGCGGATATGCTCCGCTCCTCGGATGCGTTCGGTCTGCCCCGCCGTCGGATCAAACCCCCAGAAGCGTTTGACGATATCGGGCTGCGTTTGGCAGTACAGGTCGATCACCCGCGCGATCTCCGCCGTATCGCTCACCGCCGCGCCGCGCATCCGCTGCGTCTTGCCCTGGATGACCAGCGTCACTTCCGGGTTCTGAAGCACGTTCTTGTACCAGTTCGAACGCCCCCCGAGGTTGAAAGCCAGCACGCTGTCGCCATCACGCAGGTAGCCTATCGGGGTGGAGAACGGTTTGCCGCTCTTGCGCCCAGTCGTGGTGATGACCATCAGCACCTTGCTCATCGGGCCGATCCAGTTGCGGCGCAGCAGGAAGATCTGCGCCCTCATCGCCAGACGAAACATGAACGTATTGGCGGGCGGAGTGGGTGGGGTGGACATGGTTAGAAAAATCTCCTGACCGATCAAATCCGGTTAAGCTGTTGACCTGTGGATGGGAATGAAGGACAGATCATCGTAGCGGCGACCTGCTGGGTCACCCCTGCAATAATCGCTCGTATTTCGAACCGTTCGCCCATAAGCGCGCGCTGCTACCCGATCACCCCCAGCGATTTCCCGACGCGCTCGAAGGTCGCCAGCGCGATCTCCAGATCCGCTGGCGAATGCGCCGCCGAGTTCATCACGCGGATCCGCGCTTTTCCCTTCGGCACGGTGGGATAGCCGATTGCCATCGCAAACACCCCCGCCTCGAACAGCGCCCGGCTGAACTGCTGCGCCAGCGGCGCTTCGCCCAGCATGACCGGCACAATCGGAGTCTGGCTGACCCCTGTGTCAAAGCCGAGCGCCTGCATCCCCTCCCGGAACGTCCGCGCATTGGCCCACAGCCGGTCGACCAGCTCCGTCGATTCTTCCAGCAGATCGACCGCCGCCAGGCAGGCCGCTACATCCGGCAGCGTCATGGCGCTGCTGAACAGGAACGGACGCGCCCGCTGCCGCAGCCAATCGACCAGCAGCCCTTTGCCCGCCACGATCCCCCCCACCACGCCGAAGGCTTTCGACATCGTGCCAACTTCAATATCAACCTTGCCGTGCAGCCCGAAGTGATTGACGATGCCTCGCCCGCCCTTGCCCAGCACGCCCTCGCCGTGGGCGTCATCCACCATCAGCAGGATGTCATGCTCCTCCGCCACCGCGTAGAGATCGGGCAGCGGCGCGATGTCCCCGTCCATGCTGAACACGCCGTCGGAGATAATCAGGCGGCGGCCGTACTCGGTCGTCTCGGCGATCTTCGCCCGCAGGTCATCGACGCTGTTGTGTTCGTAGGCCACGATCTTGGCCCCGCTCAGGCGGCAGCCGTCAATGATGCTGGCGTGGTTCAGCCGGTCGCTGAAGATCACATCGCCTTTGCCGACCAGCGCGGGAATCACCGCGATGTTGGCATTGAAGCCGCTCTGGAAAGTCAGAGCCGCCTCAACGCCCTTGAAAGCCGCCAGCCGCGCCTCCAGCTCCAGGTGCAGCGTCGTCGTCCCGGCAATCGAGCGCACCGCCGCCGGCCCGATCCCCATCCGGTCGATGGCGGCTTTGGCCGCCTCCTTCAGCCGAGGAT
>CAZKXW010000061.1:6274-12253 GCA_964556745.1 uncultured Anaerolineaceae bacterium
CCAGCCCCAGGTAATTGTTGGAACACAGGTTCAGCACCCGCCGCCCATCAACCTCCAGCCAGGCTCCCTGCGGGCTGTTCAGCGTGCGGATGGTATTGTACAAGCCCTGCTCTTTCAGAGCGGCGAGTTCGGTCTCGATCCACGTCAGCTTGCTGCCCATCGATGCGGCTCCTCATTACAGGCTGCGCCGCGCCAGCCGGTGGAAATCCTCCCGCAGGCGCGGATACAATTCGAGATACTGCGCGTACACATCCTCGTAGAATGCATGGCGGGCCGCGTCCGGCTCGGTGATCGCCCCGTAGCGCACCACCCGCTCGCAGGCTTCGCTCAGGCTGCGATACACCCCCGCCCCCACCCCGCCAATCAGCGCCGCGCCCAGGCTGGCCTGCTCGGTCGAAAGCGTCCGTTGCAGCGGCAGCCCGTAGACATCGGCCTGAATCCCGCGCCAGATGTCGCTTTCGCCCCCGCCCCCCGCCGCGATCATCGTATCGGCCGCCGCGCCCAGCCCTCGGCTGATCTCCACCGCCTGCCGCAGCGAGAAGGCCACCCCCTCCATAATCGCCCGCGCCAGATGGCCCCGCGTATGGTGCGCGCTCAGCCCGACGAATGTCCCCCGCGCCAGCGAGTCCATGTGCGGCGTGCGCTCCCCCGCCAGATGCGGAAGGAACAGCAGCCCCTCCGCCCCCGGGGGGATAGCCGCGGCTTCCGCGCTCAGCTTAGCGTAAGCCTCCGGGTCGCCCTCCAGCCCAACGATGCCCCGCAGCCAGCGCAGCGACAGCCCCGCCGAAAGCGTTGCCCCCAGCACGAAATACTGGTCCGGCACAGCGTGGTTGAATACATGCAGCCGCGCATCGGTCGGCACGCGCCCGCCCAACGGCCGCTCGAACGGGATGAACACCTGCCCGCCGCTGCCCAGCGTCACCGAGCCGCGTCCTGGCCGGATCAACCCGTTGCCGACCGCCTGGGCCGGCTGATCGGCGCACCCGGCCACCACCGGAATGCCCGGCCGCAAACCCATCTCTGCCGCTGCCCCCCGCAGCAGATACCCCGCCACGGCCGTCGAAGCCTTAACCGGCGGGAAGATACGCTCCGGCAGCCCCGCCTTTTGAATGATGGTCCATGCCCAGTCGCGCCTGCTGACATCGAAGATGCCCGTGCCGGCCGCGTCGCTGACATCCACCGACGCCTCGCCTGTCATCCGGTAGCGCACAGCGTCTTTCGGCGGCAGCACGAACGCCGCCCGCTCCAGCAGTTCCGGCTGGTGCTTGAGCAGCCACAGCAGCGTCGCCCCCTGGAACCCGGCGGCCGGCAGTGTCCCGGCGATGGCCGCGTAAGCCTCCGCCCCCAGCAGGCCGCTCAATTCGGTCACTTCCTCACCCGTGCGCTGATCCGCCCAGATGATGGCCGGATGCAGCTCGCGCCCGTCCCTGCTGAACAAACTCGTCCCGTGCATCTGCCCGCTGAAGCTGATCGAGGCCACCCCCTCGCCCAGCCCATCCGCCGTCACCCGCCGCGTCACGTCGACCGTCGCCGCCCACCAGTCCTCCAGCTTTTGCAGGGCTTGATCGGGCGTCGGACGGTAAATCGGATACTCGCGCCCGGCCACGGCGCGGATTTCAGCCCGCTCCACATCGAAGAGCAGGGCCTTAGCGCTGGACGTTCCAATGTCAATTCCCAAGAGATAGGTCATGATGGTTGGTCGAAAGTTTGAAAAAGGCTAAAGAACTCGATCTTTCCCTCAACAGATCGCAATACAGCCTCACGAATGCGGGATTCTGGGGATATATTTCCCAACTTTGGGATAAATATCCCGCGCTAGTTCCCTTCCGCCAGCGCATCCAGCAGCCGCGGCGGCAGCAGCCAGACCAGCGCCCCCCGCAGCGGACTGCGGGAGAACACATCCACCCGTGCCAGCCCGCCTTTCTTCAGCACGATCTCGGCGCCCCCCACCAGCATCGACACCACGATGCTTAGATCGGGTTCATGTCCGACGAACAGCACCTCTTCCTCCGCCCCCACGTCGGCAATCAGATCGCCCAGGTGATCCAGGTTGAAACCGAAGTTCAATTCATCGCGCACACTGACGCTCATGCCCAGCGCCTCGCTCAGCAGATCCGCCGTCTGCCGGGCGCGCACTCGCGGACTGCTGAACACCCGGATAGGTCGCACCCCCAACCGCAGCAGCGCCCGCCCGGCTGCCCCGCTGCGCTCGATGCCTTTGGCCGTCAGGCGGCGGGCAAAATCGTCGAACTCCGGGCCGTCAGCATCCTCAGCGTGACCGTGCCGGAAAAAATACAACTTCATCGGGGTCCTCCCTTTGCCTGCCCGTATTGATTGTAACAGAACACGCCCGGCTCTGCCCCCTTCCGCCGATTTCCCTGCGCTGATTGGACTGACCGTCGCAGAAATCAACCGGATGCGCTACAGTAAGCCGTCTGGACTCACACCCATGAGGAGTTGTGCTGTATGACCCTTCGCGCAGCCAAACTATCCCTGGGGCTGCTGCTCAGCCTGATGCTCGGTCTCCTGCTGGGAGCCTGCAACCTGCTGACCTCCCCTGACTCCGTTCAGTCCGTCATCAGCGGCCCGCCCGTGGTGCAGATCGCTGCTCCGCCGCCCAACGCCACCTACCTCGAAAGCGTCGCCGTCAATATTCAGGCGCTCGTCACCAACGCCGGCGCCGATATCGACCGGGTGGAAATCCTGGTGGACGGAACCATCATTCAGACGCTTCAGCAGCCCAATCCGGGCGGCGCGCCCAGCTTCAGCATCGCCCAGGCATGGCAGGCCGCCGGAACCGGCCCCCACACCCTCAGCGTCCAGGCCTTCCGCGCCGATGGCTCCAGCAGCGCCCCGGCCACCGTCAACATCAACGTTATCTCCCAGGCGCAGATGACCCCCACCAGCGCCGAGCAGCCGGCCAACCCGACTGCCCAGACTCAACCGACCACCCCCCCGACGCAGTCTCAGGCACAGCCGACCGCGCCGCCCACAACCCAGCCACCCACGACTGCGCCGCAGGCTTCGCCCACACCCAACGTGCCGACCGCCACCTTCATCAAGGGCGTGAACGTCCGCAGCGGCCCCAGCACGCTCTTTAACCCGCCCATCGGCAGCTTCGCCGCCGGGCAGACCGCCGAAATCCTGGCGCGGACTCCCGCCGGGGATTGGTACAAGGTGCGCTACTACAACGGCGAAGGCTGGGTCTTCGGCCAACTGCTGAGCGTCTCCGGCGACACTTCCCGTATTGCCGTCGATCCCGGCCCACCCATCCCGCAGCCGACGGCTGTCCCGCCCACGCCCATCCCGCCGACGCCCGTCCCGGTCGCCAACATCAACCTCGTCGCCCGGACCATCCGGCTCAGTCCGGAGTCACCCAACTGCAACGAGACCTTCATCGTCACCGTCGATGTCGCCAACTTTGGCCAGCAGGCCACCGGCGGCGGCGGCCTTTCGGTGGTGGACGTGCGGGCTGCCGACAACACCACCCAGGGGTCTACGGCAGGTTCCTTCGGGCCGATCCAGCCGGGGCAGACCGTCAATTCCGGCAACATCCCGCTGACGGTCAGCACCTACCACAGCGAAGGCCACAAGATCGTCGTGGTGGTCGATCCCAACAACCAGATCGCCGAGACCAACGAGAACGATAACCGCGCCGAACTCGCCTACACCCTCAACAAAGCCGGCTGCCCGTAGCCGCCAACGCACAGGGCGGAACCTTCATCCGTTCCGCCCTGTTGATTCTCCGGCCTCTTCCCGCAGCGCTCATCCATTTCGAGTACAATCAAGCAAGCTGAAGGAGGCCAGCGCGATGCCCGAACACCTCATTTCAATCCCCGATGACCTCTACCAGAGAGCCAGGCAGGTTGCCGAACAAACCTCTCGTCAGGTTGAAGAGGTCATCCGCGCCCGTTTGCAGCTTGCCTTCGACGAGTCCGCGGCTGAACTCCCCGCCGACGAACGCGAAGAATTGAAGGCCATGGCCTATCTCTCGGACGATACCCTCTGGACGTGAGTATCAATGTCCAAACGTAAATGGACAGATTCGGGTTTTTATGCTTTCTTATAAAAGGCCAGTACGACTCTGCGTAATTGAAGTCACGTATCGATAGGAGTCAAAGAATGCGAATGTGGTCAGATATTCGTGTTAGGGTCGCTCTCATCGCGGCAGTGTGTCTGCTGTTGAGCGGCGCAGTTCTTGCCCAGGGGGGCTTCATCAGCTATGGGCAGACCGTCACCGGAAACCTGAGCGACCAATCGCCCGTGGCGCTGTATACGTTTCAGGGAAATAGTGGGGATTTAATCGCTGTAGAAGTCAGCACAGCCTCCCCAGGACTGGACCCGACGGTGGCGCTCCTCAGTCCCGGTGGAGTCCCATTACTAAATAACGACAATGATCCTTTTAGCTTCAATCCCGGCGATGCCGGCCTCCGCTTCCAGCTTCCAGAGACCGGCGTGTATTCACTGCTGGTGGGTGGCGCCAACAACAGCCGCGGCGATTTCGGGCTGCGGTTGATCCTGCGTCCGAGCAGCACCACGCCGGTTACGCTGGCCGACGCGGTGCAGATTGACCTCGCAACCGGTCCGCAAACGGTTCTCGTAACGGGCAATCCGGCTGGAGTGACCGCAGTCACGCTGCAGTCTGCCCCGGTCGAAGCGGCGTTCTCGGTCGAAGTGCGTCATCCCAGCGGCCAGACCATTGCCGTGTTCATCAATATCGCCAACGCCACCCTCACGCTGCCGGCCGCCGCCGGAAACTACGTGGTGGTGGTCAGCCCCGGCGCAGCGGGAGTCCAGGGGATCGTGTCCATCAGCCAGGGGCCGGGCGCGGTCAATCTGCCCGCTCCAGTCGCCACCGAGGAAGCCTTGCCTGCGCCAGCGGCTCCGCCCGCGAATGTGTGCAGCATTACCCCGGCATCCGGCGCTGTGAACGTCCGCAGTGGGCCAGGAACCAACTTCGGTATCCTGGCAACCATCCAGCCGGGACAGTATCTCGTTGTGGTCGGCCAGAATGCGGGTTGGTACATGGTGACTCTGCCGGGTGGTATTCAGGGTTGGATCGCGGGGAGCGTCAGCACGCTCAATGGCCCCTGCGCTAACTTACCACAAATTCAGGCGCCTGCCATCCAACCGACAGTGCCTCCGGACGCAGTCGTCACAGCCACGCCTTCGGCGACCCCCACTGTGGCTGGTCAGCAGCCTACGCTGGCCCCAACACAACCACAGCCCACGCTGGCGCCACCCACCGCGCCACCCACGCAGGCTGCCCAGATCGCCCCGCCAGACAATAACTACGTGCTGGTGGTCCCGCTGGACGGCAGCGCCTCTCTGAGCGATTACGTCTCGCACCCGAACGGGGATGTGGAGGATGTGGTCAGCTACGATACCAGCGGCCTGAATCCGAACCAATCGCTGCCTGGTGGCCGTGGCCAGTTGTCCATCGCCCTGGTCTGTTCAGGCACGGGTACGAACTTCATCACATTCCGCATCGACGGTCAGAACTTCTCCTGTGGTCAGACGTTCCTGCGCACCGTCAATGCCGATTCGGATACAGGCGCGGTGCGAATCACCGCAACCAATTCAGGCCCCGAAGGAACCTATGTTCAGTGGACTCTCAATGCGGCTCTGACGCGGTTGAACTGATCCGCCGTTCAGGATAGTCGGAGTGCCAGCAGAGGCGGCCCGCGGGTCGCCTCTGTATTTCACCAGACCGTACGCATTGATCACCCACGGCCACCTACCGGAACACCACCCGCTCGGCCAGATTCGCCTCGATCTCAGCGGGGGTGCGCCAGGCATCCCGGTAGCCCCGCGCGGCGAAGACCTCCAACTGGTCGCCCACATGCGGCGATCCTGGCTGGGTGGCGTTGCCGTAGGTCAGCAGCACCTTCGCCCGCACCGTCTCCCCGAACTCGATCACCGCGATGTAGGACTCGCCCGCCACCACCTTGAAGCGTAAATCCGGCTCCTGGGTGAAGG
>CAZKXW010000061.1:12263-29427 GCA_964556745.1 uncultured Anaerolineaceae bacterium
CGGCAGGTCGTACTCCCCCACCCGCATTCGGAAGATGTTCCCGTAGGGCACATCGATGCCCCCACCCAACGGCCGCACCAGTTCCAACTGGGCGGCCACCCGCTGGAGCGCCTCGACCGCGCCAATGGGATCGACCAGGCCGCGCGGGGTGTTCAGCGGGTCGTTGAGGTCAAAGGGCACAGCCAGCGCGCTGAACCCGTAGCGGCCGAGGTAATCGGCGGCCCAGGCGGCGAACAGCACCGTCCCGACGCTGGTCTCGTCGGCGCGGCGATCCCAGTTCTTGAGGACATCGGCTGCCCGCCGCACCAGCTCGACCGGGGACTCTTCCGCAGCCGCGATCAGGTCATCCAGCACCCAGCGGGTCAGCTCGACGAAGGTGGACTGCTTGAGCGTCAGCAGGCGCTCGTAGCTGAGCGTCCCGGCTTCGGCCAGCAGCCGCATCGAGGTCTGCGGGCGCGGCCAGACGAAGGCCGGCGGGGCGATGTAGGCCGGGTAATCGGCGGGGTCGAGCGCCAGCGGCAGCGTGGTCGTCCACGGCGGCTCATTGGCGTTCTGGAGCCAACCGGAAGCCGGGTTCAGGACGCGCGGCAGGTCGTCGTAGGAGTGAAAAGCCGTCCAGATATATTTCGACTGGTCGCCGGGGAGGATGGCCGGTCGGCTGCGGTCGGCGGGCGTGGTGTTGTTCCAGAAGGCCCAATCCCCCTCGGAGCGCACCGGAACCTGCTCGTTGAAGACGTGCAGGATGTTCCCCTCGCGGTCGGCGTACATCACCGTGAACATAGGGATGTACAACAGACGCAGCGCCGCGTCGAACTCCTGGAGATTCCGCGCCTTGCCCATCTCCCACCACTGCATAGCGGCGTCGTAGGTCTGCTCGCCGACCACACGCAGCGCCAGGGCTGTGCCATCGGCGCGTTCAGCGATGACCGGGCCGTGTACGCTGGAGCGGATCAGGAACGGCTGGCTGACCAGACGGCCGTCCGGCTGGCGCACCAGAATGGTCTCCTGGCGCACTTTGTAGGGCCGCTCTGTGCCGTCGAGCATATAGCCGCCATTGCCGCCGGGGGTCAGTTTATACAGGTCCCAGCCGTCGTGGGTGTTGACGGTGTGCGTCCAGCCCAGATAGTCATTGAAGGCGATGCCCAGGATCGGGTTGCCGACCAGCGCCGCGCCGTAGACGTTTACCTCCGGCGAAACCAACTGCGCTTCGATCCACAGGCCGAGGTCGGACCAGGGCTGGTGCGGGTTGGCGACCAGCATGGCATGGCCGCTCTCGGATTTGGCGGGGCCGATGGCCCAGGCGTTCGATCCGGCAGTGAAGGCATCCACCAGGGCCGACCGGTCTGCATCAGCCTCCAGCCTGCCCAGCGCCCAGTCCGCCGCGATGCTGAATCCCAGGCGGGCAACAAAGGTATAACGCAGCACACGCACCCCGTGCCCCAGAATATCCGGGCCGGTAACGGGCAGCACGCGCTTCCACACCTCGCCGATACGGTCAGGGTGGGCAGCGACGTAATCGTTGATCCCCTGGGTGAAGGCGTCCAGGTAGCGCCGGAATTCGTCCGGCAGTTGGCCATAGCCCCAGAGCGCCTGCTGGGGAATCCCCACGGCGCGAACCTGACGGTCGCCGTCCAGGTAATCCGCGCCCCAGTATTCAGCGGCGCGCCCGCGGGCCTGCCCATAGAGTTTGAGGATCAGATCGCCGTGGTTCTGGGCCTGTGCCCAACCGAAGGCATAGAACAGCCCCTCGTTGGTTGGTGAGAAAATGTGGGGCACGCCCCAGGTATCCCAGAGAATTTCGGGGGCATCCGGCAGCGCCTGTCCATGCACGGCAGGCAGCGCGGGCACGACAATCAGAAGCAGGGCGGCGACGATGAAGACAGATCGACTGCGCATGAGATCACCTGAGCCGGGCGGGTCAGTGCGCTGCCCTGCCAAAAGTGCGGCTCATGAACGACTATAACATGACTGCCAGCAGTTTCGCCCTGCCCATTTCGTACTGAAGCACGCAGCGGCTCAGCTGGTGATGCTTTGGGGGGATTTCCCCATGTCATTCGTCATGCCGCCGTCCAGCAGGCCAGACCTCAGCAGTGCGACAATCATTACAGGGTCAATGTCAGCCATAGGATTTGGCTGGAGTCAGGAGCATCACGATGAAGAATCTGGCAGGGACCTGGTACAACGAATTGGGTTCGCGTCTCGAACTGGTTATCAAGCCCGATGGACACATCGAAGGCCATTATTACACCGCCGTAGGCGGCTCATCCGGCGAGTTCCGGCTGACCGGACAGGCCGATATCCATTCGCGGGAAGACAGCCGCGCGTTCGGCTTCGTCGTCGCCTGGACGAACAGCATGGTGAACGAGCATTCGGTCACGGTGTGGTCGGGGCTGTATCATCATGTCGGCGAGGAGGAAGTGCTTTCGACAACCTGGCTGCTCACCCGCGAGACGGCCACCGCTGAACAGTGGACCTCGACGATGATCGGAACCAACACCTTCCGCCGCACCCCGCCGGAGCAGTGGACGCCGCTGCAAACCTGGAAGTCCGAGCCGATGCCCTCGCCCGTGGGCTGAGCCGCATCGCGTCACCCGGCCATGAAATGGCCGGGCTAACCTTCCCACCCCGTCCGGGGACTTTCACACATGTCCACAAGTATGGAACCCCTGTAGGGGTGATCTTCATCTAGCCGAGGGCATTTCATCCCTCGGCGACCATCAGCCTGCCAACCGCTTCAGCGCATCCGCTTCGCCATGAGGATGTCCGGCTTGCGCGGGCCGTTGGCGTCCGGGAGGATGCCGACCACCCGGCAGCCGAGTTTCTCGTAGAAGCTCAAGGCAGGTGGATTGCGCTCGTCCAGCTTCTGCAGCCGGGCGATGTGCCCCCACAGATCGGCGTGGAGATCATCCACCTGCGAGAGCGTGGTACGGTCGTCCTCGTCATCCGTGCCGAGCATCATGGTCGAAACTCCCACCGCCCGATTCCCTGCCCCCACGCGATCCTTTCCCGATCTCGTTCGCCAGACCGATAGTCTGTTTCCCCCGGAAGACGGAGCCGCAAATCCCCCCCTGAACGGATGTCCCCGCTCAGGAATTCCCGTATCGTATCGTCATATCAAACGAAGCGCCGTTACAGCAACGGCCGAGAGGAGAACCGCATGTTCCGCACCAAAGCTGCCCTATCGATCATCGTAGCCGTCGTCATCGTGATGGCGAGTGTGGCCCCGGCCTTCGCCCAATCCACCAGCGGCGCGGTCTGCGCGCAGACGCATGTCGTCCAGCGCGGCGAAACGCTCAGCCGCATCGCCCGCACCTACGGCGTGACCATCGCCAATCTGCAAGGCTGGAACGGCATCGTCAACCCCAACAAAATCTACGCTGGGACGAACCTGTGCGTCAAGGTGAGCTATCCCAACCAGGGCGGCACGACCTACATCGTCCAGAAGGGCGACACCCTGGCCGCTATCGCCCGCCGCTACGGGGTCAACATGAACGTGCTGGCCCAGGTGAACAACATCGTCAACGTCAACCGGATTTACGTCGGTCAGGTGTTGGTCATCCCGGATGTCACCATCCAGCCGGTCTAAGCGCCGCGCCAGCGCCGCTAAACCTCAGCCCAGCCCCCACTCCAGCACCTCGGAACGAGGGCTGGGCGATTCTCCGGCCAGAACATGACATCTGGCCCCCCGCCACTACCGGCTTGCCCCGCGCTTTGAAAGCCTGAGCGAGGCGGTAGGTTTCCAGCGCGAAGCTGCTGAAGAACACCAGCGTGATCAGGTCAGCAGCCGGGTCGAGATCGACCGGCTTGCTGGTGCATGACGCGCGCGTCATGCTGCGCGGGCGTGATGCCGGCCAGATGAATCCCATGGCAGAGGGCAACCGGATAGGTTTTGATGCAGAAGTCAGCCAATAAAAACCCCGCGCCGGGTGGCACGGGGTCGGGATTGCTTGCGCGCTGTGGAGCGGTCGCCGTTACGAAGGCTTGGCGCTTTCTTCCTCGGCAGGTTCGTCCTTGTCTTCCCAACTGATGATCCAGACGCAGGCCCCCGCAACCAGGATAGTCGCCACAATCAGCGCCACCCATTGGGTTGCCAGCAGGCCGACATCGTTGGCCTCGATCACCAGCAGGATGACCATCCCCAACGAGAGGATGATCCAGGCCGCCACGCGCGGATGCTGCATCATCCAGCGAATCGGGGGGAGCGTAGCCAGTTGGTTCATGTCACTTCGCCTCGTCCAATCGTCTGCACGCCGTAATCATAGCGGATCGGACGCCAAATGGAAACACTCCCCCGCCGCCGATAGGTGCTACTGCCCCTGGCCAAGCGAGTACCCCGGCTGGCCGTCGAAGGTGCACAGGTTCTCGGTCTTGATGAAATCGAAGCCGGCGGCGGCAATGCGGTTAAGCAGTTCGACGATCTGCCCATGGTTGATCGCGCCGCTGGTCGATTCGTAGCGGCAGCGCCAGTGATCGACGCAGAAGGTTTCCGGCATCCCCTTCGGCCAGACCTTCTGGCCGCGATTGCTAATCATGGTCAGTTTGAGCGCCCCGCCATCGACCTGGCTGAGCGCCTCGCCCAGCACGTTCGGGTCGCGGTTGGCCTGATCCCAGTTCAGGAAGACATCGACGCCGATGGTTTCCTTCTTGGCGTGTGGGCGGATCGCGGCGGCGCTGGCCGGCGGGATGCTGCCTTCGGCGGCGTAGGTGACCGGCTTGAGCGTCTCCGGCAGCTTACCCAGGTTGGCAACCACTGCTTCAGCGAATTCCTTCGTGCCCACTTTGCGCTTGCTGACGCCGTCGCGGAAGATGTCGTAGGTATGCGTGCCCTCTTCGACCGTCCGCAGCCAGGCGTTATGCACCCGTTCGGCGATCTGCGGTTGGCCGATGTGTACCATCATCATCACCCCGGAAAGCAGCAGCCCCGACGGATTGGCGAGGTTCTGTCCGGCGCGGCGCGGCGCGGAACCGTGAATGGCCTCGAACATGGCGGCGTGTTCGCCGATGTTGGCTGACCCAGCCAGCCCGACCGACCCGGCGATCTGCGCGGCCACGTCCGAGAGGACATCGCCGTACAGGTTAGGCAGCACGATCACATCGAAGGCTTCCGGCGTATCGGCCATCTTGGCCGCGCCAATATCGACGATCCAGTGTTCCTTCTCCAGGTCGGGGTATTCCGCTCCGATCTCATCAAAGACGCGGTGGAACAGGCCGTCGGTCAGTTTCATGATGTTGTCTTTGGTAAAGGCCGTGACCTTCTTGCGGTTGTTGCGCCGGGCATACTCGAAGGCGTAGCGGACGATCTTCTCGCAGCCAGGGCGGGTAATGAGCTTGAGACACTGGTAGACCTCATCGGTCTGGCGGTGTTCAATGCCCGCGTACAGGTCTTCTTCGTTCTCGCGGACGATCACCAGGTCCATAACCGGGTGCTTGGTGCGGATGAAAGGATGATAGCTGACGCAGGGGCGCACATTGGCGTACAGGCCGAGCGTCTTGCGGGTAGTCACATTGATGCTCTTGAAGCCGGTTCCCTGCGGCGTGGTCAGCGGAGCCTTATAGAACACCTTCGTCCTGCGCAGCGAGTCCCAGGCGCTGGGCTCGATCCCGGCAGTGTTGCCGCTCAGGTAAATCTTCTCGCCGACGACGATCTCCTCGATGTCGATCTCGGCGCCGGCGGCCTGGAGGATGTGCAGGCTGGCCGCCATAATCTCCGGCCCGATGCCATCCCCATAAGCCACGGTAATCGGTGTTTTCCCCATCTTCGCCCTCCTTCAAAGGCTGTTCGGCGGCCCTGCCTGCTTGGCCGTCAGTGGACAACAAAATAGGCCCATGTGAATCCGGGATAGGGTCTTTCTATCCTGAACTCACACGGGCCTACGATGCAACCAGTCGCTTCAACACGACTTTTTGCGGAGTCTGCCTCACGCGATTGGTACCACTATAACGGAAAATCGCCCGGCGTCAATCGTAGAATTAGCGACCTCTCATTATTGGAAGTCTAGGGGCAGCACGACGAATGCCTCTGCCAGCGCTGCGCTTGCCGCATCCATAACGGGCAGCAGGCTCCCATCGACGGGATTAACCCAACCGATCCGCAGCGCCGCCGCGCCGGGCACATCCGGGAACCACAGCCGATCAACGCGGTTAGAGCCAGGTTCCCACGTATTCGTCGGCGCGAAGCCGTTGAGCGGCGGACGATCCTGCTGCGTGAGGATCGTGCCGCTGGCGTCCAGCACATGCGCGAACCAGTTCAGCGCCGGACGCTCGTCCCCGACCGCCGCCCATTCCAGCGCCACCAGCACATCCGCGCCGCGCCGCTCGATGCCATAACGCTCCAGCCGCACTGCCCCACCGAAGGTGAATCCGGCATCCTGCGAGGGGTCAGTGCGGGTTGTGGTGAAGCGCAGTAAGCGGTGTCCTGCCACCGTGACTTCCCCGCCAAACGCGCAGCAGTCCAGCAGCAGCCGCTCCTGCCAGTTTTCGGCGCTGGCGGGCGGAAACCAGGTCACGAGCGCCAGATGACCGCCTTGTTGGAGCGCCCAATCGGTCATCGGGCGGGCCAACCGGTCATCGGGCGCGGTCGGCGCATGGGTGGAAATCACCTGGCGTCCTTCAACATCCAGCAGGGCCTCGCCGAAGTGCGTCGAAGCCACCAGTAAACGGCTGCCGGGCGGCGCGGCGGCTTCAAGCTGGCGGATCTGCGCCGTGATCTCGTTATCCTGCTGTCGCCAACCGATGAGGTTCAGCGCGGCGACAATGACCAGCGTGAATGCGCTCAGCCTGCGCCGAGTTCGTATCCACAGCCCGGCCAGCAGAACCGCCAATACCACTGCCAGATGCACAAAGTCGATGCCGCTGGACAGCCAGGCCGGTTCCAACGGCCAGCCAATCCCGACCAGCGCCAGATGGCCGAGCGCCGCGAACGCCGCCGGATCGGTCAGGATCGCGCTGGAGAAAGTCAGGCCGCTGGCCGAAGCATACTGCTGGAAGAGCAGGCTGAAGTAGACATCGATGTCCACCAGCGCCCCCAGCAGGCTGATCGCCAGCGAGACCAGCCCCAGCCCGCCGATCACGATGAGCAGTCCGCGCCGCGTCCAGGCCGCCTCGATCAGTGGAGCCAGCAGCAGCGTCAGCAGCGGCACGATGGGCAGCAGAAAACGCGGCCCCCAGACCACGCCCCCCTCCCAACTCGACCACAGCGCGAACAGGATCAACTGTACGGCGCAGAGCGCCAGCAGCAGCGCCACCAGCCGCCCATCGCGCCGCCGCAGCATCAAGCCGCCGGGGAGCGCCAGCAGCAGCGCCGGACTGTACCAGAACAGCCCGCGAAATGGGCTGATCGTCAGCCCGAACAGGCCAGTCAGCAGCGGGGTGGTGAAGCCTTCGCCCGTCTCGAAACCGTAGCCGGTGGTCAGCGGGCTGCCGAAGCGCGCAGCATTATACAAACCGATCCCGACCAGCGCGATCCCGCACGGAATCAGCAGCGCCAGCGCATCACGGAAACCCGCGCCGCGCCTATCCCCGCGCCGCGCCGCCTCCAGCATGATCCAGCCCACGAAGAGCACGGCAAAAACAACGTAAACCAGATTGATCCCGAACAGCAAACCCAGCGCCGCCCCCACGCCGATCAGCGCCCGGCGTCCCCCGGCACGATTCAGCGCGGCCGTCACCATCGCCAGCATCAGCAGCGCCGCCAGCGGTTCGCCGTAGAGTGTCTGGGTATAGGGCAGCGGCAGCATCACGCCGTAGAGCAAACCAGTGACGAAAGCCGTCCGTGTCGAGACGCCAATCTGCCGCGCCACCGTGAACAGCAGCGCCGCCGTCGCCGCCGTCACCAGCGGATTGAACCACATGGCCGCCGCCCGCGCATCCAGCCAGGGCAGCGCCTCAGCCAGCACCGCCAAAGGCAGCAGTGCCAGTGATGGCGTGATCCCCTTCTTGGAATACCACGCGCCATCCTGCCCGAAGGTGCCCATGCGGGCTTTATCGAACGGCAGCAGCGCATCTTCCGCGCCAATCACGCCGATGTCGAAGCGGCCTTCGCGGACGAGCGCCGTCGAGACGGCCAGGATCGCCTGCCCATCGATCGAGTTGAGCCGGGGGGTATACACCAGCAGGTACAGCCCCACCAGCAGGCTGAACAGCACAATCCGGGGATGAGTCCTCACCATGCCGAGCCTGGAGGCCCCCTCACTTCAGCGCCCAGGGCGGGACGGCGAAAATCTGATCGGTCGCCAGTTCCAATCCAGGGAACAGATCGGCCAGATCGAGCGGCTGCGACCCCCGATAGATGCGGATTTCCGGGTTGTTATCGCGGCGGTACTGATGCACTTCGCGCGTGGTCGGGTACATGATCTAGACCTGTTCGACGCCCTTCGCCAGATACGTACGGATTTTGGTCTGCACATCGTCGGCATCGTCGCCGGGCAAAATCACTCCGACGGCCAGATCGGGAATGCCGGGATAGGGTTTGTTGGGATCGGGCATGGAGACGATGTGCGCCGCGCGGATGAAGGAGACATCCGGCACGAACGAGTCCTTCAGCCCGGCGGCTTCCGAGAACATCCAATAGGTCATGCCGTCGAAGAAAACCAATCCTGACTGCCGCTGCATCACGTAAGGATCGAGGGCGCGGAAGATGTTCCCGCCGATCAGGTGGTGGGCGAATCCGGCAGCCGACCTCTTCACGAGTCTCCCGTCGATGATTTCCAGGCGCGCATCGCCCAACGCCAGCAGTTTGGGTTGAACCGGTGCATCCAGCATGGAACCGTCCTCACGCTAGAGACTGTCGGCTTCACGCAGCACCTGCCGGGCGATCACCAGCCGTTGAATCTCGCTGGTTCCTTCGCCGATGGTCATCAGCCGTTGGTCGCGGTAAATGCGCTCGACCGGGAATTCGCGGCTGTAGCCGTAGCTGCCGTGAATCTGGATGGCGCTCCGGCAGACCATCTCGGCCACTTCGCTGGCCTTGAGCTTCGCCATGGCTGCCATCTTGCCGAACGAGCGCCCCTGATCTTTCAGCCACGCGGCCTGATAGACCAACAGCCGCGCCGCTTCGATCTCCATCGCCGCATCGGCCAGCATCCACTGAATGGCCTGATGCTCGCTGATCGGCTTGCCGAAGGCCCGCCGCTGCCGGGCATACTTGACCGCTTCCTCGAAGGCCGCCCGCGCCAGCCCGACGCACAGCGCCCCGATGCCGATGCGCCCGCTGTCGAGCGTCTGCATGGTCTGCTGGAAGCCAAATCCCTCCTCGCCCAGCAGCGCGTCCAGCGGCACGCGCACCCCGTCAAAGCTGAGCATCTGCGTCGGCGAACCGTTCAAGCCCATCTTCTTCTCCGGCGGGTGAACGGTCAGGCCAGGGCTGCTCGGTTCGACAAGCAGCATACTGAAGCCTCGTGTCCCGGCGGCTTTGTCCGTCCGCGTCAGCGTGACGATCACGGGGGCAAAACGGGGATTGGTAATCCAGGCTTTGCTGCCGTCGATGATCCAGCTGTCGCCCTCGCGGACAGCGCTGGTCTGCACCCCGCCCGCCAGGTCGGACCCTGCGCCAGGTTCGGTCAGCGCCAGCGACCCCAGCGCCGTGCCGCTGGTCAGCTTGGGCAGATAGCGCGCCTTCTGCTCCGGCGTCCCCCAGGCGGTGATCGGCCCGCAGCACAGGCCGTTGTGCGCCGTCACCGAAAGACCGGTCGAGCCGCACGCCCAACCGAGTTCCTCGACAGCAATCGCCGTGCTGATCGAATCCAGCCCGGCCCCGCCGTATTCTTCCGGAACTTGCAGCCCGGTCAATCCCAGTTCGGGCATGCGCCGGATCGCCTCCCAGCGCATCTCCCCGGTGCGATCTACCTCGGCAGCATAGGGTTGAATCTCGCCCGCGCAGAAGTCATGAACCGCGCGTTGGAACATCTTTTGTTCGGCGTTGAGTTCAAAATCCATGAAAGCACCTCAAGAAAAACAGTCTCTTGAGGCGCGATTATACCGTATGGGGTGGAGACAGAAACGGATCAAGCCGTCAGGCGGACTGCGACTCGCTCCAGCAGCGACAGGACCGCGTCGCCAAACTGCTGCACATCGATAGGCTTGAACATCAGGCAGTCACCGCCGAGTTTCCGGAAGCGTTCCCGATGTTCTACTGTGGCCGTGGCCGTCACCATCATGAAGGGGATATGCGCCGTCAGCCAGTGGCCCCGCAGGGCCTGGAGGATATCCAACCCGTTTATGCGCGGCTTCATCAGGTCGGAGATGACCAGCGAAATCGCGCGGTTCAGGGACAGCCGGGTCACTTCTGACGGGTCGGAAACAACCAGCGTGGTCAGACTCCGACGACGGAGGATGTGTTCGAAAAGGCGGCTGATTTGTGGGTCGTTGTCGGAAATGATGATCGGCGCGGAGAGGGTGAGTTCAGAATATAAACTGGCGGGAAGCACTCCACGGTCGTTTCGCTGCCCAGGAATGCGAAGGCCGCTTTCCCCACGGAAACTTCTGCCTTCCATTGTCTATATCCCCCTCGACTTGCTCGACCTAGAGCTTACTATACGTTCCCCATGTGAGTACAATCTGAGTAGGCAGAGCGTCAGAATGAGACTATCATGAGATTTCCTAAATAAGTAAAAAGGTTTCTCATGAATTTCTCAGGAAAGTTTCGGGTATGTCACGTTTTACGCAGCGCATAGGATTAAGCCGCTATGAGGCCGACGAGCATTATCAGCTTGCGCTGGACGCCTACCGCAAAGGCCGATTCGACCCGGCCATCAACCACATGAGCGATGCCATCGCCCTGCTGCCTTCACGGGCGGAGTACTACGCGGCGCGGGGATTCTTCTATCTGGAAGATGATGTGCCCGATAAGGCGCTGTCCGACTTCGAGCAGGCGCTCAAACTGAATCCTGGGGAAATGCTGGCGCACTATGGCCGCGGCGTCATCGCCTACAAGAGCGGCAACCTGGAGGAAGCCCAGGCGCACTTCGCCGATGCCTACCGCGCTGACCCCAACCGACCGGAAACGCTTTACTACCTGGCGCTGGTCTACCACCGCAAGAAGGACTCGGCCGTCGCCCGGCGGCTGATGGAGGTGGCGCTGGAACACTTCGCCCCGTCCGATACACGCCGCCGCGCCGATGCCCAACGCTGGATCAAGGAGTTCGACCGCATCCTGGCCGCAAAGAAACCTTGAACGTCACGTCCACTTTTGAGCGGCTTTGATAACCTCGTAGGCTTCGCTGAGGCGTTTGAAGCGCAGTTCGGCTTCTTCTTTCGGTAGTTCGCTCACGTCAGGATGCACCTCAAAAGCCAGCCGGCGAAAAGCCGCCTTGACCTCTTCGCGGCTGGCGCTGCGTTCCACCCCCAGCATCTCGTAGCAGATATCCAACCGCGTCTTGACGGGTGGAACCGTCTCTTGAGGCCGCTGGTGTGCTGGACGCTCCCACTGGGGCATTCCGGCATAATCGAAGCGCGGCCCGCTGTACTGGTAGCCGCTGTAGTCGGTGTTGCGGATTGGCGGTGTGCTGGTCGCCGCTTCACTCTCCAGATCAACCAGCAGCCAGAACCCTTTCAGGGCGCTGTGCTTGACGGTTGCCCGGAAGTGCCGCACCTGGGTGATTGCAATTGGCGCGCCGTAGACCGTCTGGTACTCCTGCCGTGAGATTGGCTTGAACTGCACGGGCACGATTCGGGGAGCAGCAGGATCGGCGCAGTAGGTATAAGCGCGGTCATTCACCAATGCCTGGAACGGCACATACCAGGGTTCACCCTGAATCCGTTCCCCCTGCTTCGGGAGCAGAGCAGCATCCAACAGGAACAGCACCGGAATGCCGCTCTCTGTCGAAGTCTCGACGAGTTTCCGCACCCGGTTAGGTTTGATCGGCTCATCGATCAGATGGACATGCAGCACATTGCCGCCCCACGTCGTCACGACCAGATCGACCTCGCGGACGCCCGCGCCTGTCAGTGACAACTGCCCCAGGGTGCAGCGCTGCACATTTACCAACCGGATGAACTGCTCGCGCAGCCATTTCTTGAACAGCAGGCTTTCGTTCTGGTTCATTGAGCTGCCAAGGCGCTGCCTATGGGGTAGCCTTGTTGTAGACACCCATGAGCGTAACCCAGCCAATCCCCATGACCAGGCCAATCGCCAGTCCGGTAGGAATCGACAGCCAGAACTGCCACTGAATCAGACCGAACCCAGTCCCCATCAATTCGCCCAGGAACCACGCGGCAAAACCTACTGCAATCCACCGGATCGCCCGCTCTCCAAAAACCGGGCTTCGGCGAAGGAAAAGCCACTGAAGTACACCATGGCTCACCCCCATCGTGAGGCCGAAACCGATAGTGGCAGCCAGAGTCCCATAATTCAGCAGGAACGGAGCAGCACGCCGCCCAAGGATTGCGCCGAGGCTGAAGGCTGCGGTGCAGGCAGCTATCCACCAAATCAGTGTCCGGGAATGTGTCGGGAAATGTCGCGCAAGCACAGCCGTCTGCGCCACCCCCACAATCAGCCCCAACAGGATATCCCCTAGGATACCCTGAACAATACCCACCTGATCTGCGCCCACATAGGTTCCAATCACAATACCGATGGTGGTCAGAATCGTCCATTCCGCTGCGAAAAGGACACGCTTGGACATAACAGCTCCTGAGCAAATATGCATCGGCACAGATCACCCCGCAACGATACCCTCTCCACATTAAAACAACCTAAATGTCTGGCGAATACGGTCCCTCAGCCTCGCCGTGCCATCCACAGCAGCGCCACGCTTGCCCCCAGCAGAGCCCCGGCTGCGGCCCAGCCTGGCCCCCGCTGGATCATCGCCAGCAGCATCAGCGGCGGAAAGTCCAGGAAGAGATGGGCATGCAGCGCGTTCTTGAAGAACATCAGCCCGGCGCAGATCAGACTGCTGCCCAGCCCAACCCCCGCGCCCAGCACGGCCATGGCCAGCAGCGCCCTGCTCCGGTTGAGCACCGCCCCGCCTATGTGCCGAGTTGTCATCCTTGCCGCCAGCAGCAGCGCCCCGCCCCAGCCCAGCAGCGCCACTGGCCACATCCGCGTATCTTCCAGGTTCAGCCACACCAGCACGCTCCCGGCGTACACCAGCGCTGCCCAGCGGATGGACGCGCCGCCCAGCGGAACGCGCAGGCCATCCTGTTCGGGATTCACCCAGTTATCGGGGGACTGCTCAGACGCGGAATTCATGATAATGGGTTTGTGAATGGTTTGAATGGGAGCCTATCGTGCGTTTCATCACCGTCATCATCTTTGCCCTGGGGCTGCGCTGGTTAGTCAATGTCCTGCCGGGTTCGCGCCGCGCCAACCGCCCCGCGCACCGCGCCTTCTACCGCCGCGGTTTCATGTCTGACGAGATTGACGCCCTCGAATCGATGATCAACGCCGAAGACTGGCGCGAGCGCCGCCCACGTCGTTAGTTTACCCACCCACATAGGCGCGCAGCAGCGCGTCAGTCGCTTCCACCATCCCGCTGAATGAAAATCGCTCCATGCCGATGGCGTGGCTGGCTGCCAATCGCGTCCGCGTCCCCGGCCGGAATGCCTCGGCCAGTGCCGCCGCCAGCGCCTCCACATTCACGTAGGGAACCAGCAGCCCGTTGACCCCATGCTGGACAACTTCCGGGTTGCCACCTTTGTCGCTGGCGATGACCGGCGTCCCCGCCTGGAGCGCCTCCAGCAGCGTGTGGGATAAGCCCTCGTAGCCAGAATACAGCGCCAGATAATCTGCTGCGCGGAAGTACAGCGCCAGCCGCCTCCGGTTGATCCGCCCCAAAAAATGCACTCGCCTGGTCAGACCGGCTTGTGCGACCTGACGCTCCAGATCGGGACGAGTCTCGCCCTCCCCGGCCACCAGCAGATGCACATCGGGAACCTGCCGCAGCGCCGCGATCAGGTGATCGACGCCTTTCCACGGGGTCAGCCGCGCAGCCGTCACCACGGTGGGTACATCCGGCAGATTCAGCTGCGCCCGCGCCTCGGACTGCGAAAGCGACAGCAGCGGCGTCTCTGCGGCCGCCCCGCTTGGCTCCGGCGGCAGCGCGTTGTAGATGACCTGCACCCGCTCTTCTGGCACGCCCCAGCCCACTACCATTCGCTTAAGATACGCGCTCGGCACAACCACGCCCTGCATCGCCCGCACCTGCCGGGATCGCGCCGCCTGCTGCGCCGCGACGATGCCGCTGGCCGGTCGAGTCTGGAATGCGTCAATGTCTTCAGTCGGGGGAATCCAGCCTTTGCGGATGGCTCGTTCCCAGGCCTGGTCGCCCACGATTTTGACGATGCGCGGGGCACGCCCGCCGATCAGCGGCAGGTCGAGTGTATGCACATAGACCACATCTGCCCAGCGCAGCAGCGGGAACGCCGCCGCCCCATAATGCGCCAGCCGCAGCGGCAGCGCCCGCCGGGGAATCCGCGTCAGAGCATAGGGATAGGCCGCCGTATCCCCCGCGCCATAGGTGACGGCACGAACCTCCCAGCCGCGCCGCTGAAGCTCCGGCAGAATTTCGTAGAGGTACGTGGCCGGCCCCCCCGACTCCGGGTGGAAGATTCCAGCGGCAATGAACAGATTGCGAGTCATCAGGCGTTATGCCGGATATGCACGATATCGCCGTCCTTGACGATGTACTCTTTGCCTTCCAGCCGGAACTTGCCGATGGACTTTAATGCGGCTTCGCTCCCGGCGGCGATCAGATCGTCATAGGCCATCACTTCGGCGCGGATGAAACCCTTCTGCAAATCGCTGTGAATCGCTCCGGCGGCTTCCGGCGCGGTCGCCCCAATGGCGACGCTCCAGGCGCGGACTTCATCTTCGCCCACTGTGAAGAACGACTGGATCGCCAGCAGGTCATACGACAGGCTGATGACGCGGGCCGCGCTCAGTTCGGTGATGCCGTACTCCTGCATGAACAGGGCCGCGTCATCCGCTGGGAGCTGCGCCAGTTCCGCTTCGATCTTCCCCTGCAAGCTGACCACCCGGCTGCCCGCCCGGTTGTACTGGAGCAGGCTGTTCACATCTTTGGCCTCGTCGCCCTGGTTGAGCACCACCAGCACTGGCTTGATGGTCAGGAAGCCGTAGCCGCGAATGGATTTCTCCTGCTCAGGCGTGATCTCCAGTTCAAACAGCGGCCGTTCGGCTTCCAGGTGCGCTTTGAACCGTTCCATCAATTCCAGTTCGGCGGGCACAGCCTTATCGACCATCTTGCCCCGCACCCGCAGATCCGCCTGGAGCCGTTCGACCCGCTTCTCGACCGTCACCAGATCGGACAGCAGGAATTCGCTGTCGATGATCTCCACGTCGCGCTGCGGATCGACATCGACGTAGGGATGCGGCACAGTCGGGTCCTCGAAGGCGCGGACGACATGCACGAACCCGTCCGCTTGTGCCAGTTCGTTGCGGAATTGGCCTTTCAGCCCACCTTCGCTGATCCCTTTGTCCAGCCCGCCGATGTCAGCATACGTCACCGTGGCATAGATCGTCTTACGCGGGTTGTACATCGCCTTGAGCCGGTCTACCCGCGCATCCGGCACATTTACCACTGCCGTATGCACCTCGAATTGCCCGCTGGTCGCCGCGCCTGTCGGCAGATTCTGCCGGGTGAGCGCGTTGAAGATCGTCGTTTTGCCGCTGTTCGGCAGACCGATAATGCCTAGTCGCATAGAATCCCATCCTGAGAGTTTCCATCCGTCAATCGCACCAGTATACGGGCGAATGGCCGCACTTTCAGCGGTTGGTTTTCGTCCACGCCGCCAGCGCTTCATTCGCCGACCGGATCAACGTCAGTGCCTCATGGATCGGTATCCCGAACGGAGTCGCGACCTGCCGCCGCGCCGCTGGCCAGCACATCGCGTCTTCTTATGGGAAAACCACATCAAAGGCGACGCATCGTCGGGGCCACCCGCTGGGTCGCCCCCCGTGCTGAATCGCCCAGAACAACAAGGCGCTTGGGGGTGAGGAGCGTTAGGCTCGATCTAACCAGTTTTTCTATAAACTTCGGTGTGCGGCTGCCCGATACCCACAAAGTTCGTGGCTGGTATCAAGTCGGTCGCATATACTCAGGAGCCAGATCAGCGTCTGGACAGAGGATCGAGTCCGCGATGTCACATGTGCCGCAATTATGAAGTACGGCTGCCAACTTTCTGCAGCCTCAACAGTCCCTATCGTCCAATCGATTGGGCTGATCAGCTTATGAATTGACGCGATAAATTTCAAACAGCGGCTCTCCATTGCCCTGATGAATGGTTTTTGCCAGCTCAACGTCTAAATTGAGTGCTTCGACAGTCTTAAAGAACATCTGGCGCGGATAATCCTCTTCAGTAATTGTGAACATCCCCGTATAGCGCGGGCTATGGAATACAAAGAGGCTTATCGCTTTTAGCAGCGCCTCCATATGTTCTTGGTTGGCGTTCGAATAAACGAATTGCGACCACTGGTCGGTTGCCTTGAGTCTGCCTTGTGACAACACCAGCAGATTGTAACACAAGCCCCAATCCATACAGGCGACATTTTGGTTTTCAGTTTCCAGATAATCACTCAGTTCATAAATGGCATGAGACCACATGCCAGCGCCGCCTGTTGCGTCAAGGACATAGTGGTTATGCATAGTAATGATTAGATTGCTGACTACTGTACACACGACCAACAAGCCGACCAGACTCTGCGCAGTTGATGATCGCCTTGTTGCAACGTCAGGTACAGACCGCGCTTGATGATTCCGATTCAATGTGCCGACCTTATCCCAAACGACCACGGCAGCATATGCGATAAGGATGTGTGGGAATGGGTAAATAATAAGAAGATGATGGGTACTGAGAGTGGTGGGCGAAAAGATACTCAAGAACAGCATAATCACAATCAGGGACACCAGGCCGAGAACAGTTTTAAGACGCGCATCAAGCGGGCGATGCTGGCGCAAATACATGAAAATCGGGGCGATAACTGCCAGCACAAGCGTATATGGTTGCAGCGAAAACCAGCGCTCTGTTACGGTTTCATAACCTGTGAAGCTGGTCGTGTATTCTTTTAGCGAAAGATAGCCCCTGACCAAATCATAAAAGTTGGTGGCGCGTTTGCTGAGGTTGCCGATAACATCCAAATTGTTGGTACAAAAGGTTGTGCTCTCGAAGGATGACACAAATGAGCGAAATGGGCCGCAGTCACTCAATATTA
>CAZKXW010000062.1:0-29405 GCA_964556745.1 uncultured Anaerolineaceae bacterium
ATGGTGACATCCACCGAGACGATCTGGCCCATCTGGTTTTGGCCGAAGGTGTCCAGGATCGGGGTATAAGCATCATTCAAAGTGATGCGGATGTTGTCATCGGCTAGCGCCCAGAACCGGTATGTCCCCGCGCTGAAACCAGCCAGCGCCGTCCAGCGCACCGAGAACCCGTCCGAGTTAATGTTCGAGGCTGGCGATCCACCGCCCCAGTTGAAGGAGATAGCCGCGTCCGCGCGTGTCAGCGTGACATCCCCCTGGAGGAACGAGTTGTTATAGTATTCGCCCGTCCAGGTCGGCCCCTGGGCCAACGCGGGGGCCGGGGCGTTCAGCAGCCCCATACCGACCATCACAGCGATCCACAACAAAAGTGTTCGTACCATCACACAAACCTCCTGCCACTGCCTTACGGATGCGGGGCGGTTCACATCAGCATAACCGAGCGTTGACTCAATCAGGAAATAACCCCGTCATCCCGGTCTGCATTCCGCCCCAACACACTGCGTTCGTGATGAATCCATTATAGTGAACGGCGGACCGGTTTGTGAATCGCCGTAGACCAATCGTCAGCTTAACGCCCGTAGATCAGCGTCTCTGGCTGGAAAGCAGCCCACGCAAACCAGAAATGCGGCGCGGCGATGATCTGCTGAAGCTGTGATCCTTCCAGACTGCCGCTGATGGCGGTGCCGAAGGCATTCCAGGTCGATCCCGTCATTGTATCGCGGATGGTTCCTTCGTCCGCCGCCTCAAAGACCAGGGTTTGCCCGTCTACTTCCGCTTTGAACAGGGCAGCAGTACCGATGTCGCGGGACTGGTCAATGCTGGGCGCGTCCAGCGCGCTGACGACTCCGGCCTGCCAGAATGCGACGACGGCCTGCTCTCCGACCGTATCGTTGATAACGACGGCTTCTTTCAGCACGCTGAACGGGTAGGCCACCGCCTGACCATTGACGATCCCACCCAGCACATGCGAGGTCGCGGGCAGTCGCGTATCGATGCTGCCCTCGAACAGAAAGGGATCGCTGGAGGTATCGTAGAAAGCATAGGGATTACGACCATACGAGCGCTCGGTTCCCGTCTCACGGCTCAGTACCTGCCCATCAGGATACTGCGCCGCGAACTGCCCGAAGCCGACCACCTGGGACGGCAGCATCGTCAGCCGGAACCCCGTGTAGCTGCCGACGATGGCCTCGCCGGTGAACTGCTGCCACCAGCTCTGGGTCAGGTCATCCCACATCACCAGATCGCTGTTCCGCAGGTTCCCGGTCGTGCCGAAGAAGAGCGTCTCCCCATCCACCCGGCGGTCGAAGACTATCGAGCTGTTGCATAGCGGGCAGAACGTCACTGCCACCGGCACATCCCCCACCCTATCGTTGACGATCTCGTGCCAGATCAGAATCGCCAGCGGATAGGCGCGGCTGTCTCCATCCACGCTCAGCGCGATCACCGGGGACTGCGGCTGAAGCCAACCAGAGGCGCTGGCGATGGGTTCAAAGGTCGGGTCGGGCAGGGCGGGCATATTCAGGTGCGGCTGTTCCGGGAACCCCACCGGTGGGATGCCATTGGGAGGGGGGCCGCCAGAGCGGATGTCTTCGTAGGAGACGCTGTGCTGGCAGAAATCCGTCTTCGGCCACACGCCGGTGCTGAAGCGCAGCAGCCCGCCCGCGAACGGATCAGGACAGTCGCCGCGCTGGGCGTGTACCGAAACTACACTCACGCCCAGAACCATAATCAACACAGCAGTCCCAACAGCTTTAACCATACGCATAGTAGATTCCTCACCATCGCGGATGATCGACGAGTATAGCAAAGCTGCTTTCCCCGAAGTGTTGTCCAGCCAACACTCAGACCGGGCTGCCCATGTGATCCGAAGGCAGCCAGCCATGCTGGATGCGTTTGGCCTCCACGATGGAGATGAAAGCATCTGGCTGAATCGCGTAGACGGCCTCGCTGAGCCTGGGCACATCCCGCCGGGCGGTGACGCTCCGCAGGATTGTCACCTGACCGTCGCGGCCTTCGCCCTGGGTTTCGGTCACACCGAAGCCGATGCCGCGCAGCGCCAGCGCAATCTCGTGCCCGTGCGTCCTGGCGATGATGAGGGCCACCACATAGCTGGTCACGAAGCGAGCTTCCAGCGCCATCCCGACGTAACCGCCAATAGCATAGCCGCCGCAGTAGGCCAGCATGTTCAGGACGTTGGACAGGTCTTTGACCACGTTGGCGATGACCACGGCGAACGTCAGCGCCTCGATGAATCCCAGCACCGCCGACCAGAAACGCTTATCTCGTGTAATCAGCACCACGCGGATAGTGCTGATAGCATTGTTGAAGACACGCAGCCCGAAGATCAACAGCGCAGCCACAACGGCATCCACAGTCATCGGTTCAATCCTTTTTCGGAGAACGCATTAAGTTCTGGTACACAGCTTCAAGCTGCCTGGCCACAGCATCCCAGGTGAACCGCGTTTCGACCAGCCGCCGCGCCGCCGCGCCCATCCCCGCCCGCCGGGCCGGATCGCTCAGCAGCGCTCGCAGCGCCTCAGCCAGCCGTTCAACCGTCGGCTCGACCTCCAGCCCCGCGCCCGCCGGAGCCACTTCTGGCAGATTGCAGCCGGGCGAGATCAGCACCGGCAGTCCGGCAGCCATCGCCTCCAGCACGCCCATCGGCAGACCTTCACCCACAGCCGGCAGCGCCAGCACATCCGCGGCGGCGAGCGCCGCCAGCCGTTCAGCGCCGCTCAGGAATCCGGTGAAAACCACCTGCTCACCCGCCAGCTCGCGCAGATGCGTCAGCAAACCCTCATCCGGCCCGGCGATGACCAGCCATGCCCCCGGCACGTCTGCCTGCTGAAAAGCGCGGATGAGCGGTTCGACCCCCTTGCGGGGATGCAGCCGCGCCATGAACAGGCAGACCGGCCCACCCCCCAGACCGTAACGCTGGCGGAAGGCCTCGCGCCCCGGCAGATCGGCGTACTCCGCAGGATCGACGCCGTTAGGGATGATGCTGAACTCCGCCGCCGCGCCAAACCCTTTCCAGAGCGCCTGAGCGTCGGCTTGCTCGGCGGCGGACAGGCTGACGACGCCGCGGAAGCGCCGCGCCATCGCCGGACTGAGCAGAGCATCCCAGGCGCGTTTGAGGCCGCTCCGCCCGGTGCTCAGCGCCAGTGTTCCATGCGGGGAGAGGATCAGCGGTTTGCCCAACCGCGCCGCCAGTGGCGTGACCAGCAGGTTCTCTACGGTGCGGAACTCATGGACATGCACGATGTCGGCCTGCGGGATGACTTCCTCCGCCAGACCCCGCAGTCTCAACGGCGTGGAGAGATTCAGCCGCGCCCGCACCCCCAACGAGATGTTCCGCACCCGCCGCACCGCTACACCATCCAGCGTCTCGTCCAGCGGCCCAGCATAAGCCAAGTCGCGGTCGAGCGCATCGGTAGTCAGCACGCTGACGTGATGACCGCGCCGGGTCAGCGCCCGTGCCATGCCTTCGACCGAGCGGGTCACGCCGCCGTAGGCATAGGCCGGCGCATAGTACGGGGTGACGTGAACGATATGCATGGACAGGTCGCTCAAATCAATGACGAATCATCGCAGGGGCGGACCCGGCGGGTCGTCCATGCAAGAATCATGCGCACTTGAATTCGTTCCTCCAGCACATCAGCCCAGCGAATCCCGCAGCGAGGCCAGGAAAGGAATATCCCGGAACTGATCCGGCTGCACCTTGTCCCAGAGGATGCCCGCCGGGCGCGGATAGGGCGTATGCGTCTCGATCACCTCGTCGGGCGTGATGATCCAATCCAGCGGCCAATCATGCCCCAGCATCACCAGCCGCTCGTCATCGAACACCTGGAGCGGATGCACAGTCGTCAGGACGGGTGTCTGCGGCCTGACCAGCCCCAGCGCTCCCATGATGCCCAGTTCGATATCGGCGAAGCCCGCCCCCTTGCCAGTGCGTCCACCCCGCCGCGTCACCGCCACGCAGCCCGTCACCACCAGATCGAGCGGCTCCATCTCATCGAAACGGACTTTGCGGCCATGCTGCACCGCGCCCCGATGCCCAGCAACTTCCTCGAACGCAATACCGCGCCGTGCAAGCTCCGCCGGATCGAGCAGCACAAAGGGCAGGTTTTCCTTTAGCTCCGGGATCGGCATGTACAGGCGCTTGCCATCTTGCAGCGCCCGCAGCCGCAGCGGACTCTGGGCCGCGTCCGGGTTGGACTTGACCACCGCCGCCCGCGTCCAGATCGGCAGCCCGGCCAGCCGTTCAGCCGCCTGCTCCGCGCCGATGAAGTTGGGGATATGGCTGCGGACGGGCCCGATGTTGGCCTGCTGGTTTTCAAGCTGCGTCCAGACCTGCTGGCGCAGCGCGTCTTTATCGGGGCTGCGTCCCTGCCAGCGAGCGATAGAGTCAGACATTGGGTTTTCTCCTGAGCGCTTTCGCAATGCTTCCAGTGTACCGCATTCTGCCCGCCCCCAACTTGCCGGGTGGCATCGCGCGGCCTATAATCCCGGTCAGGCTGTGTGATGGGAGTGATACCATGAAAAAGATTCTCCTGGCGCTGGTGACGATTGGCCTGCTGATGACCCTCATCAACGGCGTTTTCGCCCAGACAACCAATCCCAACAATTTGCCCTTCTGCGCCGACCTGAGCGGGCAGACCACGCCCATTGTCCGCTACGAAATCCCCTTCGGAACAGTCAGCAGCGGCGGCGTCTACTGCAAATTCCTGGTACAGAACGGAACCTACCTGGTCAATTCCGCCCAGATCGGCAACCAGCAGGCCATCAACCTCGGCATCACCCAGGCCGTCGATGTCTTTGCGATCCAGGCTTCTGGGGCGACCCAGACCGTCTTCAATAACGCCATCAAGGTCTGCTTGCAGGGCACTGGCCCGATGTTCTTCTTGGACGCCAACCAGTCGCCGCGCCAACTGGTGCAGCTCACCGCCACCAGCGACGGCGGCTATGTCTGCGGCTCGGTCTCCACGGCGGGAACGGTACTGTTGACCAACAGCGCCCCGGCAGTCTCTGCCCCGGCAGCCGCGGTCGGCACACCTGTCACTGGCACCCCTGTAGCCGGAACCCCAGCCGCTCCAACGGGCCCCACCACCGTGCTGAATGCCTGCAAGGTGACGACCACCAAGATCGTCCGCCTGCGCGAAGAGTCCAATACCACCAGCAAAATCCTCACGCGGCTGCCCTACAATACCACCTGGACTGTCACCGAGAAGACCACCGGTTGGTATCGCATCATCTGGAAGGATACCCAGGGCTGGGTCAGTGCCGATTTTGTGCGGACGCAGGGAAGCTGCTAAAGCCGCCCCCCCATCGCGGGGGGTTCGCGTCGTCTTTTAAGCATGGTTAATCTGTTTTGGGCAACTTTGTGGCGTGATTGGCCGTATTCATATAGGCAGGTATCGAGTCACGAACCCCAAGGAGAACGAACCATGTTGATGACCACCACCAGCACGCTCGATGGGATGAAGATCAGCAAGTACCTCGGCGTCGTCACCGGCGAGACCATTATGGGCGCGAACATCATCCGCGACTTCATGGCGAGCATCACCGATATTGTCGGTGGACGCGCCTCAGCCTATGAGCAGTCCTTGGTCGAAGCCAAGCGCATCGCCCTCGAAGAGATGACCGAACAGGCCCGGCAGATGGGCGCCAATGCCATCATCGGAATTGATCTGGATTACGAGACGGTCGGTCAGGGCAGTATGTTGATGGTCAGCGCCAGCGGCACAGCGGTGATCGTCGAGTAAGGAATCTCATCGCATCAAACGCTCAGGGGCGGCCTGGAAGTTCCAGACCGCCCCCGTTTCATTTTCCCACAGATGACACACGCCAGGTCCAAACGACCGGACGCGCCGAACATTCGGTTAGATCAATTTGGCCAAAAAACGCGGCGTCGCAGCCTCAGCGCCCGTAACGCCCGTAAGGAGAACGGCGCGGTTCCGGTCGCACGCGCACCGGAACGGGCACGCGGGCACGTTTCGACTGTTGCGGGTTGAGCAGGCGCTCCACTTCTTCAAGCAGTCCTCGCAGCCGGGAACCCAGGTTCTCCAGGGGGTTACGCTTCGACTTCGCCACAGCAGGTCCCTTTCTCGCTTCCCCGACCGGACAACCCGGCGGGACTTTACATGGAAATAAAAAATCCCCTCGCGGATAAAATCTTTACCACCAGGGAATTCACTCAAAAAGCGTTTCAGGGGTCAAAGGGAGACTGCGTGTGGACCTAAAGGGACTCGAACCCTTGACCTCTTCAATGCCATTGAAGCGCTCTCCCAACTGAGCTATAGGCCCTCAACTTGGGAGCATTGTATCCCCCGGCTACGGGAATGTCAATACGAACAAGATACAACCATTTTTTGATTTTGGCTATAGTGCAAAAGTAAACACTAACACGCTGTTCACCAATTGGTTGCGCAGGAGGTTGGTTCATTCTGCTCAAATCTGGATGCAGTGTCCTGATATAGGCTTGTGCGATCCTTGCAGCGCCGCCTTTCTCTATCCCCCCCCATAACTTATTAGCTAATACAACTTATCCACCCCGATGGACACACTGCCCCGGTCGGATTAAAATAATCGGCCTCACGATGATCCAACCTCTTCATGAAAGGATACCCAGGCGATGCAGTACCGACGATTAGGCAAATCCGGCTTGAAGGTCAGCGCCATTTCTCTCGGCGCCTGGCTCACCTACGGCAGTGACCGCCTCCAGGAAGAACACGCCGCCGATTGCATCCGCAAGGCCATCGAAAGCGGCATCAACTTCATCGATGTCGCCGATATTTACGCTCGCGGCCGCGCCGAAGAAGTCGTCGGCCGCGTCATTCGGAGCTACAAGCGCAGCGATCTGGTCATCAGCACCAAAGCCTACTGGCCGATGAGCGACAACGTCAACGACCGTGGCCTCTCCCGCAAGCATCTGACTGAATCGGTGCATAAGTCACTCAAGCGCTTCGGCACCGATTACATCGACATCTTCTTTTGCCACCGCTTCGACGACGAGACCCCGCTTGAAGAAACCGTCCGAACCCTCGACGACCTCATCCACCAGGGCAAAATCCTCTACTGGGGCACGAGCATGTGGAACGCCGCCAACATCAATGATGGCGTCGCCACTGCCCGCCAGATCAACGCCGTCGCCCCCGTCGTCGAACAGCCGGAGTACAATATGCTCGATCGCGGCTTCGTCGAAGGTGGCTTGGAGTCCGCCCTCGCCAATCACGGCCTCAGCATGGTCGTCTGGAGTCCGCTGGCGCAGGGCATCCTCACTGGCAAATACAACGACGGCATCCCCGCCGGCAGCCGCTACGAAACCGTGGACTGGTTTAAGGATCACCTGACCGAGGACAAGCTCGTCAAAGCCCGCGCCATCAGCGCCCTCGCCCACGAGATCGGCACGACCTCGGCCGCGCTCGCCATCGCCTGGACGCTCAAGAACCCCCTGGTCGCCAGCGCCATTACCGGCGCCACCAAACCGACCCAGGTCGATGAGAACCTCAAGGCGCTGGATGTGGTCATCACACCCGAAATCAACGAACGTATCGAGGGCATTCTCCAGAACAAACCCGTCATTCCCAAGCACAACTGACCTTCTCGCGCCTTTTCCCTTCCTCCCGGCGGTACTCCGCGTTCGGAAGAGACGGGCACTGCTCAAGGGCAGCTGCCTGGTCTCAGCTTTTGGCGGCGGATCGCGCCCCTCTGACCGCTTACGCCCCCTCTCTATCACATGAAGAGGGGGTAAGGCTTTTGAGGTGGTTTAAGTGCTTCTCTCCAAAAGACAAACGACTCAGTGTAAACAAAAGCCCATGAGCGATATTGCGGCGCTACTGACAGTTGGCCGCGTAGAAACCCAGCGTGTTCAGGATCGGATATAGCACCGGGATGCGGCACCACAGGTTCAGGGTATCGATCACCAGTACCCCGGCGATCGTGCTGCAACAGCAGAAGAAACTCAGCGCCGCGCAGCCGATAATGATCCAGCGCGTGTTGCTGCGCGGTTCCTCTTCGCGGACGGCATACGGATCATACTCATAGCCCACCGGAGCCGCCGGCGGCGGAGCCGGGCTGTAACCCTGTGGCTGCCCTTGCGGTTGGGCATACGGGCTGTAGGGCTGCTGGACTCCGGGAACGGCTGGCGCCGGTTGACCCGGATCACGCGGGACGGGTGAAGCCGCCGTCGCCATCAGATCAGGCCGCGCCGAGACTGCGCCGCGCACCATCTCGTAGTTCAGCGTTACCGTCTCACCCAGGCCAATCATATCGCCGTTTTGCAGGGGTTTCGCGCCGGTCAGGCGCTGGCCGTTAACGAATGTCCCATTGGTCGATCCGAGGTCTTCAATCGTGAAGCCACCCATGCCGCGCGTAAACCGCAGGTGATGGCGGCTCACTTCGGGATCATTGATAGTGATGTCGTTGGTGATGTCGCGCCCGATGGTGATGATGTCTTTATTCAGATCATAGGTCTGATTAGGCGATGGCCCTCGGCGGACGACCAGACGAAAGCTGTCGGTCCCCTGCTGCATATCCGGATTCCTCCCGACGTGGATGAGAACATCCTTTGATTATAACCATGTCGAAAGCGGATGGGCAAGCACACAGCGGTATGGGCAACAGGCAGTCGGCCTATTCTGGCGTGAAGGAACAAACCGTTGTATGGTTTTCCGGAGTTCAGATGGAGGCTAAACCCATGCGCCGTCTCTTAGGCTTGCTGCTCGTTATCGTTCTGCTGCCTGTGGGCATCACCCTTCCCCAGGATGCGCCAGACCGTCCCTTCCGGCTGGGATTCACCCCCTTTCCCTACGAAATCAGCGCCGAGGCGGTGCACTACACCTACGATCGCATCCGCGAAGATGCCGACCTGATCGTACAGCACTTCGATAACGGCGTTCCCTGGCCGGAAGCGCTGGCGGGCGCGCCTTATTCCAAACAGATTCAGGATGATTGGTCCTACCGTCGCGTGCTGACCCCCGCCAATCACGAACTGATGGTGACCGTGACGCCGATCAACTTCCTGCGCGATGGTCTGGCTGCCTATCGCGGCGAGGCTGACGACATGCCCCTGCCTGCCCCCTGGGACAGCTATACTTTCGACCACCCTGATGTCTACACCGCCTTCCTCCGTTACTGCCAGGACATCATCAACTACTTCCAGCCCGATACCTTCCTGTTCGGCATCGAAGTCAACCTGCTGATGAAGCTGCGCCCCGACCTCTGGGACAGCTACATGACCCTCCACCGCCAGATGTACGCGGCGCTCAAACAGGCCTATCCCGATCTGACGCTGATGATCTCTGTGACCGGCCTTGACCGCCTGCAAGGTTATACCGACGTCGATCACGCTGACCAGATGCGCGCCCTGGCCGATGTATTGCCCTATACCGATGTGCTGGGCCTGTCGATCTATCCCTACATGACTCGCTACATGACCGGGCCGCTGCCCGACGACATGTTCGATCAGTTGGCCGCCTTGACCGACAAGCCTATCGCCGTCACCGAGACCGGCTATCCGGCCCAGACTTTTCACATCATGGTCGGCAGTACCCGTGTGGAAATGACCTCGGATGTCCAGAAGCAGGCTGACTACGTCGCCGCCCTTCTGGATGCCGCCCAGGAATACCGCTTTCTCTTCGTGGTCAACTTCGTCCTGCGGGATTATGATCGCCTGTGGGAAGCCATCGGCGGCCAGGAAGACCTGACCATCGCCTGGCGGGATACCGGCCTCTATGACGAAGGCGGCGCAGCTCGCCCGGCGCTCGACCTGTGGCGCGAGGCGCTCGCCCGGCCGCTGGAAGAACCCTCATGAGGTTTGACAGACAAGATCGTCTGTGGGCGGGCGGACATGTGACGAAGACGCCCTGAGTCCGCCTCTACGACCCACTGTAGGGATTACCGAACATCGGGGGCTATGGAATCACCAACCGCTGCCCCACAAAAATCTGGTTCGGGTTCGACAGGCTGTTCGCAACGCTCAGCGCCTGGATCGTCACGCCGTAGCGTGTGGCGATGCTGAACAGCGTATCGCCCCGCTGCACCGTGTAGTACCGCGGCTGCGCTGGCGTCGTCGGGATGACCAACCGCTGCCCTACGAAAATCTGGTTCGGGTTTGATAGGCTGTTCGCCGCAGCGATGGCCTGCCACGTCGTCCCATATCGCGCGGCGATGGTTTGCAGCGTTTCGCCCGCCTGCACGATATGCACGCCGCTGCCCGGGGGCGGCTGGCTCGGAGCCGGCGTGGTCGGAACCGAGTAGGCAATGATCAATCGCTGCCCAGCAAAAATCCGGTTCGGATTCACCAGCCCGTTGACCGCCGCCAGAATTTGCCACGTCGTCCCATACCGCGCCGCGATGTCCTTCAGTGTATCGCCCGCGCGCACAACATATACCGTCGGCCCAGGCTGCCCACTGCCCGGCGGCGGAGTCACCAGGACCGGCGACGGAGTCAGCGGTGGGCTGTACGTGATCGGCAGCAGCGACAGATCCGCATAGGTCCGAATCAGGATCGAATTCACCCAGCCGCGCCGGCCATCAGGAATCTGCACTTCGACCCACGTGCTGCTTGGCGCGCGTCCGATCAGAATCACCTGGGTATTCAGCGGCAGGCTGGTGATCGCCGGGAATTGCACGCCTGGCCCGGTGCGGACGTTCAGCCGCCCCGTATTCACGGCAGCCACCGATCCCGCCTGTGCCGACACGCCCAGGGCAGGCAGCGCCAGACCGAGAACCAGCAGCAAAACCAACCAGACACGCAGCAGGTGGCGGCTCAAGGGTTGCGGAGACATAATCGGTTAATCCTGTTCCCACCAAACCGGTCTATTCCAAGCATAGAAGCAGCGCCCTGCTTCTACGAGGGTAGTGTATCCCGTTTATATTTCCCGCGCAATTTCACCTGCCGCCTTCGACATTCGCTCCGACATCTTCATCTGCTCTGCCCGCATGCTCGTATCAGGGCGATATTCTGCCCTCCTTCACCGGCACGACCGCAGCGGCTGACTCCTCTCCAGCCGAACGAATCACCAGGGACACCTTGACCGGATTGTGTTCCGCCCAGACGAGCTTCGCGGCGTCCTGATTAGTGCCCACCAATACCAGCGGAAAGATGGTCTCGCCTGAAGTGAAATTAGGGTATCAAGTTAGGAGAGAACTGCGAACCGGACATAAAAGGTTGACAAGGTATAATCAGGGTGAGACGGGAAACAGGAGGGTGAGCAATGCAATTGACGGGAAAACCAACTCAACGGCGACTCCTCGTCCGGGCGACCCAGCGGGCCGCCCATGCTAAATCGGGGTGATCTTCCCATAGACGAGGGATTACATCCCTCGGCGTCCCCCACCCAATCCCCACCCTCCGTATGATCTCGGTGTCCTCGGTGTCTCTGTGGTGGAATTCCTATTCCCTCCGATTTTATGGCGCAAAAGTAGACAAAATGTCACCCTAACCGCCCCATTTTGTGCTATCTTGGAGATGTGGATGTGAAACGTCCTCTCTCAGCGAGCGTCAGCGAGCGTTCGGGAGAGGGCTGGGGTGAGGGCCGCCCTCCCCGATGCAAAATGTGAGAAAATCGACCGATTCTCATTCTTATCATTCTTACTATTTCGCATCCGGGATCACGTCCGAGGGGAAATGTGGCAGGAATCACCGAGTTGCAACTGCAACATTTTCAACTTTTCGCGGATTTGCATTGGCGGATTTTGCAGCACTTCTGGCAAACTGCTGCTTACATGCGACGACTTTGGCACAAAATTGCCGTTCTGCCGCTGCGGCCATTTATGCCATTTGTGCCAATTCGTCCGTCCTATAACCCGATGAAACGATTTTAGGACTGCTGGCCGTTCAAGCGCGGCACGGCTGTGAACTGCTGGAATGCTTCCGCAGTGCCCACCAGCTCGGGCGGGTGTGGCATTTAAGCACCCGCCAGATGTACGCAGTATTGAAGTGTCTGGAACGCCAGGTCTGGATTGTTGGGCATGAAGTCGTGTCAGAAAATGCGCCGCCCCGAACAGAATACATGCTCACGGAAACCAGTGAAAAGCGTCTTCATGCCTGGCTGAACGAGCCTCAGCCTTCTGCCAGCATTCGACATATTCGGGTGAAATTTCTCAGTCGGTTGTAGGCAGGAGATTCGATTGATAAAGCCTCGCCTAATCATCGCTTTCATGCTTGCTGTACTTGTGCTGACCGCCTGTGCCAGCGTTAGAGTACCTACTGCGACACTGACTGCTGAAACAACCGCGCCCACCGCTGTGACGCTCACCGTCGCGGGAGCGGCTGATTTGACGCCTGCATTTCAGGAATTAGGTGTGCGGTTTACAGGGCAGACCGGCATTGAAGTCGTCTTCAACTTTGGCTCAACCGGACAGCTTACGCAGCAGATTGAACAGGGCGCACCGGTGGATGTGTTTGCAGCAGCCAATCGATCCTACATTGATGATCTGGAACAAGCCGGACTGGTCATCCCGGATACCATCGCGCTCTACGCGCAGGGACGCTTGACGCTCTGGACACGTGCCAATAGTTCACTGATGTTTGCTAGCATTGACGATTTGACGCAAGAAGGCGTGAACCGGATTGCGATTGCGAATCCTGAACATGCGCCCTATGGTGTCGCGGCACGCGAAGCGTTAGAGTCGGCTGGATTATGGGAAACAGTGCAGCCAAAGCTCATTCTTGGGGAAAATGTTGCCCAGACGCTGCAATACGCCGAAACCGGGAATGTGGATGTCGCCATCGTCGCACTGTCATTAAGTATTGCGGCAGGCGATGAGGGCCGCTACGTTTTGCTTCCGGCAGAACTGCACAATCCACTGGATCAGGTCTTAGCAGTGATTGGCAGCACCGAACACGAGGAGGAAGCGCGACAGTTTGCGGCGTTTGTGAACAGCGAAGCCGGACGTGAAGTCATGCGACGCTATGGGTTTATCCTGCCTGGAGAAGAGCCGATTGAATGAACTGGCAACCCTTCTGGCTCTCCCTGCAAGTGACCGGCACAGCAACCGTAGGTATCCTCACCATCGGATTAGCGCTGGCGCTGCTGCTGGCGCGGGTCTCGTTTCGCGGCAAATTATTACTCGAAACGGCCATTTATCTGCCGCTGGTACTGCCGCCCACTGTCGTCGGTTATTACCTGCTGTTTGTGCTGGGGCGTGGCAGCTTTCTGGTAGAGCAGTTGAAGATTGAACTGCTGTTCACCTGGCAGGCGGCAGCGTTCGCGTCGATGGTCGTCGGACTGCCATTGATGGTGCAGACGGCACGAGCAGCCTTCGAGGAAGTCGAACCCGAGGTTGAAGACGCAGCGCGGGTGGATGGGGCGACGGAATGGCAGGTGTGGTGGTATGTCACCTTGCCGCTGGCACGGCGTGGCATTCTGGCGGGGTTAATTCTCAGTGCAGCGCGCGCATTGGGTGAGTTTGGCGCAACCCTGATGGTTGCAGGCAATATTCCGGGACGCACTCAAACCCTGCCGCTGGCAATTTACGATGCGGTGCAGGCACGGCGCTATGATGATGCGAATTTTATGGTACTGGTGATGACTTCGTTGGCATTTACAGGCCTCTGGCTGGTTTATCGGTTAGAAACAGCATCGCAGAAACGGCACAAACATGATGACAGTGCAAGAAAAGACGGCTCGTCCTAATCGTTCATGGTTGGCATTCGCTTTTGCTGTCCCAATTGCGATTCTCGGTGGCTTAATCGGGCTGGGCGGGGCGGAGTTCCGTCTGCCGGTCCTGGCAGGTCCGCTGCGTTATACGGCAAAACAGGCGGTGTCGCTGAACCTGGCAGTCAGTTTGATTACCGTGACGACTTCGCTCGTCATTCGTGCTAATACCCTGCCGTTGGATGCGATGAGCGCGGTAGCTGTGCCTATTCTGACGATGATTATGGGCGCGGTCTTTGCGGCATTTTTCGGAGCATCGCTTGCCAGCCGTCTCTCTGAGCGGCGGTTAGAGCAAACTATTCTGGTGCTGCTGCTGACGATTGGTGCAGCACTGATTATTGAAGCCTTTATCCCTCAGAGCGGACCAGGCTTTGTCCCTGTCGAGAACATTTGGTGCATCGTAGCAGCCATCCTGTTCGGTCTGGCGATTGGGCTGGTCAGCAGTTTTCTGGGGGTTGCGGGCGGAGAACTGATTATCCCAACGTTGATTTTTGCCTTTGGCGCGGATGTAAAAATTGCTGGAACTGCCAGTCTGTTCATCAGCCTACCCACGATTATTGTGGGCTTGATCCGCGCAATAAGCTAAACGTGAGCAGCAGGACATGACTCGCACCTATTGCAACCGCCATACACGGATAACACCCTCAAAATCGGCCGCTGCTAGAAAGCGTCCATCATCACTGATGACCGGCAGACGCAGTAGCCAACTACCGTTCTCAACGCTGATAAAGCGTTCAGGCGTAAGGCTGGCTCCTTCAACACGCCACACATGAAGTTCACCTTCTTGATAGGCAATACCGATGAGCCGTTGCCCATCGGCGCTCAACAGCAGATGTAAGAAATCAGTAGCGGCGGGGTAAACCTGCGCTTGAACCCACCGAGCATGACGATCTGTTGATTCAAGCTGCATGACGACCAGTCGAGCGGACTCGGCATAATACAGAAATTGGCTATCCGGGCTGAAGCTCACACCGCGAATAATGTCGTACTTATCGCGCGCGGTAAAGCGCTCAATTACTCGCCCTGGCCCAGTATCCCAGAGCAGCAGGCTGTTAGTCTCGCCGTACACCGCGAGATACTTCCCATCTGGGCTGAAAGTCAATAGACTCAGAACCCCCTCATTCGGGTTAATGCGGGACTCCCACAACAACGCGCTCGCTTCTAGATCATACAGGCGGAGTTCAATGTGCTGCGCTTGCCAGTCCGGCAGCAGAACGGCCGCCATCCGTCCATCCCGGCTGTAAGCGGTGACTGGGACAGCCTCCCCACTCTCCACGTTCAACTGACTGATGAGTTCACCCTCGATGCTTTCCCGATAAATGATAAAGTAACTCGTATCCGTACCGTACTCTTCCGAAATCACCATGTCCGCATTGGGCGAGATGTACTTAAAGAATCGTCGGGAGAAGAACGGCCGCAGTTGTTCCGGCGCATCGCCATCATCGGGGCGAAAGCGATAGAGTGCGTCCCTAGAATCCAGGTAGAGTGTATCGCCTACCCACCGAAAGTCCCGAAAAGCGATTGGTTCTCGCAGGAATTCAGCAGTTGGTGGCGTAGTTTCTGTATCCTGGGCAACGGTAACGGTCGCATGCAGCAGCAGTACTGTCAGGAACTTTAACACTTTCGCCAAGTTCAATCTCCTCACAAATAGCTTACACTGGGTATAGGGTCATCTACTGATCGCATCTAAATCAGTATAGCCTATGAAACAGACTGCCAACCCAACGATAGCGGAACGGAGAGACTACGCATGATCAACAAATGTTTTGCGCTGGTTATGCTGTACTTGATGACCTTCAGCGCGTGGAGCATCTCTGCGCGTGGAGATCAATTGTACTCAATTGCGGAACAGGTTGCGCGCGATGAACGGCTGACGACCATGAACGCCCTGCTGAGTCGGTTTGAGGATCTCCAAGCCCTGCTGGATGATGATACGGGTGAGTTCACGCTCCTGGCACCCATCGATGGGGCCTGGACATACGTTGATGCAGAGGGCGTTGAGGTTGATCTACTGGCGGCGATCGCTGATCCCCTCTTTGCAGAGGCGTTGTTGCGTTACTACATCGTCCCGACCAATCTGGGTGAAGCCGGATATAACTCCCCAATCGAATACGGGACAATGCTGCCGGGTTATACGATCGCGGCGACCTACACCGAGAACATGCAAACGCTGCTCAACTACAGCAGCCTGCCCATAGACGGATTGCCTGTGCCTGCCGAAAATGGCCGCATCTTGCTGTTGGATTCCGGCCTGCCGATCAGCACGTTTTCAGCAATGGGGCGGGTGTTCCTTTCGCCAGCGAACATTCAAACAGAAGGTGTCATCTTACCGCCTGAGGCTGACCGCAGCGTGATTGATGCACTGACCGAAGCAGGCACCTTCACGTATATGCTGCGCCTATTGGAGACCTACCCGCATGTCTCTCAACGGCTTGAACTGGGTGCCTACCATACCCTGCTCGCGCCGACGGATGCAGCCCTGCAAGCGAGTGGTTATGCCGCCTTGCTTGAGGAGTACTTGGGCGATACTTCCGAAGAGAGTTACGGAGCCAGATTCTTGGCGACATTGATCTGGCCTGGCTACTTTGATTTGGCTTCCCTGCGCCGGTTGGTTGGGCAAGACGGACGCATCATCACATTGCAAACCCTTGACTCGTACGGAGTGTCAACGTTGACCACAATTGACGACGAAACCGGCACCATTGACCAGGTACTGCGCATCAACGGGAATCCCATCAACGAACAGCCCATACTGGCCAACAAACTCATCATCTATGTGCAGGAGCAGCTCGATCCGCCGGGATGAGGCCGCTTCCCTCCCAAGCCAGCAACCACAAGTAAACCATGACCCGTTCATGGGTAACGATCAACTTTATGCATAATCAATGATGAACTGCGCAAGGGGAAGCAGGCACAAGAAGACAATCTGGCGAACAGCGAAAAGAAAACCGGTGAAGATGACTTCACCGGTTTCCCCAAGATGGAATGTTCGCTTACCATCCTGAGCTGCGGGAGGGACAGGATTCGAACCTGCGAATGGACCTTACGATCCATTAACCGCTTAGCAGGCGGCCCCATTCGACCACTCTGGCACCCCCCCAAGGATGCGCTTACCAGGCGGAGGGAGTGGGATTCGAACCCACGGTGCCCCGGAGGACACACAGGTTTTCAAGACCAGCGCCTTAAACCACTCGGCCATCCCTCCTGGTGTAGGGCATTCTAACATTTGAGGCGAATGCGGTCAATGGCTGAGAGCGGCGCGAGCCTGTTATAATGACGCACGTCGATCATTCGGGATAAGCAGAGTTTATGGACCCCATCACGCTGCTGTCGAGCATCCTGGCGCTGGTGTACATCGGGCTGCTGATCTTCCTCGCCAACCAGGACGAGGTGGATCGCCGCGGGGGAGCGGAGGGACCGCGGGGGCGGCAGCGTCAGATAGTGACGCGGTGGATGCTGTACGGGCTGGTGGCGACAACGCTGGTGCTGGCGCTGTTCATCCTCCAGGCGGCGGTGTTGACGGCCTCGGCAGGGGCGATGCCGGAGCTGAACATCGATCTGCCATCCATCGAAGTGAGGGCAGCGGCGCTGAACTTTGGGCTGTCGCTGGTATTGGGGCTGGTGAGCATCCGGCTGATCACGTCCGAGAGGGCGCGGCACTGGGTGGCGCGGCTGACAGGACCGGGGAGCCTGTACGATCCACAGTCGGGCGTGCATGTGGCGGCCATGGTGCTGTCGCTGAGCTTCGTCTCAATTTTGTTCAGCCAACTGGTGAGCAGCGGCGGGTTATCCGGTCTGGCGGAGGATGTGAGCGCGGCGGGTATCCCGCTGTCGCTGCTGCTGATGCAGGCGGTGGTGGTGACGCTGGCAGCGTTCCTGGGGGTGGGGCTGTCGATCCGGCGGGATTTGAGCGGCAGTCTGGCGCGGTTGGGGCTGCGCGTGCCAACCACTGGCGATATCACCAGCGGGGTGATCGTGGGGATTGGGCTTTACGGCGTTGCCATCGCGCTGTTCACGGCCTGGTCGGCTCTGGCGCCAGCGGAGCAGATCGCCGAGCAGAGCGCGGCCTCCGACGCGATTGTGGGAGCGTTCAGCACGCTGCCGGCGGCCTTCGCGCTGGCGGCGCTGGCGGCGATCAGTGAAGAAATCCTGTTCCGGGGGGCCTTGCAGCCGGTGTTTGGGATCGGGCTGACGAGCGTGCTGTTCGCGCTGTTCCACAACCAGTATGCGCTGACGCCGGCCACGCTGATTATCCTGGCAGTGGCGGTGGGGTTGGGAATACTGCGGCAGCGGCAGAGTACGGCGGCGGCGATCATCGCGCACTTCGTGTACAACTTTGTGCAGTTGGCGCTGGCGATCCTGGCCGCGCAGATGCTCGGCGGTGGATGAACTCATGCGATACCTCTGGCTTTTATTGACGGTGTTGTTCCTCATTCCGGGGCGCATTCTGGCTCAGGGCGATCCGACGCCGCAGCCAGAGCAACGCTTCATCTCTGGGTGGACGGCCGAGGTGATTTTCCCGGCGGCGGTGCGTTTCACGGTGACGGTCAGCCTGCCTGCCAGTGAGCTGGCATCAGCAGCGCTAGAACTGAAGACGGCCGAAGGGCAGATCATTCCGGTGGCAGTCGATCTGGCCGAGGCGGTGGTGATCGGTAACCCGTATTCGACACTGGCGGTGTTGTGGCCGACTGCGGCAGAAGGGCCGGTGTTATTCTCCGAAGTACGCTACCGCTGGCAGGTGACTTCCAACGCGAATGTGACAGCTCGTGTCGAGGAAGGCTTCATCTTTAGGGATACACGGCTGGAATGGCTGCCAGACGCGGCGCAGGTGGGTGAGAGGCTGCGGGTGACAGTACCCGCTGGACTTGGCAGGACAGCGCTGGCCGCGATTCAAATGGGTTTGCAGGGGACGGTCGAGCGGCTGGCTGGCGAGGTCGGGCCGGTCTCAGCGGCGTATATCGTCTACCCGGCGGATGTACCCCCGGCGTGCCCACGCGATGGACAGCCGACGGTCACGGGGCTGATTAGCGGGGTAGCAGTGGCTTGCGATGACGCCGATTTCGCGGCGATCTTCAGGGCAAGCGGGCTGAAGGCGCTAACTGCCCCGGCGCTGAACTCCGAGGATGTGCTGCGAACGCTGGTCGAGGCGCTGGTGAGCCAGGCTTACGGCTCAGTCTGGCCGGTTGACACGGTTCCGGCCTGGTTCGAGTCCGGGCTGGCCGAGTTCTACGTCCCGGCCTCGAAAACCGATCAAATGGCCGTGCTGCTGAACGCGGCGCGGACCCGGGGGCTGCTGCCGCTCGAACGGCTGGACGCAGCGCAGGTGGATGATCCGCTGGCGCAGGCACAGGCTTACGGCATGGTGCTGTTCCTGGCGGACCGGTTGGGTGTGGATGGACTGCTCGAACTGGCACGAGGGCTGGGGAATGCCGAGTCCTTCGCGGCGGCGTATCAGGCTGTGGTGAACCACCCGCTGGATACGCTGGTCGCCGAGCTGGAAGCGTGGTTGTTCACGCCGGACGCGGCGGCGGCCTTTGCCTATCGGATCGATCTACCCGTGACGGCCACGCCAACGCCGAGCCGCACACCCACCCCGACCCACACATTGACACCTACGGCCAGCCCGACCGTGACACCGACGGCGACCGTCACCGGAGTGCTGACGTTCACGCCGGTAGCGACCACAACCTTCACGCGGACACCGACACCCGCGCCAGCTACGCGGACGCCGCGTCCGGCGGGCAGCCTGAACACGCCCGTGCCCACGCTGGCCAATACCGCGCCGACCGTTGGCGGGATCAGCACCGTCACCCTAAGCCTGCTGATCCTGGGGGCGGCGGCAGGGCTGGTCGTGCTGGTGGTGGTGTTTGGACGGCGGCGTTCGTGATGGCGGAAAGCTAACCGCAAGGTCTGTATGAAGTAGCATCACACCCCATGACGAAAGTCCAATGCAATTTGAACCGCAGAGGACGCAAAGGACGCAGAGATCATGCGGAGAGTGTGGGAGACTGCCAACCAAGACGGTATTTAAGGGAACAAGAGGTCGTTTTCAGGGGAGAGGCTGGGTAAAGGGCGATGGTGAATCTGTATGACCTGACGGCGGAGCAGTTGGCCGACCTGATCGCGGGCTGGGGGGAACCTCGCTTCCGCGCCAAGCAGGTCTGGAAGTGGCTGTACGACCGCCGCGCCGCCGACTTCGCCCAGATGACCGACCTGCCGAAATCGCTGCGGGCACGCCTGGAAACCGAAACGCAGTTGGGGGCGCTGGCGGTAGCGGCAGAGCAGTCCAGCGGCGATGGGACGGTCAAACGGCTGTACCAACTGCCTGACGGCCAGTTCATTGAAGCAGTGCTGATGCCCTATGATGATGAGCGCCGCACAGCCTGTATCTCGACGCAGGCGGGCTGCGCGATGGGCTGCGTGTTCTGCGCCACCGGGCAGATGGGCTTCGCCCGCAACCTGACGTCGACGGAAATCTTCGAGCAGGCCGTCCGCTTTGCCCGCGATCTGGAAGCCGAGGGCGAGCGCCTGAGCAACGTGGTTCTGATGGGCATGGGCGAGCCGTTCCATAACTACGAGGCGTCGCTGGCAGCCGTCCGGCGGCTGATGTCCGACCTGGGGATCGGAGCGCGGCATATCACCATCAGCACAGTGGGATTGGTTCCGCAGATCCGGCAGTTCGCGGACGAAGGCTTGCAGGTCAAGCTGGCGGTCAGCCTGCACGCTGCCACCGACGGCGAACGTTCCAGGCTGCTGCCAGTCAACAAACGCTGGCCGATCCACGATGTGCTGGATGCCTGCCGCTACTACGTCGAAAAGAGCGGGCGGCGCATCACCTTCGAGTGGGCGGCCATCCAGGGCGAGAACGACACTCCTGAACAGGCACACGCGCTCGGCAAGCTCCTCAAGGGGCTGCTGTGCCACGTCAACATCATCCCGCTTAATCCGACGGGAGGCTATGCCCTCGGTCCATCGGCGTCAGATCGGATCGAACGGTTTATTGGCATCCTGGAGCATTACGGCATCCCAGCCACGATACGGGTGCGGCGCGGGATCGACATCGATGCTGGCTGCGGCCAGCTTAAAGCCAACGTGCTGCGGCGTGGATCATCTGCGCTGGTCGCTGACCCGCCAACCTGAAACCAGCCGCAGCATGAGTTTTGATCCGCGCATCTTCACCGAAGTTCTGCTCCCCGTCGCCCTGGTGGTTCTGCTCGGGTATGGATTCGGGCGGCGCTTCGACCTGGACCTGACGACCTACACGCGCACCTCGATTTACGTGCTGATGCCGTCGCTGATCTTCGACAACCTGACCTCGTCGGCGCTGGGGCTGGCCGATCTGGGACGGTTGGCGCTGCTGGTGGCTTTTGTCACCGTCATCCTGATCAGCATCGCCTGGGCGGTATCGCGCCCGTTCGGATCGCTGGGACGTTCGACCCAGAGCGCGATGATGGTCAGCATCGTGCTGGTCAACAGCGGCAATCTGGGGCTGCCGGTCATCACCTTCGCTTTTGGGGAGACCGCCATCCCCAAAGCGGTGGTGATCGTGGCGCTGACCTCGATTGTGACGACCACGGTTGGTGTGTTTCTGTCCTCACGAGGACGTCTGAGCAGCCTGGATGCCCTGCTCCGGGTGTTCAGGACACCGCTGATTTACGCGCTGAGCGCGGCACTGGTCGTCAACCTGTTCGGCGTTCAACTGCCGCTGGCGATCACCCGCGCGGCGCATCTGCTGGCCCAGGCGACGATCCCGATGATCTTGCTCCTGCTGGGGGCGCAGTTGGCGCGGTCGTCGATGCGGGAACAGGTCGGGCCGCGCTGGAATGCGCTGGTGATGGCGGTGGGGACGCGGCTGGTAATCGCGCCGCTGGTAGTGGCAGTTCTGACGGCGCTGCTGGGCTTCTCCGGGGTGGAGCAGCACGCGCTGGTCGTCCAGTTGGCGATGCCCACGGCAGTGAACGCGGCGGTTGTCGCGGCGGAGTTCGGCGGCGATGCCGACTTTGTGGGCGGTGCGGTGGTGGTCAGCACGCTGGCAAGCGTGGCGACAATGACGGTGCTGCTGTCGGTGATGGGCAGGGGTTAGGAAAGACGAACACTACCACAGTCTCTAAAGGGAGGCTTCGCACAGACACAGAGAGCACAGAGGAACATTTCAGGTGGCGGCGGGAAAATTCGTCGAACAGGCAAGGGGTGAAGCATGGAATACGTGCGGTTAGGCAAGACGGGCCTGAAGGTGTCGCGGATCTGTCTGGGGTGCATGACCTATGGAACCCCAACGTGGCGGGAATGGGTGCTGGATGAAGCAGCCAGTCGTCCGTTCTTTCAGCGGGCGCTGGAACAGGGCATCAACTTCTTCGATACGGCTGATGTGTACTCGCTGGGAGTAAGCGAGGAAATCACCGGGCGGGCGCTGCGGGATTTCGCGCGGCGGGATGAGGTGGTCATCGCCACCAAAGTCTTCCACCCGATGGGCGATAAGCCCAACCAGCAGGGGCTTTCCCGCAAACACATCTTTGATTCCATCGACCAATCGCTGCGGCGGCTGGGCACTGATTACGTCGATCTGTACCAGATTCACCGCTGGGACCCGGAGACTCCCATCGAAGAGACGATGGAGGCGCTGCACGAGGTGGTCAAGAGCGGCAGAGCACGCTATATCGGTGCGTCGAGCATGTTTGCGTGGCAGTTCGCTAAGGCGCTGTACGTGGCCGATCTCCACGGCTGGACGCGCTTCGTCTCCATGCAGAACCACTACAATCTGGTTTACCGGGAAGAAGACCGCGAGATGAATCCGCTGTGCCGGGCCGAAGGCGTGGGGATCATCCCGTGGAGTCCGCTGGCGCGCGGTTTCCTGGCGGGGAACCGCAACCGGGACCGCTCCGGTGAGACGGTGCGTTCACGCTCCGATCCGTTCGCACAACAGCTTTACTTCCAGGACAACGACTTCGAGACGCTCGACCGGGTGCTGGAGGTGGCTACGCGGCTGGGCCACAGCCCGGCGCAGATCGCGCTGGCCTGGATGCTGCGCCAGCCGGGAATCACCAGCCCGATCATCGGGGCGTCCAAGATGAACCATCTGGATGAAGCGGTGGCGGCTTTGGAGATCAGGCTGACAGAGGAGGACATCGCCTATCTGGAAGCGCCGTACAAGCCGCACCCTGTGCTGGAGCATACGTAGGCGCTTACCTCCAGGCGCACATGATTCTTGCCCTCAGCTCCCCCGCAACGGAGGCTTAAGAGGTCAGAGGGGCACGATTCTTTAGTGAAAAACGAAATCCACCTTTATGAAGTATCAAGGGTGTGGAGCATCGCCAGAGCGAAGCGGGCGGCGCGTTCCAGGCAGGCGGGTTTGATGTGGGCGGCGCGGTCGGAATACTGATGCCAGTTGACCAGCCAGCCATCGGCGCCGACGCCGGTCAGGCAGATGCCGCGGAAGCCGCGCGAGCGCAGGGCGCCGATCTCTTCAGTGATGGTCATGGGGACGCCGCCAACGCCGAAGTCAGGATAGGCGTTGGCGGTGCGCTGCGCCCAGACGAGGGAGTCGTCGTCGGGGGTATAGCTGCCCCAATACGAGAGGCTGCTGTGCCACTGGATATAGGCGAGGCGGCCAGCACCAACCATCTCGAAATCGAGGAACCAGGCATCGCGGAGGCGGTCGCCATAAGCATCAAGGAGGGCGTGCATCCCGACGCATCCGGTCTCCTCCGCGCCGGTGAAGGCGAGCCAGACTTCGGTGTCCGGCAGGGGGTTGGATTGCAGGTGGGCGGCCAATCCGAGCAGGCAGGCGACAGCCGAGGCGTTGTCATTGGCGCCATCGACGAAGCCGCCGGTTTCGTCCAGCAGGCAGGTGAACAGGGCGACCAGCGATAGGCGCTCGCCGAGCCAGCGCAGGCGTTTGAGTCCAAGCAGCGTGCCCAATCCGTTGAGAGCGAGCGCGGCCACCTGAAGGGTGGCGGCGGGACGGAGCAGAATCTTCAGGCGCGGGCTGAAGGTCTGGCGGTGCTTGTTGGTATCGGTGTGGCCGACGAGGACGACGGTGCGCCGGGCAGCGCCGCTGGCGGGAATGCGGGCGACAAGAGTGGCGTTGGGGCCGGAGGGGAACAATGGGCTGAGGGGCTGGCGGGCGCTCCGCATGGTCTGGCCGAGGGTATAGGCTCCGAAGAGCGAGACGGCACTGCCGAGCAGCCGCAGGGGACCGCCGAGCCGTCCGGTGAGGCTGCCGAGCAGGCTGAGCAGCGTGGGGGTGATGACGGCATAGCCCCAGGTATCGGGGGAGACGAAGCGGATTTCCTCGACGGCGGTGAGGCCGATCTCGGCCAACTGGCGGCGGATGTACTCGCGGGCCTGCCATTCAGCGGGGCTACTGGCAGGGCGGGGGCCGATGCCGTCGGCGAGCGCCTGGACATGGGTCATAAGGGATTGTCCGCTGAGGGGATCGTGGGTCATGGAAACCTCCGGTGGAGAGGCGGTCTTCATCCATTGAAGCGCAAAGTGGCACAGGGCGCAATGCTGACGCTGAACAGGTATGGCAGTGGGGGTGTTGCCCGGCCGTTTCATGGCCGGGCCAGCGCATAACCAGCTCTAGGGGTGATGGAGCTGCCGGCAGAGCCTACAATCCCTTTAAGGCCTGGCCGCCGGTCTTGAGGGCGCTGCCCAATGTATTGAGCTGGTCACCGGTGTCATCCAGGGAATCGGCCAGCGTGCGGATACGCTCGGCCAGTGTTCCAACCTGGGTGCTGGCTGTCTCCATGCGGTCAGAGGCGGTATCCAACTGAGTCTCGACCGCCGCGAAGAACTTCGTGTCGGTCAGGGTGATCCCGGTGATGACCTTGACCCCAGTAACATACCCTTCGGTGATGGTTGGCACGGAAATCTTGACCTTGCCGATTTCATCCGCGGCTTTTTCGAGGTAGGTGGCAACATCATCCAGTTTGGTCTTGATGGTATCCAGCGCGCTGGCGGCCTCGCTCAGGGCCGTCTGTGGATCAGCAGGCGGGCTATTGCTGCCTTTCAGCACCCGCGCGGCCCCTAAAGCACCGACACCGGCTGTCTCCATACCCGCGCCGGCGGCGTTCAACAGGACAGGAAGTTGTTCGAGGAGCTTCTTGAGCAGCTCTCGGCGATCCCAGATCAAGAGGATCAAAGAAACAATGGTCATGGCGCATCCGGCGGCGGCCGTCCAAGAATCGCGGCCACGCCGTTCCCTCCTTTCCCTGATGCCCAGTATACTGAATTATGGTCAGCATGCTCGCGCCGCATTGGACACGATCAGGGAAAGCCGTTTCGAGACGCGGCAGAAGGCGCAGACCTGTGATGGGTGGCAGTCTGTTGTAGGCCAAGACCCTTATGACAGGAAGACCACGTCGTAGGGCGGAACCCGCATCCTGATGGTGTTTCCCTTGGCCTCGACCACATCGTCCAACCGCAGGAAATCCTGCTCGCTCACGACGAAGATGTGCGGGTTGGCGTCGTTGAAGAACCCATCGAGCGGGATGCTCTCGTTGGCCGCGCTCACCGCGCTCAAGCCCCGTCGCAGCGCGGCCTGCTGGTAATGTTTGACCAGCTTGCGGAACAGGTAGGGGAAGACCGCCCGTTCCTCGGTGAGGACGCGCAGGCTGCTCAGCGTCACTCCCGTCAGGGTCTGATCCATGCGCCAGACATTCGGCGTAGTCGAGGTCGGGGACTTGGCGGCGGCCTGCTGCGCGGCTTTGGCCGCTTTGGTCAGTTCGGCCCGCGCTACCGCCGGGAGGGTCATGAAGTAGAAGGGATACACCAACCCCTGTTTGATGAGGTGATAGTTCGCGCTCCCCTTCACCATCTCGCCCAACTGCGCCCGCGTGATGGCGCTGCCATCGGCCAGCGCAGTCGTCCCGCGGAAGCTCCAGGCCACCGGACGCCCGTTCTTCTCGATGTCCCCGGTGACGATGTAGCCGGGCAGCGGGTCGGCCAGCTTGGTCTTGATGACTGCGCCGTTGACGGTCGCCTCGGCCACATAGACCGACTTGCCGAAGGTACGCCACTTCACGCCGGTGATGCCCAGGAACTCCAGGAACTTATCCGCGGAAAGCCGCCCGAGGCTCGACGGCTGCGAGTAGCTGCCTGCCTTGAGCAGTTCCGCTGGGGGGGTGGTTCCCGGCGCGGGCGTTGGAGCGGGAGCGGTGTAGTGCGTCTCCAGGGCGTCCACGCCTTCCAGACGCACCGTGATGACTCCGGCTTCTGCTGTGAAGTTCTGGTTGAAGGCTACCCGATTTTCGGTGTCAATGACTTCCCAGAGCGCCGGATTATCCGCCCGGAACTTGATCGAGTCCGCGTCGGGGGACTGCCCTACCACGTAGTAATTGCCCTTGATGAGGGTATATTTCATTCGCTTTCCGCCTTTGGTTGTACCGCGCAGACCTTTATTATAGTCGCGGCGGCTCCGGCGCAAAGCGGATCAGCCCTCCAGCGTGATCTGAACCCCCACCAGCCCGTTCGCCATCAGCGAGTCGTAGCGGGCATCCGGCTGGCGGGGATAAATCTGGCGCAGCATCTCCCGGACCGCGGCCTCGTCCAGAGTGGTTTCAGCGCGAGCGGTCTGATCCTGCCCGCGCAGCCGCAGCCGGACGGCCGCGCCGCCTTCCAGGTTTTTCCACCACTTGTAGGCGCGGCTGGTGATGACCAGGATGCGATCTCCATCCCGGTGGTACTGCACGGGAGTCGTGTAGACTTTTCCGCTCTTCCGCCCGGTGAAGGTAATGAGCAGGTACATCCCGCTTACGGCCCCGTGCAGCGGGGAGCGCAGCAGCCATTTCATGAACGGATTCTGGACTCGGATGAACAGCTTCCACAGCGCGGCCATAAGATCAAACTCCATGTTAGGTATACTGTGTATACGCTTGGCTGAGGGAACCAGTTGTGCCCTAACGCCGCCGCACGACCGTGCTGAACTCCGGTGAAGGCAGCCAAATGGTGAAGGTAGCCCCATGCCCTGGCCCGGCGCTGGTCACGCGGATCCGGCCGCCATGTGCCTCGACGATCTCCTGGGTGATCGCCAGCCCCAGGCCGGTCCCGCGTTTTGGCCCCCGCGCCTTGTCCACCTGGTAGAAACGCTCGAAGATGCGCGGCAGTTCCTCCGCCGCGATGCCGATGCCCGTATCCTGGACGGTGACTTCGACGCCGGCATTCGCCACTGCCGACCGCAGCCAGATTTCGCCGCCCGACGGGGTGTACTTGATGGCATTGCTGACCAGATTGGTGAAGACCTGCGCCAGACGGTCGCCATCCCCGGAGACCACCGGGACACGCTGCGTTTCGACATGCAGCGTCAATCCGCGATCCCGCGCCAGGATCGCCAAGCGCTCGCCCACCGCTGCCGTGATCTTGCTGACGTCCACGGGGGTCAGATGCAGCGAAAAGCGCCCGGCCTGCAAACGGGCCAAGTCCGTCAGGTCAGTAACCATCCGGTTGAGCCGTCCGGCCTCTTCATAGATGATCCGCGCGGCGCTGGCCGGTTCTCTGGCCGCGCCGTCCATAATGGCCTGCGAGTAGCCCTGAATCGAGGTGAGCGGCGTCTTGAGATCGTGGGAGACATTGGCGACGAAATCCTGCTGCGCCTGCTGGGTGCGCTGCACCTCGCTGCTCATGTGGTTGAAGGCGGCAGCCAGCGAGCGCACCTCCGGCGGGCCGACCTCCGGGACACGCTCGGAGAAGTGCCCTTTGGCCACTGAAGCCGCGGCTGTCTCGATCTGCGCCAGCGGGCCGATGAGCGTGCGGCTAATGAAGGCAGCCAGCACCGCCGCGACGACAAGGCCGACCAGCGCGGCCTGGCAGAGCGGCAGCGCCAACTCGCGCCGGAAGCGCTGCCAGACGACTTCCGGGGTTTGCCGGGCCTGCTGTTCAGCCAGCAGCAAACCGACGCCGGCTTCGTTCTGCCGCAGCCCGACCAAACCGGCGAACGTCCAGGATGAGCCATCCACATCGCGGAAGCCACCGAACACTGCCTCGCCGCGCAGCGTGACCAACGGCCGGCGCTGGGGCAGCAGGGTGTACGGTTCCACATCGAGCGGCAGGGTATCGCCCGCCTGATAGTTTCCGGCGCTGTCGTAGATGACGCTGCGGCTGCTCACCTGCACGACCATAACCCGTACCGCGTAATTCTCGGCAATGGTCGGGAGATCGCGGAAGAGCCGCGCCGTCGCGCCCAGGGTGGGCGCGCTGCCGATCAGTCGGTAGTCGCTCAGGATGGTCCGCATCGTCGAGATCAGCTCTTCGTAGGTGGTGGTGCGGGGAACGGGCTGGGCGAAGAGGAAGAGCAGCAGCGCCCCGGCCACCACCGCCAGCGTCAGCGCCAGCAGCACCACGTAAGAGACCAGCAGCCGCCCACGCAGCCGCAGCCGCCGTCTGCCTGCCGAGGCTTCTGGCCGGACCAGTTGGATGCTCATCGGGCCATCTCTTGCGCCAGCGCGATCAGCGCCGCACCCGCCGGCAGTTGATCGTTCCAGAACAGGCCTGGGTCCAGCGCAAAGCCCGGCAGCAGCGCCGAGATCAGCCGCCCGTCGGCATCCAGCGCCAGCCGGTGGTAGCGCCCATCCGCGCCCAGCGCGTAGATCGCGGCTTCCTGGCGCAGCGGGTCGATCAGCCAATATTCCTGAACGCCCACAGCCTCATACTCATGGAACTTCACGCCCCGGTCGCACTCGCTGCTTTCCGGCGAGACAATCTCCACGGCCATATCCGCCGGGCCATCCAGATAGGTCGGCTGAATCCGGGCGCGGTGCGCGTTCAGCACGACCACCACATCGGGTTCACGCGCCGGATGGTCTTCGCCGATGACCATCGAAAAGGCCGCGGCCAGCACCGTTCCGATGGGCTTGAGTCCCAGGTACAGGTTGAACAGCGTCAATAGAAAGGTGAAGATGTCCTGATGCTTCTTGTTGTGCTGCGCTTCCATCATGATTGTGTCCGCTCACTCGAGCTTGTAGCCCACGCCCCAGACCGTCTCGATGCTGGCCGTCATCCCCTGCAGCTTGTGCCGCAGGTGGGCGACATGCACATCGACGGTGCGTGTTTCCCCGGCGAAATCGAACCCCCAGACCACATCCAGCAGCTTCTCGCGGCTGAAGACGATCCCCCGGTTCTCGGCCAGGGTCAGCAGGAGATCGAACTCCTTCATCCGCAGATCGACCGCCCGCTCATCGACACGCACCAACCGCCGCTCCGGGTAAATCCGCAGGTTGCCGATGGTCAGGGGTTGATCGGAGGCCGCCGGGGCGGGTTTCTTCTCCGACCGGCGCAGGATGGCTTTGACGCGGGCGACCAGTTCGCGGGGGTTGAAGGGCTTGGTCATGTAATCGTCCGCGCCCAGTTCCAGCCCGACGATCTTATCGATGTCGTCCGCCCGCGCCGTCAGCATGATGATGGGCACATCCGATTGGGCGCGCACCCGGCGGCAGACTTCCCAGCCGTCCAGCCCAGGGAGCATCAAGTCCAGGACGACCAGCGACGGCATGTCCTCCAGGATGCGCTGAAGGGCGACCAGGCCATCGGTGGCGCTGACAACGCGCCAGCCTTCCTGCTCCAGGTACATCTTCGCCAAATCGATGATGTGCTGCTCGTCGTCCACCAGGAAGATCGTCTCGGCCATCGGCGCTCCTGTCGCTTTTAGACAACAGCTTTCAGTTCTTAGCTAAAGATTACAACAGCGTCGGTAAGGTCGTCAGTGTCAGTCGCGGTCGTTGATCGTTTTAGGTTAATTCAGCACATACG
>CAZKXW010000063.1:0-29362 GCA_964556745.1 uncultured Anaerolineaceae bacterium
GCAGGACATTGGCGTTATTGAAATGCCGTCATGAGCCATGTAAGGTAAGATCAATCGGTGCTGCCCGGATTCGGGTTTCCGCCTTACCTGACCTGGATGGATCCACGTGACTCCTGCTGAACTCCGCCGTCTGCGTGATGATCTATCGCGCGGCTACGACGCTGTGATACGCGAGCGATTCGGCAAACTCACCGAACGACAAAAACGGCTGCTGGAAGAAATCCGCCAGGCGGTGAATCTAGCCTCGGATGCCATTGACGCCTACGCCGCTGTCGCCGAGAATCCCCGCTCCAAGTGGCTGAGCGATCCGCGCTACCGGTTGATGTATGCGGCGCGTACCCCGCTGGAGATGGTGCTGCTGGGGGTCTACCTCATCAACGTATACCATGTGCGTGAGATTGAGCCGCTGAACCCGGATCAGCACGAGGCGATTGCATTGATGGAGCGCAGCGGCCGGCGCATGGTGATCGAGATCGAGCGGCTGTGGAACGAAATGCAGACGGAACAGATGGTGAAGCCATGATGGATGTGTTCGACTTCGGGATGTTTCCGGTGCTGGAAACGCCGCGGCTGCGGCTGCGCCGGATCACGCGGGCGGACGCGGAAGCGGTGTTCCGCATTCGCAGCGACTTCGAGGTGACGCGCTACAACACGGGAGCGCCGTATCGCCAGTTGGATCAGGCCGTGCAATTGATCGAAAATATCACGGCCGCTTACGCCGATTGCAGTGAAATCCGCTGGGGGATCACCCTCAAGGATGAAGGCGACGAACTGATCGGCATGGTCGGTTATAACTACTGGATTCGCGCCGACTGCCGGGCGTCGGTCGGTTATGATCTGGCGCGGGCGTATTGGGGGCACGGGCTGATGTCGGAGGCGCTGCGGGCAGTGGTCGATTTTGGCTTCGAGCGAATGCGCCTGAACCGCATCGAGGCCGACGCCGAAGGGCGCAATCCGGCATCGCGGCGCGTGCTGGAAAAGGTCGGCTTCCGCTGCGAAGGCATCCAGCGTGAACATTTCTACGCCGACAGCGGCTTTCACGATCTGTGGTTGTACAGCCTGCTGCGGCGCGATTGGGCCGAACGTTCCGGGCAAAGGTGAGTCATGGGCGGAGCCATCCTGAATATGGTGACGGTCGCCACCGGCAGCCTGCTGGGGATGCTGATTGGCCACCGTCTGTCGCAGAAAATCCAGGAGTCGGTCGTCACCGGGTTAGGATTGGTGACGCTGTTCGTGGGGATCAGCAATGCAGGGCAGACGGGCAACCCGATCATCCCGCTGGTGAGCATTGTCACGGGCGTGATCCTGGGTGAACTGCTGGATGTGCAGGGGCGGCTGGAGCGGCTCGGTGGGTGGCTTCAGGGGCGGTTGGCGCGCGGAGATGGCACGACCCAACCGAGCGGACAGGACGCGCGCGCCCGCTTCATCACTGGGTTTGTGACAGCCAGCCTGGTATTCTGCATTGGGCCGCTGACCTTCGCCGGGTCGATTCAGGATGGGATGGGTCTGACCATCGGCTTCCAGCAGATCGCCATCAAGAGCGCGTTGGACTTCTTCGCGTCGATGGCTTTCGCGGCCAGCTTCGGCGTGGGGGTAGCCTTCAGCACGCTGACGATCCTGGTGGTGCAGGGGGGACTCTCGCTGCTGGGAGGTGTGATTGGGGACTTCATGAGCGCGGCGATGATGAACGAGATGACGGCCGTGGGCGGCCTGATGCTGATCGGGCTGTCGCTGATCCTGCTAAACGTCAAGCAGCCGCGAATGGCAAATTTCCTACCCGGTCTGGTGATTGCGCCGCTGATCGTCGCCGTGGGCAGCGTATTGGGGATCAACCTCTATCCTTTGTAGAACGGCTGAACCTCCTGCCGACAGCGTTGAACGGTGCTGAGCGCCTCTTCATAGGTCGCGGCAACCATCACGCGCGTGAATCGAGTCCCCCCAATGGCGTTCTGGATCAACTGAGCAAAACCGCGAACCAACGCATTGGTCGTTACCAGCACTACGATGCCCAAGCGGTCGGGCATCATCCGCATGGCCTGGATGACGTGCGCGGTCATGGTTCCATGGGGCATGACGGCTCCGCTGCGCCGCCAGACGATCAGGTCGAGGCGACCGGGCACCGACTCGGCCCGGGCCTGTACATAGTCCACGGCATGGTAGAAATCCTCCCAATCCCAGGCTCCATCAATATCGATGGTCAGGATGGTTTCTTCCGAATCAGCCCAGATCAGGTTGACTGGCATAACTCCTCACCGGGAATGCGTCTGTTGTGGAGGATGTGTCATTCACCGATGGCGGGCGAAGGGACCAGCAAGGGGCCACATTGCCGATCCGTAAGCATGGTGAGTGCCTCCTCCAGCGTGGGAACAACCAATACCTTGGCGGAATCAGGCTGGCGTTGGCGCATCAACTGGAACAGGCCGAAGAGCGCCTGTGCAGACTGCCGCTGAGAGACGATTACCACCGAGTTGAGGCCGGGCGGAACCAGACTGAGCGCACGGATCAGATGCGGCAGCAGCGAACCCGGTGGGGTGGACGCATCCGGTTGGCGCGTACAGATCAGATCCACGCGGTGCGGAACGCTTTCGATGCACCGTTTGACTTCATCCAGAGATTGGTAGTAGTCGATCCAGTCCCATTCGCCGGAGGTATCGCTGCGGAGGATAGTGTGAGCATCATCCACCCAGGTTACTTGCATAGGCATAATGAGGATTACCCTTTACCTTAAGTCAGTAATGATTTTATCTTAACAGTAAAGGGCGATTAGGTGCGTTGATGAAATACCAAATTTCGGTTAGATCGGGGAGATTGCCTCGGCCTGCTGGCGGAGTTCAGCTTTCAGTTCTGGGGGCAGGTCATTCCAGGGGAGGTTCAGGATCGCGCCCTGGAGCGCATAGAGCGCATTGATCGAGACGCGGTCGGGAAAGTGTTCGCGCAGGCGGCGGTAGACTTCGACCGCGCCGAGCCGTTCGAGGTCATCCAGGTTGTAAACCTCGATGGCATGCAGCCAGGATTCAGTGCGCGGGCCAATGTTCTTGAGGTCGCGCAGGCGTGTCATGGTCATTATCCCTGAAGCGTAAAGACAGCGATGCCGTCCGCGCCGCGTGTCGAGGCATACAGGTAGACGACTCCATCGAGTGTCTCGAGGATCTCTGGGGCGCGGACTTCGATCAGGCGGCTGCCCTGCTCGTCGTAGAATTCGACCCACTGCGTGGGGCGGAAGGTTACGCCATCAGCGGATTCGAGCCGGATGACGTTATCGGTTTGATAGACGGCATAGAGATAGAGGGTGCTTTCGATCTGGATGAAGGTGGGACTGCTGGCATTCCGCAGGAGCGGCTGCGGGTCGAGCGTCCAGTTCAGGCCGTCCAGCGAACTCGCACCCAGTATGGTGGGGGTTGTTTCGCCGTGATAGCGGGCGGTGAAGAACATGCGGTAACGACCGTCATCCAACTGCTGGACACGGCCATGCCCGGCGGAGGCAAGCGGGGCGGATTCCCCGGCATCGATGCGGATGCCAGGTTCGCGCTCGAAACTCAGGCCATCGCGCGAGAAAGCACTGAAGACGCGCAAAGTCGCCTGGGGATCAGTCGGCAAGAGCGGTTCGGTCGTGCAAGGCGAAGCTGCGCCCTGGTAGTACATGCGGTAGCCGCCGGGAACCTGGATGAGCCAGGGATGGCTGGTCATGCAGTCAGGCTGCCCCGCCGGGGCATTAATCAACCGGGCGCGGTCGTCGGGGCTGAAGCGCAGCCCATCGCCGGATGTGCCGCTGCCGATGCCATTAAGGCTGGGATCGTTCCAGAACATGCGGTAATTGCCATCGACCAACAGCACCATGCTGGGAGCGCTGACTTGGGGGAGCGGCAGGGTGACGACTCGCTGCCACTTCTCAACCGTCGTGACTTCCGGCAGCGCGGCGCGTTCCTGTGCCAACCGTGCAGCGACATCGACCGTGGGGCTGGCCTGCCCCTGGCAGGCCGTCAGGAGCAGAGCGAAGGCGATCAACAACATCAGGCGATGGGGTGTGAGAGACATCGGATTCCCCTCACGGGAGTGTCTATTCCGCAGGCGCTTCCTGATCTTCTGGTCGGGCTTCCCAGACATCCGTGGCGATATCGATGTACAAGCGGCCGTCCAGATGATCGATCTCGTGCTGGAAAACCCGCGCCAGCCAACCGGAAGCCCTGATGCGCTGCGGCTTGCCTTTACGATCCTGCCCGACCACGGTCACTTTCTGATGACGTTCGACCATGCCGACATAACCAGGGATCGACAGGCAGCCTTCGACACCTTCGACCATCTCTTTGCTGGCTTTGATGATCTCCGGGTTGACCACGACATAGAGTTTGCCGGCTTCTTCGCCAAATTCTTCGATGCTCTTCTCGTCATCAGGGAGCCGGACTACGATCAATCGCTGGCTGACAGCGACCTGCGGCGCGGCCAATCCTACGCCGGGGGCATCCAGCAGTGTCTCGACCATATCATCGATCAAAGTCTGGAGTTTGGGATCGAAACTGGTGACACGGTGCGCTTTCTTCCGAAGGACCGGGTGATTGGCCTGGATAATTTCACGTACAGCCATGATAAGGAGCCATTACCTCGCAGCAAAACCGATTTCTGATGGGTTGTCGATCTGCATTATACACGAAGCGGGAAGATTAGGGACGGTTGTTCGATTTGGCCCAGCGATTCAGAAAATGCAGGGCTTCGCTGGTGTTTTCAAACACCTGGCTGCTGCCGCGATGCCGCATCTTCATCACACGCATGAAGAACGGCGGCGGAGCCACATAGGCAAACCAGCGCGAGTTGGGATGATAAATCCACTGGCTGAGGGAAGACAGTTCGTAGACCTCCGGTTCGACGGTCACTAAATCCGTGCAGTTGAGTATAAACGACAGCGGTCCTCGATGCAGCGCGTCGATGGACTGCCAAATGACAGGACGCATATCATCGACGGTCAGATTACCACTGAGTTCCAATCCCAGGATGGAATCCGGTACGACCCAGTAGACACGGCTGCCCATAACCTCCCTTTTGAATAGCCCATACCCTGCTTAGCTCACGATCCACCCGTCGAGTCCCGGCGGGCACGTGGTACACCCGGCGGACGCGAGCGATCCCGGACACGCGGCGGCTGTTCAGAGTAATCGTCCATAGGCTGGCCGAGGGGAGCGGTGTAGGCGGTGGGAGCGCCTGCCGGTACGTTGGGAGCATAAGCGTTAGGGGTCTGTCCGACACTCTCATGATAGACCGACAGGTATTCGACAATGGCCTGCCGCTGGCGCTGTGCATCTTCCTGACTTTTCTTCTGACGGAATATATCCTGCCGTCGGGCAATTTCCTGCTGAACCGCCTTGGGCTGGTAGACATACGCGAATCGCTTAGCGTTCTTTTCGTCTGCCCCGCTGAGCATCAGCTTGACTTCGCCGATCTGCATCAGGCTGTTGACGAAGCCCTGTGTGCTGGAGACAACGTTATCGACCTGCGCCAGCAGAATCTTGTCCTTCTGATCCTGCAAAAAGAGCGGGCGGCGGTGGATAATCGTCACGGTTTCATCGCCAACAATGTAGAGGTCGTTCCGCCAGTCCCAATCGGCCAGATAGAACCAGAACGCTCCAATCCCGACCACCGCCAGAGCCATCAGGCCGCCAATCCCCAACACCAGCAGCACCAGCCCAGTACCGATCACCAGCGTCGGCAGGAAGACATTGCTGAACCAGACCACATGGTGCTTACGATAGACGGTGCTGCCGTTCTCATCTGTGAACTTGAGGGCAAAGGGGCCGGGCCGAATAGTTACACCGGGCGGCAGCGGTTCAGCCGGCCCGGCCGGGCGCGTCTGCCCAGGGGTGAGCTGCGTCGCGGGTGGCCCGCCGATGACCCGTGCCAGTTCGCCGCGGATGGCGCTGCGCTGCGCCTCACGCGATTCCTGGGCTCGCTTCTCCTGGTACTTGGTCTTGTGGGTGAAGATGGCTTCCTGGATGGCTTTGGGGTCGGGCATCTCGGTAAGGAGGATGTTATTGGCGTCACCAGAAGTTTTGATGATGAGCGTGCCGTAGCCCAGCAGCCGCCCGCCGAAATCAGTCAACGGCGGCAGACTGACGTTGACTTCGTGGATGCCATCCAGCGGAATCTCATTAATCTGCGTCGAGAAGTTGAGGATGTTGCGGTGGACGTTGACGACGCGCCGGTCGGTGATGACCAGCAGATCGTTGCGCCATTCGAGGAAATAGAAAACAGCCAGCACGACAAACAGCAGGGTAACCGGCATGGCGATCAGCACCCAGGGAAACTGCGGCACGACGGAGCCGAAATAGGCCCCGCCGATCCAGACAGCCAGCGTCAGGAAGACCAGCGTCAGCGCCTTGCCGAAAAAGGCGTAAGGATGTTTGCGGATCTGAACCTGGACTGATTCGTTGGCGCGCTGGCTCTCAAAAGCCTCGACCCTGCCCGGCTGCGGCGGAGCCGCTGTTGCGGCCCTCTGGGCGGCTTGCAGGCTGGCCTCAATATCGGGGTAATGGGCCAGGATGCCGCGCACCTGCTGGCGGGCCAGGAAGAGCACAATAGCGGTCTGGGTGACCCGCAGGTTCATCAGCGATGGGGTCTCGTTGAAAAGCGCCGCCTCTGGGGTGTACTCGCCGGAGTTCATCTGCCCGAAGATACGCTCAACCCCGTCCACGCCGCGCTGAGTCAGCACGCCATTCCCAGAAATGAACAGGAACAGCCCTGGAGGAACCTCGCCCTGCTGGAAGACCGTCTCACCCGCCTCATACCGCAGCACCTGCGTCACGCTGGCGAAGACTTCCAACTGGTGCGGAGCCAGACGGCTCAACAGCGGCAGCCGCCGGATGTTGGAGAGGACAAAACGGTCGGGCATAGGCGCTCCAGATCGCAGTCCGTGGATACTCTAATTGTAAACGATTCGAGAGAGAACGCTATGATTCCGCGATCAGAAATGCCTATTCAGGAAGACGAAATCGGGAATTGGGCCTGTACCAGCGTCAAATAGCGTGAAAGGTAGCCGATCAAGTCCTGGCGTTCCTGGGCAGGCAGCAAGCTGACCATCACCCGCACCTGTTCCATCAAACCGGCCTGGACCGCCTGAAAAAGCGCCTGCCCGGCTGCCGTCAGAACGACATCGACCGAGCGGCGGTCGCTAACCCGCTGCTGGCGTTCGACCAGCGCCGGCTGCATGGCTTCCAGACGATTGACCAATCCGGTCATGGTGGCATGAGTGAGGTGGTGGGCACGGGCGATTTCCCCGATGGGACAGCGCCCGCCGCGTTCGGCAAGCGTCTTGAGCACATACAACTGCGGTGGAGTCAGGCCGTGGGCAATCAGATAGGCGGCCAGGCGCTTCTCGCCATCCAACACAATTGTAAACAGCAGAGACCAGAGTGTATCGACATCCTGATCGAGAGAGCGGTCATCCACAGTCATGGCCTGCCCTTCGCGTTTAGTGCTGTCCGAGCGCGTCCCAGGCTTCGAGCTTGTTGCTCACCCGGCGGATCACCTCATCAGTGAACTCGGTCGTACTGGCCGACCCGGCCAGATCGTTGGTCTTGATGCCGGCCTGCACCGCCTCCATGACCGATTCGTAGATGGCGCGGCTGGCGCGTTTGGCTTTGTCAGACTTGATGTAGCCCAGGACTGCTGCTCCGGCCAGGATCATCGCCATCGGATTGGCAATGTTCTTCCCCTGGAGGCTGGGAGCTGTGCCGTGCGGCGCTTCGGTCAGGGCCACCTTGACCTCGAAGTTCTCATCGAAGCTGAAGATGACCGACTCGGCTCCAGCAATCGTGCCGAACATCTTCATCACCAGATCGCTGAGGTTATCACCGTCCCGGTTCAGCGCCGGGATGACCAGCGGCTCACCTTCCGTGCCGAGCAGCAGCGCGTAGGTGGCATCGATAAGCTGGGGATCGTAGGCCACATCGGGGTAGCGCTTGGAGGCTTCGTCCAGTTCTTCTTTGAACATGCCCTCGTAGATCGGACTGACGGTGTACTTGGGGCCGCCGAAGACCTTGCTGTTGGTGCGGCGAGCATAGCGGAAGGTGAATTCGGCCACAGCGCGGCAGGTGCGCCGGGAAAGCCGCCGGGTGCTGTAGGCTACTTCGTCCAGCCCTTCGCCTTCGCGCCAGGCTTTCTCGCTGTATTCGCCGTCTACCGCCATCCGCACCACGGCGATGGGCGCATGAACGCCGGCAATCGGCCGGATCGAAGGGATACGTCGTCCAGTCCGCAGGATGACCTGCCCATCAACCAGTTCGCGCAGGAGAGCATTCGGGCTGCCGACATCATCCTTACCCGGAGGGGTGATGGTCGCCGCTTTGATGCCCAGTCCGGTTTCCTTGATGCGGGAGGCTGCCTCATGAACGACCTGATTGCGGGTCGCGCGGCGGTTTTCCAGCGACAGATCGAACATCTCGAAATCGACCGGGCAGCCGGTCACGTGCGGTTGGATGACCCGCAGCGCGTCGTCGAGCAGTTCCTGGCCGGTCTGGTCGCCCTTTAGGACGACAATAATAGGATTGGAGGTCACGGCACAGCCTCTTTCATCACAGGCATCAGACTGGAAGTGGGGCATATTGTAGGGCATATGTGCCGCTGGCGAAAGTTCAAAGTTGGACGCGGGTGCAACAAGTATTCAGACAAGAATCGAGCAAAGCATGCCCTTGATTAGTACAAATGGTCGATTGGAGCTACAATCGGTTCCATCAACAGGAGGATATACCCCATGAGCGACATGCCGGAATCGGACATGACCATCCCCGACGTACTCAGCCGCATCGACGCCAGTTGGACGCGCTTGCAGGACTACCTGACCTCGGTCAGCCCTGAACGCCTGACCGAGCCGAAAGACGCCGCCGGCTGGAGTGTCGCCGATCACCTCTACCACATTGCGGCCTGGTCGGATTCAGTGCTGGCCCTCCTCAACGGGCAGTCGAGGGCGGCAGCCGTCGGTCTGGATGAAGCGACCTGGGCTAAGGGCGTCGAGGTCATCAACGCCGCGCTGCAAATCCGCAGCCGGGAGATGCCGCTGGATGCGGTGCTGGCTGCGCTGAATCAGAGCCACGCGCAGATGGTGGCGAAGCTCAAGACCCTGGCCGATGCCGATCTCCAGCGCCCGTACCGTTATTTCCTGCCCAATTCCGACCGTGAACAGCCGGTCATCAACTGGATCGCGGGCGACAGCTACGAACATTACGACGAGCATCTGCCCTGGATCCGCGCCATCGTCGAAACCTAAAGGCTCAGCCTGGCGTGAAGGTATTCCACTGCCAAATGGCGTAAGCCGTCTTCTCGTCCAGCGGATAGCCGGACTGGGCGAGCGCGATGCCGATCTCGCCGATGTGATACCACTCATGGGCGACCGAATAGCTGTAAAACACGCCAGGCGGCATCGACACATTCTTGATCTTGCCTGCTACCGCGCCCGCCTCGAACAACCGCGCCATCGCCGCCCCCGAGGTCTCCAGCGCAGCACGAAGCTGCGCCAGCATGTACCCCTCCTTCTTGCGGGCAGGAACTTTCTCCAGTCTCGTGGCGGTCGAGGGGTCGGCGGCCTCCAGCCACATCAGGCGGACATTGTGGAGATGCGCGAACATCTGCCCAACGCTGCGCCCGCCGTTGGAGGCCGTGCCGCTCAGCGCCGCCTCTGGGATAGCTTCCAAGAGATACAGCAGAATACGGTTGTGAGTCTCCCAGGTGAGGAGTAAAGAGTCAGTGGGCATGGGTCACTTCCCTGGCAGCACTTATGCGTTCCAAGTACATGATTGGGATGACATCCTGCGACACTGTGTCCGTACTCTCACATCCTGAACACGCCGAAGCGGGTGTCTTCGATGCCGCTCGCCGCGATTTCATTTCAGCCAGAATACCTGACCCTTTGTGTCTTCAAGGGAATGCTGTGCTGAGAAGTCAATCAGGATGCGGATTTACCTGCCGATGTCGAATCGTATCTTTTCAGAAAAACAGATCAGTCCGGTATGGTCGCTGCGGCTCATTGTTCGCCCAGCAAATCCACGGTCAAACGTAACCATCACCAAAGATTGAGAGGTCGCAAACGGAAGATGTTCGTTGTCATCATCTTTTCCGACCATTTCGATATCGACAGCTAGTACGACTTGGCAGTTTTGTTCCCGTAACGCATCCGCGACAGGGCGTGCGATATGTTCATCCAGGTAGAATCCAACCGTCATAGTTTCTCATCGAATCCCGAAAGGGACTGACGCGCGACCATTTCATCCCATCGCTGCTGCTCTGTCGCGTCCTGGAGATCGATTTCGGCGCGGTGTTCGCGGTAGTAAAGCAGCGCCGCCAGGACTTCCTCTTCGCGCAGCGTCAGGTTGCGGGCCACCTCGGCGATGTTCCAGCCGTTCTGATCGATGTGACCGGCGACGGTCGAAACCAGCACCCGCCGTCCCCGAATATGCGGCCGCTCGCCAAAAAACTGCCTGTCGATGTACTTGCGGAGATCGACCGTCGTCGGAACTGCTTCTGGTATGGTCATTGCTGCACCTCACGACCCGCCTGACCAACGTTCACGACCATTATAGTCCAGGCCGCGGCCTCACATCCTGAACACGCCAAAGCGGGTTTCTTCGATACCGGCAGCGGTACAGACCGCCAGCGCCAGTCCCAGCACCCGGCGCGTCTCCACCGGGTCGAGGATGCCATCGTCCCACAGCCGCGCCGTCGAGTAGTAGGGACTGCCCTCGCGCTCGTACTTGTCCAGAATCGGCTGCTTGAAGGCGGCCTGTTCCTCCGCGCTCAGATCAGGCTTGCTCTGGCGTTTAAGCTGGTCGCGCTTGATGGTCAGCAGCACGTTGGCAGCCTGCTCACCGCCCATGACGCTGATCCGTGCATTTGGCCACATCCACAGGAAGCGCGGGCTGTAAGCCCGCCCGCACATGCCGTAATTCCCGGCGCCAAAGCTCCCGCCGACGATGACCGTCAGCTTAGGAACACGCGCATTGGCAACGGCGTGAACCATTTTGGCGCCGTCTTTGGCAATGCCGCGATTTTCGTATTCCCGCCCGACCATGAAGCCGGTGATGTTCTGAAGAAATAACAGGGGAATCTGACGCATGGCACACAGTTCCACGAAGTGCGCCCCCTTCAAGGCGCTTTCGCCGAACAGCACGCCGTTGTTCGCGACAATGCCCACGGGGTAGCCTTCAATCCGCGCGAACCCGGTCACGAGTGTCGTGCCGTAATCGGCCTTGAATTCACGTAAACGGCTGCCATCCACCAACCGGGCGATGATCTCGCGGGCGTCATAGGCCTCGCGGAACGAGGTTGGCAGCACGCCGTAAAGCTCTGCCGGATCGTACAGCGGCTCCTCAACGGCTGCGCCGGGTGGCCGCGCCGTCGGCAGCCTGCCCACGTTGAGCGTCTCGACGATGCTGCGGACGATGTGCAGCGCGTGATCGTCATCCTCGGCGAAGTGGTCGGCCACGCCGGAATGGCGGGTATGGACGACCGCGCCGCCCAATTCCTCGGCGCTGACATCCTCGCCCGTGGCTGCTTTGACCAGCGGCGGCCCACCCAGAAAGATCGTGCCCGTTCCTTTGACGATTACAGTCTCGTCGGACATGGCCGGGACGTAAGCGCCGCCGGCGGTGCAGCTGCCCATCACGCAGGCGATCTGGGGAATCCCGGCCGCGCTCATGGCTGCCTGGTTGTAGAAGATGCGCCCAAAGTCATCGACATCCGGGAATACCTCATCCTGCATCGGCAGGAACGCGCCGCCGCTGTCTACCAGATAGAGACAGGGCAGCTTGTTCTCCAGAGCGATCTGCTGGGAGCGCAGGTGCTTCTTGACCGTGATCGGGTAGTAGGTTCCACCTTTGACGGTGGCGTCGTTAGCGACGATCAGGCACTCGCTCCCGCTCACCCGCCCGATGCCGGTGATGATGCCACCTGCAGGGGTTTCATCCTCATAGAGCGACCAACCCGCCAGCGGCGAGAGTTCGAGGAATGCCGCTCCCGGATCAAGCAGTCGGTCGATCCGGTCGCGGACGAAGAGCTTGCCCTGGTCGCGGTGGCGCTGCTGGTACTGTGGACCGCCGCCCTGCCGGATCAAAGCCAACCGCTCGCGGAGTTCAGCGGCCAGCGCCCGGTGATAGGCCGCGTTCGCCTTGAAAACATCGCTCGTCGGGCTGATGTGGCTCTCCAGAATGTCCATGACCATCCTCATTCAACAACAAAGGGCGGTTGCTCGACCGCCCTCTGCTTCGTCACCCCATGACTCTGCCTTGGATCAGCGCAGTTGCAGGCGCTGCGACTGCACCTCGTCCATCGCGCTGATGGTGTCTTGCAGGCTGGCAACCTCGTCCTGGATTTCCAGGCGCAGACGCTGCGCCCGACCGCTGTCCACTTCCTTCGTGCCCAGCAGCGACATCTGCGCGTAGATTGTCCCCAACGACGACAGCGTGCTTTCGAGCTGGATTTCCGCCCGCTTGACGCTGTTGGCCGTTTGATCCAGGTTGGCAAGCTGCTGCTTGAGCTGGTTGAGCTGCTGTTCCAAATCGCGGCGGATAGTGGGATCCGTCTCGCGGTTCAGCCGAATCTGGGTCTTCTCGATCTGCTGCGGAACCATCTTGCGGTCACGCTCGACCAGTTCATTGCTGTCGAAAGCGTCGATGTGCATCGCCAATTCGTACATGTGTCCGATCCACTGGTTTACATCTTTGGTCGTCTGCTCCAGGCTGACCCGCAGGGCGCCTTTGGCCCGCTGGGCCAGCGTCGCCATGTTGTGGCGGTATTCCAGCGCGCTTTGCAGCCGCTGGCGAGCGACGGGACTTTTGATCTGCCCCAGGTCAAACTTTTCCTCGAACTCTTTGGCAACTGCCCGCGAAGCCGCGTTCGGATCGGAGAGGTTGGAAGCGATGAAGGCCGCCTCCGCCAGCCCGCCCAGCACCAACCAGAACCACTGCTGCCAGCCGGGAATGTTGGTGATCGGCACGCCGAAGTACAGCACCAGCGTGATAATCAACGTCACCGCCGTTTGCCAGCTCAGCACTGCATTGCGGAAGATCGCGCCGAAAGCGCGTCCACGTACGGTCGATTCCTGCGACATAGCTCAGTCTCACTTTGCGGGCGGCACACGTCAAATCAGCCGCCCTGATAGATGCGCGTTCACCTACCCGCCGCTGGACTGCTGCCCACTGGCTTCTTGCTGCCCCCCGCTGGCTCCACCCAGCAGACGCCGGCGGCGTTCCTCAAGCTGTCGTTCGATCTCGCCGCCGCGGACCGCCTCATCGATCTGCTCGCTCAGGTTCGCCGTTGCCATATCCAGGCGGGCATCCTCGCGGTCGATGCGCTGGCGAATCTGTTCGCTCAGGCTGGTGATCTCGGCATCGCCTACTTTGGTCAGGTCGTCCAGACTCTTGATGGTCTTGGTCGTAACCTTCTTGGCCTCGGCCAGTTCGATCAACGCTCGCAGATGTTCGCGCTCCTGCTTGACCATCGTCAGCCGCGCTTCCAGCTTCAGCCGCATGTCCAGCATCTTCTGGTACTGCTGTTCCTGATCCTGCCACTGCTGGTAGTATTCCTGCGAAAGCTGCTGCTTGGTGTTCAGTTCCGACTGGGCCGCCGCCGCCAGATCATCCTTGCCTTTGATGACCAGCGTATCAATGTCACGGTCAAGCTTTTCGGCCTGCGAAGCCAGTTCCTCGTACTTGCGCTTGAGCGTCTTGACCGTCCCGCCCACAGTCGCCGCCGAATCTTCGAGCGCCTCCAGGTTGCGTTCCACCTGGCGGATGTACTCATCCATTACCTGGACAGAATTGCCCTCCAGCGCCCGATCAACGATGGCGTGCAGGTTGGCGCTGATAAGCGTATTGATTTTTTCGAACAATGAGGGAGCCATGCCGCTTGCTACTCCTGGTTAAGGTCCGCCGAGAGTCGGTTGACGATGTGCTATACGCTCTGAGTATAGCGCAAGTTGCGGCTTCAGGGCGATGGAATTTCGCGGGGAACCAGTCGGGGATTCAAACAGACCATCCCGGACGCCTGTGCGTCCGGGATGAGAATGACATTTCTGCTGCGGGGCGGCTGCTGGTTCGTTAACCGCCTTCGGGCAGGCTGTCGCAATCGCCTTGAGCCGTGACGACGTCCGCCCGCACCCAGGTTTCATCCTCCAGTTGGAACCAGAGCGCGCCGTCTCTGTCCTCAGCCACAGCGATAGCGACGGCTTCTTCACCCTTGTTCAGGAAGCCGGCCCGGTCGAAGGTCGTGCCGGGGCCGCTGCGCTGGTTCACATTGCTGTCGGCCACAACGATGCAGTCACCGCTGCCGCCACCACCGCCGCCACCGCTGTTATCACTGCTGCCCCCGTCGCCGAGATTCAACTCGCCATCCGCCTGGAAGATCCACACGTTGCGGGCTTCGCAAACCGTGTCGCGGTCTTTGCCGCGCAGCAGCAGGAAGAAGATGCCCTCGTGATCGGCGACTTCCACATTGTCCGCCACCAGCTCGCCATTGAGATAAACGACTGCCTGGCTCCCGCTGACCAGCACCAGGAAGTGCTGCGGATCGGCCAAGTCGATCCCTTCGGCCACGGCGACATACGTCGATTCGCCATCGTTCGGCCCGAACAGATCAAAGACCAGCGCCTCGTCGTCGTTGTTGACGCCGATTTCGAGGAACTGGGCGTTGTCATTCCGGTCGGTCATATACCGCGCTACCATCGAGCAGGTCTCGTACTCACGGGCGTTCTCGGAAGCGAAGTTGATCTCGAAGGCCATGACGAAGTTCGCTACATCGTCACCCGGCCCCACGTCGAGCGTCTGTACCTCGTCTCCCTGAAGTTCGATGCTGCGTTCTTCCGCAATGATCTCGCCGTCCTCGACGATGCCCGCATCCTGGAGTTCAGCCAGCGCGTCTTCCGCCCGGCCATCAAAGTCCCGCAGCGATGCCGGTAGTTCACCACCACCCTGCTCGCTCCCACCCCCTGAACTGCCGCGGGGATCATACAGGTCATAGGTACTCAGCATACCGCCGATGATTGACTGAGCGTCTTCAGAGAATTCATCCCGGTCGTTCAGGGCGATCATCAGGCCGAAACTTTCCCCATCGCTCAGCGGTTTGAGGTAGCCCGCGCCCTGCAAATCATCCGCCGTCGGCGCGATCAGCGCGTAGGCCAGCTCCGAGTCGCCGAATTCAACCACATCACTCTCGGTAATCTCGTAGCCCAGGTCGGTCAGGATATTCTCCAGCTTAGTATCCAGTCGGCGACCAGCAGTCTCCGCCACCAATTGTGTCACGATCTCCGGCGAGGCAATCGAGATAATGATGGACTCCCGCCCGAGGCGGCCAACAATTGTTGTGATGGCATCTTCTTCGTTCACCTCGAAGTCTTCCGGGTAAGCTACGGTGTAGGTTTCGTCCGCCGAGACGAACGTCTCCGTCAGGTCTTGCGCGGCAGCAAAGGGAACGATGCCAAAGAGCAGGAACATAACCACAAACCAACGCCGCAAACGCATAGTGCCTCCTCAAAGTGTGCATGAATCCCAAAGAACGACCCGTCCACTTTTGATTGTACGTGGAAAGCCCTTACGGCACACGAACAAAAAGGCCGAATTCAAAATCCGCGGAAAGTCCCATGCTCCCGCGCTTCAGACTTCCTGGACTTGCAGCCGGCCAGCCCCCAGGCTCAGTCCCCCGATCATCAACCCCGCGATGACCACCTGGATCAGCAGACCTGCTGCTGTGCACTTGATTGAGTGGCGCATGTCACAGAGTGCCCTGACGTTCATCGCGCGGGTACAGTAATGCGCTCGCATTTCATTCTAATTACAGGTACAGTATGTCAACAGGCATCAGATGTAGTCTTCTGAGGGTTGTACCGGTATGGATACCTACGGTTCCCGCCGCAATTCCCCCAAACGTGCCCGCGAACGCCAGATGGTGCGCCAGCGCCGCCGCGAAGGTCTGAGCGCCATCGGCGAACAGTTCAGCCAACGCGCCCGTGAATCCGGGGTGCGGCTGCCGCCCATGCGCAGCGATTGGATGAACCGCGCCCGCTTGTTCGTCAGCGATGTGTTCTGGTACGTGACCCACTCGCCCCAGATTATGCTGGGTTTGGCCGGGATCGCGCTGGTGATCTTCCTGATCTTCGTCGGCAGCCATGTCTTCACCGGGCGAATTTTCCCCAACGTGTGGGCGTTGGGCCTCCACCTCGGCGACCTGACGGTGGATGAAGCAGCGCTGGCGCTGGATGAGGCCTGGCGCAGCACCGTCCGGCTCAAGCTGGTGGATGGCGACCGCAGTTGGGTGGCTGCGCCCACCGAATTGGGTATGAGCATCGACTCCCGCAAGACGGCCGAGGCCGCCCGCGCCGTTGGCTTATCAGGCATCCCGTTCGGCTACGGCATCCGTCCGGTGGTCGCCGTGGACTATACAGTGGCTCAGGCCTACCTGCTTGACCTGACCGAGACGACCGACTATCCGCCGCATAACGCCACCTTTCGCTGGGAAGCGGAGAACGTGGTCGGTGTGCCCGGTACGGATGGCCGAATGCTGGATATCCCCAATACGCTCGAAAAGCTGATCGATGACCCGATCATGACGGTGCTGACTCAGCGGCTCGATCTGGTCATGCAAACGCTCGAACCTGTGCAGCGCGACCCAGAACCTTTCCTGGAGGATGCCCGTGCCTTTGCGTCGCAGCCGCTCAGCCTCAGCGGCTACGATCCCTTCCTCGACCAGAGCGTCATCTGGCAGGCGCCGCGCGATGTGGTGGTTACCTGGCTGGAAGCAGGCGAGGACGGCTTGACACTGCGGGACGATGTCTTCGCGCTGTTCCTGGACGCCCAGAATCAAAGCCTGAACACGCCGGACGGCCCGCAGCGGTTCCTTGACCCGCGTGAAACCCGCGACAGCGTGATGACTGCTCTGCAAACCAAACAGACGAATGTCAATCTGCGCATCCGCTACCGGGACACGCAGTACGAAGTCGTGCGCGGCGATACCGGCTTTAAGATTTCGCGCAAGACCGGCATCCCTTATTACCTGATCGAGGAGGCCAACCCCAACCGCGATCTGAACGTCCTGTCCGTTGGGGACATCATCAACCTGCCGTCGCGAGATAAAGCCCTGCCGCTGCCCCCGGTCGCCAACAAGCGGATCGTGGTCAACCTGGATACCCAATCGTTGATGGCCTTCGAGAACGGACAGGTGGTTTTTAACTGGCTGATCTCGTCGGGAATCAGCAGCGCCCCGACCTCACCGGGCATTTACCAGGTGCTGTCGCACAACGAGGTGGCTTCCGGGAGCAGCTTCACGCTCTGCGCGGAGAACGGCTTGAACTGCGGCCAGTGGGAGATGTACTGGTTCATGGGCATGTACGAGGTGCAGCCGGGCCTGATGAACGGCTTCCACGGTGCGGTGCTCCTGCCCAACGGCACGTATCTGGGCGGCGGCAATGTGGGCGCGCCCTACACCTTCGGCTGCGTGATGTCGCTGGACTCGAACGCCAAGCTCCTCTACGACTGGGCTGACCTGGGCACGGTCGTCGAGATCATCTCCGGGGAATTCCCGCCGCAGAGCGACCTGGGCAGGCTGGCGCTCCAGCAGACAACCAGCCTTGCCGTGACCCCCGTGGGGTGAGGCTTCGGCTCGGCTGGATCGCGTTCTGCTTGCGGGCAGCCGCGAGCCTCCTGACTGGCTGCGCGGCGCTGATCGCGGCGGCCTCGGCAGCCGGAATAGCCCAGCCGGTTCAAGCGCTCTACTTCATTTCCTCGTTGGACGGGCTGTACCGCATCTATGCCCATGACCTGGATCATCATTTCACGCGCCAGCTCAGTCCAGAGCCGGTCGCGCTGTCTTATCTGAACCTGTCGCCGGATGGGCGCACCCTCCTGTTTGAAGCCGGGACAGAGCGGAGCGCCTGGCCGCTGGGCGCTCGCCTCATGAATTGGGACGGGAGCGAGGCGCGCCCGTTTCCCCTCATGGATGCTCATGGACTGCGCTGGTCGCCGGATGGACGCTGGATCGTCGCCGCGCGGGTGGTGGATGAGCAGAACGTCCTATTTCTGGTCGATGCCGCCTGCGTGGTCAGCGATACACCCTGCCCGAAACCGGTCCAGATCACCGCCGGGGCGTTCAGCGCAGCCACGCCCAGTTGGTCGCCGGATAGTTCATGGCTGGCTTACGCAGCCAATCCTCGCGGGAACTACGATCTGTTCCTGCTCGATTTGAGCTGCCTGGATAAGCTGGGCCGGTGCATCGGGCAGGAGCGCGCGGTGGCCCAGAGCGACGCCGATGAAGTCCTGCCGCAGTGGTCGCCAGACGGGCAAAAGCTGCTGTTCGGGCGATTGGTCGGACTGGAGGTCGAGCTGTATCTGATCGCCCCCTTTGGCTCCGCGCCCGCGCGGCCGTTGGCCGAGAGCATCCACGCGACGACGGTGCCTGCCTGGTCGCCCGATGGGAGACGGATCGCGGTCTTCGGCGAGCGGCTGTACGTGATCGATCTGCTGGACGGAGTTCCACGAGCGCTGGGGGATCGGGCGGGGTCGTGGCCGGTCTGGTCGCCGGATGGGGGGCGGATCGCCTACGTGAGCGGGCTGGAACTGCTCAGCCCGCACATCCGGCTGGTCGATCTGGCGGGGCGGGAGCAGGTGTTGTTCGAGGACGGGTTCACCTACTGGGCCCCGGTGTGGTGGGGCGGGCACGATTAGCGATTATTGGATAGTATGCAGTTGATAGCTTTTAGCGGCTCATCCGCCAAGTAAACGGATCGCCATCAGCGCCTCTTGTCGGGGCGCAGCGTGCTGCGCCCACCTCCGGTAAATCGTCGAGAAAAACAGGCGGCTGCGGGGGACGCCCCCGAAAGGTTTTTCCCCCTTCTCTCGACGGGAAGGGGGCAGTTCTCAAAGGTAGATTTTTTGCCCGGCGTCAGTTCACACCCACCGATTGAACCTTTCTAACCTCTTAAGCCCCCTCTCCATGCAATGGAGAGGGGGTTGGGGGTGAGGATCATGAAAAACCTACCCTGAACAGGTAAGCGGGATGAGGGCAGAACGTGCCGGATGCATCACTTAGGCACACAGAAAATCCAGGCGACAGAAGGTCATCCGTTTTCCCCCGATCCGCAGGTTGAGCCACTCGAAACGTGCTACAATTCCCCGCACGAATCAAGCTGCACAGACGACAGGTGAAAAGCCCAATGAGCATGAGCGAGTGGAAGCCGGTCATCGGCCTGGAAATCCACGCCGAACTGCTGACCGAAAGCAAGATGTTCAGCGCGTGCCCGGTGGTAGACAGCGTGGAAGCCGCGCCCAATACGGCGGTCGATCCCGTGTCGCTGGGGCTGCCGGGGACGCTGCCGGTCATCAACCGGCAGGCGCTGGAATATGCCATGATGGTCGGGCTGGCGCTGAACTGCGAGATTCCCGAATTCAACCAGTTCGCGCGCAAGAGCTACTTCTATCCCGATCTGCCGAAGGGCTACCAGATCAGTCAGTATGACCGGCCCCTGTGCGTCAACGGCTGGCTCGACATCGAAGTGACGCCGGACGAGGGCGAACCCTACAGCAAACGCATCCGCATCCGCCGCGCGCATTTGGAAGAGGATACGGGCAAGCTGACGCATGAGGGCAGCGTCAGCCTGGTGGATTACAACCGGGCGGGCGTGCCCCTGCTGGAGATCGTCACCGAGCCGGACATCCATAGCGCCGAAGAGGCTGAAGCCTTCGGGCGGACACTGCGGGCAATCCTGCAATACCTGGGCGTGAACAACGGAGACATGTCCAAAGGCGTGCTGCGGATGGAGCCGAACATCAGCGTGATGCACCGCGATGACAGCGGCTTCCGCGAGCGCACCGAGGTCAAGAATCTGAACAGCATCCGCAATGTCTACCGGGCAATCAAAGCGGAGGTCGAGCGGCAGATCAGGCTGTGGGAGAGCGGCGAAGAGGTCAAGCGAGCGACGCTGGGTTGGGATGAAGGCAAGCAGCGGTTGGTGATCCAGCGGTATAAGGAAAGCGCGGACGAGTACCGCTACTTCCCCGAACCCGATCTGCCCATCGTCGAGGTCAGCCGCGCATGGGTCGAGGAGCTGCGGAGCCATCTGCCGGAACTGCCGGAAGCCAAGCGCGACCGCTTCGAGCGGGTTTTGGGGCTGACGCATTACGATGCGACGGTGCTGTGCCTCGATAAGGGGGTGGCCGATTACTTCGAGGCGGTGCTCAAGGCGGGAGTCAAGCCCAAAGCAGCCGCCAACTGGATTCTGGGCAGCCTGTTCAGCGTGATGAACGCGGCCGGTGTCGAACGCGAGGACATCGGACAGACACGCATCTCCGCCGCGGCATTCGCGGAGTTGGTCTCGCTGGTCGAAAACGGGACGATCAACAAAGGGACGGGGCTGGATGTGCTGAACGCAATGTGGGAGACCGGACAGTCTGCGGCACAGATCGTTGCGGAGAAGGGACTGGCGCAGGTTTCGGATACCAGTGCGATAAGCCAGGTGGTGGACGAGGTGCTGGCGGCCAATCAAGCGGTCATCCAGCGCTATCTGGCTGGAGAAGATAAGCTGTTCGGGGCGCTGATGGGTCAGTGCATGAAGGCGCTCAAGGGCAAGGGCAATCCAGCAGTGGTGACGGAACTGCTCAAACGGGAGTTGGATTCAAGACGGTGAAGACCAAGTTGAACCGCAAAGTCGCAAAGCAAATCAGGAGGTCAGGCCGAGGGAACGGATGGTGTTGCGGAGGGCTTCGAGGCGGAAGGGCTTGGTGACGAATCCGTTGGCGCCGAGTTCGGTGGCGCGGAAGAGCCAGGTCATGCTGGGCGCGGCGGTAATCATGATGAAGGGGATGGCGGCATAATCCGGGGTCGCGCGGATCTGTTCCAGGAACTCCATGCCGTTCATCAGGGGCATGTACAAATTGCTGATGATGAGGTCGGGATGCACCTCATTGCGTTCCAGAATATCCAGACCTTCGCGGCCGTTGCGCCCGGTCACCACCGTGTGACCCTGCGTGTTCAGCATCATCCGCAGCAGGGTCACAATATCGGCGTTGTCGTCTACAACAAGAATTGTTGCCATGCTCTCAATTCCAACTGATCTACACTCTATCTTAATTGTCTATTCCGGTTTTGTTGGTTTAGTTTTATGAACTTTTCCTCAATTCATTGCAATTTTGAGCGTCATGTTTCAGCAGCACAACGGTTCCCCGCATAATTGAGGGTCGCGTTCGAGTGAGGATTGTGCTAGAATTTACGTTCTAGCCCATGGCATATGGGAGGATAAGGTGCTATGTCAGCTTTCCAGCAGGTCATCATTGTCGGCAATCTGGGCCGGGACGCGGAGATGAAGTACCTCCAGAGCGGACAGGCCGTATGTACATTCAATGTAGCGGTCAACGAAAGCTGGACTGACCGCCAGACGAATGAACGGCGTGAGAAAACGACCTGGTTCCGCTGCTCGGCCTGGGGGCCGACAGGCGAGAATATTCACCAGTACCTCACCAAAGGCAAGCAGGTGATGGTGATCGGCACAGTGGAGGCTCGTCCCTATCTGGACAATAGCGGCCAGCCAGCCGCCAGCCTGGAGCTGCGGGTGCGCGATATCCGCCTGCTGGGTCAGCGCGGTGATGGCGAACGGCAGGGCGGCGACCAGGGCGATTACCGTCCCGCGCCGGACAACCTGGGCGATATCCCCTTCTAGCTGATGTTCACCCGATGACGCTCACGGGCAGCTCCGCGCCGGTCTGCTGGACGAACGCATCGACTTCGGCGGCGCTGGGCAGCTCGTAGTAGGCATAGCCGCGCGTTTGCAGCGCGGCGGCGCAGGTGGCCCAACGCAGCGCGTCTTCGGCAGGTACGCCCCGGCTGCTCTTCAGAATGAACGCGGCGGCGAAAGTATCGCCCGCGCCGATGGTATTAATCAGGCGTGGAGCCGGGGCCGCTGGGATCGACAGGCGGCGGTCACGCTCGATGAGCCAGGCTCCACGTCCCCCCCGCGTGATGAGGATTCGGAGTTTAGGATTGAGGCGCAGCAGCACAGCCAGCGCCTCATTTGATTCCCCGAAACCCAGCCCGTTCAGTTCGCGTTCGTTCAGGAACAGCGTCGAGAGATGCGGGATGATGGCGGAGAGCGCCCCTCCCCGCCCGCGATAATCCCCCTGCGGGGAGAAGCAGACCGGGCGGCCGTGTTCCGCCCCTCGGCAGGCGGCGGCGTATTGAAGCTCGAACGGCCCCGTTCCGATCCACAGGTGGGAAGCATCCCAAAAGTCGGCCGGCAGATGCTCGACACGGAAGGCCGTCCCTGAGGCTTCTTCGTACTGCACAGCCTGAACGTCCCCGCTGACATCGTAGATCAGGTCGAGGCGCGCGTTCGGGCCGGGCAGCGGGCAGAGCGCGATGGTCGCCCCCGCCTCCCGGAGCAGAGAGACAGCCTCTGGATCGAAGTCGTCTCCGTGCGCCCCGGCGTAGAGGACATCCGCGCCCAGGGTCGCCAGCGCCATCGCCAGATAGAAACCGCAGCTTCCGACGGTGATGCGTTCGCCGCTGCTCATCCACAGGATATGATCCATCGAGAGAACGCTGGTGACGGCAAAGTCATGCGCCATGGTTTTCATTCCAAATAGATTCGAACCTCAGAGACGCTGAGGACGCTGAGAAATCCAGAGGGGGTGGATGGGAATACATGGCGGGTTCAATAGTAGGTGGTGACGATGTTGGGTTCGCGGAGGGAGCGGAAGGCTTCATCAGATGCGCCCAGGCAGGTGGTCGCCAGTGGGCAGCGGCCGGGACAGGTATAGGCGAAGGCGGGCTGCACGCTGCAGTCGGTGAAATCGCAGGCGGCGCAGCGCGGGGCGCGGGCGTAGTGGCAGCAGCTCCGTCCGACCAGCCAGAAGACCTCATCGACGAAGTAGACGGAAAGCTCCGCCGAGCGGATCATCGCGTCGTAGGCGGCCATGATGACTTCGCGCAGAAGCTGCTCATCCGCCGGGGGGCACTCGACTCCGAGGCGGAGCGTCTCAGCCAGGGCAGGATCATGCACGGTGACAATGCCGTTGCGGAGCGCCAGCCGGATGACGTGGTAATCGACCGGAATCTGGACGTTTTCGGGATCGAGCGGACGCCAGCGCCCGGTGACATCCAGCGCTTTCAGGAAGACGAACAGCTTTTTATAGAGCGGATCGTCATAACCCTCGAAGCTGCGCTGGACGATGTCCAGGAGTCCCAGGCCGTTCGCTTCGCGCAGGCGGGGATGTTTCAGCAGCAGGCGGCTGACCGATCCGCCCCAATGGGTGAGCAGCACGCGGGACGCATCGCGCAGCAGGCGGATGCGCTCGTCCATGCGGGCGAGCGCCGGCCGGGCCGGGTCGCCCTCCAGCGAGAAGGCGCGGAGGAAGTCCTCATCGGGCATAGCGGCCAGGGCCGCCGCCGTCCAGAAATCCGGGCGCACTGCCGGGGCGTGTTTGGCAAGATGGAAGAAGAGGTTGGTTCCCTTCAGGTAGGTTCCGTCGGGCAAGGTGGTGTCGATGTTCTTGAAGTCGAAGAGCAGCATCGAGGTGTAGAAGAAATAATCCAGCGCCTCGGATTCGGAAGTTCCGGTGGGCAGAGCCTCGTTGATGGTCTCGTAGCCGGTGCTCTTCCAGCCGAGTTCGAGCAGGCGTTGGCCCATGCGCTGGGCCTGGGCGGGGTTGACGGTGATGCGGTCGGATGGGTGGTTCATGGCAAGTCCGTGGATGGCGGATAGGATACGGGAGATTTAACCGCAAAGACGCCACGGGCGCAAAGACCAGGATCGAACCGCAGGGACGGAAAAGGATTCCACCACAGAGGCACAGAGGATACAGAGGAATACGGAGGAGGTGGGGAAAGGCAAAGACGTGAAGACAAACAGCACTAGCGAATTTCTCGGCACTGCACTACTTTAGAGACCTATATGCGTATACACATAGATGTGAGGTCAAACAATGGCGCTGACACATCTGCTGCTGGGGTTCCTGAACACGACGCCGCTTTCGGGCTACGACCTGAACAAGGCCTTCAGCACGACGGTGCAGCACTTCTGGACGACCGATCAGAGCCAGATTTACCGCACGCTGCACAAGATGGAGGCCGAGGGATGGGTGCAAACCGAGCAGATCATCCAGACCGACAATCCCAACAAGAAGGTGTATCACATCACCGAGGCGGGGCAGGCGGCGCTGCGAGACTGGCTGCGGACGCCGTTGGCCGAGCAGCCCACGCGGATCGAGTGGCTGGGGCAGCTTTTCTTCGGTGACGCGGTGGACAACGCCGCGCTCATCCGGGTGCTGGAGCATTACCTGGACAGGCTGCGGCAAAGTCAGCGGGCGCTGGAGGAACTGGGATACACGCTGCCGTCGCGGGAAGAATGGGCGGGGCTGCCGCGGGCGTTCCAGTTGCAGCTTCTCTCGCTGGACTACGGGGTGGAGGTGTATCGCTGCGAAATCCGCTGGTTGGAGCAGGCCATCGCCCGGCTGCGCGAAACCAACGAGGGGTAATCTCCGTAGTGGAGAGAAGAGAGATTCACCACAGAGACACAGAGAAAAGACCAGAGAAATCACAAAGACGCCAAGATGGTAAAGGAGCATTGGGTCATGCCGAATCATGAAACGCTGGTCGAAGTACGCGGATTGAAGAAGACGTTCAAACGAGCGGACGGGACGGAAGTGCACGCCGTCCGCGGGATCGACCTGGATATTACACGGGGCGAGATTTTCAGTATGTTGGGGCCGAACGGGGCCGGTAAGACCACGACGATCTCGATGATCAGCGGGTTGCTGGCTCCGACCGAGGGCGATGCCAAAATCGGCGGCTTTTCGATCACCAAACAGGCCTTGCAAGCCAAGAAGCTGCTGGGGGTCGTTCCGCAGGAGATCGCCCTCTATCCCTCGCTGACGGCGCGGCAGAACCTGGAGTTCTTCGGCAGGATGTACGGGCTGGGGGGCAAGGAACTGGCTCACAGCGTGGACGAGGTGCTGGACTTCACCGACCTGCGCGACCGGGCCAAAGACCGCATCGAGACCTTCTCCGGCGGCATGAAGCGGCGGGTGAACATCGGCGTCGGGCTGCTGCATAAGCCGCAGTTGGTGTATATGGACGAGCCGACCGTGGGCGTCGATCCGCAGAGCCGTCGACGCATCCTGGATACCGTGCTGCGGCTGCGCGATGTGCAGAAGATGACGGTGCTGTACACCACCCACCTGATGGAAGAAGCGCAGGAACTCAGCAACCGGGTTGGCATCGTCGATCAGGGCAAGGTGATCGCGCTCGGCACGGTCGGCCAGTTGATCCAGCAGGTGGGCGAAGAAGACCGCCTGATCCTGACGGTCGGCACGCAGACGCTCAAGGACGGTTTGCTCCAAAAGCTTCAGAGCACCGTCGAAGGCGTGACGCGGGCCCTCTACGATGCGCCTGTCCAGGCTTCCGAACAAAGCGACCAGGTGCAGCCCGGCAAGATCACCGTCTACGCCAAACGCGGACGGCGGGCGCTGCCCGATCTGCTGAAGATCATCTCCGAAACTGGCATAGACGTGATGTCGGTGGAAGTGCGCGAACCCGACCTGGAAGCCGTCTTCCTCCAGCTCACCGGGCGGGCACTGAGGGACTGAGCCATGAGCAAAATCTGGACAATTGCCTGGAAGGACATTTACTCGACCTACACCGACCGCAACCTGGTGTTGGTGATGCTGGCGGCCCCCTTGGCCGTGGCGACGATCATCGCGCTGGCCTTTGGCGGATTAGCGGGCGGCGGATCGCCGATCAGCAGCATCCCGGTCGCCATCGTGAACCTGGATCAAGGCAGCGGCGGTTTCAATTACGGCGACATCTTCGTGAACGCCTTCATCCCGCCAGCCGATGAAGGGGGAGCGCCGGCTTCAACCTGCAAGCTGGTGCAGAATGTGGACACCTCTGCGCCCAGCAGCGCAAACACGCTCGAAGAACTGACCGAGGCGGTCAGGCTGGATGACGCGGCGGCAGCCAAAGCCGCGGTCGATGCCGGGACATATACGGCGGCGATCATCATCCCGGCGGATTTCACCACGCGGCTGACGTATGGGCCCAATAAGCCCATGGAAGCGACCCGCGTCGAAGTCTATGGCAACGGCGGCCGGTCGCTGGGAGCCGGGATTATCCGCAGCATCGCCGAGGGCTTCGTCAACCAGATCGTCACCGGGAATGTGGCGGTGGCCGCCACCATCGAGGCGATGGTGCAGCGGGCGCAGACCGATCTGGCCTTCGGCGCACAGTTCCTGGCGGCCACCGCCACCGGCAGCTTCCAGCCGGACTTTAGCTGTGCCTTCGAGCCGGCCCTGAACGCGGTCAAGGTGCAGCAGGATGTGCTGCGGCGGGAAGGCTCATCGATGAGTATGTCGGCCAGCTTGCTGGTGGTGTTCGGAGCGGCGCAGGCGATGTTCTTCACCCTGTTCACTGGGCAGGGCGGCATCCTGGATATCTTCCAGGAGCGGCGGCAGGGCACGCTCCAGCGCCTGATCGTCTCGCCGACGCCGCGTCTGGCGATCCTGCTGGGCAAGCTGGTGGGTACGTTCGTGACCTGCGTGACGCAGTTGATCTTCCTGTTCATCGCGCTGACGCTGGTCGCCAGCGTACTGAACGGCGGCTTCCTGATGATCTGGGGGAACAACCTGCTGCTGGTCGGCCTGGTCATCATCGGCGCAGCGCTGGCCGCGACCGGGTTGGGCACGCTGATCGCCGGGCTGGCGAAGACGCCAGAACAGGCCGGCATCTACGGGTCGGTCATCAACATCGGCCTGAGCGTGCTGGGCGGGGCTTTCGGCTTCCAACTGCCGCCGAGCGTGGCGCAGTTCTCGCTGCTGTATTGGGGAACGGATGCGTTCCAGAAGCTTTCCAATGGGCGGACGGATGTCGGGCTGAACCTGCTGGTCCTGGCGGGTTTCGGCGTCGGTCTGTTCGCCGTCGGATACTGGCTGTTCAACCGCCGCTTGGATGTCTAGGCAAGGAGGCCCATCATGAGCAAAGTATTCAGCATCATGCTGAACGATCTGCGGGTCTTCTTCCGTGAACCCGGCCAGATCATCGGTTTGGTCGTCATCCCGCTGATCCTGACCATCGGCGTCGGGATCGGCAACGGGGGCCTAGGTGGCGGGCCGCAGCAGATCCGCATCGACGTGATCGACCAGGACGGCAGCGCCATCTCACAGCAGTTCATCGATGATCTGCGGGCGGTGAACAGCAGTTTGCAGTTATGTCCGATGGACAATGTGGATGACTCCTGCCGCCTGGCTAACGACGTGACGATGACAGTGGAACGTTCCAACCAGCGCGTGCTGGACGATACCGTCGAGGCAGTGATCGTGATCCCGGCAGGCTTCGGCGAGAAGGTACAGAACGGTGAACCCGTCGATGTCCTCTACCGCGCCGAGCAGAGCGGAACCGGCCCCAGCGCCATCGAGCAGTCCGTTCAGGCGGTGGTGGGCCGGATCGGCAGCGCCCAGGTCGCGGCAGTGGTCGGCATGGACGTGGCTGGGCAGTTCGCGCCCCTCCAATTCCGTGACGATGCCGACCGCGCGGCTTTCCAGGACTCGGTTTATGACCGGGCGACGGCGCTGCTGGATCAAGAGCTGGGCACAGTGGCCTATGCGCTCAGCGAACAGAATCAGGCGGACGCCCAGCAGGTGATCGGCACGCAGGCCGGCTTTGGCCAATCCGTGCCGGGCATGGGCAGCATGTTCGTCATGTTCACGGTGTTTGGATCGCTGTTCATCCTGATCCGTGAGCGCAAGAACTGGACGCTGCAGCGCCTGGTGATGATGCCCCTGACCCGCTGGCAGATCCTGGGCGGCAAAATCCTGATGTGGTTCGTGGCCGGCATGCTCCAGTTCATCGTCGTGTTCCTGATCGGGCTGGCGCTGCGTGTCAACTTCGGTGACCAACCGCTGGCCATGCTGGTGGTGATGGTGCTGTTTACGCTGTGCATGACGGCGCTGGCCTTCGCCGTCTCGACCTTCCTCAAGACCGAACAGCAGGCCAACAGCATCAGCCTCCTGCTCGCGCTGACGCTGGCTCCCTTGGGCGGGGCCTGGTGGCCGCTGGATATCGTCCCGGAGTTCATGCGGACGATCGGGCATCTGACCCCGGTCGCCTGGACGATGGACGCCTTCCAGATGCTCATCTTCGAGCAGGGGACGCTGCTGACGATCCTCCCCAATCTGGCGATCCTGGCCGGATTTACCCTAGTGTTCTTCGTGATCGCGGTGCGGCGCTTCCGCTACGAGTAGAGACCGCAGCTGAATCACAATTCCCGGACAGGAACCTTCTCACACGCAAGAAGCGGAGGGGCGCGGGCACTGCGCCCTTCCCGCTTAAGATGAAATTGAGAATCAAGGCTCGAATTCATTGTGATTTCGGTCAAGAGCGGCGATAATGATGATACGCATTGGCAAGAAGAGTCTCACGATGTCGCTGAATCGATCCACCGTCTGGGATGAAGTAGATGACTTCCTCACCTCGACACCCACCCCCCAGGACATCATCGACTTCCAGCTTTCGGGTGCGGCGCGGGAACGCTACCACCAACTGATTCAGCTCAGCCGCGAAGGGCATCTGAACCCGGATGAACGGATCGAGCTGTATGAGCATATGGCCGTCGAGACCTTCCTCAAACGGCTGAAACTGAGAGCCGTCGCAAAGCACAACCCCACGCCCCCTCGAAATGGCCCCCCGCAACCTCAAGCCTGACCTTGCGTACAGTCCTGTGAAGCCTATTCACTTCACAGGAGATCAGGACATGGCCGAGCGTCCGCAGTGGGAATACATGACCGTGTTCGTCGAAGCTGAAGCCGAGCCGGTGCGGGACTACCTGATGGAACTGAAGACCTGGAAATCCGGTATTCCGCGCAACACCCCCGAATCGATGATGCCGCGCCTGGATGCCTTTGGGCAGGACGGCTGGGAACTGGTACATATGGAGCCGGTCTATGTAGGCCGGAACGCGGATGTCCTGGTCGTGGACAGCGGCCGCGGCGCGTCCGGCTGGACCAGCACCTACTTCTGCGTGTTCAAGCGGCTGGCGCTGTAAGCCGCGCCCTGTTTTCGTCGAATCTCACAGCTGTCTGTAAGCGGAAAGCAGTAGACATCTCTATGAAATAATGCTATTCTATTCATAGGGATTGTTACCAACGCGCTGTACATCACAGCGGCGGATCACAACGACATCTGTGCATCAAAGCTGCCGAAAGCCTCGCCTGAGTTTTCAGACGCGCTTTCGGCGGTTTTATTTCCCCAGCATCACCTACACCGCGGAGGAATTCTAACCTGAACGAATGAGCAAGGGGAGCCGAAGCTCCCCTCCATATGGATGGAACAGCAGTGGAGGGACAACGATGATGACCTATCC
>CAZKXW010000064.1:0-29096 GCA_964556745.1 uncultured Anaerolineaceae bacterium
GTGGATTCAGCGGTGGCTTCGCCCGTGGCCTCGGCGGTCGCTTCAGCCGTGGCTTCCGCGCCGGGCGGCAGCGTGCCAGCGGCAGTAGCCGTTAGCGTGGCGAAGAACTGCTGCTGGATGACCTGGGCCGTGGCGGTCTGCTCGACTTCGCTGTAAGGGTTGGGCGTGCGCGTCGGCGAGGCCGTCGGCGTCGGCGAGGCTACATACGGCGGGACGGTGATCTGGTTGATCAGGTTGTCCACGAGGTCTTTCTGGAGAATGTAGACGGTCTTCACGTCCTCATTGACCTGCCCGTAGTAGCGTGGGTTGGCGGCAGCCTGATTGCCGATCTTCAGGACATAGGTTTTGCCATCGGAGTCGGTCAGGGTCAGGGTGTACTTGGGCGCGTCCAGCCCGAAGTCGGCAGGTTTATCCGTCTCGAAGCGATCCAGTGCCGTCAGGGACGCCAGTACGCTCATCGTGCCGACGGCCTTGACCTGATCGGTGGCAAGCGCCTGGGCGTTGGTGGCTTCAACCACAGTCCAGACGTTGGTGGTGGCATCTTTGGTCATGACGACCTTGAAGGTGGTCGTGTTATCGACCACCTCGAAGCGGACGATCTTGCCCTGGTTGTTGACATCGGCAATGTCCGGGAAGATCGCGCCGGCGCTCGGCGTGGTGGTGGCCGTCTGAGCAGGGGCGGCGGCGGGCTGGCTGCTGAGCAGCAGCACCGCGCCGATCACGACCAGGCTGGCGACCACCAGGATCAGGGTTCCGCGATCAAATTTCATGGTCGTTACGCTCCTTAACGCGCCCGTTCGCGGCTGCGCCACCAGGCATATGCTCCCAGCAGCAGCACGCTGAACGGCAGCACGATGATGGTTACGAAGTTGATGTTCCGCAGGACCTGCTGCGTGGCGAAAATCGGCTGATCTTCTGCCCGCTGGGGCTGAGTGAGCTGGGGTATCTCCTGAAAGAAATCGTCAAACTTAGTCGTCCAGGCCAAGCTCAACAGCGCCACCGACAGGTTGGAGACGCCGCCGCCGCGCCACTGGTTGGTGGCGATATCGGCGCTGCCAAACAGCACCAGGCGCGCTCCCGTCTGGGTATTTTCCGCCGAGGCCCCCACCACGAACGGCCCCTTTGGATCGGCGTCAGTCGGGCGCGTCAGGGCAATATCCGTGGCAGTCAGAATGCTGGTATCCAGCTTGGCGTAGGACTGATCCGAGGTCTTGACGAGTTCGGTAACAACCACGTTCTGCGGCAGCGTCGGGGCGACCTCGATGCTGCGCGGCAGCGACAGCACCATCGGCGTGCCCTCGTTAAGGTTGCGCGTGATCGGGCTGGTTTTGTCGAACGTGTTCGCGCCCGGCAGGAAACCGTACTGGTCGGCCAGCAGGGTTTGATCCATAACCAGATTGTCGACGAAGCGCAGCCCGAACGTGTTGAACAGGTATTCGCTGAGGGCAGGCGTGGTCGCCAGCACAGGCTGGTTATCCGATTTGACCGGCGCGGCAAAGATGACGACGTGACCGCCATTGTTCAGGTAGTTGGTCAGGAAATCGACCTGCTGCTGGTTGAGCGGGGTATCGCCGCCAACGATGACAACGACCTGCCCATCGACAGCCGGATCGCTGAGGTTGATGTCCCCGCCCGTGGCAGCCAACTGCACAAAACTGACTTCGTCGGTCTTCCAGTTGAACTGCTCCTTGAGCAGGTTGTTCAACTCAGACATCCCCGATGAGCCAGCGCCCTCCAGCGTGATGCCGCTGTCAGTGACAATGACATAGGCCCGGAAATCGCCGGAGGCAGCCACGCGCAGGATGGCATTCGAGAGCGCTTCCTGCGTCAGGAAATCAACCTTTTGCAGGCGATCATTGATGGGGTTGCCCTCGGCATCCAGCGGCAGGACGGCGATCTGGCCGGTACGGGTGATTTCATAGGTCTGGGCCAGATTGGGGTTGCGGTCGGGATCGACGAATTCGTAGGTGATCTTGTTCTGGCTGGCCTGGACATATTCATCCAGCAGGATGACGGCCTGATCCCGCGCTGATCCCTGATTCTGGCCGTAGAAAGCGTAAATCTTGACGTTAGGGATGTTCGGCTCGACGGCCAGCCCCTGGATGATCTGACGATTCTCTTCGGTGAGCGAGAAGTCGTTGCGCTCGGTCAGATCGAGACGGATGTTGCGCGATTTGACCAGCGAGTAGATGGCGATCAGCGCCACGATGAAGATAACCGTGACGAGGACAGTCGTGCCGCCGTAGCGGGCGGTGCGGCCAGTCAGGATGGCGCGGGCCTGGTCAGGAGCCATAAAGCCCCAGACGACCAGCGACAGCAGGCCGATGCCCAGCCCACCCCAGCCCACGACCGAGAACGTTGGCTGCGTCAGCAGAACGATCAGCGCCACCGTGAAGCCCACCACCGCCAGGATCAGCATGTAGTAGGGCGGGATAAAAGGCTCCTGCTCGCTGTTGACGGGAGGAGGATTGACAGTCTGGTTGCTCATGAGCGCCACCGCCTCACTTCCACAATGCGCGTGGTGATGAACAACGCGCCGATCATCATAAAGACGAAATAGAGGATGTCCTCTGCCCGAATCACGCCCTGCAGGAGCGTCGTTTCGTAGTGCGCCTGGAGGCCCAGTTCACGGATGAAGCTGCCCACGGTCGGCGGCACATTCGGCAGGTTGGAGATGGCCGTCGCGGCGACTTCGGCCAGATACAGCACCAGCACGGTGGCTGCGCCCAGGAAGGCCGCCACCACCTGATCTTCGGTCACGGCAGACCAGATCATGGTCACCGCCAGTGTCGCGCCGCCGTAAAGCCACGCGCCCAGATACATGCCCAAGGCGCGGCCGGCATCGGGGACGCCAATGGTGGTCAGAATGATGTGGTAGATGGCGGTCAGCAGCAGGATGATAGTGTAATAGGCCCAGACCGCCAGGAACTTGCCTAGAATGAACTGCGACTCGCGGATCGGCAGGGTCATCAGGACTTCTAGCGTGCCTTCACGGGTTTCTTCCGCCAGCAGGCGCATGGTCAGCAGCGGGGCCACCAGGAACAGCAGGAAGGTCAGCAGATTGGGAATGAAGTTGACGCTGTCCGCCGGGGACTGCCCGTTGGCGCTGCTCAGGCTGCTGCTGAAGAACAGGCCGAAGAACAGCATCAGGGCGAAGGCGATGGCATAGGCGACGGGGGAGCGGAAGTACAGCCCCAGTTCGCGCTTGAATACGGCAAAAACCTGTCTCATGACTGAGCAACCTCACTTTCGGACGATTGCGGTTCGGCGACAGCGCCATCGGGGTGGGCAGCAGCCGTTTCGGCACGGGTCAGTTCCAGGAAGATTTCTTCCAGGTTGACGGCCAGCGGGCGCAGTTCGATCAAATCCCAGTTGTGCGCGATCACGGCGCGGGCGATGGCCGGGCGCGGATCGGTATTGGAGTTGGGCGGGGTGATGATGATGCCGTCCAATCCGGGTTCGGCATAGGCCACTTCATCGAGAGCGCCAAGGACCGGCAGCGCCGCCTCCGCCGGGATATTCAGGCGCACCAGGACGCGGCCGCCGCGTTCGAGCGTGCCGCGCAGCGCGGTCGGCGAATCATGAGCCACGATCTGCCCCTCGTTGATGATGATGACATCATCGCAGACCTGCTCAGCTTCCGAGAGAATGTGGGTGCTGAACAGCAGGGTATGGCTCTTGCCCAGTTCGCGGATCAGATCGCGCAGTTCCAGGACCTGGATCGGGTCGAGACCGATGGTCGGCTCATCCAGGATCAGAACCTCCGGGTCATGCAGCAGCGCCTGGGCCAAACCGACGCGCTGGCGCATCCCTTTCGACAGGGTGCGGATGCGGCTGTCAGCGCGGTTGGCAAGCTGGACGCGCTCCAGCACTTCCATGGCCTTCTGCCGACGGTTAGCAATACCCCGGATTTCACCCATGTACATCAGGTAACCTAGGGCGGTCATGTCCCGGTAGAGCGGTACGCTTTCCGGCAGATAGCCGACGCGCTTACGGACTTCCATGCTCTGCTCGAAAACATCGTACCCGGCCACGACCGCTTTGCCGGTCGTCGGTGGCAAAAACCCGGTGAGCATCCGCATGGTGGTGGTCTTTCCGGCTCCGTTAGGACCCAGGAAGCCGGTGACCTGTCCCGGTTGAGCAGCAAAGGAGATGCCTTTGACCGCCGCAACCGGGCCGTATTTCTTGACTAAATCAAACACTTCAATCATAGATGACCTACGCTTTCCACACGCACAACTCGACGGAGTTGGTATCGCAGCGCATTAGCCTAGCGCCGGGTGATGAGAAATGCACTAACGGATGATGAGTTACTTTTCATCCACAGTTCATCTCTCAGGCGCAAAACCTGCGGCATTATACGGCGTGACTATTGGATTGGCTAGAGTGCGATGAGAAGCACAAACGCCGCGGAGAGCGGCGTCTGAGTTCCGAATCGTGGAGGATAATACGCAGGCTACATCAGGTAGTCGCGGAGCTGGCGGGCGCGGCGCGGATGACGCAGGCGGCGCAGGGCGCGGCCTTCGATCTGGCGAATGCGCTCGCGGGTGAGCCCGAATTTCTGGCCGACCTCTTCCAACGTGTAGCAGCGGCCGTTCTGCAGGCCGAAGCGCAGCCGCAGGATGCGGGCTTCGCGCGGGGTCAGAGTCGAAAGCACCTCTTCGATCTTGTCGCGCAGAAGGTTGTCGAAGGCGTACTGAGTCGGAGTCTGCTCGGTGTCGCTCTCGATGAAGTGGCCCAGTTCGCTGTCTTCGTCTTCGCCAACGGGATGTTCCAGGCTGAGCGGCTGCCACGACACGCGCAGCATCCACTGTACTTTGCGCGGCTCGACGTTCAGCGCTTTGGCGATCTCGTCCGGCGTCGGTTTGCGACCGTGTTCCTGTTCCAGTTCACGGGCGACCCGGTACAGGCGCCGGATGCGGTCGCTCATGTGAACCGGGACGCGGATGGTGCGGCCCTGGTCCGCGATGGCCCGGGTGATGGTTTGGCGAATCCACCACGTGGCATAGGTGCTGAAGCGGAAGCCACGGCGATAATCGAACTTTTCGACTGCTTTCATCAGGCCCAGGTTGCCCTCCTGGATCAGATCAAGGAAGGGGACCCCCCGGCTCATGTACTTCTTGGCGATGGAGACCACCAGCCGGGTATTGGCCTTGATGAGGTGATCGCGGGCGTGCTGCCCATCCTCGACCGAGACCAGCCAATCAGCAGCGCGTTTGTGCTGCGGGTCTTTGCGGAGCTTGCGGGCGGCCTCAATGCCGGTCTCCAGCCGCCGCGCCAGAGCGATCTCTTCTTCGGTGCTCAGCAGCGGGACCCGCGCCATCTCTTTCAGATACAGCCCGACGGTATCGTTGGAGGACATCACCAGCGCATCGTACTCGTCCTCAGACTCGTCCTCGCTGTCGAAGTCGTCCTCTTCCATATAATCATCATCAAAAAAGGCATCGTCGTTATCGTCCATTGCCAGGAACAGATCATCGGAGGGTTCTATTTCTCGGCTGTCGCTGAAATCTTCATCATCCAAGAAATCGACACCCGTAACAAAATCCAAACTTTCGTATTCCGGTTCTCGGTAGGCTGCCACAGGAAAAATCCCTCCACTGATCGTCCGGTTGAAAGGGAGCGGTCGGTTACTCCAGGAACCGCTGGAGGCCGGCCAGTCGAGGATCGACTTCCTCGACCGCACAGGTACAGGTCGTATGGTTCAGGTTGGCGCTGCATTCCGGGCACAGACCCTTGCAGTCAGGCTTGCAGAGCATCGAGTTCGCCGTGGCGATCAACACCTCGGCGCGCAGCAAGGGAGCCAGGTCGAGATTAGCATCATCGGGGATAAAGAATTCAGCAGCTCTGGGGTCAGGGTAGGCGAACAGTTCTTCAACAGTGATGACGACATTCTTGGAAATCGGGTCCAGGCAGCGATAGCATTCGCCCGTCACCCCGACTTCAAGATTCCCCTGTACGAGGATTCCTGAGGTGGTGCGGCTCAGCCGGAGCGGACCGCGCACATAATCGAGCGTGAGATCATCGGCAACGCGAACGGTAGGGACATCGAAGATGGTTTCATGCAGGCTGCCGGAACCCGCGCCGAGCAGGAAGCCGACATTGATCTTCAGGACGCGACTATTGACGTAATGTGTCACAGCAGCAGCCCTATCCACCCCACTCCCACAACCAATGCGAGTATGTTCACTCGGTAATTTTCTTTACAAAGTATATGAGAAATTCATAAGTTGTGTCAATATCTGAGACAACCCTACCCAAGTACTATGGAAAAAATTCGGAAATTCTTCATTTCGTGACATATCCTGACACAGAAGGGGGTAGGAACGATTTTGCGAGTTCCCATAAGATTGTGGCTCAAAATGCGCCGAAGTGTTGCTTCTGAAGTGCCCTGCATCCCTTATAGCCACCCAGATTGACACGCCGCTGTAGAGGCGGTATCACTCGGAGTATTGATGCACTGTCACAATCAGACCCAGGAGCTGTCATCATGAAATCAGCATTGATCGTCTGGGGCGGATGGGATGGTCACCAGCCGCAGTTGGGGGCGGAATTGGCCGCTGCTCTACTAGAGCAAGCCGGCTACCACGTCACAGTGCGCGACACGCTCGATGCCTACTGCGACCAAACCGTGATGGCAGCAGTAGACCTGATCGTGCCGGTCTGGACGATGGGTGCCATCAGCGACGCAGCGCACGACGGGCTGCTGACGGCCGTGCGGAACGGCGCGGGCATCGCCGGGTGGCACGGCACGATGGGCGATTCGTTCCGTGACCGCACCGAGTATCAGTTCATGGTCGGCGGGCAGTGGGTGGCGCACCCCGGCGGCGCCATCGATTACACGGTGAACATCATCGACCCTCACGACCCGATCACCGCCGGGATCGCCGATTTCCCGATGCGCTCGGAGCAGTATTATATGCATGTCGATCCCTCCAACCATGTGTTGGCCACAACCACCTTCAGTGGCGTGGAGGCGCCCTGGATCGCGGGAACCGTCATGCCCGTGGTCTGGAAGCGAATGTATGGCGCGGGGAGGGTCTTCTATAGTTCGCTGGGGCACAACCGTCAGGACCTGGAAGTGCCCCAGGTCAAGGAAATTCTGCGGCGCGGGATGCTCTGGGCGAGCCGGTGAGGATATGACCTGCTTTGTTGCAGAGATACGGCTCTCACTCCCTGGCTTTTTTGAGGCGCTGAGGATCAATCATCCACGATTCAATCAGGGGGCGGGTTTCAGACCTGCCCCTTTGCTTTGGACGTTGATCCTCGCCGCGCTGCTCGTCGGCTGCGGAACCGCGCCGCCCACATCCCCACCGCCCGATCCCACGCTCGACCCCGGCGCAGTCGAAACAGCCATGGCCGCTGCCCTGACTCAGACGGCTCAGCCCTCGCCAACCGCGGCCTCCAGCCGCCCGACCCTCCCGGCCACCTGGACGCCGACTTTCACCCCCACTGCTACCCCCATCACCCCGACCGCCACGATTACCCCTACCAGCACGCCCCTACCCACCCTAACCGCGCGGGAGGTCTGCCAGCAGCTCTGGATCGTCAGCCTGCTGACCACGCCAACCGCCGATGGCCGCATCCGTATTCTGAATGACCAGGCCGTGATCGCGCTGCGGGCGGCCCTGCCTACAGTGGAGGATGTGCTGCGTTTACAGATCGTCAGGGTGCAGACCGGGCAGGGCGACGGGCTGGATATGCCCGGCGGTCAGATCGTCGTGCTGGATTGGCCCGTGCGCTTCCTCAAAGGGCTGGGACTCTACCGCTGGACGCTCCAGGTGATCCGCCCCAACGGCAGCGCCATCTGCGAGCAGACTGGCACCTTCATCGTCATCCCCAGTCCCCGCGCCCGCCTCCGCCAGCAGATTCTCCCGTAGGGACGCGCCAGCGCCTCGCCCTGTCTTCACCACCCCCTAATCCCTGATCCCTGCTTCCCCCTCGCCCAATATCGCGCTGAACGTTGCCGCGTCCACATTCCCGCCCGAGACGATTACCCCGATCCGCCCACCAGACGAATCGGCGTAGGCTCCGCTCAGCAGCGCCGCCAGCCCCAACGCTCCCGACGGCTCAACCACCAGCTTGAGCCGCTCGAACGCGAAGCGCACCGCCGCCTTGATGGCTTCCTCGCTGACCGTCACGAAATCGTCCACGTTCTCCAACACCAGCGGAAAAGTCAGCTCCCCCAGTGAGGGTGTGCGCGTCCCATCAGCGATGGTCGGCGGGTTGTGGAGGACGTGCAGCGTCCTCGTGCGGAAGGAACGGGCTGCATCGTCGGCCACCTCCGGTTCAACCCCGATCACCTGGCAGCGCGGCTGAAGTCCGCGGGCAGCCAGCGCGCACCCGCTCAGCAAGCCGCCCCCACCACAACACACCAGCAGCGCGTCCAGTGGCCCAGCCTCCAGCAGCAGCTCCAGCGCAGCCGTGCCCTGCCCGGCGATCACATGGGGATGGTCGTAGGGCGGGATAATCGTGTAGCCGTGTTCAGCAGCCAGCGCTTCGGCCAGCGCCTTACGGTCAGCTTCAGCCGGATCATAAGCGATGACGGTCGCCCCATAGCCTTCGGTCGCGGCGCGTTTGGAGACCGGCGCGTTATCCGGCATGACGATGTGGGCGCGGACGTTCAGCAGGCGGCTGACCAGCGCAGTAGCCTGGGCGTGGTTGCCCGACGAATAGGTGATGACCCCCCGCTCGCGTTCAGCCTCACTCAGGCGGCTGATCGCGTTATACGCGCCCCGGAACTTGAACGCCCCGACGCGCTGGAAGTTCTCGCACTTCAGGAACACCTGAGCGCCGACGCGGGCATCCAGTGTGCGCGAGGTGACGACCGGCGTGCGGTGTGCCTGGCCGGAGAGTCGCTCGGCGGCGGATAGGACATCGGCGTAAGTGGGCAGTTTGGGAGTCATGGGTTGATCTCGGATGGGGTAAACTGGACGTGGGCCGAGGATACCACATCCGGGCGCAGTGCGCCGTGCGACAGCTTCAAACAGCGCGGTGAGATTGCCTCAGCGCGCCAGCCTGCCTAACCGGCCAGCCGTACCTGCTCATATTGGTCGGTTTCGGGGTTCTGTTTCTTCCAGGCGGCCAGCTCTGCCTTGAACAGCATGGGTTGGGTCTGGCACAGGGGGGAATAGGGCGCAGCCATATCGGTTCCGGCCATGATCTGGTGCATACTGCCGCACAGTGGGCAGCACTTCACCCATTGGACACTGCCGCTCGTTTCGACGATTGCTTGCGGCAGACCATCCTTCAGACTCAGTTTGAAGCTCTTCTGGAGATGCGGGATCGACGTTGCCATGCTGTTTGCCTTTTTGTTGGACTCAATCGTTCAGAACCAGGAGTGAACCGAACTCAATAGCCGCGATACCCCGGATTGACAGCATCGAAGCGCTCGCGCCGCGCCTTCTCGGCTTCCGATTCAAGCTGGCGAAGCAGCTCGATGATGGGTAAATCACGCAGCTTGGCCTTCTGCATGACCCGCAGTAGTTCCTTGGTCAGGCGTTCCATCTCATGCAGATGCTTGTCGGAAACCGTCTCTAACATACTGTTCTACTCACTTTCCAGATCTGACCTTGACGGACACTGTATACTGGAATTCGAAGGTGTGTACTGCCGGTTCCCGTCTACGCTGTAGATCGGAATTGCGGGAAAGAAGAACAGGGCAAGACCTGCTTGCCCTGTCGAAGAAGTGATGTGTTCAGCGGAACCGATTAGAAGCGCTTGTTACGGCCGTAGCCACCACTCCCCGAAGACCGTTCTTCACGCGGACGCGCTTCATTGACAGTCAGCGAACGGTTATCCAGCGAGTGCCCATTGAAGCGGCGAATCGCTTCCTGAGCAGCCGAGTCTTCCGCCATCTGGACGAACCCAAACCCCTTGGAACGGCCTGTGTCCCGGTCCATGATAATCGTCACTTCAGTGACTTCACCAGCCTGAACGAACAGATCGCGGATTTGGGTTTCCGTGGTGCCGTAGGACAGGTTTCCAACGTACAGTTTCTTAGCCATGACAAGTCTCCTGGCAAACAAAAACGGATGAACGATAGAGCAGATCAGCAGTCGTGGCTAAAAATGCAGGAGTGATCGTCTACGGAGTAACAGAGAGGAGCACCTGAGCAAAGTTGGCCAGGGTGGTTGTCATACCTTACCATAGATCATTATCGCACACCGCGCGGCCATTGTAAATGGCGGATTATTCAACCCCGCGCGAGTCATCCCGTTTCCAGTCTTGGAACAGATGCAGCAGTGCTTCCCGCGCCGCCGGATCGAGGTCGGCTTCATGCAGGTGCCCCACCACGGTGATCGTCTGACGCATCTGCTCCAGATACGTCCAGCACCAGTGGCAGCCCTCCACATGAGCCTCGAAGCGCAGCCGCTCCGCCGCGCTCATGCGCGCTTCCAGATAATCCGTCACCAGTTCAACGAACTCACGACAGCTCAACGGAGGAACTTCAGGGTGGCTCATAGCACGCCATTTCATCGACCGGGTAGACACTCAACGCTCGCTTAGATAAGCTTCTAAAGCCTGCCGCACCCGTGACCGTGCCCGATGCAGCAGCACTCGTTGATTCGTCTCGCTGATGGACAGCATATTACACACATCATCCGAACTGAATCCCTCGATGTCGCGCAGACTGATGACTGTCCGCTGGTTGGGTGGCAGCCGCTGGATGGCCGCGTCGATCACCGCGCGTGTCTCAGCAGCCAGGAACCACGCTTCAGGCTGGTTCCATGGGCGGGGCGCTCCGGCCTCCGTCCAGTGTCCTACCCTGCCGGAGGCATCCATCATCTGGAACCGCCATGCTGGAACCGTCGATTCCTCTGGGTCATCGTCCAGTTCCAGCCGGATTGAACGTCCATCGCGGGCGGCGCGGGTCTTGGCCCGGTTCGTCAGGATGGTGAACAGCCAGGTCTTGAGCGACGAACGTCCCTCGAAACGGTCAAGCCCCCTCAGCATCGCCAGCCAGGTCTCCTGGGTGACTTCTTCAGCGGCATCATCATCGGCTACGTAAATCCCGGCGATCCGCACCATCGACGCCTGATAGCGTTCGACCAGTGTGCTGAAGGCTGCTTCATCGCCAGCTCGCAGCCTGGCAATCAGCGCTTGCTCGTCGTTCGGACCGGCAGTCTCAATGGGAAATTCCATCGCTTGATCCTATCCGCTGCCGGGCCGAGTATCGAACTCGACCAACGCCTGGCCGCGCTCGACCACATCCCCCACCTGCACCAGCACCCGCCGCACACAGCCTTCATCCGGCGCAGTCACGCGGATTTCCATCTTCATCGCTTCCAGGATGACGAGGGTCTGTCCATGATGAACGGCCTCGCCGTCGCTGACCAGCACCCGCGTGACCTGGCCGGGCATCTGCGCCGTCAGGTCGCCGCCGCCTGCGTTCCTGGAACGTTTCCGGCGCGGTTCGCCAGCGGTCAGTACAACGCTGCTGCCCTCGACGAACACATGCCGCTCATCTTTCCGCCCCGCCGTATACACGCGCTGCGCCCGCCCGTCGATCACCAGCCGCCAGCTTCCATCCGGCAGCCGCGCCGCTTGGACTTCCAGCCGCCGCTCACCGATCCAGATTGTATAGTGACCATCGCCGCCTGCTTCCAGCCGGACGGTGTGGCTCTGCCCCTGGTGCTGGTAGGTGAAGATCATGCAGCCTCAGCCCGCGCAGACGATAGCGTCAGGATACAGTTCCGCCGCGTATTCGTCCATCAGTTCGCGGCTGCCTTCCGGGAACGTCAGGAACAGCGTCTGTACGCGCGTCTCGCTGACCGGCTCGATCCAGTAGAGCATGTCGTACTTCAGGTTGTTGTTGATGAAGCTGAACTCGTGCAGCCGCACATCCTCAATCTGGCAGTTGGAGACTTCCTGCCAGGACTGGTAGTTGGCAAAGGTCGCCTCGAACCAGGCGCTGTTGAAGGTGGCCTGGATTTCTTCAGGAGTGATGCCCGTGTCGAAGTGAAAGTGGTTCAGGAAAGCCAGTGCCCCGATGCTGTCCGCGCGCCATTCGGCCGTGGTCAGATAGCCCTTCTCCGCCGCGCTCACCAACCACAGGTCCGGCTCGAAAACATCCTCGCCCACGGCCAGCACGGTGTAGATTTCACGCTCCGGCGTTTCCGGGGGGGCGTCCTGCGCCCGGCTGACCACGATCGCCCCGGCCAGCAGGCCGATGAGGATGAACATGCGCTTCACCATAATCGATTCCTTTCCTCGCTCGTATAGCCGTCAGGACAAACCCTGCCCCACTCGAAAACCATCCAACCGCGCCCAGGGCGAGCCGCTCTCCGACGCGGCCTGCCGGGCCATCTCACCGTCGTCCCGGCTCAGGTCATGCAGCGCCGCCGCGATCAACGCGGCATCTGGCAGCGGAGTCGCTTCTGGCAGCAGCGTCGAAAGGTGTGCGTCCACAAAGCGGGTATCGACCGTCCCGGCCAGGAACGCCGGATGGTCGAGCAGCGCCCGCAGGAACGCCAGGTTGGTGGTCGTGCCCAGGATGACCGTCTGTGCCAGCGCCGCCTGCATCCGCCGGATCGCACCCGCCCGCGTGGTATCGGCGGCGATGATCTTGGCGATCATCGGATCATAATGAATCGTAATGGTATCGCCTGACTGTACGCCAGAGTCAACCCGGATACCTGGCCCTTCCGGCGGAATGAAGCGCAGCAGCGTCCCGACCGCGGGCAGAAAGTTGTTGGCCGGGTCTTCCGCGTACAATCGGCACTCGATGGCGTGGCCCCGCTGGCGTAGATCATTCTGCGTGAAGGGCAGCGCTTCGCCCGCCGCGACCATGAACTGGAGCTTGACCAGATCGAGACCGGTCACCGCTTCGGTCACAGGATGTTCAACCTGCAAGCGGGTATTCATCTCCAGGAAGTAGAAAGCGCCTTCCGGCGTGGCGATGAACTCGACCGTGCCAGCATTCATATAGCCGACCGCCCGTGCCGCTTCGACCGCTGCCGCGCCCATCTGCGCCCGGAGCGCATCATTCAGCAGCGGCGAGGGCGACTCTTCGACAATCTTCTGATGGCGGCGCTGGGCGCTGCACTCGCGCTCGAACAAATGGACCGTATGCCCGTATGCGTCGGCCAGCACCTGGATTTCGACGTGCCGCGCCGTTTCGATGTACTTCTCTAGGAACACGCGCGGATCGCCGAAGGCATTCTGCGCTTCCCGCCGCGCCCCAGCCAGCGCATCCGGCAGCGCCGCCGCGTCATAAACCACGCGGATGCCTTTACCGCCGCCGCCCCCCGCCGCCTTGACCATCACCGGGAAGCCGATCTCGACCGCCGCCGCCCGGAACTCGGCATCCAATGCCGTATCCGATTGGAAGCCGGGCACGACCGGCACGTACGCCCGCTGCATCAGAGCGCGGGCTTCGGTCTTGACGCCCATCAGCCGGATCGCCTCCGGCCCCGGCCCAACCCAGCGCAGCCCGGCGGCGATCACCGCCTCAGCGAAAACCTCACTCTCCGAGAGGAAACCGTAACCGGGATGCACGCAGTCACAGCCGCTCTGCCGGGCGGCCTCTAGCAGTCGGGGAATGTTCAGGTAGCTCTCCGCCGGAGCCGCCCCACCGATCCAGACCGCTTCATCGGCCAGCCGGACATGCTGCGCCTGGGCGTCAGCATCGGAATAGACCGCCACCGAGCGAATGCCCAACTCGCGGCAGGCGCGGATCACCCGCGCAGCGATTTCGCCGCGATTGGCAATCAGACATTGGCGGAGTGGGATGCTGGATTTGTTCACTTCGCTGACTCGTCGAATATCGAACGCGCTGGGATTGTACTGAGCATTGCAGGGCGCGGCAACTGCATCACCTGCGCCGGCAGTATCAGTATTAATGAAGCGGGTCAGTTCATCCACCATGCTGCCGCACCAGGCAGCCATGGATTTTCAGAACATCCGCAGCACGGGATGCAGCGCCGCAGCGAAGCCGTTCATCTGCTGACCACCTACGGTCATTCGCCCGACGATATCGACTTCGCCGTCTTTCTCAACGACCACGCCGCCCAGCAGAAATGATGGCAGCCGGCCATCATCTCTCCGCATTGCCGTCTCCCGCTAGCCTATGGCATAATCAGCTCACTTGAGCCACCAATCAGCGAGAGTCGAGCATCCAACATGAGCAATCCCGCCCCTTTGAACGTGTTCATCACCGGCGGACTGACCGCCGTGGCCCGTGAAGCCACCCGCCTCTGCGTCGCGCGCGGGCACAAAGTCACCGTCCTGACCGCCGGATCGGAGGGCGCTGCCCGCGCCCGGCAGGATGGGGCGCTGCCCGCCTTCTCCGACCCCTATCGCGCGGGCGAACTCAAGAGCCTGTTCAGGATGGCTGCCACCGATGTGGTGCTGCACTGCGCGCCGCAGAGCGCCAACGGCTTTCCATCACGAGAAGGCTATGCCGAGTTCGATCACCTGCTGACCAAGGGCACGCCGGCGCTGCTGGAAGCCGCGCGGGACGCCGGCGTGAAGTTCATCGTCCACACCAGCTATGCCTTCCTCTACGGCGATGTCCACGGCGAGACCGTCACCGAGGCCAGCGCAGGCCATCCGGTCGCCGCCTTCCGCGCCGCCAGCGAGGCTGAAGCGCATATGCTGGGCGGGAGCGTTCCGGCCTGCGTGCTGCGAGCTGGGATCGTCTACAGCAGCGACGATGCCGCCCTTCAGTCCGTCAGCCAGTCCATCCAGCGTGGGCGACCGGTCTACCTGGGCGACAGCCACAACCTGCATAACTGGATTTACGCCGCCGATCTGGCAAGCGCCGCCGTTCATGCCGCCGAACAGCAGCCTGCTGGACAGGTTTTCAACGTCACTGACGACCAACCGGCCAGCGCCGCTGATTTTGTGGCGTACATGGCCTCGATCATTGGGCTGACCGTCTCCAACAATGCCACCCTGCCGCAGTTCGTCCTCCAGCGGATGACCAGCGCGATGCAGCGCGAGGTGCTGGCCACCTCGGCCAGGGTCAGCAGCGCGAAGATCCGCGAGGCGTTGGGTTGGCAGCCACGCTTCGCCAGTTACAAAGCGGGACTCGAACAAACCCTGCTCGATTGGCGGGCAGCAGCCCTGCCGGGGCGCTGATCCTCCGCCCGACCTCACAGCTCAACATTCATCACCATCCGGGACGGATTGCCGCCGTCCCGGATGTGAATTCGGGAATTCAGAACCTGACATGCTCAAAGCCATTCTCTTCGACCTGGACGATACCCTGCTCGACTGGCGCGGATTCACTCATCAGTGGCCGGAATTCGAGGAAGCCTTTCTTGGACGAGTCTTCACCGCCATCAGCCATCACATCGTGCCCCTGACCAACTTCCGCGCCTTCGTCGATGACTTCCGCGAGCGCATCCGCGAAGCCTGGCGGCAGGGGCGCGGCACACTCATCGCTCCCAATCTGGGCCGCGTTTTGGTGGAGACGGCGGAAGCGATGGGCGTCCCCTCTGGCAAGGTCGATGAAACCTTCGTGCTGAATGCCTACGACTGGAAGGCTGTGCCAGGTACGGAGCTTTTCCCGGAAGTCCTGGATGTTCTCAAGACCATCCGCGATCACGGCATCCGCACCGGCATCGTCACCAACGCCGCCCAGCCGATGCGAATCCGCGACATCGAGATTAGCGAGTTCGGCCTGCTGGAACACTTCCCCGAATGCCGCATCTCGGCAGCGGATGTAGGCTATCTGAAACCGCACCCGGCCATCTTCCAGCGCGCCCTCAACGAACTCCAGGCGCAGCCAGAAGAAGTCATCTTCGTCGGCGATAACCCCATCGCCGATATTGCCGGGGCGCAGGGAGCCGGGATGCAGGCCATCCTGAGGATCACTACGCCCGTCCCGCCCATGCTCAGCGGCCTCATCATCCCCGATGCAGCCGTCAATACGCTCGACGAGATGCTGCCGCTGCTTGACCGCTGGCATCCAGGTTGGCGCTGAGATGTTCGTCGCCGTTCCCGACCGCAATCTGATCCTGACCGGCTATACCGGGCCGAATCAGCAGTCTGTCGGCCAGCAGGTCGCGGATCGGCTCAGGATGCGCTTCGTCAATGTCGATGCCCTGTTGGAAGCCCGTGCCGGATTCGAAATTGAAGACCTTCGTATACGCTATGGCGAAACCCGCCTGAAGATGCTCGAAAGCGAAGTCATGCAGGATATCCTCCTGTACCGCGCTGCCGTCATCGCCATCAGCGGGCAGACCATCCTGCGCGGTGAATACGGCGCGCGCCTGATGCAAACCGGCCCGATCTTCTGCCAGGTGGTCACCCTTGATGTCGTCCTGCAGCGGCTGCACCTGGCGCTGGGCGGACGCTACCACATCCCCGCCGAGCGTGCGCTGGCATTGGGACGCCTCAAACGCGAGTGGGCCGTGCGCGATCTGGAAGGCGTCTACGAAGTCGATACCACCTATCTGACGCCCTCTCAGATCGTCGAAGCCATTGTCGAACGCTGGCGCGAGCTGGCCGGCGGCGTCCTGCTTCCAGCGCGCGCCGTCTCACAATAGCCCTTCAGTCCTGTTGTCTCAGAATTGCAAAAGGTTACACTGGAATCATAGCGATACTAAGTGATTCACAGGGACGGCTATGTTCAACTCACATCCTGAACAGATGCTCCGGTCGCCCCTGACACGTCTGGCCTATGCCATGCAGTCCAGCCTGACCGGAAAATCCGAGCGCGTGGAATGGACGGCGGCGCAGATCGAACCTTTTCTTCCCGTCAATCAGCTTGAAAAACCTCTGGAACGGATCGTTACGACTCAGGATGGTTTTCCCCGCTGGCGATTCACGTCCCTTAATTTACAGCACCAGTTTGCCGGAATGTATCTGGCGTCCCAGGGAACTCTGGAGTCGGTCGTGGCTCATCTGGTGCAGAATGGGTCAGTCTGGCATGAACCGGTGACCAGCGCCATCGGCTATATGGCGCGGAATCCCTCCTGGCTTCAGCATCTCCTCGCCGAAGATAGACCTACCGAGCCGAATTCACCCGGCTGGTGGAAAGTCTGGTTGGCCGGGCAGCTTGCTGCCCACTCAACCGATACCGTGCTGGTTCAGCACGTGATTGAGCGCCTCGTCGCCTTGCTCGACCACGCCGAGCCCTTGGCGAATCGCGCCGCCTGGACGCAGTGCTGGAAGGCGCTCTCCGCTCTAAACGACCCCCGCCCCGGCCTCAGCCTGATCGCCGAGGGGCCCGGAGCCGGGCTGCCCGACATCCGCTGGACGGATGTCGTCCAGCCGGGCAAATATCCCGCCAGCTTGTTCAACACCACAGTCACCAGCAGCAAAGTCACCTATCACATCATCGAGCGCCCCTATCGCCTGGCGCATTATCCGCTCAGCTGCCGGCAGGCGCTGGCCTATTTCCAGACCATTGGGCAGCGCCCGCGGGCGCTTTACAACCCCGAACCTTCCACGCTGCCGGCCACGCGCATCTACTGCACCGAAGCCATCGAGTTCTGCGCCTGGCTGGAACGCGAACTCCGCGGCGTGGGACTGCTGGAACCCGGCTGGATGATCGACCTGCCCAATTATCATGAATCGCTGGTGGCGATAGATCGCTTCTTCAGTCCCGACTCATATCGTAGCCTGTACATCCACGAAAACTTCGATTTGTTCTGCGAATGGGCTTGGGAAAAAGGCGATGGCCGTGCCATCCGCCAGCATCTCCAGTCACAGCCGGACGATTGGGGCAAGGTTTGCAGCTCGCTGTGTCAGGTGGTTTTCTTCTGGCGGCGCCAGGGCATCTTTTCGATCACCCCCACCTGGGACGACCGCATCGGTATCCGCCTCGTCTGCCGCAAGATCGACTGATCGGGCTACTCTGGGATGGGCTGCGGTTCCACCGCCACGCCGTTCGAGCTTGAGGTCGCTTCGTTGTTCTCCGGCGCAACCACCTTGCGGGTAACGTGAACCTTGCGGATGCGCCGTCCATCCAGCGACTCGACTTTGAGGGTCAGATTGTCGTGTTCCAGTGTCTCTCCGACTTCCGGCACACGTCCCAACTGCGTAAACAGGAAACCGCCGAGCGTGTCGCTGTCATCGGTGGGGAGTTCGACTTCGAGCAGGTCGTTAAAATCGGTCAGGTTCATCCCGGCGTCGATGCGGTAGGCATTCGGACCAAGTTCCACGTATTCGACTTCTTCATTCAGGTCGTATTCGTCCTGGATGTCGCCCACAATCTCTTCGATCAGGTCCTCGACGGTGATGATGCCGGCCGTACCCCCGTATTCATCCACCACGACCGCCATGTGAATTTTGCTGCTGCGAAGTTCCTTGAGCATCACGTCGGCGCGTTTGCTCTCCGGCACGAAGTAGGCCTTCCGCATCAGGTCGCGGATGGTCTTGCCGGGAGGAGCAGCAGCGTGCAGCACGCCAAGCAGATCTTTGGCATACAGCAGCCCGCGGATGTTGTCCACGCTGTCTTCGTAAACCGGGATGCGCGAGTGCCCACTCGCCATGAAGACGGCCAGCGCCTCCGCGAGCGACGTCTGAATCTCGATGGCGGTGATGTCGATACGCGGGATCATCACCTCGCGCACGGTCTTTTCGCCGAACTGAAGGACGGAGTAGATCATCTCCTTCTCTTCGTTTTCGATGCTGCCCTCTTTTTCGCTGGCGTCCAGCATGGTCATCAGTTCTTCTTCGGTGAAAACATTCACCTTGTCGCTGCTGCCAAAGAAGGCCGCGATAGTCTTGCTCAGCGCCGTGATCAGGTAGACAACCGGCCCCAGCAGCACGATTAGCAGCTTCATCGGGTAGATCGCCCACGGGGCAATGGCTTCCGCACGGCTGCTGCCCACGGCTTCAGGAACCATGTCGCCCACGATCAGCGTGATGAGCGCCGTCGGGATCAGCACAATGATGTAGGCCAGTGTCCGTTCCAGTTCGGCATCCTGAATGCTCAGACTGTCGATCAACGCCTGCCCCAAAGCCGTGACAGCCAGCGCGGCGATGGTGAAGCGCACCAGCAGCAGGCTCAACTGGTAGGTGATGTGCAGGCGGGGCGGCGCGTCGTGTCCGGTCTCGGTCTGGTCACGCAGCAGCGGCTCGCGCGTATTGGTCAGCGCGGCATACGACAGCGTGATCAGCGCGTGGAGCGCGATCAAAGCGATCAAGGGCACTATACTGCCTTCCAACGCATCATTCCTTTTTCTGGATCGACCCTCTCCGAACCCCAAAATGCTAAGAACCGGACGTTAAGCACGGATCATGGCCGCCTTAACCCGGTTTTTGAACTCGGTTAAGCCTGTATCGAAACTGGGGAGGGTGATCGTTATCGGTTTCTAACACGGTTCTCGAAGCGGCACATGGTCGCATCTGCCGCAGAGTGTATCATAATCGGGAAGTCGGACGCAAGATTTCGCCGGGTGCGTGTTAAAGTTCGGTGAGGGTGCTGCTGGACGCGCAACCGCCGTCTCCCATCCCGCGTATCATTGAGGATGAATTTTTTGATGTGATCCGCATAGTGTGATGGAAAAACCTAATCAAAGGCGACTCATCATAGGGGCGACCCGGCGGGTCGCCCGTGCAGGAATCATGCGCATGGGAATGCTTCCCTCCACGAGTATAGGGGGCGCGGAGCAACTCACTTATTCAGTTCGAAAGGATGACCATGTTTTCGCTTTCACGAATGCGCTTCCACCTGCTGATCGCGGCGCTGCTGTTGGCCTCGGTGGGGATCATCCCTGCACTGGCTCAGGAGACCGAGGTCGTTTACGAAGACCCCGCTGGCCGCTTCACCGTGCCTGTCCCAATCAATTGGACCGTCCAGCAGAATGACGGCTACGTCACCCTGACCAACCCGGACGGCAAGCTGATCGTCCATGTGCTGGTCATCCCCGGCGAGGACGTTCGCGCCGCGATTGTCCAGGGTTGGGCGACCGTCGCCCCGGATTTCACCTTCACCCCCGTTCAGAGCATCGAGCCGCCCTCGGCTCCCGGCGTTGAACTGACCGTGGTCGATACCGCCCTCAGCGATGACCAGTCCCATGTCTATCAGGGAGTCGGTCAGTTGGTCTCCGGTAGTATCTACCTCGCGCTGTTCGATGTCGATCTGGTAGCGGCGCAGGAACGCAGCGCCCAACTTCAGATCATCATCACTGGGCTGAAGATCACCGCGCAGGAGACCACCGACCTGAGCAATGCTCAGCCCAGGACGGTCGATGCCACCATTACTGATGAACTCTCAGCGTATATCACGACCCTGATGGATCAGACGGATGTGCCCGGCGCAGCCGTCGCCATCGTCCAGGACGGCGAGATCGTCTTCGCTCAAGGCTACGGCGTCAAAACCCTTGGCGGCAGCGACCCGGTCACCCCGGATACCCACATGATGATCGGCTCCGTCGGCAAATCGATGACCACGATGCTGATGGCGACGCTGGTCGATGACGGCCTGCTCCAGTGGGACGAACCGGTCATCAACGTGCTGCCCAGCTTTGCCGTCGATGATCCGGCCCGGACGCAGACCATCACCATCCGCAATCTCGTATGCGCCTGCACAGGCGTTCCCCGCCGCGATCTCGAACTCATCTTCAACGCCAAGGAACTCACCGCCGAAGGAATCGTCGAGTCGCTGCAAACCTTCCGCTTCTTTACGGACTTCGGCGAAGCCTTCCAGTACAGCAACCAGATGGTCGCCACCGGCGGCTATGCGGCGGCGGCCGCTGTCGGCGGGCAATACGGCCAGTTGTTCGACGCTTACGTCCGCGCCCTCTCCGAGCGCGTCCTAAAACCCATCGGCATGACCCGCACCACACTGTCATTTGATGCGGTCGTCGAAGACGGCGACTACGCCACCCCGCACGGCGCGTTTATCGAAGGCATCTACAAGCCGATCTCGCTGGATATCGAAACCGGGCTGCTGCCCATCGCCCCGGCGGGAGCGCACTGGTCTACCGCCAATGACATGGCCCGCTACCTCATCACCGAACTCAACAAGGGCGTCTCGCCCGATGGCACGCGCGTCGTCTCCGAGGCCAACCTCGCCGAAACTTGGATGCCGCAGATCGCCATCAATGCCAACGTGAGCTACGGGCTGGGCTGGATCATCGGCGAATATAAAGGCCAATCGATGATCTCGCACGATGGCAATACCCTCGGCTTCACCTCCGGCGTCAGCTTCCTGCCGGATTCCAGCCTGGGGATCGTCGTGCTGGCGAACGGGCAGGCAGCCAATCTGTTCACCGAAGGGGTCAAGATGCGCCTGCTCGAACTGCTTTTCGACCAGCCCAAAGAATTCGACGAGAGCGTCGCCTTCACCCTCAAATCCGCCGATGAAGCCTTTCAGCAGCTTCAGAAATCGCTTCAACCTCTGGATGTGGACGACGTGCAGCCCTACCTCGGCGTATACACCAATCCCGCTCTCGGCCAGATCGCCCTCTCGCTGACCAACGACACACTCTGGCTGGACGCCGGCGATTTCACCACCCGGCTTGTTAGGCAGGTGAACGACGAAGGTGAAGTCCATTATCTCATGGCGATGCCCCCCCTCACCGGTACTGCGCTCGAATTCACCGAGCAGGACGGCCAGCCCGTCATCCAGATCGATCTGATCACCGACCTGTACACCTTCACCCGCTGATGTGGAAAGGACTCCTCATGCGTCGTATGCTCGTTCTCGTGATGCTCGCGCTCCTGGCCCTCTCGGTTCCAGCGGCCGCTCAGGATCAGGCCGTCCCGCGCTTTGAACAGTCGGCCTGCCCTTTCACCGCCCCGCCGGGCACAGACCCGGAATGCGGTCGTCTGATCGTCCCGCAGAACCGCGCGAACCCCCAGAGCCGCAGCATCGAGATCGCCGTGGCGGTCTTCCGCAGCCCCAACCTCAATAAACCTGCCGACCCGCTCATCTACTTGGAAGGCGGCCCCGGCGGCGCGGTTCTCGATCTCCTGCCGCTGATCTTCTCCAATCGCTTCCAGCCGCTGCTGGAAACCCGCGACCTGATCCTCTTCGACCAGCGCGGGGTCGGTCAATCGCAGCCGGCGCTGGCCTGCACCGAAATCCGCGACCTGAGCTACGACACCCTCGACCAGGCGCTCACAACCGACGAGTACGTCAGCCGCTACGGCCAGGCGCTGACCGAATGTGCCTCGCGCCTGAGCGCAGAGGGCATCGACCTCTCCGCCTACACCAGCGCCCAAAACGCCGCCGATGTCGCCGACCTGATCGCGGCTTTGGGGTATGAACAGGCCAACCTGTTCGGTGTTTCGTATGGAACCAAGCTGGCGCTGACTGTCCTGCGCGACCATCCTGAACGCATCCGCAGCGTCATCCTCGATTCGGTCTATCCGCCGCAGGTGGCGCTGACCAACGTGCCGTTCACCTTCCAGCGGGCACTGGATGTCCTGTTCGCCGGCTGCCAGCAGAATCCCGACTGCGCCGCCGCCTATCCCGACCTGGAGACGGTCTTCTATGATTTGGTCAATCAGCTCAACGCAGATCCGATCCGCACCGATGTCCTCGACCCATCCAGCGGTCGCAGCCTTGAAGCAGTCATCGATGGCGATACCTTCGCCAGCTACGTTTTCAATGCCCTCTACGCTGCCGAGATCATCCCGGCGCTGCCCAAATCGATCTACGAAACCCGCGACGGTGACCCCCAGTTCGTCTCACTGATGACCACGGTGGTCTTGCAGCAGCTTCCATACGTCTTCCTGGGGATGAACACCGCCGTCCAGTGCGCCGAGGAATTCACCTTCGAGACGGCCGCCAGCCTGCAAACGGTAGTCGCCGAGACCCGCCCCGAACTCCAGGGCTTCGCCCGGCGCGGCCTGGTCGATCCGGCCCTGCTGCCGCTGTGCGCCGCCTGGGGTGCGGGTCAGCCGGACGCCATCGACAATCAACCGGTCAGCAGCGCCGTCCCGGCGCTGGTCGTCAGCGGCGAATACGACCCGATCACCCCGCCCAGCTACGGGGAACTGGCCGCCGAGACCCTCTCCAACAGCACCGTGCTGAGCTTCCCCGGAGTCGGTCATGGCGCGGTCTTCTCCAGCGACTGCGCGATGGACATCGCCAAGCAGTTCCTCGCCGATCCAGCCGCTAAGCTGGATACGGCCTGCATCGTCGGCATGAACGCGCCAGCCTTCGAGATCGCCACCGCCGCGCCCACCCCCGTCGAACTCGAACCGTTCACCAGTGCCGACGGCAGTTACACCGCCGTCAAGCCCGTTGGCTGGACGGAAGTGATGGCCGGGACGTTTGCCCGCGGCGGCCTCGACCAGACCGCGCTGACCTTCCAGATCATCCCCGGCGCGAGCGTCGAGATGGCCATCCCGCTCATCAGCACCCAGTTCAGCATCGATGCCGATACGGCGGTCACCCGACAGACCGACGCGCTCACCTGGACGCTGCTCCAGGGCGAGTTCCAGGGCTTCGCCGTCCTGGTCGCTCTGGCCGACGATGGCCGGCAGGCTTACCTGATCGTCATGGTGGCCGATCCCGCCGAGCGTGATGCCATCACCGAGTCGATCTTCATACCGGTCATCGACTCCTTCACACCCGGCGGTTAACGCCTGACCTTTACAGCCACGCCGGAGGAGTCATAATCACGGGTGTTCCATTATGGACACCCGTTTTGATTCGAGGAGCAGTCCCATGAAATTAAAGGATCGCGTGGTGCTTGTCACAGGCGGCGCATCCGGGATCGGACGGGCCGCAGCGCTGGCGCTGGCCGAGGCCGGGGCGCGGGTCATCGTCAGCGATGTCAGTGTCCTCGGCGGCGAAGAAACCGCCCGCCTGATCACAACAGCGGGCGGGCAGGCCCGCTTCGTCTATGCCGATGTCGCCGAGCCGGATCAGGTGCAGTCGCTCATCGAGGTGACACTGCAAACCTACGACCGCCTCGACTGCGCCGTCAACAATGCCGGCATCGGCGGCGATCTCCTGCCGACCGACCAGCGCGAGAAGGCCATGTGGGATCGCGTCCTGGCCGTCAACCTGACCGGTGTCTGGCTGTGCATGAAGCACGAAATCCCGCCCATGCTCGCGCAGGGACGCGGCGCGATTGTCAACGTGGCCTCGGCTGCCGGGCTGATCGGCTTCCGCTACGCCTCAGCTTATGCCGCCAGTAAGCACGGCGTCGTCGGCCTGACGCGCTCGGCGGCGCTGGAATACGCCCGCAAAGGCATTCGCGTCAATGCTGTCTGCCCTGGCTTCACCGAGACGCCCATGGTCGCGGGCATCGGCGAGACCGATCCCCGGATGCTGGAAAGCACTGTCCAGGCTATCCCCATGCGGCGGCTGGGACGGCCGGATGAAGTCGCCCAGGCGATTGTGTGGTTGTGTTCCGAGGACTCGTCCTTCGTGACCGGCCACGCCTTGTCCGTCGATGGCGGCACGGTGGTGGCCTGAGGCGTTACCCAGCCGTTTCCAGTGGCAGATGCGCCTCGCCGAAGCTGCGCATCGCCTCAATGATGTCGTGCAGAGCATGGCCCTTGACCGTCAGGCTGTACTCGACGCGCGGCGGAATCTCCGCGAAGGCCTGCCGCGTGATGATCCCAGCGCTTTCCAGCCGCTTAAGACGCTGTGTCAGTGTCTTTGGGCTGATGTGCCCCAGCGACTCCTGAAGCTGGCTGAAGCGTCTGGCTCCGCTCATCAGGTCGCGCACAATCAGAATCGTCCAGGTATCGCCGACCAGTTCCGCTGTCCGCGCGATGGGGCACAGCAGGGGGTTCGGTGTCGTCTCAGCCATGTCCGCGCATCCTAATAAAGAAATAGTCTGTCCTTACCCCCGTCTCCATGCAATCGAGAAGGGCTTGGGGACGAGGATCATCAAAAACCTACCCCTGTCAGGTCGGAGGGGTGAGGATGAATCGATCAATCCCATTCTAATCGGAAAACCCAATCCAAGACGACTCATCGTAGGGGCGACCCGGCGGGTCGCCCGCGCAGGAATCACTCCCATTGGAAGGCTTCCCGCCATAAGCTCCCCCTCCAGTGTGGAGCCTCCCCGTCAGGGGGTCCAATCGAGAGGGGCTTGGGGACGAGGATCATCAAAAACCTACCCCTGTCAGGAGAGGCCAGGCGGTGAGCGCTGACGGCAGGGCTGCGCTCAACAACTTTGCAGCAGCCCTGCAAGTGTTCGTCTGCTAACGGACTTCAGCGCGAGCACTGGTTCTGAGGGATGTTGAGCGTCATGTTGGCACACATGTTCCGCCCCAACCCCACCGCTGATAGCCTCATCGCGCGATACCACGGCGTCACACTGTAGCGGAAGGCCACATAAGGCGAGCGAGATTCAACCCGTGGGCAAACCAGGCCTGCCGGACACGTGTAGCGTGTGCCATCCCTCGCAGCCACCGTTTGCGCTGGAACATCCACAAAATAGATGGGTATCTCGGCACCAAACAGGCTTTTCTGCCGTTCGAAGTGCAAATGTGCGCCACCCGATGGCCCGCAGGTTTCGCTGAGGCGGCCCACCTGGCCGAGTCGGGTGCCATACGTCACAGTATCGTTCTTGCTGACACTGATCCGCTTGATATGCCGGTACTGTGTCACGCTTCCGTCGGCGTGTTGGATATACACTTCGCAGTTCTTTACTACGGAGACAACCTTACCAGGAGCAGACGCGGTTACCCATGCATCTGCTGGTAGGGCAAAGTCGATGGCCGCCCGTCCCGAACCGTGCGAATCCCGGCTGTCATAAAAACGAAGCCCGGCGCTGCGATAAGCAGCGAAATACTGATCCCCGGTCCGACCTACCGGGATAGCTCCCACTGAAGCTTCGAATGGCAAAACGAAATAGACCGGCGCGGCGGTCTGACCCTCATCAACTGCGGCGATGCTCAACAGAACTGCGCTTAAAATGGCGGTAAACCACCTTGACAACCGATTGCGGAGCACGGGTGTAACCTCCCATCACTGTATTGCTGCATCTATCGTAATATGACGACTATCATCAAGTTCAGTGAGATGCCGTGAAGAACGTGAATTTGGCCGACAACACAGCCTTCATCCACCCTTTCAGGATCGCTCTCACACTCCCGCGCAAGAATCCCCTCGCGGGATGTTTTGTTGTGGGGGTATCGGGAATAGTTCTTCTAGCAGTCCCGCTCAGGCGCTGTGATCCCGCAGCGCCGGGATGACCTGCTCGCCGAGGATGCGGATGCCTTGGGCCGGCACGAGTCCGTGCGGTGTCCCGAACTCAATGCGCCCCGCCCCCGCCGCGAAGCAGCCTTCGGCCTGCGCGATCAGGTCGGCGGCGTTCCCGGAGAAGGCGAAGCGATCCAGCAGGGCATCCGAGACCAACCGCGCCCCCGCCTCGAACTCGCCGCGGTCGGCATGGCCTTGCAGCCGCGCGATCAGTTCCGGCTCGACCTGGACCGTCGGATCAAGCGGCGCAACCACGGGCAGATACAGCACTGCCGCGCGGCGGGCAGCTTGGCGGGCAGCCTCGCGGTCCTCATCGGCCACCGTCACCGCCCCCAGCACGATCCCGACCGTGCCGGACGAGCGTCCAGCCCGCGCCTCGCCCTCGGCGATAAAGTCCCGGATGACCGGAACGATGGCGGGGTTGGCCGAGCCGCCCACCTTGACCTCATCGGCAATCTCCCCAGCCAATCCGCACAGCCTGCGTCCCCACGAGCCGATCATCACCGGGATCGGGCGATCTGGCAGCGGATACGGCGCGCGGACGCTCTCAGCAATCTGATAGACCTTGCCCTGGAAGCCGCCCGATCCGCCGCTCAGGAGCTGCCGCACGATGGCGACCGCCTCGCGGATGGCCTGGATCGGGCGCGTGATTTCCGCCATCCCGTGCTGCGCCAGCCACGCCCCACGCGCGATCCCCAGGTAGGCTCCGCCGGTCGCGGCGCTCGCCAGCAGCGCCGTCTCTGCCGCCATATCCACCGGGTGGATGCGCGACGGCGACACCGCCGCCGGCCCCACCCGCGCCCGGCGCAGGTGCGGAGCCATCAGCAGCAGCGGGCCGTAGCTCGGATGAAACGGCGCGTCGCAGTAGACACTGACTGCATCGAAGGTGTACTGATCGACCAGCTTCGCCAGCGCGATATACTCAGCCGGCGTCTTATCCGTCTGGAAAGCAATACTGACCTCGCGCTGTCTTATCAATCTCTGTATCCTCGCCCTTTTCCCTGAAAACAGCCGTCCTCAGCCCATTTACACACCTTCGTATGGGAAAACCACATCAAAGGCGAATCATCGTAGGGGCGACCCGGCGGTCACCCATGCAAGAATCATTCGCATTGGAATGCTTCCCTCCATACCCCCTCCGTCCGATCTCTGCGCCTCTATGGTGGAATTATCCGCCCAACCGCGCCGCCGGAACGCCGTTGCGCGTCATCAGCAGCTCGCGCGTCCGGGTGATCTCCGCCTGCGTCTGCTCGGCAGACCAGCCCAGCGCCTCCCCCGCCGCCTCCGCGATCGCAGCCAGCGCCGCGCCGTTCACCAGGCCCAGCATGGCGATCCACGACCGCCGCAGCAGCAGATCATCAACATGTTCGACGCGCTCGTTGGCCGCCAGGAACATGATCTCGCGGCGGCTGTAGCTCGGCAGACCGTTCAGCGGCGCATCCGCCCCCGCAGCGATGAACCGCGCCACCGCCTCCGCCCGTGTGCCGTAGCGCTCGAATAAATCCCCTAGCCGCCCGGCCGGCACCCCCGTCTCCTCGCTCACCCGCTTTAGCCAGCTCTCCCGTTCCCCAGCCTGGCGCGGGTAATCCTTCCCGCCGCCGATGGGCAGATTCTTGGTACTCTGCTGGCGGCTCCGTCCCAGGAAAGCCAACGCCTTGTCGGTCGTCTGCTCCGAGAGGGCGCGGTAAGTCGTCCACTTGCCCCCGACTAGCGAGTAGATCGGGAAGTGAACCTCCGCGTTCGGTTCAACCACCGGGATGCTGTGATTGCGCGTCACCAACCCCACGAACGCCACATCGCTCGACGGCAGCGGCCGTACCCCGCAGAAGTGGAAGATGATTTGCGACCGCTCCACCTTCATCCCCGGCAGAATGTGATTGGTGAACGCCAGGAAATAATCGATCTCCTCGTCGCTGCACACCGCCTCGTCGGGATTATCGCAGCGTAAATCGGTCGCGCCGATGATGACCTTATCGCCGAACGGCATGATGATCGTCAGCCGCCCATCGACGTTCTCGAAGAAGAGTGAACTGCCGTTGACCACCCGCGCCAGTTCGGGATGATCGACCACAATGTGCGAACCTTTCGTCCCGCCGATGTAGTGGGTCGGCCGCCGCATCGCGCCGTTGACGAAATCGATCCAGGCCCCGCCCGCGTTGATGACCAGCTTTGGCTTGACGCTGAAACTCTGGCCCGTAATTTCGTCGCGCAGCGTCACCGAGTCGCCGCCCCCGCCCACCACCGCGCAGTAATTCAGCGCGTGCGCCTTCTCCGACGTGGCCTCGGCATCCAGCACCAGTTCGACCGCAATGCGCTCGGCCTGCGGCATCAGGCAGTCGTAGTACGACGCCGCCCCAATGATCGCCGGGTTGAGCTTGCTGTGGCGCTCCAATGCCTGCTGCCGGTTGAGCATCCGGTGCGTCGGCGTGGCCCGGTCATTGCGCGTGAACCAGTCGTAGAACATCATGCCGATCTTGACGACCAGATAGCCGCGCTCGCTGGGCCGCTGGAGCAAACCCAGGAACTTCAGCGGCGCATTCAGCAAACCCGACAACCAGTGAAACACCGGGATGGTCGTTTGCAGCAGTTCGACTGCATGTGGCGCGTTCCGCAGCAGGCGGTTGCGTTCGTGCAGCGATTCCCTCACCAGCCCGAAATCGCCATGTTCCAGGTAGCGCAGTCCGCCGTGTGCCTGCCGCGATGACGCCGCGCTCGATCCAGAGCAAAAATCCGCCTTGTCCACCAGCAGTACATCTACGCCTTGCAGCGCCAGGTCGCGGAACGTGCCGATGCCGTTAATGCCTGCGCCGATGATGAGGACGCTCACCTCCGGCTGCTGGCAGTATTGCTTGATAATCTGCTGGCGATCCATAGTTGCTTCCTACCTGTGACTCTCGTGGGGATTGACCCTTCAGTATACCGCGTCGAGTTTCCCTTTGCCCCCTGGCTGGATATACTCGCCTAAGTGGTGCATCCGCTAAATCGTCGAGAAAAACAGAGGGCTGCGGGGGACGCCCCC
>CAZKXW010000065.1:0-12309 GCA_964556745.1 uncultured Anaerolineaceae bacterium
CTGCGTTCTCAACTTCGTTCTCCTGCCATCAAGATGCAACTTGCGTAAGTCCTATAAGAATGAGAATGGCGCGATTCTCACCATTTCTCATTGGGGATGGTCGGCGGCAGCCGGGAATCCTTGCGTATCTCCACGATAGCACAAAACGAGACCGAAAGGGTGACATTTTGTCTACTTTTGCGCCATAAAATCGGATGGAATAAGAATTCCGCCACAGAGGCACGGAGAACACAGAGAAGAAAAAAGACGACTTGAACCGCCAAGAGCGCCAAGATCATACGGAGGGATGGGGGATTTTCAGAGCGGACGCAAAGGACGCAAAGATCATTTGGCAGCAGCAGGTGGAGATGATGGGGGTTTGAGGGGTTTGAGGAGTTTGAGGACGAGGACGACGGGCATGGGGTCAGGAAGGTTGGATAGAGGCGAGGATTGAGACAAGCGAGGCTCGGCGACGGCTTCGATGATCAGGCTGGCAAGGTGAGCGGCGCGGTGATGATCTTCATAGAGGTGCGGGTAGTGTTCAACAGCGAAGGTTTGACCATCAGCGGCCTGGAAGGTGCGGCGGCCACCGCTGAGAAAGGCAAAGGGGTGAAAATCGCTTACCAGCGCCCAACCGCCAGGAACCAAGACACGACTGATTTCGGCATAGCAGGCTGTCAATGCAGGGAGATGGCCGACTGCCAAGCCACATAGGACGCCATCGAGAGACTGCGACGCGAGGGGGAGCGCGTCCATCGAGGACTGAATGCAGTGGGCGGAATGATTACGGCGGAGCATGGCCGGGCTGTTATCCACGCCAAGAATGGAGGCAGCACCAGCGGCCTGGGCGATGCGGGCATAACGGCCTGAGCCTGCACCCAGATCGAGAATGCGTTGATGAACCAGGGGAGGCATCAGGGCGAGCATGGCGGATTCTTCGGCCTGCATCAAGGCGTTGTGAGCGACAGGAGGATAAGCGGCAGCCCAACGGGCATAGGCCTCCACCGATTTGAGCGGCGTTGGGAGGGATTGACGCCGCCAAAAGCGGGTGAGCAGCGCACGCACGGTCAAGCCCAATAACGCCAGTAGAAGGCGGACTCGGCAGTCGAAGCAGCGGTTTCCTCTTCTTCGCGGATTGTGCCCATGATGACGAAATCGGCCCAGAGCGCGAAGAGGCGATCACTGCTGTTGAGGGTGAGGCGGAGACGAGCGGGCAGATGCAGCCACATATAGGCAATCCGACGGCGCTCGTAGCGGCTGGTGCGGTCGCGGAGTTCGTGATACCAGCGGGGATAGGGCAAGAGCTTGAAGTGCAGCGACTCGACATGCTCATAGTAGTTATAGCTGAGGAGTCCGGCAAACAAGGTCAGCACGCCGAGGAACGATAAGCTAAAGGACAGACTGGTTTGGGCGGCTGCCCAAAAGCCCATCAGAAACACGAAAGCGCCACCCCAGATCAGCAGCGGGAGACCAGGAAGATACAGGACTTCGCGGGGACCGTACTGCTGGAACTGCCAGAGGATGGGTTCTTTGTAGACTCCGAAGAGGATCAACAAGGCTCGGAGGAAGCCGAATACGCTGACCAGGGTGAATATAAACAATACATAATTCATCGGTTACATCCTCAAGAGCGATCTGGGACCCTTATGAAGGGGACAGACACAGCGTTCACATTCGGGGCGCGTACCGGAACGATAGGCCTGACGGAGGGCCAGCGCGGCGGGCACGTTGAGCGAGTCCTGAAGCGGGGACGCGGCCGCATCCAGGCGCAGCTGGCCGAAGGCAGGCAAGAAATAACAGGGTCGCAGCGTACCATCGACCTCGATGACCGTGGAAATGTGGGGGGCATTGCAGCGAACGGGGGGAAAGTCCCCCTGCCCGATCAAGGCAGCGAAGTAGTCGGCCATGCGGTAGAGTTTGGCAGGCGACTCAGCAATGAAGCCGGAGGCGAAATCGGCGGCATACTCGACGGCCATGCGATCAATGATGGAGCGCAGTTCAGACACATCCGACTGGGAGAGGGAGTGGCCGACGCCTAACGGTAGAGGGCTGTTCACCCGCGGTATGGCGGGATCGACAGCAAAACGGGGGCCGAAGGCAAAGGGATTGCTGAGATCGATGGTGAGGAAACTGACGCGGTTGACTCCGGATACGCGGGCGACAGAGACAATTTCAGGAAGCTGGCGGAAGTTGGCGTACTGGATGGTGGTGCGGGTGATGACGGGGATGTGCTGAGCACGGACAGCTCGAATCCCCTCGATGACGAGATCGAAGGCATCGACGCCACGGATGGCGGCATAGGATTCAGGGGTGGCGGCATCCAGGCTGACGATGACTTCATCGACGCTGCCGGGGAGGGAGTCGATCTGGCGCTTGAGGAGGAGGCCGTTGGTAAGGAGCATGGTATAGATGCCCAGCTCGCGAAAGCGGCGGGCGATTTCCGGCCAGTGGGGATGCTGCATGGCTTCGCCGCCGCTAAGCAGCACCCAGCGGACTTGCAGGGCAGCGCATTCGCGGGCGATGGACTCGACGAGGGGCAACGCCATGTTGCGGCGGGGACTGCGCCAGATGTCGCAGGTGACGCAACGACTATTGCAACCGTCGGTCAGATAGAGGACGATCAACGGCAGGGTGTGGAGGCGGTCTCCCACGAGGTTCAAGAGATGTTTGGCGCGCATAATCCGAGTATAGTTCGTCATCAACAGCAGATGCAACCGACTTTCGGCGTCATCCAGAAATGACTGTGTGTGTCCTCAATCCATGTTACAATGGCGATCAGACCCTATCCGAGTGGGCTAATGGAAGATTGAATAGATCGAGCCTGACCATCCTCACCTCCAGCCCTCCTCTGGACTGCATGGAGAGGGGGAGCAGAGAGCAAGGATCATCGATCAGGCGCTTTCTATCTGATTTGTCCAAAAGTGCCCTAATCTAAGAATTCAAACGAGTCATGCCTGTACCAGATTTGATTAATGCCGAGCAAGGACCGCGACTGGCCTTTGTGGACAAGCTAGACACCACACCGATTGCCGAGACGCTGGTGGCGTTCGCCAATACCGAGGGTGGCACGATTGTCTTCGGGCTGAAGGATGATGGCGAGATCGCGCCCAAGAAGATCGACAGCAAGGGACTGGAAAAAGCCCTAAAGGAGGCGGAAGGCAATTGTAATCCGCCCGTGGTGATCGGGAACTGGGAAGAGGTGGAGACCGAAAAAGGGACAGTCTATACGGTGAAGGTGGCGCGGAGCATCGAACTGCACGCGCTGACGGACGGACGGGTACTGATCCGCAGCGGGGCAAAAAATCGACCGCTGGGGGGGCAGGAAATTCTGAAACTGGCGAGCGCGAAGACGACTGGGGACTTTGAGTCGGAGGCGGTTCCGAGCGCAACCATCGACGACTTCAGCAACAAGATCATCACAGAGTATCTAGCGAAGCGAGCGGAACGAACGAAGCGACCGTACAACGGCAAGGTTGCCGATCTGATGAAGGAAATCGGGGCGGTCGATTCCAACGGGAAGGCGACGGTCAGCGGCATCCTGCTGTTCAGCGAGTATCCGCAGCACTGGCTGCCGCAGAGCAGCGTGGTGTTCGCCAAGTTCGTGGGCAAGACTCCGCGCGGCGAGAATGGGCTGGCGGGGTATACGCGGCGGGAGGAACTGACCGGTCCGCTGCCCCGGCTGATTGAGAACGCCTGGAATTTGATTTGGAGCGAGATGGCAGTCAGCGCGGTGGTCAAAGGGCTGGAGCGGGAAGAGACGTATGAGTATCCGCAGTTCGCGGTACGCGAAGCAATTGTGAACGCAGTTTGCCACCGCGATTACCGGCTCAAGGGACGGCGTATCGAGATTCGGATGTATTCCGACCGATTGGAAGTGATCTCACCAGGCGGGCTGCCGGGATTCATCACGGTAGAGAACATCGTGGATGAACACTTCAGCCGGAATCCGCGGGTGGTCAACGGGCTGTTCCAGTGGGGATATATCGAAGAGCTGGGACTGGGGATCGACCGGATGATGGAAGTGATGCAGCAGGCGGGGCATAAGCCACCGTACTTCGACGCGCGGCCGTACAGCTTCGCGGTGACGCTGTACAACGAGCGGGAGAAGCAGAAAGCGCCAGAGTGGGCGCGGAACACAAATCACCGGCAGGCCAGGGCGCTGCAATACATCCGCGACCACGGGTCGATCACGAACCGGGAGTACCGGTCGCTGTGCCAGGGGGTATCGGCGGAGACGCTGCGCCTCGATCTGGCTGACATGGTGGAACAGGGCATTCTGCTCAAGGTCGGCTCGAAAAAAGGCACGTACTACATCCTCAAATAAGGCCGAAGGACAGCGCCCCTCATGGACAATATTATCCTCGGCGCCGTGGTGGTCACAGTCAGTTTCTACGCGCTGCTGTTAATCTATGGACTGACGCGGCGGCAGGCACACCTCAGAGGTCTGCTCGGCGCGGCGCTACTCGGCGGCACGCTAACGACAGTGGCTGTGCTGCTGTCCCCTGACCAGAACATCGTGGGAGTATATCCAGCGGCGGCGCTGGTTCCGGTGCTGAGCGCGGGCCTGTATGTAGTCGCGGGCCTGTTGGTGCTGGTGGAAGCGCGCTCGTCATCAGCGAGGCAATGGATTTGGGTATGGGGCATCCTGGGCACGGCGTGGGCGGCAGTCATAGCGGCCAGCATCTTCAGCGGGACGGCGGAGATGGTGACAAGGACGGGCTGGATCGTCGAGGTGTTCCGCGAGCCAAACCTGGCGGCGTGGCTGCTGCTGGGCGGTTTGGGGGTGAGCAGCCTGAGTCTGGTCAGTATCGGGCTGTGGGCATTTTACCAGGCAGAACTGCCCGAAGAGGCGAATACGGCGCTGTACTGGGCGATGGTCGCGGCAGCGCTTTCGATCAGCACCCTGCTGACGATCAGTCAAACACGATGGCTGCAAGCGGCGGGCGTGGTGACGCTGGCCGCAGCGCTGATCGGGGTGACGGTTGGTTCGACGCGGCGCAATGTATTCGATGTACGCTACCAGTTCCGGGCCGGGCTGCGGATGGTTCTGGTAGTGGCGGCAGGGGCGGCAATCATCTTCGCGGCGCTGTGGCTGATCCCGGCACAGGGAAGGCTGGACACGCTGGACGAGGTGATCGTGGCAGCGGGGATTGCAGCAGGAAGCGCAGTCGCGGTGGTGATGGCGACAGGGATTATTCAAGCAGTGATTAGGCTACCTGAGCGGGGATGGAATCAGGACGCACGGATTACTCACCACAGCGATGAAATGGCGGTGGCAAATGCCGAAAGCAGCGATGAGATTGTGGCGGCGGTGGATCGCTGGCTAAGTCACCACGGCATCCGGCGATGGTGCGTTCTGCTATATGGGGAACGCAGCAGGGACACGGTGACGTTGACGGCGCTTCATCCCGCTTCGGTTGGACCGGGGATAATTGGACTGAGCAGTCCGGTGTATGAGCGACTGGCGAACGAGGGGAAGACGGTTTCGCAGTTTGAAATCGAGCATGAGGCAGCCTACCGTGGGATCAGCAGCGCGGAACGGATGTTTCTGCGCGATCTGCGGATGACGGTGTTCGTTCCGATGGCGGCGCGACGGGAACAGATCGGCATCCTGGGATGCGGACCGAAGCACAATGACCATCCGTTCTCGGCAGATGAGCGGGACTTTCTGCTGCTGGCAGCAGGGCATGTGACGAGCGCGCTGATGCGCGTTCGGTACCAGGAGGTGGTGGGCAAGCTGCAAACGGCGCTGGGTGAAGCCAACCAGCAGGTGAGCAAGTTAGAGGCGGTGAAATCCGAGTTCATCACGATTTCGAGTCATGAACTGCGAACACCACTGGCGCAGATAAGAGGGTACATCGACATTCTGGATGCGGTGAATGAGAGCGGCGCCCTGGACAAGGATCAGGCCAGCGGGATGGTCGGGAATCTGCGGCGTGCGACCGAACGGATGGAAGAACTGATCGGGACGATGCTTGATGTGAGCCAGCTCGAAACTGGGTCGATGGACTTCCGCATGGGGCCGACCACGGTTGAGACCGTGGTACGGATGGCTATCGAACCGCTGACCGAAGGGGTCAAACAGCGCAAGCTGACGCTTTCAGCGCGAGGGCTGCGGAGTCTACCGCCCATCGAAGCCGACTCGAAACGGCTGGTGCAGGCGATTCAGAATGTCGTGCTGAATGCGATCAAGTTCACACCTGATGGTGGACGAATCGACATCAATGCCAACATCGTACAGCCGGATACCCCAGCCAGCAGTCCACGCATCCTGATTACGATTACAGACAGCGGCGTGGGGATTGAAGCGGGCAACCTGGAACTGATCTTCCGCAAGTTCTACCGGTCATATGATCCGTCGCTGCATTCGACAGGAACGTACAAGTTCATGGGGGCCGGGCCAGGTCTGGGACTGACACTGGCCCGAGGAATTATCGAGCGGCATGGGGGCACGATCTGGGCGGAAAGCCCGGGATACAGTCGGGAGACGTATCCGGGGGCGACGTTCCATATCCTGCTGCCGTTCGTGACGGCGGGGCAGAAAGAGAATTGAACCACAGAGACACGGAGGACACAGAGGACTACAGAGAGAAGTTAAGGTGAGGGGGGAGTGACAAGGGTGGTTTCGTCGGCGGACCAGGAGAGGGCATAGACGGGGAAAGTGATTCCTAACAGGCGACGAAGCATCGCGTAAAGCGCTTGTGGTGAAGCGGTAGTGAAGCAGCAGGCAGGTTCGGGCGCTGGGTGAAGGTCAGCGGGCCAGACACGGGCGACCTGCCGGGCGACGGCTGGGGCGGGGTCAACCAGGTGGACATCGGGACCAAGCTGATCCTGGACAGCTCTGGCAATAAAGGGGAAATGGGTGCAGGCGAGGACGACCTCATCAGCCTGCGCCTGGATAAACGGGCGGAGGTAGTCAGCAATGATGGATTGGCTGGCAGGGGTATGCTGGCTCTGTTCCTCAGCGATGCGAACCAATTCGGGCGCCACAACGGTAATCACCTGAGTTCCAGCGGCGTGGCGCTCACGGACGCGGCGGTAGAGTTCGCCGTTGGCAGTGGCCTGGGTGGAGAGAACGCCAATAACGCCGGAGCGGGATCGCTCGGCGGCGGGTTTGACAGCAGGTTCCATGCCGACGATGGGCAAGCCGGGGAATTGATCGCGCAGGAAATAGAGGGCAGCGGCGCTGGCGGTATTACAAGCTAAAACGATGACGGCGCATCCCTGCCCGATCAGGAAATGGGTGACGGCCTGAACGTACTGGCGAATCTGGTCTACTGGGCGGGGGCCGTAGGGCAAATGGGCCTGATCCGCGACAAAGACAGTAGGATGATTGGGCAGCAGGCGGTGAATTTCACGGAGAACTGACAGGCCGCCGATCCCCGAATCAAAGACACCGATCTTAGGCTGGGGGGCCACCTGCTGCCTCAACGAAAGCGCGGAAAAGGCGTTTCATGGCAATGTTATCCTCGAAGAGGTCTTCGGGATGCCACTGAACACTGAGGACAAATTTCTTGTCGGGCATCTCCGTGGCTTCGATGACTCCATCAGGCGCATAGGCGGTGACGCACAAGCCAGGGGCGGGATGCCTCACACCCTGGTGATGGATGCTGTTCACGGGAAGCTGGGTTGATTGAAGGATCGAGGCGAGGCGGCTGGCCGGGTCAATCTCAACGGGGTGGGCATAAGCGCCTCGGGGATTGGTGATGTTGTGGTTGATGTCAGTTTTGATCTCGGAAGGAATGTCCTGGAGAAGCGTGCCACCGAGCGCGACATTGATCACCTGATGGCCGCGACAAATGCCCAGGAGCGGGCGATCTTCGGCCACGGCCCAGCGGGCGACCTGAAGCTCCATCTGGTCGCGCAGATCATCAATATTACCGGTGGTGGGATGTGGTTCCGCGCCATAGATCGAGGGACGCACATCTCCACCACCAGGCAGCAGGACGGCATCCACCCGGTCATAGATAGCACGAAGGGTCGATTCGGCAATGCTGATGGGGATCAGCACGGGCAGTCCACCAGCATCTTCGACGGCCTTGATGCAACCCACATAAGCACGGTTATAGCCCCAACCCGTATTAGAGGCGATGTTGGTGGCCGTGGTGATACCAATCAGAGGGGCCACAGATCAGCCCCGGCGTTCCTTGAGACGGGCGGCCTTGCCACGCAGATCGCGGAGGTAGTACAACTGGGCGCGGCGGACCTTGGAGCGGCGCACGATTTCGATCTTCTCGATGCGCGGGCTGCGGTAGAGGAAGGTGCGTTCAACACCGACCCCGTGGCTGGCAACACGACGGACGGTAAAGTTCTTGTTGTTTCCGCCGCCGCGGAGACGAATGACCACGCCCTGGAAGATCTGGACGCGCTCACGGTCGCCTTCAACGATGCGGACATGAACCTTGACGGTATCGCCCGGCGCAATTTCTGGATGGCCGCGGTCGGCACTTTCCAGGGAAGACAACAATTCGTGCATCATGGGTGAAATCCTTCCGAACAAAATGCGCCCGGCGGCGCAGTTCAATTCTTGCTCAATAGTCGGGCATTATAGCATCCCGCATCTGAAGCCGACAAGGGTTCACAGCCTGGAATTGACAAGTCAAGGGAGGCGGCTTAAGGTGATGGCGATGATAGGTTCGGTTACGTTTCAGTGAATCACCGATTCCGTGATCCTCGCCCCCCGAACCCCTCTCCACTTCGTAGAGAGGGGGAGTAATACAGGCAAAGTACAGTAGATGCTCCAATGCAGGGGAAAGGGCTCAAGATTCGTGATGCGCTGAGTTTGGAGCATCATGGTCGGTATCGCTGTGGTGATGGTGTGCATCGGGGTGGGCATCGGAGTGCTGGCGCGGCAGCGCTTCAGCGCGCGACTAGGGAACGTGGGCAGCGGGCTACTGGTGACGTATATCACGGTGCTGCTGATGATGGGAATTGGTGAGCTGTATTTCCGGTATGGGTACGCCGAACCGGATGGGCTGCCGACACTGGCTTCACAGAACTGGATGGCACAGTTCTGGCAGACAAACAGCCTGGGCTACAGGGATCGGGAATGGACAGCGGCCAATCTGCAAGACCGGACGGTGATCGCTGTGCTGGGGGACTCGTTCGCGGCGGGATGGGGAATTGAGAATCCGGCGGATCGGTTCGGGGATGTGCTGGCAGCGAAGCTGGGGGATGGGTTCGCGGTCGTGAATATGGGGGAACCAGGGGCGAGTACAGCCGAGGAATTAGAGAATTTTCAGGCGTATCCATTCGGAACGCCGGATGTGGTGATCCTGCAATACTATCTGAATGACATTGAGACGGCGGCGCTGAGCATTGGGCTGGACCCGCATTTGAATCCGATGGCGAATGTGCCGGAGTGGGTAAACGAGTCGTATCTGGCGAACTTCATCTACTGGCGGTTGGTCGGGCGGTTACAACCCGAACAGCGGGGGACTCTAACGTACTGGCAGTGGTTATATTCGATGTACGATCACTCGGCGGTGTGGGCGATCCATGCCGAGCAACTCAATGAGCTGATCGACGCGGTGGAGTCCGAAGGCGCCGCGCTGATAACGGTGTTATTCCCAAACATGCTGGACCCGGTGGGGAGCATCCCGTACATCGACCGGGTGGCGCAGGTCTTCGAGGCGCGGGGATATGACGCGACTCACGTCCTGAAGCTGTTCGACGCGGCGGAAGCGATGCCGATCCGAGACCGGATCGTCTCCGAACGGGATGCCCACGCGAGCGCGGCGTTCAATCAGGTCGTGGGTGGGATGCTGTACGAGCGGGTTATGATTGTGCTGGGACACAACAAATAACCAGCCGCATCCCCTTTCCTATCGCTTGGAGAGCAAGATTCAGGACTTCCCGGTCAGCCGGGCGTAGCGCAGGACAGCGATGATGGTTTTACTATCGACGATTTCGCCACGCTCGATCATTGCCAGGGCGTCGGCAAGGGAGACGCGATCCACTTCAATGAACTCGTCGTCATCACCGGGCAGGTGGGATTCGGTCAAGTCGGTTGCCAGAAAGAGGTGAATGTACTCGGTGGTGTAACCGGGGGCGACATAGAATCCGCCGAGGGAGGCAAGCTTGCCGGGTTTGTAACCGGTCTCTTCCTGGAGTTCGCGAACAGCACAGACTTCCGGCGGTTCAGCAGGGTTGAGCGTGCCGGCGGGTATTTCCTTCATAACACGGCCAGAAGCAATCCTGAACTGGCGCACGAGCAGAATCAACCCCTGAGAGTCGATGGCGACGAGGGCAGTCGCGCCGGGATGCCGGATCAGTTCACGGACGCGCTGTTTGCCATCGGGTTGCAACACCTCGATCCGTTCGACGTTGAACAGACGACCGGCATAGATCAGATCGGTCTTGAGAGTTTTCTCATCCATGATGTGGGCACTTCCTCCGATCTATTCAAACAAAAAGGGTGGCATGCACCACCCTGGAAAGTCAGCCAGCTAGGCGGTTTTAGCTCGAGGGAATGAACAACTGCTGGTTGAGGTAAATCCGGTCGATATCGACGATGTTATTGGCGTTGGCAATGCTCATGACCGGGATACCGGACCGCAGGGAAATCTCGAACAGGGTGTCGCCCTGTTGGACGGTATAGGTCGAACCGGGGGCAATCGAGCCACCGACGGTGGTTACAGGCCCGCCAGAGGCCGGAACCGGGGTCAGAGATGGCACGCTGGTAGCCGGAGGAACCGCACCGGTGGTTCCGCAGCCCGGAATGACCAACTGCTGACCAACCGATATGCGATCGACATTGATGATGTTGTTGGCGCGGGCAATGTCGGCAACGGTGAGACCGTACACGAGCGAAATCCGGTAGAGGTTGCGATCGGTGGCACGGACTTCGTGGATGCAATCGACACCGGGACTGACCGGAGCAGTCGTTGCCAGGAAGGGCGGGACGGTTGGCGTGGCGGTTGGGAAGCCAAAGATGGCCATGGCGGTCTGGGTGATATAGGCGGCAGAGGTGGCGGTTGCCCCCTGGACAATGTAGGTCGCGGTGATTTCCAGCGGATCGAGGGCGGCTGCATCGACAAGATCAGGGGACTGCGGGATCACACCACCGCTGGCATCTGGCGTGACCTGGAACTGTTGGAACAAGGCGTTCGGGTCGGTGGTGGCGGTGACAACCACCACTTGGGTGACTTCCAACGGTTCGAGCGTAGGAGCCGGAGTGAAGGTCGGGCCGCTTTGAGCGGCGGGAATGGCATCGGGATTGGTTCCGATGGTCTGAAAACAACCTGTCAGCAGGAAGGCCAATGACACACAGGCGATGCTACCTACCCAGTGTGTACGATACTTAGGCATGAGAACTGCCCTCCCGGCAGGGATTTATTCGCGCCAACCAATTGTCGAACAGTCTACCATTTCGACCGCATGCGGGCAAGCACATCTAGGCCGCGCGTGACTATTGTAATATGGAAACCGAAGCGGGTTCCCTTGGAGCGCTGTCCCGGCTCATCCACTGCACAGATTGTTATCGCAGCAAGGCTCTAGTAGGAATAGGACATGGCGTATTCGGGGACGGCCGGAATGGAAACCGTCACCCTCATGAATTGATCGGGTTCACTTTCTATCAGGAACTGGCCGCCATGCAGCTCCACGGTACGATAAACGATGGCCAGTCCAAAGCCAGAACCCTGCTGTTCATAGAGCTTACGGCCAAACTGCATGAACGCGCCAACCGCATCGATTTGGGCGCGAGTCATGCCACGGCCGTGATCGACCACAGTCAGCACGTAGTTTTCGCCCACGAGTTCACCATTTACCTCGACCAATGAACCCGGAAGAGAGAATTTGAAGGCATTATCGAGCAGCTCATCGACCACGCGCCGGTAGTTTTCATCGACGATGCGAAGAGCAGCGTCATCACTTACGGACAGGCGTAAATCGACCTCACGACGATAGTGCTGGGCGCGCTGATAGGCCATATTTTCGATCAGGTGACGGGGATTATGGGTCATGAAACTCCGCATCGCCTCAATGCGCTGTGGATCCGAGCGCATGACTTCGAGCTGGGCATAGACGACATAGTTTTCAGTCAGGCGATAGAGGCGATGAGCAGCGTTATTGATATACTGGGCCATCTCGACCAATTTATCCGGTTCCATGTCGCGGCAGTCGGAGATGAGAATGTCAGAAAAGCCAAGAATGCCGGTAAGAGGAGTACGCAGCTCATGGGGTAAAGAGAGAATGATATTATCGCGCAATTCATTGAGGCGCGCTTCGGCAGCCTGAACGATGAGGGCGCGCTTCTCCAGACGGCGCTTGACGCTGTTGATGAGTTCAGGGGCGGTGAAGGGTTTGGTGAGGTAGTCGTCCGCACCA
>CAZKXW010000065.1:12319-28762 GCA_964556745.1 uncultured Anaerolineaceae bacterium
TGTCACTCTTCTCAGCCTTGGCGGTCAGGAAGATGAAGGGTACGGTCGTTGAAGCGCCCTGTTCGCGGAGTTCAGCCAGCACGCCATAGCCATCCATTTCGGGCATCATGATGTCGCAGATGATGAGGTCAGGAGAATGCTGTCGGGCTAGAGCAACACCCTCTACCCCGTTGCTGGCTCCAAAGACTTCGTAACCTTCGTAATAGAGCATTTCCAGAACATCTTTGCGGAGTGCATCGGCATCTTCGATCACCAAAATGCGCGTGGGAGACATGGCTATTTTCCCTCACCTGACCTGCTACATGGACTAGGACTAAAGATACAACAACATGAATCCTCTGACTTCATTATAGTTCGTGAGGCGGCTTTCCAAGCGTTGAGAAGTGATCTCAAGCTTATGGAGGAAAGCATTCCAATGCGACTGATTCTTGCACGAGCGACCCGCCGGGTCGCCCCTACGATGATTCGCCTTTGATTTGGCTTTCCCATTACTCCAGTGCCATAGAGAAGACCGGAAGCAATAGGATGATGATCCCCGCCAAAATGCGATAGTACCCAAAAACGACGAAACTATTGCGTTCGACAAAACGCAGCAACCAGGCAATGGACAACCAGGCAACGATGCCAGCAATAAAGGCCCCCAGCATCAAATTGAGGAAATCACTGCTCGTCACCTGATTGAGGCTCTTGGCGAGATCATAGAGAGTGGCGAGGCCAAGAGTTGGGATCGCCAGAAAGAAGGAGAAACGGGTGGCAGTCTGGCGATCCATGCCGACCAGGAGGCCGCTGACAATCGACGCCCCAGAGCGCGAGACGCCGGGTATCAAGGCGAGGGTTTGCGCGAGGCCAATGAGGATGGCCTGGCGAGGGGTCATGTCTTCCATGCGGGTTGTAGTGAAGGAGATGTCCTTCCGGTAACGCTCGACAATCAGGAAGATGACACCGCCAACGATCAACGCAGTGGCCACGACGCTGGGATTAAACAGAACGGCTTTGATCTGATCAGAGAACAGAAAACCGATAACGGCCGCTGGAATGAAGGCCCAAAAGATACTCAACCAGACACGCTGCACGCCGGGATCGGAACGAATCAGACGAACCTGCTGGAAGAGTTCAGCACGGTAAAAAAGAACGACGGCCACGACCGCACCAAACTGGATAAAGATTTCAAACGTGCCACCCAACGCATTGAAGTCCAGCAAAGCGCTTGCGACGATCAGATGGCCGGTCGAAGAGATAGGTAGGAATTCAGTCAGTCCTTCGACAATGCCGAGAATGATGACCTTAATGATATCGAGCATGTTCACCTCGCGCAGAAAGCTCGGCGCGGCTCAAGCAAAGTTTATCAGGAAAGATAGACAAGGGCGCATTGCTGCGCCCTTGCGGATCGGGTTCAGACGCCCAAATCTGGCAGCCTAACGCTCCAGGATGGTCTTGATATGGGGCAGGATCGCCTGATCGACATCGGCTTCAGTCTGTGGAACGGCGACCGAATCGAACAAGAACCAGTTCTCGATGTGTTCGACGGATGCGCCGGGTTGAAGGTGGGTCAGCGGGCCGAGCGTCTCGACTTCGAGCATATGGGCGTTGGTGAAAGTCTCGAAGGAACAGCCAAAGTCAGGATAGGCCGCGCCGGAGACATGGTGATAGGTTTTGACGAACAGGTTCTGATTAAGGGCGTAAGCTGCCCACCCATCGGGCAGACTGGCTCCGAACTTCTGCGGCGCGGAAGCCTTCGAGTCCTGTCGAAGGAGAATGTACTTGCGGCCCCACGTCCAGCGGGGATCAGACATATCGGTATACGACCAGAGGGTAAGGCTATTGACGGGCAGTAGGTCACGGGGATGCTCGCCGCGCGGGGGCATGGGCACGACCGCAACGCCGCCGGGAGCCATCACCGAGAGCGCCCAGGGCGCGAGATCAACAGGCCAGACGCCCTGGTTGGTCAGTCGATGAACGACACGCACGTGGGCGGCATCAGCGGCGAGGGTGATATCGAGCGCCTTCTGGATGCCGGTCGTGGGTTCAACAGGCTGAAGGACGTGGAGCGTGTGGCCATCGAAGCGAAGCTGGACGGGGTGATTATCGGGAAAATAGGAGCGAGGATTGCCTTCTGGGGCATGCCAGAGGCGATGGCCGCCGTAGATACGCCATTGATCACCGCCAGTCTGGCCGATTTGATCGGGATATTCGGCGAAGAGATTGTCCTGGCCGAGGAAATTCAGGCAAATGACACGAGGGCCGACATCGCCAGTCACGATCAGCTCGATGTGACTGTTGGCGAGGCGAGCGCAGTTTTTCCAACCTTTGTAGGGGACATTTTCCATTACGAGGGTCATCAGCATATCCTTCGGTTCATCAGCGGGCACCAACGACAACTATTCAAGCTCTATCCAAGTTTCCTGGAAGCAACCCTAGGGGTAGAGGAGCGGGACGCTCACAGGTAGTCACAGGGGTCACATGGCGGCCTTCGGCAGATGCCTGATAGAGGCTCTCCATGATATCCAACACATGAAAGGCGAGATCACCGCTGGGGCGGTGAGGCCGTCCAAAGCGGATACCATAGGCCATGTCGGCAGCGCCAATGCCGCGCCCTACGTCGGTGCTGTGAGTATGAGGTACTTCATGCCAAGTATTCTCGTCCCAACGGCGCAGCAGGATGGCTCCGCCAAAAGCGTTGGGATCCGGCACGCTCAATGACCCTTCGGAACCGTAGACTTCGATGATCGGGAGATGATGGCTCCAGGTGTCGAAGCTGGTGATGAGCGTACCCACTGCCCCGGACGCAAAATCCAGCACGCCGACCACATGGGTGGGCACTTCGACGGCGATCGTATGTCCATAGACTTCGGGAGCGGTGGCTGTCCGTTCAGGGAAGGAAACCTGCGCCGAAGAGGTGAGTCGGCGAACAGGACCGAGCAGATGGACCAGGGCAGTCAGGTAATATGGCCCCATGTCAAAGAGCGGGCCAGCGCCGCGTTTATAGAAGAAGTCGGGATTAGGATGCCAGGATTCCGGGCCGTGGCCGCACATGAAGCCAACAGCTGAAACCGGTTGCCCGATATGACCGTCATCAATGAGCTTCCTGCAAGTCTGGAGACCACCGCCGAGAAAGGTATCGGGGGCGCAACCGACGCGCAGATTCTTCTGGGCAGCAAGGGAAATGATCTGTTTGCCCTCTTCGCGGCTGAGGCCGAGCGGCTTTTCGCTATAGATGTGCTTGCCAGCAGATAACGCGGCCAGGCTGACTTCGGCGTGAGCCTGGGGAACGGTCAGGTTGATGACCAGTTCGATGGTTGGATCAGCCAAGAGCGCCTCAACCGGAAGGGCGTTGGCGACATTGAACTCGGCGGCGCGGGATTGCGCGCGGGCTAAATCGACATCAGCACAAGCGACGACATCCAAGATATCGAAAGCGCGGCAACCTTTGATGTACTGTGGGAAGATATTTCCACAGCCAATGATGCCTACCTTAACGGGATTGACCACGAGCGTACCCCTTCCCCACAAGGAACTGATAACTGCGCGAAACGGCTTCCAACATGTCGGTGGCGCAGCGGTCGATCTCGACGATCAGCCAATCGGCAGCAGTGACTGCGGACATGATGGGAGGCCAATCCATGATACCATCTCCAACGGCAGTCATGGGCTGGTTTTCATCGGCGGGGCCATCTTTGATGTGAAGGAGCGAGGCCCGTGAACCGAGTTCGCGCAGCACGGCGCTCGGTTCCACGCCGCCGGTCTTGACCCAATAAGTGTCAATTTCCAGGCGCACCGTCGGGTTGAGATGCTGGAGCATCACCTGATAGACAGGGGTTCCATCGAGACGTTCCCGATATTCCCACCAGTGGTTGTGATAGAAAAAGGTCAGGCCATTGGCGCGAGCAACTTCATCGGCCTGGTTGAGTTGATCGCAGATGTGTTTAACGGAATCAAGCGTGGTGAATTGATCGGGCGGGAAGTAGGGGCAGACCAACGACTTGCAGCCTAGGATGCCGAGGGTGTCCAGCACCTGGTTTTTGGCATCGCCTAACGGGAGGCCACTGTGGGCAGAACTCACTTTCAGGCCCAGATGGGCAAATAAACGGGCGGCGGCCTGCGGGGTCGTACCGTCGAAGCCAGCGGTCTCGACACCCACATAGCCCATGGCCGCAACACGACGAATCACCCCATCAAAGTCCTTCGCAAGCGATTCTCGTAATGAGTACAGTTGTAGAGCAATTGGCGCGGTCACAAGTCCTCCTCAAGGAGCTACTCAAACGGCATCACTGCATCGAGTGTAGCGCGATGTTGGTCGGGAGCAAGGTTCCAGTTGGTCTGGTTGGGGATGGCTAAGCGGCGGAGGGGCGTTCGTTGCCCTGCCCTGCTAGTGGTGATAGAATGCCAATCAGGAAACCATTCACCCTGATGAACACATATCGAGACGCTATGAAACACTTGACGCGGATTCTGGCACTTGGCCTCGGTCTGATCCTGCCGGCGGGCTGTAACCTGACCACCCAGGCTCCCATCTCGGTGACGGCAACAAGCATCGTGGGTGGAAAACCGACGGTCCTGATTACATCGCCACAGAACAATGCGGAAGTCGCGGTCGGTACACAGGTTCTGGTCAGTGCAGTAGCAACCGATAATGTGGGGGTGACACGGGTACAACTGGCTGCCAACAACCAGATTGTCAAGACGGTATCATCGGAATCTCCATCCGGGCAGCGCAACTTCCAGGTGGTGCTGGATTACACGCCACGCGAAACGGGAACAGTGACGCTGCAAATCCTGGCATACCGGGATGCCATTGCCAGCGATCCGGCTCTGGTAACAATCGTGGTCAAGACAGCAATCACGGCTCCAACAGCCACCAGCGGAATCAGCGTACCGGGGCAACCGGGTGGCGGAGTGCCGCAACCACCGGTCATTGACCCGAATGATCCTACATGCCGCGCCTTGACCAACACAAACCTCAATTTGCGTACCGGGCCAGGGACGAATTACGACCGGATCACGGTACTGGCGGCCGGCGCAGTCGTGCCGATCATCGGGCGAGTGGCGGATAACAGTTGGTGGCAGGTTCGCAGCGGCAGCAGCACGGGGTGGGTAAGCGCACAATACACCTCAGTGTATGGCATCTGCACCGCCACGCCCATTGTGGCTGCGCCGCCGACTCCGACGGGAATCGTACCGACGGCGACGAATCGTCCGCCTGGGCCGCCGACCGTAACCAATACCCCTATCCCCGCGGGCAATCCCAATCTAGTGGTGGCATCGATCAGCATCGGCGGGCCGGTGAGCATCACAGTGCCATTAGACGGGAACGTCACCTACAGTGCCGTCATTACGAACCGAGGCACAGCTGCGGCGGGACCATTCACGGTGGTGGGTCAATCGATCAACACAACCGGCACGCCAACTCCGGCTTTCCCCGGCACAGGAGGCGCAAGCAGCATCGGCGTGGTCAACAGTTTGGGAGCGGGGAACAGCATCACCTTGAACGGAATGGTGACCACGGTAACTGCGGGTCAGGCCTACACGATCTGGGTGACTGTAGACCCGAACAATCAAGTCAATGAAGGCAGCGGTGAAAGCGACAACTCTCTGGGATTCACCTTCACAACGGCTCCATAGCGGCGTTGTGGCGATTGGCGCAAATCGGGGCCTGAATATAGAATGCAAACATGGCAACGCGAGTTCTAATCATCCACCGACAGTTGGTCTTCGCCGTCACGATCAAGCAGGCGCTTGAGCAGACGGGCGCATTCGATGTGCATCCGTTCACCAAAGCAGATGCGGCGTTGGATTATCTGCGTGAACATCCGCAAGATGTGGCGGTAGTGGATTTCAACTTGCCGGGACGATCCGGGGCGAAGATCGTCCAGCAGCTTCGGGCATTGCAGCCTGATCTGGCGGTGATCGCCACCCCGAAACAACCGGAGGCAGAAGCCGGGACGCTGAACTTGCAGGGCATGATCAACGCGCCCTTCACCGCGCGTGATCTGGTTCCCCTTTTGCAAAACGCGGCTGACCAGCAAGCTCAAATTCACCTACCCCAGTCGGTGGAGGACTCACGAGCTTCGATTGATCCGGCGACGACGCACAGCCTGGGCCAGGAGAAACGGATCCGGCGGCAGCAGTATGGGACAACGTCGCTGTTTGGCGAAGAGCCGCCGGATGTCCAAGATGTACCGGCAGGAACGAATATCCTGGAACAAGAGCCGGTATCAGACACACCGATTCCGACTCTGACAGAGGATACGCCCGTTCCTCCCCGGTTCGAGTCGCCGCAGCAAACGAGGCTGTTGGATAATCCGTTTGGCGCCGAGGAGGGAGTGCCGACCGCTGAGCAGACTAGCAACCCGCCCTCCATGGCGACGCGGCTGCTGGATGATGTTCAGCCGCCAGCCAGCGGAACAGATCGGCTCAAGACACGACAGCTTGAGGAAGAGCCGCCATCTCTGCCTGAAGACCTTCAGACGCGCGATCTGGGATTGAGGCAAACGCGAACCAGACCGCGTCCTACGCCCCCCAGCAGCGACACGGTCGATCCTTCAGCGACACGACGACTCCCGAAGGAGTCTCGTGATCTGCCGCAGACTCCGGCGCAGTTCACGCCGCTGGATCAGGTCTTGCAGAGTTTTGGCTTCGATCCGCCACCGGAAGAGATGGATACCCCATCGGTTCCGACGAAGAACTCGGACGCGATGCGGCAGTTCCTGGCAACGGGGGGTACTGAAGCGGCGGACACGTTCGACGATGTGCTGGGGGCTATCGAAGAACATCCAACATCACGGCCGCCCAAAGATCAGCGGGGCGTGGATTTCGAGGGACTAGTACAGTCGATGCGGAGCGAAGACTTGCATCGACCGCTGCCGGATCGCCAGCAGCAGCTCATGGATTTCATTTTGACGACGGGCATGGACTCGGTACTGCAAGAGATCGAGAAGACAAAGACCGGCCCGTTGAAACTTCCGCCCAAAGAGCGCACGGCTACACCGCCACCGCCGACTGTCCCAGAAGGTCCGCGGTCGTCGGAGCCATCCGCTTTCGATCAACTGGCACAGGAAGAGCCCCCCCTGCCCTCTCTGGAAGAAAACGGAACGGTCAGTGATTTGCTAATCGGGATCGCCGACAGCAACTTCCGAGATGTGCTTTCCATCCTGCAGGACGAAAATCGGGATGAAGCGCCACGGCGGACGCAGCCGCTGGCTCCAGCCGAACGCACGGTTGAACAAGGGTTCGATGCCGATTTCCTGAATACACTCAAACCACCCGAAGTCGAGAAAAAGCCGTCTTCAACGACACGGTTTGATGCTTCCCCCACACAGACACCCAGCTATGCGACATTCGACTTCGATTTCGACTACAACGACGAATCGGGTGAAGCGACAGTGGCGCAGGTGGTGCTGCAAACGACACTGGATCAGGCGACTGCGGCTGAGGGCTTCTCGCTTGACCAACTGCTGACAGACATCGAAGAACGGTTGACCACGCACCAGCTTCGAATTCGACCGCTGCCTTCGTGGGAGATGGATACCACAGCATTTCTGGCAGTGGTGAACAAAGCTGAAGCGGAAGTGCGCGAGCCAAGCTTCTTATCGGATGAGTTTTCGACGGGTGAGTTTATTCCGCTAGATCTGCCAGAGTTCGAGGCAACCGAAATCGACTCCGGTCGGACCACCATCGCTGGGAAATCCAGCGGCGATACAGTCGAGGCATATCCGACGGATGCAGAAACCACCTTGGAACCGGGTTACGTTGAAGAAGAAGTCTTGCCTGCGGAAGCGGCCACGATGTCGGTGTTGGCCGATGAACTGTGGGATGTGGTCGAGCCAGAGGTTTTCCACGACATAGTCGAGGCTGAAGAAGAGGCGGAACCCGTCACCCCACCGACCGAGGCCGAGATTTCGTTCGACCTGGGGGAAGCTGAACCAGAAAACCATGTGTTCACGGGGCTGGATGAAGTCCCGGTAGAGGTTGAGGAGACCCCGGTTAAGGCTACCGAGGCCGCGGCTGAGGTCGAAGAAGAACCGGTCGCGCCAAGCATCGACGAGTGGGCACTGCCGAGTGAAGTTCCTGCTGAGGCCACGCCGACCCCAATGGCCGAAGTCGATGAAGAAACGCGGTTGGCACAGATCGCGCTCAACCTGACACAAGTTTCACTGGAACTCAGCGCGGAAGCGACGATCCTCACGCGGCAGAACGAGATCATCGCGCTGGCCGGGCATCTTTCGAATGAGGATGTACTAGAGCTGCGGGACACCATCCAGAATGATTGGAATGCCGACGGGCAAGGAGCACGGCTGCGCTTCGTCACGCTACCGAGCAGCGGCAAGGAATACATGCTGTATTCGACGCTGACGACAAACGGACTGGTCCTGTCGATGATCTTCACTGGGACGACACCGCTGCGATTGATCCGGCAGCAGGGGCAGCGACTGACACAGGCGCTGCAAGCCGTTCCCGAACCCACACCTCAGCCGATTCAGACGGCGGTTCCAACGACGTCCATCGTCGAAGACACCCTTGCACGGGAAGTCTACGCATTTGTCTGGCTGCTACGCGATCCGAATCAACGACTCAACCGATCGATTGCTCGATCGATCACGGCGGGGCTGACGATCCAACTTCAGGAACTTGGCTGGCGGATCGTGAACATCCAGGCCAACGAGAACTACATCTATCTACTAGCGGAAGTGCCAGGCGAAGAACCGGCTCACCAGATTGTACGCGACCTGAAGCAGCGGTCAGCAGAGATCGCATATGCCCAGGATCAAAGCTTTACGCCGCAGATGCTCTGGGACGACAGCTATCTGGTGCTGACACCGGGACGCGAACTGACGTTGGAAGAAATCCACGAATTTATCAATTTCCAGAAGCTAATGTAGCTCTCGGGGTGCTATCCTCAACGCGGCGTCTGGGATACAATAGCCCAAATGTTCATATTCGATTCCAGACAGAGGCAATCCCATGGTCACACGCCCCATGTTCTATGTCATCGACGGCCACGCGCTCGCGTACCGACAGTTCTTCGCGCTGCCGGTCACGAGCTTCAGCACCCGGGCGGGCGAACCGACGAACGCTACCTATGGCTTCGCGCGGACATTGCTCGACATTCTTCAGCGGGATAAGCCACAGTACATTGCCGTGAGCTTCGACCGGGGATTGAGCGGACGTGACCAACTTTACGAGAAGTACAAAGGCACGCGCGAGAAAATGCCAGGCGAACTGGTCACGCAGATGAAGCGGATCAACGAATTGGTAGAGGCGTTCAACATGCCGCTGCTGGCGCTGGACGGGTACGAAGCGGACGATGTGATCGGCAGCATCGTTCCACAGGCGGAAGCTCAGGGCGTCCAGGTTCGGATTGTCACAGGCGACCGGGACATCCTGCAACTGCTGAGCGATCAGGTCACAGTGCAGATGCCGCGACGTGGAGAAGCGGATGTTGTATATGACACAGTGAAGTTCCGGGAAGAATACGGGCTGGAACCGTGGCAGTTGGTGGAATTCAAGGCGTTGGTGGGTGACAATTCGGACAATATCCCGGGGGTCAAGGGGATCGGAGAGAAGGGAGCTACAACGCTGCTCCAACAGTACAGGACGATTGACAACCTGTACGCCCATATCGATGAGGTCAAAGGCGCAACACGGCAAAAGCTGATCGACGGGCGCGAGTCGGCCTATCTGAGCAAGGAGCTTGCCACGATTCGGCGAGATGCGCCTATCCCGCTCGATCTGAATGCGTGCCTCGCGCATGACTATGATGCGAGCAAAGTAGACGCCCTGTTCGCTGCACTGGAATTCCGCAGCCTGCGGGATCGGCTGCCAAGGGCCAATGTGCAGATGAGTTTTTTCGACCAGCCTACAGTGGTGGTGGAACCGGAACCTACCCCAATAGAGATCCCGCACGTGGTGAATACAATTACGATTCAGGATGAAGCGGGGCTGCAGCAACTGCTAGAGTCTCTGAACAGCGCCAAGATGATCGCGTTTGACACGGAGACCACGGGGATCGATCAGATGAGCGCGGATCTAGTGGGAATATCGCTGGCGGTGGAAGGGGATACGGGCTACTACATCCCAGTAGGGCATCAAAGCGGGACGCAACTGCCGATGAAAACGGTCATTGACGCATTACGCGGGCCACTGACCGATCCGACTATCCCAAAAGTGGCACATAACGCAAGCTATGATCTGGTGATTCTGCAACGCTATGGGATAGATGTCGCGCCGATCACGTTTGATACGATGATCGCTGAATGGCTTCACAGCCCGGAAGGAAAATTCCTGGGGCTGAAGAACCTCGCACGGCAAACACTGAATGTGCAAATGGCTGAAATCAGTGATTTGATCGGCAGTGGCAAGAAACAGATCACTATGGACAAAGTTCCGATCGCGCAGGCTGCGCCCTATGCAGCGGCCGATGCAGCGATTACGCTCCAGTTAGTCGGACATCTGCAGAAGACGCTGGATGATCTGGAACTGATGGATTTGTTCAAGCGGCTGGAGATGCCGCTGATTCCGGTCATCGCGGCGATTGAACGAGCTGGGGTGATGCTGGATACGGCTTATCTGGCGGAATTCAGCGAGCGATTGGCCATCATGGTGGAGGAGATCGAGGCGACCGTCTTCCGGCAGGCCGAGAGCGAGCCATTTAATATCAACAGTCCCAGGCAGCTCAACGAGATCTTGTTCGAGAAATTGAAGCTGCCCATTGAGGGAATTCGCAAGACCACGCACGGTTATTCGACCGATGCTGCCGTGCTTGAATCACTCACTAAAGCGCACCCAGTGATCGAATCGATCCTGAATTACCGAGAAGTGACCAAGCTCAAGAGTACCTATGTGGATGCGCTGCCGCTGCTCATCAATCCAAAGACAGGTCGGGTGCATACAAGCTATAATCAGACGGGGACAACCACAGGCCGTATCAGCAGCAGCAACCCGAACTTGCAGAATATTCCAATTCGCACGGGGTTGGGACGTGAAGTCCGGCGGGCGTTCGTGGCCGCACCGGGAATGAAGCTGCTGTCGGTGGATTACAGCCAGGTTGAACTGCGAATTCTGGCGCATATCAGCCAAGATCAAACCCTGTTAGAAGCGTTCGCTCAGGGACAGGACATTCATGCAGCGACCGCAGCGGCGGTATACAATATTCCGATCAGCCAAGTCAACAAAGAACAGCGCAACTTTGCCAAACGAGTGAATTTCGGGTTGATTTACGGGATGGGGCCGTATCGTTTGGCGCGGGACAGCAACCTGACATTGGCCGAAGCGCGCGACTTCATCCGGGCATACTTCGACCGACTGCCAGGTGTGGAGCGATACCTAGAAGATACGAAGCGGCAAGCGCGGCAAGGGCCGATCCGAACGCTATTGGGACGGCGGCGCGAGTTTCCTGTCCTCCGCACAGCGGATCAACGGAGCAACCAGACAGTCGTCCAGGCCGAAGAGCGGGTGGCTATCAACATGCCGATTCAGGGAACCGCCGCAGACATCATGAAGCAGGCGATGATTAGGGTCTATGACGAACTAACACGACACCGTCTGCATGGGCAGATGATCCTCCAAGTGCATGATGAATTGGTGTTGGAAGTTCCAGAAAACGAAATTCAAGAGACGCGCGATCTGGTAGTGCAGGTTATGGAGGAAGCATACCGGCTTGATGCGCCGCTAAAAGCAAATGCCCAGGTGGGGGACAATTGGCGGGATATGGAGGGACTTTAGGACTCGTGCTATACTGCGGTTCATTGGCGCTATCTCTATACTCACAAAAACAGAAGAAGGCATGAAAGACTTCATCACACTGGCGGACTGTACCACTAAAGAACTGTGGGGTTTGATCGACCTGGCGGTTCACCTCAAGTTTGAGTGGAAATCCGGCGGAAATCGCCCAGTCATGAACGGAAAAGTTCTGGCGATGGTTTTTGAGAAGCCGTCGCTACGGACACGGGTCTCGTTCGAGGTAGCGATGCTCCAACTGGGCGGGCACGCGATCCGAATCGGCCCGGACGAGATTGGGTTGGGCAAACGCGAAAGCATCGCTGATGCTGCGCGGGTGCTTTCGGTGTATTCACAGGGCATCATGGCACGTGTCTTCGATCACAGTTATATCGAAGAACTGGCGGATTGGGCCAGCATTCCAGTCATCAACGGACTGAGCGACGCGCACCATCCCTGCCAGGCGATGGGCGACATGTTAACAATCTACGAGCATTACGGGCATTTGGAACGGCTCAAAATAGCCTACATCGGTGATGGCAACAATATGGCTGCGTCACTGGCCCTAGCGGCGGCGCACTTCGGGATGCACTTCACAATAGCAGCCCCGGAAGCATATCAGCTTCCGGCCAGCGTATTTGAGGAAGCCGGACCTATCGCCGAGCGCAACGGCGGACGGTTAGAAGTCTTCACAGACCCGGTGGAGGCAGCAACCAACGCCAATATCATCTATACTGACACGTGGGTGAGTATGGGGCAGGAAGAGGAGACTGAAGCACGGCTGAAAGTGATGCGGCCGTATCAGGTCAATGATGCGCTGCTTCAACACGCCAACAAGTATGCGATTGTCATGCACTGTCTTCCCGCGCATCGTGGACAGGAAATCACCGACGATGTGGCCGATGGGCCGCAGTCGGTGATCTTCCCACAGGCAGAGAATCGCCTGCACATGCAGAAGGCAATTCTGGTCGAGCTGATGGCCTAGTCGATGGGTTCGGGATAATCAAATGCCTGGAAACCGTGAAGCCTATGATCGAGCGATGACCGCCGGCCACAATGCCGCGTGGGACAAAGAGTGGCCGATGGCGGTGGCTGCATATGGACAGGCCATCCAGGAGTTCCCGGACGATCTGGATGCACATCTCCATATGGGCATGGCACTGCTGGAAACGGGACGCTTGGAAGACGCCCTGCGGGTCTATACGCGCGCGCATCAGATTGCCCCAGATGATCCGATTCCTCTGGAAAAGAGCGCGGATGTCCTGGAAAAAATTGGCCGGCTGAAAGAAGCAGCCCAGCAATATGTCAACGTCGCTGAAATATACTTGGGTCATCGCGACTTGGACAAAGCGATCAACAATTGGCAGCAAGCGACGCGACTGACACCCGGCCTAGTTGCAATCCATGCGCGGCTGGCGCAAGCTTATGAACGGCTTGGAGAAAAACCCCAATCCATCCGAGAATACCTCGTTCTGGCTTCCAACTTTCAGCGGTTAGGGGACAACGATAAAGCACAGAAAGCAGCTCAACGCGCGCTGCGACTCGACCCCAAATTCATTCCCACACTGAACGCGATGCGGGCGCTGGAAAGCGGAGCCGAAATCGTACTCCCGCCACCAGTGGATAGCGCAAAGGGTGCCACGGCAGCCCAGGAGAGCGAGCGTCTGTCGCTGAAATCACGGATGAGCGCTCAGGGCGAATCCGATCCTTTGGGACCTCTCGGCGAAGCGATGACCGACTCCTTAGGAATGCTGGCAATGTTCGTGATGGAAGGCGGAGCGCTGGATGCGGCGGGAGCTGATGCGCTGCAAGCAATGGAACTTCACCGCCAGGGCATCCATGATGAGGCCATTCAAGCTTACCAGCGAGCAGAAGCCCGGTTGAATCATCCAGCACTCAAGATGAATCTGGGTGGTTTGCTGGTACTGGCGGAACGATACGAGGAGTCGATCAAGCATCTGGGCGAAGCAGCAATGCAGCCCCAGCTGGCGGCCGGGGCGTTCCATGCGCTGGGCAAAGCGTATGCCGCGACCAACAAACACAAACAGGCGCTGCGGTATCTGATCCAGGCATTGCAAAGTGTGGACACATCGCAGGCCGAGGAAAATGAAATTCAGATCGCGGCGCTCTACGAGAAGTTAATGGATCTGCTCCAGAATCGCCCGATGGAAACGCTGGTAGCGGTCAACACGCGGTTTCTGAATCTACTGAGTGGCAAAGAGTGGAAACAGCGCATTGCGGAAACAAGACAGCAGCTTGAAGAAACGCTGCGGTCACAGGGCGAACAAGCGGTTGTGGACATTCTGATCGCCACACACAGTGATGAACTGACCAACGCCGTGGCGCGGATCGACCGATACATGCGCCAGGGTTTGTTCACGCTGGCGATGGATGAAGCACAGCGTGCGGTCGAGTTCTCCCCCCTGTACCTGCCGATCCATGTGCGGATGGCGGAAGTAATGATGCGTGAAGGCCGCGTGCGGCAAGCAATCAACAAGTACAACGTGATCGCTAAAGTCTATTTGGTACGCGGCGAAAACGACCGAGCCGCATCGATCCTCAGCGAAGTGCTGGAAATGGCTCCACTGGATATTTCGGTGCGAGAGAGTCTGATCGAACTATTGGAAAGCGAAGAACGATGGGATGAGGCGTTAGATCAGTACATTGATCTAGCGGACACACATCACCAGCTTGGCAATTACGATCTCTCACGTGAAATCTTTGTATCGGCAGAAAAGCTGGCGAACCGAGTAAATGCCTCATCGGAGAAGATCGTCCGCATCAAGCACCGGGTCGCGGATATCGACCAGATGCGGTTGGATATTCGCAAAGCGCAGCGCATCTATGAAGAAATCATCCAAATTGCACCGAACGACGAGCGGGCACACCGGATGCTGGTGGACATACACTACCGACAGAACAACCCGATTGAAGCAATTAAGAAGCTAGATGCACTGCTCCGCATTTACGCGAAGAACCGGCAGCCTAACCGCATCACGCAGCTTCTGGAAGAGTTGGTGACAACTTATCCCAGTGATACCGGCTTGCGGTCGCGGCTGGCAGCCATCTACACGCAGCTCAAGCGCAAAGACGATGCAATCAAGCAGTTGGATGCATTGGGCGAACTCCAATTGGAGGCTGGGCTGCATCAGGATGCAGTGAATACGATTCGGCAGATCATCGCACTTAACCCGGATGGGATCGACGAGTACAAGAAACTGCTGCTGCAACTGGGTGGTTAGCAGTGGAAATCCTATGGGCACTGAATACCCTCACCTGGCGCTCACTGCTTGACATTTTCCTGGTGGGGTTGGTCTTTTTCGGGGCCAGCTTTTTCTTCCGGGGAACACAGGCTATCGCCCTGCTCCGCGGCATGCTGCTGGTCCTGATTGGCCTACTGGTGCTTTCAAGCCTGTTGAATCTACTGGCGCTGCGGTGGCTGCTAGAGAACATGGTGGTGGTGCTAGGCATCGCCATTCCAGTGTTATTCCAACCGGAACTACGCCGTGCCCTGGAGCAGCTTGGACGAGCAGGGGTGTTCCTGGGCCGGCAGCCACCGGAGACGGTTCGCAGCCGGATCATCGATGAAATCTGCAAGGCGACGGAAAAGCTCTCAGAGCGGCGGCATGGGGCGCTGATCGTGCTGCAACGACAGAGCAATCTGGAAGAGTATATCGGCACAGGGATTCCACTGGACAGCACGATTTCCGCGCAACTGCTGCTGACAATCTTCTGGCCGAAGACAGAACTGCATGATGGGGCAGCTATCATAGATGGGGCCGGACGGCTGGCCTGCGCCGCTTCGGTGCTGCCGCTGACTGCCAGCCGAAACCTGCCTGATCCTAAACTGGGAACACGGCATCGGGCCGCGCTGGGAATCAGTGAGGTGAGCGATGCCATCTGTGTGGTGGTTTCGGAAGAAACCGGTCGGATTTCGATCACGAATGCGGGCCGGATGATCCCGAAACTAGATACACGGCGACTGCGAACGATACTCAACGCTTTTTACGGAGAGGAGCGGCGACAGACTCAGGGTTTAGCCGCGCTTGTGGTCAATCGGGCACAGCACTTCGTCCATACACTGTTTGAGCGCCGGAAACAAGCCTGATGCAAAAAGCACCACCAAGAGCTGAGCATCCCATTCGCGACAACCTGGTGTGGTTCGGCGGGTCACTGCTGCTGGCTTTCCTGGTCTGGATGATCGCTACCTTTCAGTCCGACCCGATCCGCGAGCAGCGATTCCCGGATCGAATCGCTGTGCGGATGACGCCGGACCCAGGACTGCTCATCACCAATCCAGCGCCAGCGAACCGCTTTGCCAGCGTGGTGATCCGCGCTCCGGAGTCGGTGCTGGCTTTGCTGACCGGGGATGAAATCGAGGTATGGGCAGACTTGCAGAATCTTGGCCCCGGAGAACACACGGTCGATCTGCACTATGAGATCAGCCGTCAGCGGGCGACGGTGATCGATTTTTCGCCCAGCCGAATCCGGGTCACGTTGGAGGAAGCGGCACAGCGACAGGTTCCGCTGAGGGCGTTGATCATCGGGGAGCCGCCAGCGGGGTACGCCCGTGAGGAAGCGATTTTCGACATCGCATTGAATCAAGTGTTGGTGAGCGGAGCGGCCAGCCAGGTCAACGAGGTGGTGGCGGCACAGGTCGAACTCGATTTTCGACAGCAGCGCAACGCATTGGAGGTCGATGCACGCTTATCACCTGTCGATGACGAAGGC
>CAZKXW010000066.1:0-28629 GCA_964556745.1 uncultured Anaerolineaceae bacterium
CTACATTGGCAGATATGCTATGAAGCAACTCCCGTTATTCGATTTCATCCCACCTCTCACACCCGTAGTTAATGTTGCCTCGGTTCCCCAACGCAGTCTTTTCCGATATCCGGGTGGAAAGACATGGTTGGTTCCCATTGTTCGGCGCTGGCTGGCCGCTCAGGATCAGCCCCCTGAACATCTGATTGAACCCTTTGCCGGGGGAGCGATCATTGGACTCACGGTCGCATTCGAGCAATTGGCGGGAAAAGTCACGCTGGTCGAACTGGATGAACAGGTGGCGGCTGTCTGGCAGACGCTTATCGAAGAGGGACGGGGCGACTGGCTTAGGCAACAAATCCTCAGTTTCGAGATGACTGCTGACAATGTAGATCGTATTCTGAGGCAGACCTGCGACGATACGCAAGCGATGGCGTTTCAGACGATTGTGCGTAACCGAGTGAACCGGGGTGGAATCCTTGCACCAGGGGCTGGCCGCGTCAAAACCGGCGAGTCTGGTAAAGGGTTGACCTCACGCTGGTATCCTGAAACCCTCTGCAAGCGCATCCGCGATATCGATGCTATCCGCAACCGGCTCCGCTTCATTCAAGGTGACGGGCTGCATGTGATGCAGGCGCATCTCGACGCGAGATCGACGGTGTTCTTCATCGACCCGCCCTATACCGCGGGCGGCAAGCAAGCCGGACGGCGATTGTATAACCACACTGCGCTGGATCACGAAGCCTTGTTCGATCTGGCCGGGGCTGCACGGGGTGATTTCCTGATGACCTATGATGATAATGACACCATCCGCGCCCTGGCCGCGCAGCACCGGTTCGACCTTCAGACCGTGGCAATGAAGAACACACATCACTCCAACATGTATGAGCTGCTCATCGGGCGAGATTTGAACTGGCTGCGCGGCTAATTCAGGACTTCGACTATGCCGACAATGTACGAATCCGTACTGCCAGCGACCGGGAGATGGCTGCCGGTCTGCCAGTCGTAGACGACCAGCGCCAGCCAGTAAGTCCCTGACAGGAGCGGTTCCAGCGAGAGACTGACGGGATGACAGCCCTGGAGCGCATCCGGCAGGGCGAAGTCGGACTGGGCGGCGAGGCTGCCGTTTGAATCCAGGAGATGGACACCCACCGAATAGATTCCCGGCGGAACCCCCTCCCTCAGCCATGAGCCGATGACGAGTGGCAGCCTATCCTCGGCCGCGGCGGGCAGCGGAGTCAAGACATCCAGGATTATCCCATCACCAAATCGATTCCCTTCAGGCACGGTGGGCAGCTTCACCTGCAAGTCGAGTCGCAGGGTTGGCTCAGCCAGGATCGAACCGCAGGCGATGAAGCCTTGCTCGGCAGCAGATCGATCCAGGACGGGGCGCAGGAAAGGTGACGGCAGTTGATCCGGGTAGTAGGCCGTCCAGAAGTGGGCAGATTCGCTCAGGAGCGCCGATGTCTGCGTGTGGAACTGCTCCGGGGTGGTTCCGTAGAGCGATTCGAGCAGGTGGACATTCAGGATGGTTGCCTCACCCCCCGCCCACCCCTCCACTGCGGGAGTCATGCGGCCATCGAAGAGGGCGGCGGGGAGCCAATCGGGGATAGGCTGCACGCGGGGGTTCAACGCCGCGAGATAATGGGCGGCGAGGGGCGCGTGGAACCAGAATGGGGTCGGCTCCGGGAGCAGCACGAGGAGGGTATCGCCGGGGACGGCATAGGGTTGAAGCGCGGCGGCGAGTTTGTCCCAGGGGAGGTAGACCTTCCAGCCGGGATCGACGCCATCGGGAGTCAGCGCCCGGCTGAGGATCAAGCCAGCGCCGCCGAGCAGCCAGATCGCCAGGATCACGATGGGGCGCAGCCGGGCGCGAGACATGGCAGCGAGGCCCAATCCCGCAAGCAAAGCCAGGAGCGGCCAGAACCCGACGAGATAGCGGGCAATGCCGATGAAGCGAAGCTGCTGGTTAACGACCAGCACGACGGCCACTCCAACCAGAATGAGCATCCAAACGAGATGGGCAGCGCGACCGCGTCTGGCATAGACGGCGACGATCACGAGGAGCGCGGGGCTTCCGCTGGTGAACTGGTTGAGGAGATTGCCGACCAGTGCCGAGGCGGACTGAGCATAGAAATCGCGGGAGGCATCGCCGGTGACGCTGGCCGTGGCTTGAAGTGATACGCCCAACCAGGGCAGGAAGGCCAATCCAGCCAGCGCAGATAAGCCCAAGACGACCCACCAGCGGCGGCCTTTGGGCGCCAAGGCGAGATGATAGACAGCGAGAGCGGCCACCAGCGGGATCGCCATGTAATGGGTGTAGAGCAGTGCTGTCAGGCCAAGGGCATAAGCAGCGGCGAATCGAACTGGGTGGAGGTCGGTAGACTGGGTAAAGCACCAGTATTCCCAGATGGTAAGCGTCACCAGCAGCGGAAAGAGGGTATAGGCGCGGAGTTCGTGAAGCTGACTGATGAAGAAGGCTGATGCGCCCAGCGTCAGCACTGCGCCCCACCCCGCCCGGCGGCCATCAAGATCGCAGCCGAGACGGTACACCAGCGCGGCGGTGAGGATGCCCAGCAGGAGGGAGAGCGCCCGCCCGCTGAAGGCGGAGCCGCCCGCCAATCCCGTCCAGATGTGCAGGAGCAGGTAGTAGCCGGGCGGGTTGAACTCGACCTGGGGGTCGATGCGGGCGATGACCTCGGCGGGAGTAATGGGGCCATAGAGCGGTGCGGCTCCGGCGTAGTAGAGCGAGTACCACTCGTCGTACCAGAGGGGATCGGCGTTGAGGCGGCTCGACGCGAGCGCCGTGAGCGTGAGCAGCACGGGCACGAGCCAGAGCCAATGAAGCTTTTGCAGCGACCGGAGCATACTCCCCCTTCAGCGCATTGGGTGATTGGCGGAGATTATAGCAGAGGGCGGGGGCGGTCTTGCCGCGAGGGAACGTGGTAGGATATTGTGTCACCCGGCCATGAAATGGCCGGGCTAGAGTAAGACCACCTCCTTTGGGGGTTCGTGAAATACACTCTGTCTTGAGTGATCAATCCCTGTGGAACTCGCAAAGGCGGATATTTGATGGATCAGGATGGACTTATGCGAAGGCTAAACAGGACGTGCTGGGGTGTGCTGACAGGTGGACTGTGCAGTCTGATGGCGCTGGCGGGGTGTGGTCAGGCAGCGGTTCCGACAGCGACGGCACTGCCGACTCTGGTTCCATCACTAACGGCGACGCAGCCGGACATTCAGGCGGCGGTCGAGGCAACCTTGACAGCACTGGCTCCCACGCAGGCCAGCGCGATTGCCACTCCTGCCGCCACGCCAACGATCACCGAGACCCCGCTGGTCATTACGCTGCCGCCGCTGACAGGCAATGCGGTCGAGCCGCCGCTGGACATCACGCTGCCAGAAGGCTGGCAGGTCATAGGGTATGACGCCCAGGTGCTTCAGGATGTCAGCCAGGCGCTGCTCGCGATCCCGGTGGCGGTATACAGCGGGCCGATCAACGGCGGGACGGGCATCATCGTGCTGTACTGGGGCTTCCCGAACATCGTCGATCCGCTGCCGGAAAGCGGGACACCGGTCGCGGTCGATCTATGGTCGGACGGGCTGCGTTTGCTGCGGCTGGCGGTGGTCGAACAGGGCTGCAATGTGGGGACGGATCTGAAGCGTACTTATCGAGTGGGGTTGCTCTCCGGCGTGGGGACCCAGTGGGCGGCGGTGAGCTGCCCGGAGCTGCCGGATACGCGCGGTTGGTTCGTGGGTGTGGAGGAAAAGGGGCTGAACTTCGTCTTCTACGTCTACGGCGACCCGATCACAGCCATGGATACGGGCAGCGGCGACATCCAGGCGATCCTGGACACGGTGCGGTTTCGCGTGCCGGAGGTGACACCCGCGCCAACAGTCACGCCGGGGTAATCCCACCACAGAGACACAAAGGCTAAGCCAGCCGGCGGACGTGGGCGGAACGGTAGAGAATCAGCAGGCTGATGATGCCGCCGACGATGGCGGACAGGGCAATGGTGGTGGATGTACCGATATTTTCCGCGAGGAAGCCCATGCCCAGCGAGCCAAGGGGAGCGATGCCAAAGAAGGTCAGCATGTAGAGGCTCAGTACGCGGCCGCGATACTGGTCGGGGACTTCGCTCTGGATTAGCGTGTTCACAGTGACGAACTGAAGGATGATGCCGAATCCGTAGCTGGCAGCCATGATGACCGCCAGCGGAATCTGAGTCATCTGGGACATGATGACTGAGGCAACCAGCACCAACCCTACTGCCGCCGTCACGACCCGGCCGCGCCCATAGCGACGACCCAGCACGGCCATCAACAAAGCAGCCAAAACCGCGCCAAGCCCGATGGCGGTACTCATGGCGGCATAGCCCTCTTTGGGTGAGTTGAGGACACGGTCGGAGAAAGCGGGCAGTAGCGTGGTGATGTTGGCGGTGAAGAAACTGGCAGTAATGGCCAGCACAAGCAGCGGCGCGATGGTCTCATGGCGAGCGGTGAAGCGCACCCCTTCCTTGAGGCTTCTAAGCGGGGCGAAGTCTCCGCTGATACGGCTCACCGAATGGACATCCATGATCCAGAGCATGAAGAAGACCGGGACAAAGCTCAGACCGTTCAGCAAGAAACACCATGCCGGGCCAACCTGAGTCAGCACCAGGCCGGCAATCGCCGGGCCGATCACGCGGGACGTGTTGAACATGATCGAATTAAGCTGAATGCCGGAAGTGAGCTTTTCGTGGCCGACAAGATCGACGACAAAGGCCTGGCGTGAAGGGGCATCAATCGCGTTGACCACCCCCAGGAAAAAGGCCAGGACAACGATGTGCCAAACCTGGACGGTGTTGGTAAAACTGAGTGCCGAGAGGATGAAGGCCAGGAGCATCTGAGCAACCTGCGAGAACATGAGCAGGTTGCGGCGCGAGACGCGATCCACGACCACACCGGCAAAGGGCGAGAGCAGCAGGTTGGGTACGCCGGCGGCCAGCGCAACCACCCCTAACCAAAGTTCCTGCTTGGTGAGATGAAAAACCAGCCAGCCTTGGGCGACGGTCTGCATCCAGGAACCGGAGAGCGAAATCAACTGTCCGGCGAAATACAGGCGGAAGTTATACGAACTGAGGGCGGACAGCGTCCCAGCCTTAAGGCCAGGCGAATGCGTCTGGGCGATTGTGCTCATCTGATCGAGACTCATGCCATTTTACGTGATCACTTACGGCGGAAAGCGCCGCAGTGAAGCTCTGAACGAGATTCTGGTTGGAATGCGGAAATACGCTGCGCGATGTCCAGCGTCATTGTAGGTAGACCAAATTGGAGATGGCAATAAGACCGCGCCGTTAAATGGTCTTAACATGAGGCCTCTGGCAAAAGCTAAAACGTTCTGATAGAACAGGCAGCTCGATGAATGAACAGGTTGACTATGGCCGAAGACCAGACTCGGTATCTGACCCCCAGCGAGATTTACAGCGCAGCGGAAGAGGCGCTGGGGCATCGCCCGGAAGTGCGCGACCGGCATCTGCTGCGGTCGGCAGCGGCGCGGCCTGCGCTGCGGGCCTTCGGGACGGATGCGTATCCGACGCTGATGGACAAGGCGGCGGCGCTGCTGCATTCCATGGCGGCGCATCATTTATTCTGGGACGGCAACAAGCGGATCGCCACGCGGGTGACAACGGTCTTCCTCGAGAAGAACGGACGGCATCCGACATGGGACGCGGGGACAATCTACCGCTTCGTGCTGGAAGTGGCGCAGAACCGGCACGATGTCCCCGCCATCGCTGCCTGGCTGGAAGCGCACAGCAAGTCGAACGAAGAGTGAATTCCACCACCGAGGCACAAAGATCATGTAAAGGGTGGGGGCAGAAGCGCGCATGATACGCTATTTGACAGTCGATGAACTGGTATATATCAACGCGCAGTTTTTGCCCCGCACGCCAATCCACACAATTGTGGAGGGCAAACGGGCGGTGCGTGATATCGGCTTGCTGGAAGCGGCGGCGGCGCGTCCAATGCAGAGCGTGTTTGGCGAAGACGCCTACCCCACGCTCGAAGATAAGGCCACGGCGTTGCTGCATTCGATTGTGCGAAACCATCCATTCGCCGACGGGAACAAGCGGACAGGAACGGTGGCAGCAGCCTTGATGCTGGCGGTGAACGGGCGGCCAGTCGATTGGAAGGCAGCCGAGGCGCTGGAACAGATTGTCGGCCTGGCAGAGGGCATGATCACGCCAGAGGATTTCGCGGCGTGGCTGCCAACAAAAATGGGCGATTCGGCGGCGGAAGCGGACGCCGAGCGTGATATGGCGCTGATTGCGGCGATCCTGGCGGAGCATCGCTGGCTGCTGGAGGCGCTGGCCGGCCGGTGAGGAGTCAGGCCAGCATTTACGCGCAGGCCGACTTGAGCCAGTCGATGAGCGGCTGGACGGCCGCCAAATGGACAACATACGACCGAATGTCGCTGGATTGCAAGTCACTGATCTTCGCGCCTGCAACCCTTTGCCAACCTTGCCAACCAGCTTGAGCAAATCAGCTCAATCGTGCAGAGCAGCGCTAGTTATTGCCGTTCGATCTCGCCCACCTCGCCTGCCCACCCAACAATGACTGCTGGCAGCCTTCGTTAAGCGACAGGGTGATAATGCTAACTGGGGACTGACTTCAGACGGGATCGCCGAAAAATGGTCACATCAACCCCAATCGGCACATCGCCTTCAATCCGATGGGACTGCGACTCACCTTGCCTTTTCACATAGCGCCGCCAGTATTCCACCAGCCCCTTAATCGAAGGCAATCAGGTCTTTGATTGCCTCCAGCAGCGAGGGACCAATGCCTTCGACGGCATCGAGCGCCTCAAAGTTGGCAAACGGGCCGTTGGCATCCCGGTAGGCGACGATCTGCTCCGCAAGCGCCGGGCCAATGCCGGGCAGCGAGTCCAGTTCTTCCACGCTGGCAGTATTGATGTGCACGATGACTCCGCCGCTGGGCGTGGCGAGCACCGTCGATTCACCCGCGCGCGGGACATGCACCTGATCGCCATCGCGCAGGCGATCAGCCAGATTGACCCGCTCCAGGTCAGCATCCAGGGCGGGGCCGCCGACTGCTGCCAGCGCATCCTGGACACGGCTTCCAGCAGGCAACGTGATCAGCTGGTTGGGCTGGCTGACCGCGCCAGTCACATACACCGTGATCGGTCCTGGCGTGGGGCTGGGTGCGGGCGTGACGGTAGGTTGTGGAGGATTGATAGTGATCTGAACAGGGGATGGACGCGAAGTCCATAGCAGGATCGCACCGCCGATCAACGCAGCGGCGACGATCCCGAAGGCAATCAAAGTGCTGCGAGCCGAGTATTCAGGCGAAGCCGTATCGTCGTTCATCGAACAGCCTGGTTACTCCCAGATGACCATGCGCGGAACATACACGCATTGTAACCCGGTTTCTCGCAGCCAAGCGACTACTTCTTCTGCATGATGTCGACAAGTTTTTCCATAGCCGCCAGAGTCTTTTCTTCCACCGACGGGCCGGGCGGGGGCGGCGGGGGTGGAGGCGGCATCATACGGTTCATCGCCCGGACGATCAGGAACAGCACGAAGCCGATGATCAGAAAGTTGATCACGGTCTGGACGAAGTTGCCCGTGCCGAAGACAGCCGGGCCGATAGTGGTCGTCTGCCCGGCCAGGTTGATGCCGCCAGTCAGCAGACCAATGATCGGACCGATAATGTCAGCCACGAGTGAATTGACAATCGCGCCGAACGCGCCGCCGATGATGACACCGACAGCCAGGTCCATCACGTTGCCCCGCATAATGAATTTCTTGAACTCAGCGAACATAGGTAAGACTCCTCTCCTGTATTCATGGAGCTTTGGTAAGACAGAACGCCTACAATCCCATCTCGCTCCGAACAGCAGCCCCGGAATCGAAAGGTTCTGTAATTTATACCTCACCTGGGTGCAACAGGGTAATTATCAGAAGAGAGGTTTACATAAGCTTTCGATATTACACGAACCGATCTTAATGGTTGCCCATATCATCAATGGGATGTGCAGCGAGCAGCGGTCGAATCTCGACCGCCAGAGCAGCGATATGGGCGCGGAGGTAGTCCTGGTCGCCCCACTTCATGGCCGAGAGGTGGATGGCGGCGAACTCCGGGAAATCACGGATGTTGGCCTCGGCGCGGTAGCGCTCGAACAGGCCGAAGAGAATATGCAGAATGTGGTCGCCCAGCGAGCCAACGTACCACGCTGGAGGCATATACGAGCCATAACGCGCCAGATTGTAATCTATCGAGCGTGCCGCGCGGGGCACAAAGTCAATCCAGTTACCGGGATCATGATGCCCACAGCGCGGACAGGTGACATCCGGGCCATACGGGATGTAGAACGCCTCGCAGGATTGGCAGCGGTAGTTATAGTGGATATGCAGAGTCATCTGAAATAGAAACCCCCAACAGCCTGCTGAATACGCTTTTCAGTATCAGCGGTTGGGGGTTGTGAATACAGCCCCGTTTGTGGGGTATTCAGGCCGATAGCCTAGTACTTCCGCACCAGCGACTTGTAGACGGCCGGCTGGCGGTTCTGGATGAACTGGAATTCCTCGCGATACTTGCGGACTTCATCCAGATCGATGCGGGCGACGGCAAAGCCTTCCAGCGGCGCGCCGCTGGTCGGATCCGTCTCCGCCGCGAGCGAGGCGTGAATCTGGCCGCGCGGCCCGACGATCATGCTCTCACCGCCGAAGTTGAGAGTCACATCTTCGCCGACGCGGTTGGCCCCAGCAATGAACACGGAGTTCTCGTAGGCGCGGGCGCGGGCGTAGGTCTTCCATTCGTCGATGTTGGCCGCTTCCCAGTTCGCCAGCACGCAGATGATCTCGGCGCCATCCAGCGCCAGGCTGCGGGCCACTTCCGGGAAGGCCAGATCGTAGCCGATCATCAGGCCGATGTTGCCGATCTCGGTGGGAATGACAGGGAGCTTGTAACCTTCGCGGAAGGCCATGCGCTCTTCGCCGCGCAAATGAATTTTGTTGTACACATCCAGCAGTTCACCATCCGGGCCGACGACGATAGCCGTGTTGTACAGCACCGACTCGACCTTCTCTTTGGTGACCATTCCCCAGGCGATGAAGACGCCATATTCATTGGCGCGTTGGGCCAGCAGGTTGATGGTTGGCCCCGGCACACGCTGGGCCAGCTCGGTGAAGCGCACGCCCAATTCGTAGCCGCTGGTGATCAGTTCCGGGAAGACGATCAGATCGACCTTTTGCTGGGAGGCGATCTTGGAGATCATCTCCGACATCTTCACCAGATTATCTTCCGCTTCGCCCAACTTGGGGCGCATCTGGACCGTCGCAACAGTGATCTCACGCATCGAGCTTGTCCTTGTGCTGGTTGCCGTTCATGACCCATCTATTGTACCCCAAAACCAGCTGCGTACCTGCCCTCATTCGCAGGCAGGCAGCGCGGCCAGGTCGATCAGCCACAGACCACCGTTCAGCCCGTTAGCCGCCAGCGCAATGCGACTGCCCTCCGGTGACGGGAACCACCAGGCGCGTTCATCGCTCGCCAGACGCAGCGGCAGCGCCGCCAGATCGTGCAGTGTCTCGCTCTGGCGGTTGAAGCACACCAACCGGGCCGCGCCATCTTGCGGCACAGCGGCGTAGATGAAGGCCGCGCCATCGGCATCGCGCTGGAAAATGGGGCCGGGCCAGTTGTTGCCGGGCACAGGCGACTCGAACAGCAGATCAGAGACCGGATAGGCAGCGCGTTTGAGGTAGAACCCTGTCTTGCCATCGACTTCGGCGCTGATGACGATGTCTTCGCCCGTCGGGCTGGCTCCCGGAACAGTCAGCGAAGGGATCGTATCAGCCGGAGCTTCACTAAGTATCTGGCCGTCCACGGTGGCGGTGAAATAGGTCACGGGGTCGCCATAGGCTCCGTAGTAATAGGCCAGCAAGCGACCTTCCGGCAGCCAGGTGATGCCTTGCAGCGTGCGGTCGAAGAGCTTATCGAACAACTGCCGCTTGAATGATCCATCCGGTTCGGCGGTAACAAAGACGTTCAGTTCAGTCTGGTACACCATCCGGCGGGCATTCGGCGCATAACTTAGGAACGAGTGCTGGAAGTAAAGCGGATCGGTCAGTCCCAACTGGCGGCGCAGCGCCTCAGTCACAAGCGCGGCTTTGGGATGCTCGACCGGCTGCCCTACCCCGGATGAAAGGCTGTACTCCGTCCAGTTCCAATCGATGAACAGATCGCGAGCGCACCCTTCGGCATAGCGGAAGGTCTCGGCATCGATCCATTCCACCTGGACGAACTCGCCGCTGCTGATCGCCTCGATGCCCGCAGCCAGTTCCGGTGTTGATGCGGGCGGCGCATCGACTGGCAGCGCATCAACGGTCACTTCGACGCGCTCGACGGCCAGCCCTGCTTCGTAGAGTTCCAGCGGCACGGCGAAGTGTTGGGCAGCGCCGGGCAGCAGGATGAAATCCGGCAGCAGCGCCGCGCCGCAGGCATTGGCCAGATAGCCAAAGCCTTCTCCAACAGCCGTGCCACCTTGATCGTAGGCGGTTGCCAGAAGGCTGATTTGGCTGTAAGCCTGGGTGGTAGAAGGATTGGTCAGACGGCCTTCAGCGGTCAAGACCGTTTGACCGAAAACGTCGATTCGGCTGACGACTTCAACAGACCCAACATCGAGAGCCACATCCTGTGCGGAGGCAGTGCCGATCCACAAGGTCAGCATCGCCAGCAAGATGATCCAACGACCAATCATAGAGACCTCTTCAAGCCAGTTTGTGCCACACGGTGATTGTAGACATGCGGCGGCATTTGTCGAGCCGAGCGGTCTTTGAGACAGCGAGATGGGTTCCCACGTATCGGCAGAATGCCCAATATCCCTTCACATTTAAGTCAAATCGTAATACAATGTAGGTGGAGTAGCCTGCACATCGAGCGGTGTGGCCTCCGTCACTCTTCCCCTCATCATCCTCAACTGACCAACTCCATGTCCTCGTTCCTCGTGAAAGGGGAACTATGATATACCACCAGATGCACCTGTGGGCTGATTAGCGCCATCAGAAGTTGGCGTCAGAGGCAGAGCGCGATCATCAGGCTGAATGAGTGGGGGAAGAGCGTCCCTCGTGGACAGAGAGGATCATGGAGACGTTTGGGCACTGGTTCATCAGCATTGGGAACCGGATCGAAGCCCACTCCATCGCCGAGCATCAGCGCCGGCAGAGTGAACTGAAGTCGAGCCGTGCTGAACTGCGGAGACGAACCTTGTAACCGGGTTCAAGCCACCCAAACCGCATTGGAACGGTTCGAGGCTAAACAGAAGAATAGGAGAAATCGTCATGAAACGGCTGTTGTGGGTTCTGGTCGCGGTCTTCATGTGCGCGGCTCCGCTGGTCGCGCAGGATGAAGCCCTGGCCGAGAAAACTGTCGTTCGCAGCTATCTGGACTTTGTTTACAACCAGATGGACCTCAACGGCGCCAGGCAAATGCTGGCGGTAGATTTCGTCATGCACGATACCGTCTGGGGCAGCACGGATTCCAACGGCTATGTCACCAATTTCCGGCTGTTCTATGACGAGATGAGTGACTTGCAGTACACGCCCTATACCCTCATCAGCGAAGGCCCGCTGGTAGCAGCGGCTTACCTCTGGGAAGGCCAGACCCGTACCGGGCTTCCGGTCTCCGGCAATGGCATGGAGTTCTTCCGTGTGGTCGATGGCAAGATCGCTGAAATCTGGCGCAAGGTGGAGCAGCATGACTTCACCATCCTGGATAGCGCCGAGGACTATCGTTTGCAACTGGCAGAACCTGAACTCACCGATGCGGCCCAGATGGCTGATAACCAATCGGTCGTCCTGCGCTGGATCGATGCTTACAGCTATGGCCGGTTGGATACGGCGCTGATGGCGACGACCTTTACGCTGCACACTTGCCCATGCAAGAGTGTCGGCACTATCGACCAGGGGGCATTCAAGCAAATATTCGCGCACATGAAAGAAGTTGGTGCTTTCGCGGAATGGCCGCAGCTTCTTGAGAAGGCCGGGTTCCTGATGGCTTCCGAAGGCAATCTGACGGCAATCCACTACCAGAGCACCACCGTGGGTTCGATCCCGGAGGGAATGGCGATCTTCCGGCTGGAGGATGGACGGATTGTTGAGGTCTGGACCTTCTGATCAGTCTTCTCTAGCAGGTTGAAGCAGCGGGCGGATAAATTCATCTGCCCGCTGCTATCGTGTGCTGTTTTCAATACAGTAACAGACCCGTCAAATTGATTTTATTCGAAATATTCAGATAGATTGACATTCGTGACAAATCGAACTAGGATGGAAGTCATGTTTACGTTTTTCACAAATTGTCCATCCGGATAGACAACGGACCTACCTGACTGCAGCAGGCGTCCCCAAAGATGTGTCCACCCAAACTGAGGGGGAAGTGGATCATGCGTTCCAATGGATGGCGTCTGTCTTCTGCGTCTCGTACCCCGACTCTCGCTGAGTTTCTCCAACTTCCTGCCCATGAAGTCTATGAGCAGGTTTACGATAAGCAGCTCGGTGTCTCGCTCCTTCTGAACGGCACGCGCCGTTGGTATATCGCCAACACCTTCGACCAACCGCCGCAGGACAACAGCTATTTTCCGCACTATCTGGAAACCGTGCTTGAACGTCTCGGTCAGTTGATCCAGATGCTCAGCGAGCATGGTATCTACCGGGTATTCATGCCGGTTTATTCCTGGTATCAGTCCGCGCGGAATCCGCAGGCGCACAAGTATCTCATGAAAGGCATCGAAGCCCTGACGCGGCATCCGTATCTGACGAATATCTACCGTGAACATGGCTACCGCCTGTGGTTCTATGGCGACACCAGCTTCCTGCCGCCTGAGACCGCTGAGATCATGGGGCAGGCTTATCACTTCCATCGTGGAACGCCCGAACACTACCTGTACTTCGGCGTCGATGGAGGCAATCCTTACAACTATTCGTTGAGGATGGCCTACCAGTTCGGCCTTCAGCACGGGCATCCGCCGACCTGGGAAGACATGGTGGAGATGTACTACGGCGACCGCACGCTCAAGCGGCTGGAAATCCTGATTGGCTTCAACCGTATCTACTCACGCGGAGGCATTCCGCATCTGCTGGAAGGTGGCGACCGGATTTATACGACGGTGGTGACGCCGCTGACACTCAGTCAAGACGCGCTGCGGACGATCCTGCACGATTACCTTTACAATCGCCATGACTTCGGCCGGGACTACAAGGATATTCACCCGAACGAAATCGTACGGCTGAAGCAGTTCTATGATGCCAATCAGAATACCATCCTCGGTCTGATGCGGAAGTATGAAGACCTGGTGTATCCGGTGGCGCGGGTGAACTGGCCGGAGATTATGGAACTGGAACCAGAGCCGATCTACTCGTAGGGTTGGTGGCTTCGCGAACAACTCAGCCCGAAGTGAAGGAGGGCACGGCCAAACCGTGCCCTTCTTTCAGTGAATGAGGACGGAGCGGCCAGAACGGCTGCGGGTAATGCGGCGGGCTTCTTCGAGGCTGGCGACCATTTGGTAGTCACGATAATCGATGACTTCAGCGTAAATGCGGCGGGCCACATCGTAGAGAAAACGAATCAGCGGATTGGCCCCGACGATGATGATGATTCCCTCGTTGGGATGACGTTCACGCGGGATCGAGTTGGCACGGCTGAGGATGTTGTTGGGCAGGACGCCGGTCTGGACGACATCGATGATGACATCGACCTTGTGATCGACGCTATCCATCAACAGCCTGGCCTGCTTCTTGGCCTGCTGAAACTCATCCCAGTTCCACGAGCCTTCATAGATATATCGCAAGGCAGTCTGATCTGGGTCGTCCCATTCCACTCGAATCGCCATCATTACAGCCTTTTCTCAAGCTGTAGGATACAATAGAGTCTACGGAAAGCTACCTTACAATTTCCGTAAAGCATGACTCCATGATAAGGCAGCACGGTGCTGCAAAAGCTTCATTAACGTAAATATTCATGAAAAATTCATTAACAATCTACGTCACCCTGGGCAGATTCAGATGTACTCCCCTATTCATTTCGTGACCGGCAATCCCAACAAAGCGGCTGAACTCCAGCAGGTGCTGGAACCGCTGGGCATTCCGGTGGTGCCAACAGCGCTCGATCTGGTCGAACCGCAGGCCAATCACATCCAGACCGTAGCTGAGTCCAAAGCCGAACAAGCCTACGCGCAAATCCGCCAGCCGGTGGTGGTCGAGGACAGTGGCTTCGCGGTCGAGGCGCTGCGCGGTTTCCCCGGCCCTTACGTCAAGTACCTGCTGGAAACCATCGGCATCGACGGGTTGCTGCGGCTGATGGAACCGTTCCAGGCGCGAACCTGCGCCTTCACCAGCGTGATGGTCTACCGCGATGCTGACGGGATGCAGACCTTCAACGCAGCCTATGTGGGGCAGCTGGCGCGGCAGATCGATCCCACGCCCTCGGAGATGGCCTGGTCGGAACTCTGGCGCGTGTTCATCCCCGAAGGAGAGACGCGGACGCTGACGGCCATCCCCCCGAAAGAACTGCGCCCCACCCTGCGCGGCTGGGCGGAGCGCTCGGTCTACGCGCAGTTGGCGCGCTGGCTCAGTCAGCGTTCCTCATAGCGGCGGGGCAGCCCGATCACCAGAGCGATTGGCCCCAAGAGCAGCGCCCACATCGCCATGCCCAGACCAAGCTGCTCGGCCAGCACGCCGACCAGCAGCGGGATCACGCTGCCGATCAGGCCGGTGACGCTGCCGACGGTCATGACCGTGCCGCTCTGCCCCGGCATGGCGGAATACAGATTACCCTGCAAAACCGAGTACCAGCCAGCATTGAAGAAGCCCAGCAGCGCCAGCAGGACTAGCTTCAGCGGCAGCGGCTCGGCCAACAGGAAGGCTGGGAAGAGCGCCAGGTTGATCCAGGCGCTCAGGCGCAGATAGGTCAGGCCGCGCACCCGCTCCAACAGCGGGATCAGCAGGACGTCACCAATCAGCCCGATACCCGTCCAGACCGCCACGGCGATCCCAGCTTCCGCCTCGCTGACCTGAGCCACATCGACGAAATACAGCGCCAGGTAGCCGAGCAGCACATCCATCATCAGGTCGGCGAACTGAAGCAGCGCCAGCCAGCGCAGCACCGATCCACGCCGCAGGGCCTTCCATGCTCCGACCAGGCCGTCACGCAGGCTGCCGGGCGATTCCGCGTCCTGCGCTTCCGTAATAGGCAGCCGCCAGGCCGCGGCCACGGCCAGCAGCGAGAGCAGCCCGAACCCCAGGAACAATCCGCGCCAGCCCAGGCCGAGCATCACCGCCGCCCCTACCGCCAGCGGCCCCAGCACCACCCCCAGTGATCCGGCCAGAGTCCAGCGAGCCATGTTGTGTTCGTGACGATCGAGCTGATGATCCATCAGGACGGCCTGAGCCAAGTTGACGAACGCCCCGCTCGATGGGTAGAAGAGGATAAACGAAGCCAGCAGCAGGCCAAAGTCGGCGCTGAGGCCGGTCAGAAGCAGCGATAGGGCGAAGCTCAACCCGCCGCCGAGGATCAGCCGACGGCGGTAGCCCATGTCGCCGTAGATGCCGATGAACGGCTCGATGAAGCTTGCCAGGAGACCGGGAATGCCGATGAGCAGGCCGATCTGTACGTAGTTCAGACCGAGGTCATCGCGGATGAGCGGCCAGGCGGCCTCCCGCGCGCCGTAGACGATCTCGTCGAACAGCTCGATCAGCAGGATGACGCCCATAAAGAGCGCGCCTTGCCGCAGCCGGCGGCGGAGCAGTGTGTGCATATGCGGTTGTCCTTTCAAAGATGGAGATTTACCGAAACGCAAACAGGCGAACAACGAGCGCTGTTCGCCTGAAAGCTGCGAAGGGATAAACCCGCCGGTGAAATCAGGCGGGCATGATGGAGCGCAGGTTAAGTTCTAGCGTGGGGGCGACAGCATGGCTGCTCCTCAGATCACCACTCTTCTCAACCCAGCTTAAGGATACTTGCGATTAAGCATTCGCGCATAGGGAATAGTCTCGCGGATGTGCGGCAGACCGCAGATCCAGGCGACGGTGCGTTCCAGGCCGATGCCGAAACCAGCGTGCGGGACGCTCCCGTAGCGACGCAGATCGAGATACCAGGCGTAGGCTTCTAGACCGAGGCCCATCTTACGGGCGCGTTCTTCGATCAGATTGAGGTCGTAGATGCGCTCGCTGCCGCCCGTGATCTCGCCGTAGCCTTCCGGCGCAAGCAGATCAACGCTGCGACAGACTTCCGGGCGGCCTTCGACAGGCTGCATGTAGAAGGCTTTGAAGACCGAGGGGAAGTGATAGACGAAGACCGGGCGGTCGAACATCTCGGCGATGGCCGTTTCATGCGGGCTGCCGAAATCCGTGCCCCAATCGATCCTGAGCAGGGCCTTCTGCTCCGGGTCTTCGGTCTGGTCGGCCAGCTTGTTGAGGCGTTCGACGGCCTCGTCGTAGCTGATGCGGGCATAAGGGGGCAGCGCCTTTTCCAGTTTGCTGGTATCCCGTTCCAGGATTTTGAGTTCTTCCTGGTGACGTTCCAGTACGGTCTGGATGATGTGGCTGACGAACTGCTCTTCCATCTCCATCAGGTCTTCCAGGCTGAAGAAGGCCATCTCTGGCTCCAGCATCCAGAACTCCATCAGGTGGCGGCGGGTTTTGGATTTCTCGGCGCGGAAGGTCGGGCCGAAGCAGTAGACCTTGCCGAAGGCGGCCATGTTGGCTTCATTGTAAAGCTGGCCAGTCTGGGCAAGGAAGGCTTTCTCGCCAAAGTATTCCAGCTCGAACAGGCTGGTCGTGTCTTCGCCTGCTGAGGGGGTGATGATCGGGGTATCGACCAGCAGGTAGCCGTGGTCGTCCAGCCAGTTCCGCATGGCGCGGACGATGGTGGCGCGGATGCGGAGGATAGCCCACTGGCGCGAAGAGCGCACCCACAGGTGACGGTTGTCCATCAGGAACTCGACGCCGTGTTCCTTCGGCGTGATCGGGTACTCCCCGGCCATCTGCACCAGTTGAAGCTGCTTGATGCCGAGTTCATAACCGCCGGGGATACCGGGGGCGCGGTCATCCTTGCGGATCGTCCCGGTGACGATGATCGAGGATTCCTGCGTAAGCTTGCCGGCGATCTCGAATTCGCTTTCGGCCATCTCCTTCTTGAAGGCCACGCACTGGGCCGTCCCGGAGCCGTCCCGAAGCTGAATGAACTGGAGCTTGCCTTTATCGGTGCGGTTATAGACCCAACCGCGCAGGGTCACTTCCTGGCCTTCATAACGCGACATGTCGCGCACAGCAATGATCGGAGCCACGGTAACAATCCTTCATATTGTGTTGTTCAGGAATGCGCGTGGATTATACCACGCGCATTCTGTCCATTCCGTCCCAAGACCGGGGGTTGTTTTAGGTCAAAATGCCGATGGACTTGGCCGAAAACTTCGCTAACATTAATTTGCACTTTACCCATACTGTGCGTACTCTTAACCTCGACAGGCTAGATTACAGCATGTATTGCAGCACAAAAGTCACAAGGAAGGTGAAAAGGGAAACTATCCAAATGAAGATCACGCAGCTTACCAACTTCCATTATGCGTATCAGGATCGCATTCGCCATTGGCACGCCGGTTCAGAACTCTACACCGGGGGTGACGCGCTCATCACCGCTGTCGATAACGGCTGGGACATCAGCACGCTGGTCGGCAGTGAGGAACACCTTCATCTGGGCGCGCGCACGACCACGGTCTACTACTTTGAACTCACCCGCGGCCGGGACACCCTGGTGATGCCAGTCATCAGCAATCCGTATGTAGACCGGCTCGTCAGCGAACTTAACTTCAAACTTCAGCCGATGCCGAAGGATCACAAGACAGCCCGCCGCGCCGGTTAACGCGGCCATCGAAGCCAACATTCAAGGGCGCCATCACGCGCCCTTTTGATTCCCGGCGGCGGCCAGAGCACGAATCTCCCCGGCCAGCGCCGCGCTGACGGTGAAATGGGATTCCAGAAAGGCCAGGATCGCCAGAGCCGACTCCGGTGTGTGGTCGTAGCCCCCCATCCACTCAGCCAGCTTCGCAGCCAGGCCGGGAAAACGCGCCTCGAAGCGGCGCTCGGCGGAGAAGGCGTCGACGAAAGCCGGCTGCTCGATTTCCAAGTGCGGAGCCAGCCGCGCCAGATGATCGACGGCGTAGAGCTGGACAAAACGAGCAGCCGAGAGCTTCTCGCCGCGCCGATAGCGGCATAGGCCGACATACAGGTTGGTCAGCGCCTCGCCCAGCAGCCACTCGACCGAAGGGGTATGCCGCTCTCGATCTGCCGGCGCGGGAATGAGCGTGCGGGCATCGAAGCCATCGGCGCTCCAAACCAGCCGCCCGGGGCTGAAGGGAATTCGGGGCAGTTCCTGCGGCTCGAAAACGGCGAACTCGGCGAAGATGCCGTCGGCGTAGAGCGCCTTGTAACCATCGACGGTGTTGCGGAAAGCATAGACCAGCACAGCGGCAGCTTCCATCCAGTCCAGCGAGTCGATGAAGCGCGGCTTCGATCCCGGTTGGACGATGGCGAAGAAGTCCAGGTCGGAGTAGGCGTCCAAGCGGTCGGTTTCCAGGCCAACTGATCCGAGGCCGAGCAGGGCCAATCCCTGGCCGGTGTCGCGCAGGCCAGCGGCGATGGAGTCCAGGCGGTCGAGAAGTGCTTGAGGCGTGGCGGGCATGGGCGCAGCCTTTGGTGATGCAGCAGATCGTCTTTAGCTTACAGCCAGACCAAAAAAGTTAATAGTTGATCGTTTATCGTTGACAGAAAAATGTGGTGATCGATGAGAAACGATAAGAATGATAAGAATGAGAATCGGTCGATTCTCGAGAATTGGCGCAAATTGTGGCAATCGCAGAAGGGGCGTTCTGTGCCAGACGCCTTACATGCAAGTCCGAGATGGCCACAGTTGTTGCAGTTGCAATTCGGTGATTACTGCACCGACGATAGGTTATAAAGGCGCGATACGGGCGACGCTCTCCCGAACACGCGCTGGGAGAGCGAGTTCCCTGCGCATATCCCTACGATAGCACAAAACAGGCGGGTTAGGGTGACATTTTGTCTACTTTTGCGACATAAAATCAGAAAGAAGAATACCAGAGAGGCTTCTTTCGGTCGCACAAGCCTGTGGTGTCTTCCGAGCTGCACTGGCATGTCGTCGCGATGGAACGACGCCGGGTCAGGTGAATTCAGCGGCGAGGCGGATGGTCTGGGCGTGGATATCGACAATATCCTCGACATCGCGGGCGTAGCCGCCGGCCATGGTCACCGCGACGGGGAGGCCGTGGGCGCGGCAGCGGCTCAGCACCAGGCGGTCGCGCTCGGCCAGGCCAGATTTGGTGAGCTTCAGGCGGCCAAGACGGTCGCCCTCGAACGGGTCAGCTCCGGCCAGGTAGATGACCAGATCGGCGGCGGAGACGGCCAGGGCACGGTCGATCCCTTCTTCGAGGATGCTCAGGTAGAGGTCATCGCCGGTTCCATCGGGCAGTTCGATGTCCAGGTCACTCTGTTCTTTGTGGTAGGGGAAGTTCTTCTCTCCGTGGATCGAGAAGGTGAAGATGGAACTATCGCCGCGCAGGATGGCGGCGGTTCCGTTGCCCTGATGCACGTCGCAGTCGAGGATGAGGGCGCGGCGGATGCGGCCTTCGGCCTGCATCGCGCGGGCGGCGATGGCGCTGTCGTTGAGGATGCAGTAGCCTTCGCCGTGGTCGCGGAAGGCATGGTGCGTCCCGCCGGCGAGGTTGGCCGCTGCGCCCTCGACCAGGGCGGCGCGGCAGGCGGCAATGGTCGCGCCGGAGGAACGCCGGGTGCGCTCGACCATTTCCGGCGACCAGGGGAATCCGATGCGGCGCTGCTCTTTGGGCGTGAGCAGGCCATGGCGGACGCGCTCCCAGTAGTCGCGGTCATGGGCGCGGAAGATTTCGGCGTCGGTCGCGCCATCGGGCACGAGCAGGTTTTCCGGCGCGATGATGTTTTCTGCTACCAAGCGCTCGCGCAGGCGGCTGTACTTCCGCATCGGGAAGCGGTGATCCGGCGGCAGTGGGAGAACGAAGTGATCGGTAAAGTAGGCTTTCATTTGGTTTCGATCATAATCATTCGCAAGCAAACAGAAACGATACGATTTCGTAAGATTAGTTAATTGAGCGAAATAACAAATTATTCACAATTTTGCCGTGGATTTTTATACTCCTTAATTCTCTTCTCTCAAAGACTCCTCTATACTAACGAGCAGATGGACAAAACCTCTCAACAGTGTGGACAAGTGTAACACCGAGAGAATGATACCTCTCACTCCCAAAGGGAGCCGAGTCCATCGACCATTAGAAATAGATCGCTAAGCATTGTCTTGGGGGAGGCTTACGATGAACGAGTTAGATCGTTTATTTGTCGAGGATCTGGGGATTTACCGCCACTGGGATCCGCAGAGCGAACGTTATGCCGGGGGCGATGCGCTGCTAACGATGCTGCTGACCGGGTGGCAGGTACGCGGGTCAGTCATCCAGGACACGTACAAGTGTTCTGGGGCGCGGCAGATGAGCCTGTTTCATTTTGAACTGGAAGCCCACGGGGAAAGCGTGTCCATGGCCGTAATCGGCAATCCGTATGTCGAGCGGGTCATCCATGAGCGGCATCTGCGGGTGGTGCATCTGGAACGCTCGCACCGCCTGGAAACGCAGACGGTCGAAGTCGCGGTTCCGGCCCGCCTTCGCAAAGAAGCCGCCGTCTAAAAGGTCAGCCGCCTCCCCAACAGATTGGTCACGGTGACGCCAATCAGGAACCCCTCTCGCTGAGAGGGGTTTTTCATGCCCCGCCCCCGCGCAGATGCAGCAGCGCCAGCGCCATGACGGTCGCCCAGGGCAGCACTTTGAAGGCCCCGGCCCGCAGCGCCGATTCGACCTCAGCCTGATCCAGCAGCAGGAGTTCCTGTTCTTCCAGGTCATCACGGTGAAGGTCGCGGGTCTTGACCGCGCCCTGGGCCAGATACAGGTGGGCGATGCCCGCTCCCCGGTTGCCATCGACGGCATACTGGCCGAGGGCTGTCCAGCGCGGCGCGGTGCAGCCGGTCTCCTCGCCCAGTTCACGCTGGGCGGCCAGCAGCGGGTCTTCATCTGGTTCGATGTAGCCGCCCGCCGGAGCTAATGACAGCCCCTCGACCGCGTACTTGGTCTGGCGGAAGCAGAGCCACTTGCCCTCTTCGGTGATGGCGGCGATGTTGACGTAGGACGGGAGCCTGACCCAGGCCCAATCGTCGATGACGCGGCCATCGGGGAGTTCGATGCGGCGGCGTTCGACGGTCAGCCAGCGGCCATTTTCCAGGAGGGTGTGCTGCTCTAAGGTTTTCCAAGACTGCATGGGGGTCGCTTCCTCGTTGAAGGACGGTCAAGCCAGCTCACGATAGCAGCGCAGCGGGAGGAAGTCAAACCGCAGATGGGCAAGAATAACCCATCGGCGAAAACATTAAGGCTGGCGTTTGACCGGATAAACGGAAACACGATACAATGAAGCAATCATTTCGCCGGATTCATTCTGAAACGTCATCCGCCATCTGGGATGGGAGGGAACACCGTGGGTCGCTGGCCGAACAAGTATGTGATTGGCCTCACGGGTAATATTGCTACCGGAAAGAGTGTTGTCCGCCAGATGCTCCAACATCTGGAAGCCTATACCATCGATGCCGACAGCCTGACGCACCGAGCCATGGCTCCAGGCGCGCCCGCTTACAAACCGGTTGTCGATACCTTTGGGCAGTTCATCCTGGACGCGGACAAGAACATCAACCGGGCGCTGCTCGGCACGATTGTGTTCTCCAACCCAGGCGCATTGGCCCGGCTGGAAGCCATCGTGCATCCGATTGTCGGCGGCGCGGTCGCTACATTGGTCAGCCGCGCGACGCAGAAGGTGGTCGTCATCGAGGCGATCAAGCTGTTGGAAGGCGATCTGGGCAAGGCGGTGGATGAAGTCTGGGTGGTGGATGCCTCGCCGGAGACGCAGCTCAAGCGGCTGATCGAGAAGCGGAAGATGTCGGAAGCGGAAGCCCGCCAGCGCATCGCCGCGCAGCCGCCCCAGGCCGAAAAAATCAGCAAGGCAGCGGTGGTGATCCATAACGATGGCAACGTGGAAGAGACCTGGAAGCAGGTGCAGGCCGCCTGGGTGAACATCCAGAAAAAGATTGCCGAGATGGGCAGCGCGGCTCCCGCAGCGGCCGTCCCGGCCACGCAGCCGCTCCAGCCAGCCGCCGCGCCGCCCGCTGCGCCCGCGGCCGCTCCCGCAGCGGCCCCGGCAGTTCCAGCGGTTCCAGCGGACATCAAGGTACACGTCCGGCGCGGGATGCCCAGCCATGCCGAGGCCATCGCCAACTTCATCAACGCTTCGGCGGCCAAGACGGTCACGCGCATGGACATCATGATGGCCTTCGGGCAGAAGAGCTATCTGATCGCGCAGGACCAGGCCGACCGGATGCTGGGGGTGATGGGCTGGCAGGTGGAGAACCTGATCACGCGGGTGGACGAGTGCTACCTGACCAGCGCTGCGCCGCTGGCGCCGGTGGTAGACGGGTTGATCGCCGCCATTGAAGCGGCCTCGCGCGATTTGCAGAGCGAAGTGGCGTATTTCTTTCTGCCGGATACACTGCCAGCGGAGCTGGCGAAAAGCTTCCAAGACGCGGGGTATGATCTAACCACCGTGGAGCAGATCAAGATTCCGGCCTGGCGCGAATCGGTGCAGGAAATCCTCAGTGAGTTCAAGAGCGCCCGCATCTTCAGCAAGAAGCTGCGTGAAGACCGGGTACTGAAGCCGATTTAGGAGAATTGAACCACAGAGACACAGAGGGTGAGGGCTAGAATCACAGAGGCGTCCGAAATGGACGCCTCTACGTTTGGGCTGGCAGGTTCCGCCAGAAGAACGGCTTAGCCTTCTTCTTCGCGGATGATTTCGATCTTGACACGGGCGACCAGGGCGGCAATCGCGCCCAGGGCGGCCAGCCAGGGGGCAGCCAGCGCCGTAGCGACGCCAGCGACCGCGCCGACGGTCAGCGAGACCTGGATCAGTTCGCGGTCGTCAGCGGTCTTGATGACCAGCTTGCGGACGTTGCCCTGCTTGATAAGGTCCTGCACCTGATCGACCAACTGGTTGCCGGCAACTTCCAACTGCTCGGTGATCGTCTTGGCGCCATCCGTCTTGGGAGCTGCAGGAGCTTCAGGAGCTTCCGGCGGCTGCGGGACTTTGACTTCATCGCTCATAATGTTTCCTCCACTCAGGGCCGCCAGCGGCGGCATGCAATGTGATGTACATTCCTCTATACGCATGAAGGGGTCAATTGGTTGCAGATGATTCAGTTTTCCGCGGACGGACTGCGCGTACTGGATTCCTGTATCGCAATCTTCTGCAGGCGCATATAATAGGGGCAGGTCTTATAGCTCCCTTCGGAGGCTGGCGCAATGAAGCGGCGACGCAGTGCAGCGATCATCCCACTCACCCTGCTGATAGTTCTGGCAGCGCTGATCCCAACGCTCAGCGTGCAGGCGGACTTCGGTGTCAACTGGTCGGCGACGTTTTTCAACAACCCGAACCTGACCGGAACCGGGGCGCCCCTGGCTGGGATCAACGGCATCAACTTCAACTGGGGGGCTGGCCCGGCCGTTGTCAACGGCGTGACCGTGCCGATCACAGGCTGCACGGCGGCTAATCCGCCGGTTGCTCCGCCTTATCCCGATGGGGGCACGTCGGCGGATTGCAGCAACTACTTCTCGGCGCGGTTCACCTCCACGCAGAATCTGGCGGTGGGGAATTACACCTTCACCGTCTCCAGCGATGACGGCGTGCGGATGTACATCAACGGCGCGCTGGTGCTGGACAAGTTCATTGGGCGGCCGCTGACCACCGACACCTTCACCTATACGGTGACGACCTCGCCCGTGAACATGACGGTGGAATACTTCGAAGGCATCGATCAGGCGTCGGTGCAGGTGCAGTGGTTCCCGGCGAGCGGCGTCACGACGCCGGTCGGTACGCAGCTTTTCCTGACGCCCGCGCCGGTGGTCACGGCCGTTCCGCCGCTGACGGTCAGCGTGATCAACGTCAAGGGGCTGGCAATCCGCACCGGGCCGTACCTGGGGGCATCGCTGATCGGCGTGCTGCGTCCGGGGACGGAATATCCGCCAATAGCCCGCAACCAGGATGAAGGAACCTTCACCTGGTATCTGATCAACACCGGGACAAAGACCGGTTGGGTCTCCGGGCGCTATCTTCAGATCACGGGCGACCCTAACACTATCCCGCTGCAAAGCACGGTCTTCGAGCAGATCGACGGCGCAGCAGACACCGGCGTGCTGGCCGTGCCGCGCTCGATCATGAATCTGCGGCGGCGACCAAGCCAGCGTTCCGAGCTGCTGGCGCAGGTTCCCTGGGGCGCGGAGATGCCGCTGCTGGGACGCACCATCCAGAGCGGGCAGAACTTCTGGCTGCAGGTCCGGTATGAAGGGCTGGTCGGTTGGATCTACGCGCCGTATGTCTCGATCCGGGGCGACGTGAACGCCGTGCCCATCCACTAGAAAAGACGCTGCGAACGAAGACCATGGCGGCCAGGGATGACCTGGCCGCGGTTGTGTTCTGTGGGGATCAGCCGGGTCGAGGCGTCTCCGGCTGGCGGCGCTCGATATCAGCCAGGGTTTCGCCCGCGTAGCGGCACAGCAGCCCCAGCAGCGCCAGATCGTCTTCCGAGAAGGGTTCGTCTCCCGGCTGGTTGAGCGCCTCGATGACGCCGTAGACGCGACCGTCGCCGATCAGCGGCGCGGCGGCAATTGACTGCGTATGGAAGGTGAACTGCTCGTCGATGGCCTGCGAGAAACGCGGATCCCGGCGGACATCGCGCACCAGGGCTGGTTCGGCGTGTTCGACGACCCAACCGGCGATGCCGCTGCTGGCCGGAATCCGGTAGCCGAGCAGGTTGGCAGCCAGGGTACCTTTGACCAGCATGAAAACCAGTTCGTTCTTCTCGTCGTCGAGGAGCATGAGCGAGCCATCCGGCGCGTTGAGCAGGCTGAGGGCTTTGGTGAAGACCCGCTCCAGGAGCGGCAGCAGTTCGGCGTCGCTGGTCATGGCGCGGCTGGTCTGGACGAGTTCGTGAAGAATCTGGACGAATTCGCGCAGGTTATGGAGTTCCTGCCGAAGCTGTTCGTTTTCGGCCTGGAGGCGGGTATTCTCCCGACGCATGACGGCCATCGGATTCATGACCATCGGCCAATCCTTTCGACTGGAGCGAACGGTTCATCCCGTATTGTAATCTGAATCCAGGCCGCGCGCTTGTTAGGAACTGTTAGAATGGCGGTCAAGCGCAGGCTCGTCGTCATCCTCGATGACTTCCAGCACCTCGCCATCATCCGTCAGCGTCAGGCGGTCGCGCTTGCGCTTGTATTCCGCCAGCGGAGCTTCGCCGCGCCGGGCGCGTTCGCGGTCGATAGCGACTTCAATAGCCCGCTCACGACCCTCGGTCATGATGAAATTCACCATATGGATCAGCAGACCGGCCAGCCAGCCACCACTGGCGAGCAGCATGATGATCAGACCGATTCCCTCGGTTGGCCGAAGGATCAGCCAGCCCAGCAAATTGATGGCAATGAAGGCAACCAGATGGCCGAAGAATTCAGTGCGGTTGGCATACCGTTTGGTGATGCTCCGCCGAATCTCCGCGTATACCGGGTCTTCTTTCATGTTTTTTACCTCTCACGGGACATTTTCTCCCTTATCACCTCAACTCAGCCGCGCTTCCGCTTGTGGGCCACCGAGACCTCGTCATCATAAACCTCTTCGATCTCGCCATCGTCGGTGAGCTGCAAGCGGGCTGCGCGCTTGGGCTTCTCGTAGGCCAGGCTGCGCTGGCGCTCGCGCTCGATCTCGCGCTGGACGATCTCTTCCTGTTTGGCCGCGCCGGGGCCGTATTTGTTGTAATACTCGATGAGGTTAGCAATCACGCCAATACCCCAACCGAACGTCACCCACAGCGGCCAGGGAAAGCCGCCAATCTGCTGGAAAAAGTCCCCATCGAGGTTGACCAGATCGGCGAGATTCGCGCCCAGGTTTGAGGCCCAGAAAGCCCACAGCATCACGTTGATGATGAGATAGATGATGATGTGCTGGATCAGTTCGGTACGCTTCTTGAGGCGTTTTTCGACGCGGCGGCGGATGCGTTCTTCCTGCGCCAGCACCGGATCAGATGAGCGGATGCGCTCCTCGGTCATGGCCTGGGAAGCCGCCCGCGCCCCTTCTTCGGCAGCCCGTTCGATGCTGTTGGCGACCGACTGCACCCAACCCGCGCCTTTCTCGATATTCTCTTTGACGCGCTCGCCAAGCTGACGCAGCGCCGCCGGGTCCAGGTTGATCTCGACTTCCGGCTTGCGACTCGGTCCGGGCGGCGGCGGGATGGTGACGCGGTTACGTCCAGGCGGCGCAGACGCCGCGGGTGGAATCTCGCTTATGGTCGGCGAATCGTGGATGACAGACTGCCCCCGGACAAAGGACTCGCCGGCACGGGCATCGCGGTCGTCCGGCAGCGAGGTCAGGCCAGACTCTTGAACCGCCTGACGGAAAGCCTGCATCATCGCGTTGGGCGTATCGAAGCGGTCGGCAGGACGCTTCGCCAGCGCCTTGAGCAGCACCCCTTCGACGGCAGGCGGGATGGCCGGGTTGATTTCGCTGGGGAGCGGCAGTTCGCTGTAGATGTGGTCATGCACGACCGCGTAGGGCGTATCGGCGTTGAAGGGCACGCGCCCCACTACCATCTCGTACAGGATCACGCCCAGCGAATAGACATCGGTGCGCGGGTCGAGTTCTGCCTGCCCAGCGGCCTGCTCCGGGGAAATGTACTGGGGCGTGCCCAGAATCATATCCACGCTCATGGTGCTGGCTCCGGCGCGGGCGACCCGCGCCAGCCCGAAGTCGGTCAGGAAGGCCGTGCCTTCGGCGTCAATCAGGATGTTGGAGGGCTTGATATCGCGGTGCAGCACGCCGCGCTTGTGGGCGTAGGTGAGCGCATCGGCGATGTCGCTCATGATCTCGATCACCCGGTCGAGCGGCAGCGGCCCCTGCGCCAGCAGCTTCTTGAGCGTCTGGCCTTCGACGAACTTCATCACCAGATAAGGCTGGCCGTCATGCTCGGCGTAGTCATAGACCGGGACGATGTGGGGATGTTCCATCTTGGCGACAATCTGCGCTTCACGCCCAAACCGCGCTCGGAAGCCTTCATCTTCCAGAAAGGCTTTGTGCATCACCTTGATGGCGACGTAGCGATCCAGCTTGGCGTGATACGCCTGGAAGACGCTCGCCATGCCGCCCTGCCCCAACGGGCCGATCACCTGATAAGGGCCTACCTGTTCGCCTGCTTGCAGCGCCATGCCGTGTCTGCTCCCGTCTGATCGCGTGCGTTCGGGTGATTATAGCGTAGTGCAAATATCCGCGGCGATCACTGCGCCTGGCCGCGCTGGACGTGGACGGGCGCATCCTCGGCCTCCGGTTCGACGATGGCCTCCAACTCGCCATCGTCGCTCAGGCGCATCATGTGCTTGGCCTTCTCGCGGATCGGCGCAGCTTCGTCTTCGCCCAGATCAAGCAGCGCCTTGCTCATCTCGCGCCCAGTCACACGGTCACGGATCTGCTGTTCGCCGACGCGGGTATCCACCACGATGCTGGCGAACTGGAAAAGCAGCGCGGCGAACCAGCCCACATTCAGCATTATCATCGCTGAGGTCAGCGGGTCGGAGATATTCGAGGATATCCCCGGAATATTGGCGGTATCCATCGGGTTCAATCCCGACATGCCCCAGGCCACGATGCTGAAGGCGATGAACATCACCAGGCTGATGATGAAGAAGACATGGCGCATTTTGCGCTTCTCTTTTTGAACCCCCACCTCGATGCGCTGGCGGATGGCGCGGGTGTCCAGTTCGGATGTCATGGCAGCCCCTTATCGTGTGCGTGAACCCGGTGCTTTGCCCATCGTGCGCCGGGTTTCGCTTTCGCGCAAGTCCAACTCTTCATCGTCGTCGATGACTTCCAGTTCGCCGTCATCGGTCAGGCGCATGGCGCGTTTGGCCTTTTCGGTTTCTGGCGGAGGCATCAGACCTAAGCGCATGACCTCGGTCTGGATTTCATCCGCCATGAAACACTCGCGGATGCGCTTCTCGTAGCTCCCGCCATCCAGTCGCAGCGAACTGGCGTAATGATCACGCCCATCAGCAGCGATATGACCAGCACGACCAGGATCACGGCGTTGCCCGGTGGGAGGATGATCCCCAGCAGGAAGGGCAGCAGCAGGCTGACCACAATGTGCGACAGCACCATGCTGCGGCGCTGGCGGCGCTTCTCGTGTTCGACACGGGCTTCGACGCGCTCGAATATGGCGTGATAGTCCATCTGCGGTTGAGACATGGCGCACCTCGACGATAGCTGTCCCCAAAGTATGTACGCAGATCAGGCCGTCGAAGTTGTGGCCGGGCGGAGGGTATCAGGGGAATTGACGAGATGTTGAGGAAACAGGGGGAAGAATAGCCCGGCCATTTCATGACCGGGCGACTCCGCTAGAACCCGTTGAGGCTGCTCAGATCGG
>CAZKXW010000067.1:0-28476 GCA_964556745.1 uncultured Anaerolineaceae bacterium
CGATGTCCTGTGGATCGAAACGATGTCCGATCTGGCCGAAGTCCAGGCCGCCATCGACGGCTGCCGCCGCGCCGCGCCGGATTTCCCGCTGGTCGTCACCCTGACCTACGATACCCACGGACGCACTATGATGGGCGTGACGCCGGAACACGCCGCCGCAACCTTCCAGACGCTCGGTCTGGTGGCGCATGGGGCCAACTGCGGCAACGGCCCGGATGAACTCCTGGCCGCGCTCGACAAGATGCACCAGGCGCAGCCGGGGGCCTGCCTGATCGCCAAAGCCAATGCCGGGCTGCCGCGCATGGTCGATAACCAGACCGTCTATGATGCCGCACCGCCGGTGATGGCCGAGTATGCCCTCCGCGCCCGCGAGAAAGGCGCCCGCATCATCGGGGCCTGCTGCGGCAGCACGCCCGACCACATCCGCGCTATCGCCGCCGCGCTGCGTTCGGAGGCTGCCCCATGACCCACTATATCGCCCTGACCTGCTCGGCGCTGGCCCGCAGCGTGTACGCGGCGGCGGCGGTCGCCAACCCAGTGATTTCGGTGCGGCTGTTCGATCAAGGGCTGCACAACGCCCCACGCAGCCTCCGGGGACGTTTGCAGGCGGCAGTTGACGCCGTCCAGCCGGGCGAATGCGATGCCATTCTGCTGGCCTACGGCATGTGTGGCACAGCCACGCTTGGCCTGACCGCCCGGCACACGCCCATTGTCATTCCACGGGCGCATGACTGCATCACCCTCTATCTCGGATCGCGGCAGCTTTACCAGCAGGAATTCGATGCCTTCCCCGGCACATTCTGGTACAGCCTGGATTATCTGGAACGCAATCCGACCAGTTCGGCGGTGGCGCTGGGCGCGGCCAGCATCCAGATCAGCGAGGCGATCTACCAGGAATACATCGCCAAGTACGGGCAGGAGAACGCCGATTACCTGATGCAGGTGATGGGCGAGTGGGGCAAGCACTACAACCGCGCGGTCTTCATCGATACCGGTTTAGGCGATGGCGAAGCCTACGAGCAGCGTGCCCGCCAGCAGGCCGAGGAGCGCGGCTGGCGCTTCGAGAAACGCGCAGGCGACCGCCGCATCATCACCCAGCTGCTGAATGGCGACTGGCCGGAAGCCGAGTTCCTGGTTGTTCCGCCCGGCCATGCCATCACCCAGGCGGCGGGCGAACTGCTCATCCAGGTGCAGGCGAGGTGAGCGAATTTGGGTGTACTCTATATAAGGGGAATCGATAGCGCGACGCCGAGGCAGGCCGCTGCATCTGCCTGTGCTGGCTCTGCGGCATGAAGTTCTGATCGAGAGGAAGAAGCGGATGGCCGTAAAAACCTTCGATGTCTGGAAAGAGGTCAATGACTTTCTGACCTCGACGCCCACCCCGGAACAAATCCTGGCGTTCCGCCCATCGCAGGCTGCGCAGGATCGCCTCCGCGATCTACTGCGTGCCAACCAGGAACGTTCGCTGACGCCGGATGAACAGGCTGAACTCGAAGAGACGCAGGCCGTTGAAAACTTCATGCGGCGGCTCAAGGTCGAGGCACTGGCGAGGTGAACGTCACCGCTTAGTGGTAGAACAGCAGACGAGATAAACGCGCATCACGAATTCTGCTGAGGAAGTTCCAAATCATCCAGAATCAGAACGCTGATCTCTTTCACACGCTTAAGTGCTGCGTCATTGGTGAGGAACGCCTGGCATCCCACATCAACAGCAGAGGCAATATGCAGGGCATCAGGTGTTCGTAAGTTGTAGCGGGCACGTAGTTCTGCGGCAATATTACCTGCGGTCGATGTGACCGGAATTACACTGATTCCTCTTGTACGGTAAAACATTGTGCGATAACGGTTGACCAGCATCATGTCGTTTGACTGCAATGGTTTCATCAAGGTTTCGGGGATGGTCACGGCTGAGGTCATCACTTGGAGATGACCTCCAGAGACTTCCCTGAATACCGCCCGCATCTTGTCTACATAGATGGCCCGCGATTCGGTGTAATAGATGAATGGGGCGGTTTCCATGTACAAGCGCGATAGACTCGACAGGGCGTCATCAATTTTCATGGGTGACGATCCCATTCACCGCGTATACGGTTCACGTAAGCCTGGGGGTCTTCGTCATCGGCGAGGTGGGCGGCGATCCCTTCAAATTCCAGAATATCATGCATCTCGCCGACCTCGGCTGAATCGATATCGAGATCGAGCAGCCGCCGAACCAATTCCTCGCGCTCTTGTGGGCTGAGGGTCTTGACCTGTTCCCAGATTTCATTGATGGTCATGTTTTGCTTTTCCTCTACCCCACTACTGATTCGATTGTACATCAGATCAGGTAGCATCAGCGCGTTCAGTCGGGTACAGTAACAACGGGAATCAGCGTAAGTTTGTCCCAGCAGCTCTCCTCGACGCAAGGAAACACCCCCATGCGGATCACACTCATCGGTTTTGGATCGCGCGGCGATGTGCAGCCATTCGTGGCGCTGGCGAAAGGTTTACAGCGGGCCGGTCACACCGTGGCCGTTGCGGCCGGAACGAATTTTCAAGCGTGGATAGAGGGTGAAGGGCTGGGCTACGAACCGATCCAGGTCGATATCGAGCAGCTGATGCAGACCGACATGGGCAAAGAGTGGCTGAACGACAGCAGCAGCAATCCCCGCCGCGAACTCCAGAACATGACTCGCATGGCCGATACCATCGCCGAGGTCGTGACCGATGACCTGCTGCGGATGGTCGAGCGCGCCGACCTGCTTATCAGTGGGCTGCTGACAGTCGAGGCCATGGAGACGACCGCCCGCGCCTACGGCAAGCGCCATATCCTCGGCTTGCTGTCGCCGATCGCGCCAACGCGCAGCGGAGCCGCCGGAATGCAGGCGCTCATCCCGCGCGGCGACAGCATCCTCAACCGCTGGTGGGGTTATGCCATCGAAGCGATGCTGTTCACGGCCCTCCGCAGCGCGTCCAACGCGGTGCGCGACCGGTTGAAGCTCCCCCCGGCCACGCGCGGGGATTTCCTCCGCGCCTGCAACCGGACGCCAGCGCTGCTGGGGATTAGCCCGCTGGTGACACCCCCGCCGCCGGATTGGGATCCGCACATCCACCTGACCGGCTACTGGTTCCTGGATGAACCGGAGGGCTACCAGCCGCCGCCCGCGCTCCAGGCTTTCCTGGAGGCCGGGCCGCCGCCGGTCTACATCGGCTTCGGCAGCATGTCCAACCGCGACCCGCGCGGAACCACTCGGATCATGACGGATGCGCTGCAAGAGGCCGGGCAGCGCGGCATCCTCCACAGCGGATGGGCCGGACTGCACGCCGAAGACCTGCCGCCGGAGATTTACCTGCTGGATTCCGCGCCGCATAGCTGGCTGTTCCCGCGCATGGCGGCGGTGATCCACCACGGTGGGGCGGGGACGACGGCCGCCGCGCTGCGGGCGGGCGTGCCCTCGGCCATCGTCGCGCATATGGGCGACCAGCCGTATTGGGGGCGGCGCGTCCACGAACTGGGCGTCGGCGCTGCGCCGATCCGCCGCCACCACCTGACAACCGAGCGGCTGACCCAGATGATCCGGTCGCTGACCGGCGATCCTGCCCTGCGGGGACGGGCGGCGGCCTTCGGCGAACGCATCCGTGCTGAAGACGGGGTTGGGACGGCCATCCGCATCCTCACGCCGTATCTCGACGGCCCAGCGATGGTCTGATGGCGAGCGCCTCCCGGCGGGTCTAGAATCAGCCTGGTTCAACGCAACCAGAGGGGACTCTATGCTGGACATTCTGGCGGCCTGGCCGCCTGTGGTACAGGCGCTGCTGGCGACGCTGTTCACCTGGGGGGTGACGGCTCTGGGCGCAGCCACCGTGTTCGTCACCCGCGATGTGGACCGCCGCGTCCTGGACGGGATGCTGGGCTTCGCCGCCGGGGTGATGATCGCGGCGAGCTACTGGTCGCTGCTGGCCCCGGCCATCGAGATGGCCGAAGGCGGCGCGCTGCCGGCCTGGTTTCCGGCGGTCAGCGGCTTTCTGCTGGGCGCGGCCTTCCTGCGCGGCGTCGATTGGGTGCTGCCGCACCTGCACATCGGCTTCCCGATGGCCGAAGCCGAAGGCATCCCGACGCACTGGCAGCGAGCGGTGCTGCTGGTGCTGGCGATCACGCTGCACAATATCCCGGAAGGGCTGGCCGTCGGCGTAGCCTTCGGCGCAGCCGCCCACAGCACCTCCAGCGCGGCTCTGGCTGGCGCAGTCGCGCTGGCGATAGGCATCGGCTTGCAGAACTTCCCGGAGGGGCTGGCCGTGGCGGCTCCGCTGCGGCGCGAGGGCATGTCCGCCCCGAAGAGCTTCTGGTACGGGCAGCTTTCGGCGGTGGTGGAACCGTTGGCGGGTGTGTTCGGCGTGGTGGCGGTGTCCATCGCCCGCCCGCTGCTGCCTTTCGCGCTCAGCTTCGCGGCCGGCGCGATGATCTTCGTGGTCGTGGAGGAGGTCATCCCCGAATCGCAGCGCGGCGGGCATACCGACCTCGCCACGCTCAGCACCATGCTCGGCTTCGCCGTGATGATGGTGCTGGATGTGGCGCTGGGCTGATGCCTCCGGTCGTCCGCGCTACATGAGATCATGGTGAGTTTAGGTATTCTTCACAATACCCGGCCTCATCAAAATGTTGTAAGATCAAAGTCTGGTTGCAGGCGGGGTTACGACCCGCTCCAAGCCGGTTTTGATAGAATACCATGGAGGATTTGCATGAAGAACAAGCGCGGTCTTCTCGTATTGATGGCGCTGGCTGTGATGCTCAGCGTCATCCCGGCACTGACCGTCACCGCTCAGGACAGCCTGATCGAGTCGGTCTGCCTCGTCACCGATAAAGGCAAGATTAACGACGGAACCTTTAACCAGTTCGCTTATGAAGGCATGAACAAGGCCGTTGAAGAATTCGGCCTGGACACCACCTACATTGAAACCCAGGCGGAAGCCGACTACGGCCCAAACATCGACACGTGCGTCCAGGAAGGCTATGACGCCATCGTCACCGTCGGCTTCCTGATCGCCGATGCGACCCGCGCGGCGGCGCTGGCGAACCCGGATGTCTACTTCATCGGCGTCGATCAGTTCGTCGGCCCGGATGCCGATGGCAACCCGGCTCCGACCAACTGGGTCGGCCTCCAGTTCCGTGAAGACCAGGCCGGCTTCCTGGCCGGCGCGCTGGCCGCCCAGATGAGCCAGAGCGGCACAGTTGCCGGCGTCTACGGCATCGACATCCCGCCCGTCAAGAAGTTCCGCAACGGTTTCGAGCAGGGCGCCCGCTACGTCAACCCGGATATCAAGCTGCTGGGCACGTATATCCCCAGCTTCATCGATCCGGCCGCAGGCGGCGCGGCGGCGAACCAGTTCGTCGGTGAAGGCGCTGATGTGGTCTTCGGCGCGGGCGGCCCAACTGGTTCGGGCGGTATCGTCGAAGCCGCCAAGAGCGGTGTCTTCGTCATCGGCGTGGACCAGGATGAATACCTGACCACCTTCGGCGCGGGTGAAGCCCCGAATGCCGACAAGATCATCAGCAGCGCCGTTAAGCGCGTTGATCAGGCCGTCTATCTGGGTATCAAGGCCCTGGTCGATGGCGGCGCGGACTTCCCCGGCGGCACGAACTTCATCATGTCGGCGGATAACGACGGCGTGGGCTTTGCCCCCGCGCACGATGCCGCGGTTCCTGAAGAAGTCACCACCCGCACCAACGAAATCCTGGCCGGGCTGAAGGATGGCTCGATCTGGACGGGTGTCGATCCGGTTGGCGGCGACCTGCTGCCGACGGTGGCTGATGTCGCGACCGCGGCCGGCACGTTCAACACCCTGCTGACGGCGGTTGAGGCGGCTGGTCTGACCGACACGGTCGTCAACGGTGGGCCGTTCACCATCTTCGCCCCGACCGATGATGCCTTCGCGGCGCTGGACGCGGCTACGCTGGACGCAGCGCTGGCCGATCCGTCGGGCCTGCTGACGCAGGTGCTGACCTACCATGTGGTCGCGGGCGCGTTCCCGGCCAGCAAGGTTGTGGGTCTGACCGAGGTCACCACCGTTCAGGGCGGCACGCTGACCATCACCGTCAAGGAAGATGGCGTGTACCTGAATGACACCGTCAAGGTCGTCACCACCGACATTCTCGTTCGCAACGGCGTCATCCATGTGATCGACGCGGTGCTGCTGCCCCCCAGCTAGTCGGGCAGTCGCGTAGCTCAGAAAAAGGCCGGGAGCAGTTCCCGGCCTTTTTTGTTGGGGCTGATCCCATACGGGAGATTTGTCCTATTGGGTTTTCCCAGCGGAGGCGCTATCGTCAGGACGAATCGGATGATGCTCACTTGCAGGAGAACCGCGATGAAGCACAGCCAACCTACTGCCCTCATCGGGATGATGGCGCTCGCCGCGCTGCTCTTGCTCGTGACAATTCCCGCCTCCGGCATCGCCGCTCAGGAGATCGCCCCGACCCCCACGCCGATCCCGCTCGTGGTACGGATCGAAGCGGCTGTGCCGCAGATCGCGCCCGGCGACAGCGTGACCGTCAGCGTCCACATCGAGAACGCCGCCACCCTCTACGGCTTGCAGGTGCAGTGCGCTGTCGATCCCACCCTGCTGACAGGGCAGTCCCGTCTGGACGGGGACATCTTCAGCGGGGCGACCAGCTTCTTCGTCGATCCGGGCTACCAGCCCAACGGAACCTGGCTGGTGGCGGCGACCCGTTTGCAGCCCCACCCGGCTTTCAGCGGGAACGGCACGGCCTTCAGCCTGCAATACCGGGCTTTGGCCGCAGGGACAGCCACGCTGAGCTGTACGGCGCTGGCCGCTGACCTCCAGACACAGATCATCCCGCTGCAACTGCTCACGGGCAGCCTCAGCATTGTCGGGCCAACGGTGGAGCCAACCCTGCCGCCCCCGACGGAAACCCCGATCCCAACCCAGGAGCCGCCAACTGAAACCCCCACGGCGACACCGACCGAGCCGGTCGAAGTTACGCCCGAACCGACCGCCGAACCCCCCGTTGAAACCCCCACCGCCACACCGACTGAGCCGCTCCCTGGCTCCGGCGTGATCCAGGGCGTCGCTCGCTACCAGAGCGCCGTTGATCCTTCGGGCATTGGGGTGCAGTTGGTGGCGGATGGTTCGCTGGTGACGCAGGTCATCACCGGGTCGGACGGGGTCTACCGCTTCGAGGCGGTCGCGCCGGGCACATACATCGTGCTGGTGAGCGCCGCCCAGCACCTCGCGCTGGTCTACACCGTCACGGTGACGGATGCTGCGCCGCTCGATCTGGGAACAGGCATCCTGCCCGCCGGGGATACCGACGACAGCCAGACCATCGATCTGGCCGACGCGGTGCTGGTCGGCAGCAACTTCGACCTGAGCATCCCGCCCGCGCCCGCCGCGGCTGATCTGAACCGCGATGGCGTCATCAACATCATGGATCTGGTGCTGGTCGGTGGCAACTTCAATCTAACCGGCCCCATCGCGCAGCCATGAACCCCATCGCGCCGTATCTCTCGCTGCTGCCCAACGTGGAGGAAAGCCCCTCACACGCCGTCTGGATGACCTACGATCCTGAAGCGGATGTACTATACGTCAACTTCGCCCGTCCGAGTCCGGCCGCCGACAGCGAACTCACCGACGAGGATGTCATCATCCGCTATGATGCCGAAGACCGCATCATCGGCTACACCATCCTGCACGCCCGGCAGCGGTGAGAATCGCCGCGCCCATGCGCGATGAGCCTCCTAGCGGCTGAACAGCACCACCGCGTCCATGACCCCGCTGCGGATCGACGCCCAACTGGTGAACGTCGGGTTCATCGCCGCCCGGACTTCCAGATGCAGATGCGGCGCTTCTGAGTTGCCCGTGTTGCCGTTCGCCCCGATAGGCTGCCCGGCAGTCAGTGCCGCCCCCGTCTCGACGAACCGCTGGCTGAGGTGGGCATACATCACGAAGATCGCCGCCCCGCCCAGTCCCCGCCCGGCCAGCGCTGCCCGCGTCGAGGCCGGAAGCTGCTCGTTGGTGTAGCGCACAATGATGAAGTTGCCGTAGCCGTTACCCCAGCCTGGATCGGCGAAGATGCGCGGGTCGCCCAGCGAGAAGCCCTGCATCAGCGTGCTGGGACGATCCGGCGTGCATTTGGTACACTGCACCGACCGCACCACCAGCCCGCCGTTCGGCCCGGCCAGGATAGGTTCCCCCGTGGCCGCGCCCAGGTCCCAGCCATCATGATCCGGCAGCGAGGCATCTTTCGCGGGCGGCATATTGTAGCCGCGCACCCACCAGTAGTTGGTCCTCATCGGCGCGGGATACAGATCGGTCGGCAGTCCGAACGGGGACGTGTCACCTTCGTATTTCACCAGGTCCTCGCGGATCCACAGCAGCCGCCCGGCATTATTGACCTGGAACCACCGGTACTGCTGGCCGATCATCTCGCGCTGCACGCCCACAATCGGATAACGCGAGCCGCGCGGCAGAGTCACCCCGGTGCGGTCGAAGCTTATACCGGGGCCGCTGCGCGTATTGGCCGCTCCCTGGGTATTGATGATCGCCGTCGGCGTCCCGCTGGCAATGCCCGGAGCGGGCGCAGCCGGAGCCGCTGGAACGGCTGGCGCGGGCGAGATCGGCGCGGGTGCGGGAGCCGGACTGACCGGAGCCGGAGCGGGAGCGACCGGAGCCACCGGAGGCGTCACCGGCGAAACCGGCGAAACCGGCGGACTCACCGCCGTCATCCGCGCCAGCGCGAAGGCGTGCGTCCGCACCGGGATCACTCCATAGCCGAAGGCCGTGCCGTCCCCGCTGATCTCCAGCAGATCATCGCGCGCCCAGCCTGACCGCCCATCCGGGAGTTGAATCCGCATCCACTGGTAGGTCTTGCCGTTCAGGTTCGCGCCCTGGTCATCGGCGCGGACATCCAGCACCGGCAGGTTGGCCGTCCCCACTGCCAGCTTGAACAGCAGCGCGTAGCTGGTGTTCGGCCCGGAGCGGATGTTGATCTCCACCACGGTCGGGATATCGGGCAGGCCGCGCACATACGCCAGCAGGGGGTTCGTCATGCTCGTCTCCTTTGCGAAGTGGAACTCGTTAGATGACTCTGTCGCAGACTACACCGGGATCGTCAGGCTGAGCAGATCGCGCGGGTAATAGGTCATCACCTCGGTTCCTGCCTCGGTGATCAGCACCGTGTCGCTGTGCCGGAACCCACCCCATTCGGGCGTGTACAAACCCGGCTCGACCGTGAAGACCATGCCCGGCTGCATGATGGTCGTGTCGCCAATGTCCAGGAACGGCCCTTCGTGGTAGCGCAGCCCGATGCAGTGCCCGACGTGATGCCGCCAGTACGGCATCAGGTCATGCTGGGCGAAGTACGCCCGCACCGCCTGATCGACCGCCGCGCATGGACGCCCTGGCCCCATCGCCGCGATAGCCGTGTCTTGCAGCGCCACCATGTGGTCGAAGAAACGCTTCTGAGCATCGGACGGCGTGCCCACGAACATGGTGCGTTCCAATTCAGAGAGATACCCCCAGACCGGAGCCGCCGCCCCCGTCACCAGCGTATCCCCTGGCTGGAAGGTCATGTTGGCGGCCAGCGCGTGCGGAATGGCGCTGTTGCGTCCGATCTGCCCGCGATATCCGGCCATCGCCTTGCCATCCACGCCCATCTGCGCCTGCGCCCGGTAGATCGGGCCGATGGCGTCCAGCATGGCGGCCGTTGCTTCACGGGTGGCGCGGTCGCTGACGTCAGTTTCGGTCGCCCCCACGACGGTATAGCGTTGAAGCAGGGTGTGAGCCAGATTCGACCAGCGGATGCTCTCGCGGATCAGGTTGATCTCCGCGGCTGACTTGATTGCCATCGCGTCCTCGACGAAGCCGCGCACCGGGCGCACCCGCGCCGCCAGCGTCTCGCTCAAGGACGGGCCGCGGTAGCCCAGAATCCACGGGTAACCATCGCTGTCCGCGCCGATATCGCCTTCCAGCCCCATCTCCCGCAGCATATCCGCCAGTACGTAGGCCGGATGGGTCTCGCCGGGGTACTCAGCATAATGCGCCACCCGGTTGATGAGCGCGTTGGCCTGGGCGTGTTCGACTTCCAGCCGGGGTACGAACAGGGCGCGTTCCCCCCCCCGGTTCATAGCGAAGGCCATCGGCCGCTCAGTTGGGATGAAGGCGAAACCGCTGTAATACTTGATGATGTCGGCATCGAACAGTACCACGCCGCTCCAGCCCAGTTGCTGAATGTGCGCCAGCAGCGCATCGCAGCGGGCACGGTACTCGGCCTCGCTGATCCGCAGGGAAAAAATAGTCGAAGTCATGAGTCCGTCTCCTCCGTTTTTCAGGTGGGCGCGTTAGGGCTGCGGCTTGACGGCCACGACGCGCGACAGGTGATCGTCTTCCAGGTAGTGCAGAATCTTCCAGTCGGCGAAGACTCCGCCCAGTTCGCCGATTTCCAGCAGATAAGCCGGGTTGCTCTCAGGCCGCTGATCGAGGTAGCGGCGGTTGTAGGTCATATAGATAACGCGCCCGCCCGGCCGCACCGCTTCCCGGATCGGCGAGAACAGATTCCGGTTCAGGTAGCGGAATACACATACCAGGTCATAGGGTGTCTCTGGGAATTCGTACTGATCAAGATCGACGGGCAGCAGGTTCAGGTTGCGGAGTTCACGCCGCCCGGCCTCAGCCTGCGCTCGCAGCAGCGCCACCCGGCTGACATCGACCAGATCGACGATGTAGCCCTGCGCCGCCAGCCACAGACCGTTCTGTCCCAGCCCGGCGGCCAGAACGAGCGCTCGCGCTTCCTGACCAGCCTTGAGCGGCGGGGTGTATTCCAGTACCAGCGGGTCTGGCCGCGCGTAGGGATTGGCGCTGCTTTCGTGGTAGGCCTGATCCCAACGCAGGCGATCCTCTCCTGACATCAGCCTTTGCCTCCGTAGACGGGGGTATAGTCGAGCGCATCGGGGACAGCCTGCATCAAGGCATCGTCGCCCGGCAGCAGCGGCGCATCCGGCCGGCGGCGTTTGCGTTCCCACAGCGGGTAGGCATCCCGCAGGCCGCTGAAATCCGGCTCCTCCCACCCCTCCGGGATTGTCAGGCAGCCCAGCACGGCGCGAATGAGCCGGCCTCCAGCGCTCTCCCAATCCGCCGGGTTCGCGCCGCTGACCAAGGCTTGCGCCGCCGCCCCCTGCGACTCGCCGCTGACCCGCTTCATCAGGTCGCCGCTCAGCCGGGCGAACATCCGGTTGGCCTGCCCCGCATCCACCCGCCCCGCCATCGCGCGGACATCCGGCGGGAGTGCTTCCAATGGCAGCGCTTTGCCCGCAGCCGGAGGGGCCGCCTGCGCCGCTGGCAGTCCTTCACCCGCCAGCGCCGCCCGCAGATGCTCCCGCGTCTGGCCGGGGCGCAGATAGGCGGTGAGCGCCTCCAGCGGATCGGCAGCCGCGCCGTTCAGGTAGACGCTGATCTGCGCCTTCTCATCGCGCAGGCTGGCCTGGACTATGGGAGTCGTTTGGGATAATTGCGAGAGCAGCTCTGTCTCAGCCTCGCCGATGATCCGCGTCCATCCATCGCGCGTGGGCGCTACGAACAACCGGACGGTCTGCGGGTAGGCTTTGCCGGGCAGCAGCCCGAAGGGATTGTACAGAGTGTAACCGAGGTTGGTGAGCGACCGCCGCAGGAGGCCGGCGACCGCCGAGGCGTCATCAGAACATGAGAACTGACAGGTCCAGATCGCTGACATACAGCCCCTCGAGTGCAGTGCTGTTTGCAGCATAGCACACGACGCTGCCAAAATCCAGAAAGCCAAGCTCGCGCCCCATGCGCCGCTCGCCTTCGGTTTCGCCCGGCAGAAAGACGATCCTGGCCCCCCGTTCCAGCGCCCCCCGCGCCGCCGCGCGCATAATGAGTTGCAGCATGGCCGGAGTGCGGATTTCCCGCAGCAGCGCGATGCACAGGATGTGGGCTGTTTCCCCGTACAGGCTCACGCGGGCGACTCCTGCCGGAAAACCGTAGCGGTACAGGATGTAATCCACCTGATCGCCGGTCCGCAGCGCCGCCATATCCCGCCCCACCAGCAGCGGTTCCACCCCCAGCGTCAGCACATCGTAGTAGGCGTTGCGGTAGACATACCACCACGCTTCCATGCCGCGATGATCCTGCACCGATTCGATGGCGATGCCATCCGGCAGCATCCCCGGCTGGATCGGCGGCGGTACGCGCCCACCAATTCCGCCAACCTTGTAGATCATGATGGGAATTTCGCGCTCGACTTCCAGATCAAGCTTGCGCAGCGCTGCCGCCAACTGCGGCGGATACAGCCCTTCGATGTACTGCACGCGCGGCGCGCGCCCCAGATTGCCGAGATACTGAAGTCCCTGCTGGATCATCGCCTCGGAGACCCAGGCGGTATTCTGCCGCGGCGTTACATAATTCAGATGCGGCAGCACATTGGTCGGGTGGTGGTACACCGTGACCATGCCGACCGATTCGCGCACTGCGCCCAGCGACTCATGCACCCGACCCAGATGATCCTGTATCTGGCGGAGGGTCTGACGCATGTCCCGTTCATTATTGTCTCTGTCGAATGGCATTTGGAGCTGCTACAGACATCCATAAACTATACTGAAATTCATAAAATCATTGTAACGTGCTTTGGATAGAATCACAGGGCGTGTACTGCAAAATGCTGTGAAAAATTACCGAAATCGCCTATACCGAATCCGGCGGGCTCAAATTATGAAGGCCAAGCCGGACCTGATCGGCGCGATCAGTAGAGTTCGGCGCGGCGATCCTCGAAGACGCGGATGCGCTCGCGGACTTCATCGACGACATCCATCTCTATCTCAGCGGTCAGCAGTTGGGGCGTCTCGCCGCCTTCAATGATGACCTTGCCCCAGGGATCGACGATCATAGAGTGACCGGCGAAGGTCTCGTTTCCGATTGGCCCGGCAGCATTGCAGGCGATCATGTAGCACTGGTTCTCGATGGCGCGGGCGATGACCAGCGCCCGCCAGTGCTCCAGCCGTACCAGCGGCCATTCCGCCGGGACGATCATCATCTTGGCGCCGTTGACAGCGTAGCGGCGGAACAATTCTGGGAAGCGCAGGTCGTAGCAGATCGCCAGGGCGGTATTGCCCCAGGGCAGGTCCATCGCCAGCGGCGCGCCGCCGGGCTGGAGCCATTTGTCCTCTTCCATCAGGCGGAACAGGTGAATCTTACGGTAGATGCCCAACATGCGCCCGTTAGGGGCGAAGAAGGCGGCGCTGTTGGCGACTTCCAGCCCGCGCTTTTCCAGGACAGAGCCGACCACACACACCTTGTTCTGGGCGGCCGCGCCGCTCATGTCGTTGAAGATGCCGCTGTTAAGGGCGCTGGCAAGCTCCTTGCTCTGTTCCCAGGCGCAGCCGGTTGACCAGAGTTCAGGCAGCACCACCATATGCGATCCGCGCCGGGCGGATTCGGCCACAGTTTTTTCCAGGTAGGCAATGTTCCTGCGGACCTCACCCAGGGCGATGTTCATCTGTGCCAGCGTAATCACCACTTTAGCCATCGTCGTCTTCCTTCATGATCAAATGCGTCGGGGTTTCGGTATCGTTCTGTTAGGTATGCCTGCCTCAGCGCAGCGAGATCGACCAGCCCGACCCGACCGCGAAGATGCTGACGATCACGCCGCCGCTCCTGACGTAGACGGCGGGCAGCACAGGCGCATCGGCGGCGACCAGCGGGATCGGCTGGCCGAGCGCTTGCCCGTTGACGTAGACCTGCACCGCGCCGGTCGAGGGATCGCGCTCCAGGCGTGTCCGCAAGACGACAGCGGTGACGCTGCGCTGGCTGATGACGGTCACGTCATCGCCGCTGCGCTGGCCGAGATTGATGATACCCGGCTCGACCAACTGCACCTGCAAGCCAGCGGTGCGCTCCGGGTTGGCCGCATCCACCAGCAGGGCGCCAAAATAGACCTGATCGTCGCTGAGCAGGGCCGGGTTCCAGGTGGTCAGCGTAAGCTCCACATCCATGCGGCGGATGCGCGCGGCGGCGCTGTTGCCGTAAGCCATTTCCAGGAGGTCGGTGGGCAGGGTGATCTGGATGACCTCGTCGTCGATTACATCAGCCGAGCCGAGCCGCCAGTAGAAGCTGTCGATGGTCGTCACCCGGTCGAAGCGGGCGCGGTCCCAGGGCACGGCGCTGAGCTGGTCAAACAGGCTGAGCAGGCTCAAATCCCCGCGCAGCCCTTCCGGCGGCAGCGTAGCGGTGGGCGTGGCCGTCGGGGTGAAGGTCAGCGTGGGCGTCGGCGTGATGCTGGGCGTCTCCGTCAGCGTGGCCGTGGGCGTCTCCGAGGGGATGGGGGTATTCAGCGGCGGCGGCAGAGTCGGCAGCGGAACTGTGGTGGGCACGAGCGTGGGCGTGTTGAAGACCTCCGGCGGCAGCGTGGCCGTGGCGACGACGGACTCGAACAACGCGGTCGGTGAAGCGGCCGTCTCACCGGCTTGGACGCTGACAGCTTCCGGCAGCGCGGTCGTGGCGATGGGGGCGGGCGTATCGGTGATGGTGACGGCGACCTGCGGCCCTCCCCCGCCGTTGAAGGCGCCGGCCAGCGCGGCGATCACCAGCAGCAGGATCGCTCCGCCGCCTGCCATGAGCAGCAGACGCGGCAACAGCCGGCGGCGCGGCGGGTTAGGCTCCACATCAGGCGGCTCGATGTAACGCGAAGCCCGATACTCGGTTTCCGGGATAGGTTCATCCTCGGTGATGCGCGGCGTGGGTTCATCCGTAGGCGGCGCGGGAAATTCTGGGGCGCTGTCGGTCAGGTCGTACCAATGGCGGTACAGCGGATAAGCCGGGTGGCGGTCGATGAACATGGCTCGGAAAGCCTGGTTGAAGCGGTTAAGCTTCTCGCTGCGGCGAACGCTGTGATCGCTGTAAATGGCGAGGAACTGCTCGTAGGTATCGCGCCAGCCGCGCAGCGTGGCGGCGTTGGCCTCTCCCAGCAGGCGGCTGGTGACTTCGACCATGCGGCGGTGCGCCACGCGGAGGACTTCAGTCGGGCGTTCTGGCCGGCTGTCGATGGCCGAGTGAAGCTGGCGCGACTGGTTATGCAGTTCGGCGGCCCCGGCCTGAAGTTCCATCAGCCAAGCGCGGTAATGCGTCAGCGTGATCTGAGCGGCCTGTTCGAGTTCCCCGATGGCATGGATGGCATTCTCGATCTTGATGCCCGCCGGACGGAATTCGCCATCCGACCAATCGCGCACGGCAGCTTCCAGTTCCCGCAGACTGTGAACACCCGCCGCCAGCGTCCGCGCCTGCGGGCTGTTGTCGAGGTGCTTGCGGGCTTCCTCCAGGCGGCCCAGCGAGGCCGGATTGGTGATGCTGTTGAGCAGTTCGGCTGCGGCCAGCAGGTCGCGGCGCCGATCCACGAACTCGGAGAGCGTCCGGGTCATGGGGTGGCGGGCAGCGTATTCGCCCAGGGTGCGGATCGCCGCTTCTTTCCAGAAGTCGGCGTCTTCAAGCTGGCCTTCGTGCCCGTCCAGCACGCCCAACAGGATGTAGTTGATGAAGAGGATGCGCGGCGCGGCGGTGCTGCGGCGGCTGTACAGTTCGACCAGCCCTTTGCCCATCGCCTTGAGGTATGTCTCTTTGCTGGGCATCTGGGCGGCGAAGTGGTCGCGTTGAGCCAGTTCGTCCGGTGTGTAGAACTTCTCCAATTCGACCAGCCCGGCCTGGGTGCTGCGGAAGTTGTTGACGACGTTGCGCTCGATCCACGCCCGGGCCAGCGTGCTGACATCCCGCAGGCGCGAAGCGGCAAAACGCTGCGAGTCAGTACGGGCAATCTCGTAAGCCTGCTGGCCGAGCCGTTCCGCATCCGGCAGGCGGCCCCGGTCGAAGCTCTCCCAACCGTCGGCCAGGGCGCGGCCCAGACCACCATAGAGGGCGTGACGTTCGACATAACCGGCATTGGTAATGATGGTCCGCACCTGGTTGAGCCAACCGGCCAGCGTCGGGCTGATGGTGGTGATGCCGTTGATCGCTTCGGTCAGCGCCTCAATCGACGCAGCGCGGTCGCCCTGGATCGTCGTCTCGGCGTAGGCGGCCCAGGCATCGCCGGCAACTTCCAGCCCGGTGATCATGTTCGCCAGCAGGTCATCAAAGAGGCGCTCGCGGAAGGGCTGCAAATCACGCCGGGTGCTGGCCAGCCACTCTGCCAGATCGGAACCATCCGCGGCGGGCACATAGGTCTGATACGAGCCGAGTAGTTCATATAGGCCGTTGAGCATCCGGGCAACGCCATCCCAGACCGGGCTGGTCGGGTCAATCGAGCGGCTGCTGTCGAGCGCGTTCAGGGCATCGCGCGGGCTGGCGGTGGCCTGCCGCCCGATGATGTGCATGTGATCGGCCAGCGTCATAGCGGCGTTCATCGAGCGTTCCAACGCCGAGAAGGGCAGCTTGTGCTCGGCCATGTTGGGCTGGCGGCTGATGGTATCGGTGAGCGTGCTGAGCGCGGTCAGCCCATCGACCACCGAGCGGTAGCCATCGCGCAGTTCGATCAGGCTGGCGCTGGTCGAAGCGGCCAGACGGTCGAGGGTACCATTGATCTCAGCCAGCACCGCGCGGATTTCGGTAACGGGCAGCCCTTCAGCGGCCAGCGCGGTGAAAGTTGTTTCCAGGCGGTACAGGTTGGGGCGGAGCAGCAGCACATCTGGTGTATGAGCCGTGATGCGCTCGGCCAGAAGCCACTGGACGCCGCGTGTGCGCTCATCCGGCGCGGGAGTCACCAACAGATGATGAGCGCCTTCCAGATTCATCCCTTCAAACAGGAAGGCCAGCGCGTCCAGTACCGCCGGCGGAGTGCCCGGCAGCCGCGACTCGTACATCGTGCGGGCGAAATCGAGCAGCAGGTCGATCAGGCCGCGCAGGTCGCCGCGCGCTTTCTGGCGCAGTTCATCCAACAAATCGACGGCCCGCGCCCAACTGCCGCTTTCCAGATAGATGCGGGCGGCGTCTAGGTCGGCTTCGACCTCCAGGTCGCGCAGCCGCGCCTGAAGCTCAGCCTGGAGGCTGCGGGTCGCTGGATGACCGGGATCGGCGGCCAGCGCCGGGGCGAGCATATCCAGCAAGCCCTGAAGTTCATCCTTGCTGCGATCCTGGCGCAGCCGGTCGGTGATGCGTCCCAGCACGGCGTTGCGTTCGCGCTCCATCGGGTCGCGGTACTCGGTCAGCACCCGGCGCAGATCGGTGATGGTCTTGTAGCGCAGCTTGATGTTGGGATGGACGGCGCGGCTGATGATGGCCTGCAGCCGCGGCGAGACCCGCTCGGCATCCGCGCCGAAGCTGACCAGGAAATCCTCGCCAGCATCGCGCGGGGTATCGGCGCGACCGCCGCCGCTGATGATGAAGTAGAGCAGTTCGCCAGCCTGATAAACGTCGCTCTGGCGGCTGACCCCCTGGGGAGTCATCTCATCGCCTTCCAGGAAGACGGCGTTGCCCCAATCGATCAGCTTCAGGCGGTAATTCTCCCGATCCCAGAACAGGTGCTTGGCATCGACATCGTTATAGACGATATCGCGGCTGTGAGCGGTTTGCAGCAGGTCGAGCAGGCTGTCGAAGATGACCAGCATCTCCAGTTCGGACAGGCGTTCGCCGCGCTGCGCCAGCTCCCGCACCAGATCGGCCAGGATGATGCCCTGGCCGCGCTCCATGACGATGTACTGGTGGGCCATCCCGCCCACGACGAACTGCCCACTGCCAAGCAGCGCCGTGGCGACTGGATGCCCGGAGAGGCGCTGAAGTGCCTTGCGCTCGTTGAGGATGCTGACTTCCTGACCGGCGCGGATGGGTGGGGCGTCGTTAGGCGCGGGGCGTTTGACGACGACTGGGCGGTCGTTCTCCAGGATATCGACGGCCCGCAGCGTCTCGCCGGAGCGCCCGCGCGGGTAGATATAATCGTAGCGGTAGCGATTGTCGAACAGGCTATCGGCCATCCATCCCCAGCTTTCAGCGACTCCTGCTCAGCCCGCCGACCCAGCGGACATCCCCTCAATTCGATTCCTGATGAGCAGGCTTGATTGTACTGATCTCTCTACCCCCTGCAAGATCAAGGATACCACCTCGGCAGACTCCGCGCCGCCGTTCCCCGCCTGACCTTTGTCGCTATAATGGAAGCGAATGGAACGAGGTGGAGAGGAATGTTGGCGTGAACGAGACCAAACGGAATTACCGCTATCTGGATTCAGAAGAAGACCGCCGCGCTCTGATCGCGGAATTCACACAGACGCGGCAGGAATTGATCCGATTGGTGCGGACTGTGCCGCAGAATAAATGGTATGAACCGCGCTATCACGGCTGGACTCCGGCGGCGCTGCTGGGGCACCTCCAGCTGATGGACACGCTCTCGCGCTGGTATCTGCAACTCGCGGTGATCGGATTGGCGCCGCGCGTGTCCCGTGGGGCGCGGGATCGCTTCAACGACCTGATGGCGCGCGTGTTCCGCCAGCGGGTGATGGAGACGACGCTGCGCGGTCTCGAACAGGGCGAAAAGACCGTGACTGACTTCATCCTGCGCCTGCCGATGGACGTCTTCAGCAAGATGGTCTATGCCCCGGAGCGGGACAGCTACCTGACGGTCGAGCAGGCGCTCCAGGAGTTCTTCCTGATGCACTGGCAGGATCATCTGGCGACGGTGCGGAAAGTGGACGACATGCACTATGAGCCGCCCTTCAACAGCAGCGTGGTGTAGATGACATTAAGAGGAGTATCCGATCATGACAACACTTGAGCGTGAATTGATTGAAAAGATCGTCCGACTCTCTGACGACAACAGCGCCAAGTCTTGGAGTTCGTCGAGGTCATCGAAGGTTCCAAAGCAGTTCGGCGCGGCTACACACTGGAGGAACTAGAGGCGATGCCACCAGAGCAGCGCAGACTTGCGGTAGCCGAGGCTTTCGCGCGCTCAGCCGATGAAGACTTTGAAATCTTTGAAGCATTCGACGAATTCGACGAGGAACGATGCGTGTAATCCTACAGCGGGTGCGGCGCGGCAGCGTGAGCGTCAATGGGCGCGTCACGGGCGCGATTGAGCAGGGCTTCGTGGCGCTGGTGGGCGTCACCCATCTGGATACCCAGGCCGAGGCGGAACTGCTGGCCAAGAAAACCGCCCATCTGCGCGTCTTCGAGGATGACGACGGCAAGATGAACCGCTCAGCGCTGGAAATTGGCGCGGGCGTGCTGGTTGTCTCCCAGTTCACGCTCTATGCCGATTCGCGCAAAGGCCGCCGTCCCAGCTTCACCGATGCCGCCCGCCCCGAACAGGCTGAGCCGCTCGTGGACATCTACGCGGCGCGGCTGCGCGTCGAGGGCATCCAGCGCGTCGAGCAGGGCGTCTTCGGCGCGATGATGCTCGTTGAAATCCTCAATGATGGCCCCGTGACGATCCTGCTGGATACTGCCGAGTTGGGCTGAAAGTGAAACCCACCATGCCTCCTAAAGTGTTTGTGAGCGGTTGTTTCGATATGCTGCACAGCGGCCACATTGCCTTCTTCCGCGCAGCGGCGGCCTATGGCGACCTCCATGTCGCGCTCGGCTCGGACGCGACCGTCTACCAGTTGAAAGGCCGCCTGCCGGTCAACACCCAGGACGAACGGCTGTACATGGTCCGGTCGGTGAGCTGTGTCAAGGATGCCTTCATCTCGCAGGGGTCGGGAATGCTCGACTTCGAGGGCGAACTGCGGGCCATGCGGCCAGACATCTTCGTGGTCAATGCCGACGGCAATATCCCCCAGAAAGAGGCGCTCTGCCGCGAACTGGGAATCGAGTACATCGTGCTCGAACGTACCCCGCATCCCGACCTGCCGACCCGCTCGACCACGGCGCTCCGCCGCGTCGATCAGATGCCCTATCGGATCGACCTGGCGGGCGGCTGGCTGGATCAGCCCTTCGTCAGCCAGCATTATCCCGGCCCGGTGCTGACCATCTCGATTGAGCCGACGATCACGTTCAACGAACGCAGCGGCATGGCGACCAGTACGCGCAATCACGCCCTCGACCTGTGGGGGCCGAAGCTCCCGCCCGGCGACCCCGAGAAGCTGGCCTACATCCTCTTCTGCTATGACAACCCGCCGGGTACAAAAGCCGTCTCCGGCTCGCAGGATGCCATCGGCATCGTCATCCCCGGTCTGAACCGCGCCACCTACGAAGGCCGCTACTGGCCCTCGAAGATCGATCACGTCGGCGATGAACTCACGCTCCAGTTCGTCGAGCAGGCGCTCTATCTGGTTCCGCTGAATCCCCGTGCCGATGGCTTCGATCCACTGTCGGACACGCACATTGATGCCGCGGGCGCGCGGGCGCTCTCGGTGGCGGCGGAAGCCTGCTGGCAGGCCATCCTGCGGCATGATCTCGCAGCCTTCGGGCAGCATTTCCGCGAGTCCTTCGAGGCGCAGATCGCCATGTTCCCCAACATGGTCAACGCCGCCGTCTGGGAGATCATCCACCGCTGCCAGGATCAGGCCCTCGGCTGGAAGCTCTCCGGCGCGGGCGGCGGCGGTTACGTCATCTTCGTGGCCGAAAAGCCGATCAAAAATGCCGTGCGGATCAACATCCGCCGGACGATGGAGTAAGCCCCTCTTGATCGCGGTGACGCTGAATGCCATCTTTGGCGCGGGGCTGTTCTTCTTCGCGCTCAACGCGGTGCGGCGCGGTTGGCCGTATCTGCGCGACGGCTGGATGGCGGTGCAGACTCAGGCGTCGCAGCCGGGCTTCCGCCAGAATGTCGAGCGCCGCCGCCTGATCGCCGAGGGCGGCCGCTTTCTGATCGGTGGGATCGGCTGGCTGGGGGCGGGGATCGGGGCGTTCGTCGCCTCGGCCTATTTCTCCTGGCAGGCCCTCCGCCTGATCTACGGGTGGGGGTGAACTGCGCCCCTATCGCCCTGGGCATCGACTGAATGGCATCGCCGCTGCTGGTATCCGAGCGCAGACTGCGAGCGTTGTGCGAAAAGCAGCGAGGCGATGTTCGATCCGGCATCCTCCCGCCGTTTACTCGAGTTTACTCGACCGCCTCACTGCTCGTTTTCACGTACCTTCTAGCCCGCCGGGGCAGGCGTAATGCGGAAGCTCCAGGCCGGTGCATTCGCCAGATCATCGCCGAGTGCAGGCAGCGTCAGGGTGAGGCCGGCGTCGCCCTGCTCATAGCTCAGTTCGCCTTCAACGCCCAACAGCGTGATGACCGCACCTTCTGGCACCACCAGTTCGTTAATCGTTATGGTGTCGCCTGCCGGTGCGTCCAGCAAAATGGCATAGAGTACCCCATCCTTCTGGGTGAAACGCACCTCGCCACCGTTGTCGGTAGTGGCTTCAGCACGTGTCCAGGGGCGAGTATCGAAGATCGCCTCGCCATTCACATCCAGCCAGCTTCCCAGTCCATTCAGCACGTTCACATACACGTCCGGCAGCGAACCATCGGCGCGTGGCCCGATGTTGAGAAGCAGATTGCCGTTCTTGCTCACGATATCGGCGAACGAATCAACCAGGTCATCTACCGTCAGCACATTCTCTTCGCTGTCCAACTGGTTGTAGCCGAACGAATAGCCCATCCCGCGCGTCGATTCCCAGGTGCGTTCCTGAATCTCCTCCAGCTCGGCATATTCCTGCGTGTGGAAATCGTTGTGGAAGGCCTCGCGGGGCTGCCCCAGCCCGAAACGGTCATTGACCACGCCTTCAGGAACTACGCTGTAGTAATCGGCGAATAATTGCAGCAGATCTGGGGTCGCCACCTGCGGGAAGCCCAGGTCGTTCCACAGCACGGCTGGCTGATACTTCTCAATCAGCTCGCGCCAATGCGCCAGCGCGTAATCCGCATAGGCCTGATCCTGGGGGATCGCTGCGATGAGCGTATTGAAGTCCGTAATCGTCAGGTCAACCACCGTCCAGTCGATCCCGCCGGAGTAATATAACCCCATCTCCATGCCGCGTGCGCGCACAGCCGTGGTCAGTTCACCCACCAGATCGCGCTCGGTCTGCCAGTTCTCGCGATTGGGATTGGGATTGTCGCTGGGCCACAGCAGCACCCCATCATGATGTTTGGTCGTCAGCACCACATAACGCGCTCCAACGTCAGCGAACAGATCTGCCCATTCGTTGGGATCCCAACTGGCAACGGCCTGGTTGAAGTCCGCTACGAAATTATCGTAGCCATAATCCGCGCCATAGGTGGAGATGTGGTATTTCTGGGTGTCGCTGCCCTCGATCTTCATCGAGTTGCCATACCATTCAGCATAGGGGTTATGTGCGAACCAATACGCCCAGCCCGGCCCGTCAGCAGTGGCGTTTTCCGTCAGCACCTCATCCAGCTCCCCGGTCAGCGGCGCCCAGCCCGGAACCGAGTAGGCGCCCCAATGGATAAAAATCCCCAGCTTAGCATTTTGGAACCACTCCGGCACTGGACGGGTATTGAGTGATTCCTGAGTTGGCTCATAGGTCTCCTGTGCTGAAGCCACACTGACCAGTGTCAGCAGCAGCAATGGCAGCAGACGAAGTCCTCTCTTCCAAAGCATTTTGCACCTCGAAAGGATTATCTTAACGGAAAGCCAAGCATATCGCTGATTGCGACCGCCGGCAAGGGAACTCGCAGCAAGCCCAAGGCACAGGATGCGTGTTCTTTTTTCGGTCGGGAACGGTGGCAGAACGGAGGGGCTGCTGTCGGAACGAAAGTGGGAGGCGACCGATGTTTCACCAGCAGCAGGCACGGTCGCCTCCGGCATGAGTATCCAGAGAAATGCAGGGTGCGCAGCCCATGCGCCCCCTGCCTCTAGTTAGCCGCCTTTGCCCTTGCCCTTATCCTCCCCGTTGCCGCCCTGCCCTTTCCCTTTATCCTCGCCGTTGCCGTTCCCGCCTTTGCCCTTGCCCTTATCCTCCCCGTTGTCGTTCCCGCCTTTACCCTTACCCTTATCCCCTTGGTCATTGTCGCCGGCATCGGCATCGCCGCTGCCGTCATCGTCGCGGTTCTGCTTGAGGACCTGACCGGGCGCGAGTTCGGAACGATCCACGCCGCTCTCGCGCATGATCTCCCCCCAGCCTTCGCCGCCCTGATGCCGCGCCAGCAGGTCGGCAGCGGTCGAACCGTCGTCGGCCAGTTCCGCCAGCATATAGGCACGGATGATATTGCCGTAGCCGTTACCGGCGCAGTGCAGGGCAATGACTTCTTCCACCGGGACGCTAAAGCGTTCCGCTACCCGCGCTGCCACTGGATGATCCAGATTGCCGCAGGTTTCGTAGGTCGGCTCCGGCGTGACTTCCATCGTCGGTTCGGGAGTCATCTCCGGGGTCGCTTCCGGCGTGGATTCAGGAGTTGCTTCCGGCGTCGGCTCCGGCGTGACCTCGACCGGATCATCCTCGAAGAATTCCAGGGTGATGGCCTGAAGGGTGCTCTCGTTCAGCATCACCCCCGTGATGATGACCAGATCGCCTTCCCGCAGCGTCGATGGGTTGAAGGCCGAAGCCGGCGCGATGGTGATCCCGGCCACCGTGATGCTGCCATCACTGCCGAAGGCGACGGCCCCGGTGACGATGGTCAGCTCGCCATCCTCGACAACCGCATCTTGGGCAGCCAGCGGGACGATCAGCATCCCGGCAGCCACCATAAACAAAGCGATGAGTCCAAGTCGTGTACGCATGAGCGCCTCCAGGCATGATTGCGAATCACAGAATCCATTGTATGTCCATATTCCCGATTTAATGATAGGCTCTTGTTCCTCATGGCCGCGCAACTTTAAGGAATGTGCTGGGTTTTATTCCACGATGAGACTATTCAACCGCAAACCCAAGACCCGCGATCTGACGACGCTGGACGACACTGAACTGATCCTGCTGGCAAAAACCAGTCAGGACGCCTTCGGTGTCCTGTACGAACGCTACGTCGAAAAGATCTACAGATACATTTACTACCGCACCGGGAACCACCATGATGCCGAGGATTTGACAGCGGCGGTGTTTCACCGGGCAATGCTGCATATCGAGAACTACACCGAGCGCGGCGTGCCCTTCCAGGCTTGGCTCTACCGCATCGCCCACAACCTGGTCGCCAACTGGCACCGGGATCGCGGGCGGCGCAAGATCATCCCGCTGGATGAATTCGCCAACAGCGGGCTGCATGTCGATGCGCCTGACAGCGCCGCCGAAGACAAAGAAGAACGGGCGCAGCTTTTGGGAGCCATCGCCCGGCTCCCGGAGGATCGCCAGCAGCTTCTTTATTTGAAGTTCGTCGCCAGTTTATCCAACGCCGAAGTCGGCCAAATTCTTGACCGCACCGAGGGTGCCATCAAGTCGCTTTATCACCGGACCTTGATCGCCCTGCGGGAAGATATCGAGGCCCAGCAGAAGATTCCTCTGGCATCATCCAGCCCGAAATGGAAAGAAGGCAGCAGCAATTATGACCTCTGATCTGGAACTTCAATCGCTCTTGTCCGCCGTCACCGACGCCCTGCTGGCCGATAAACAGGCCGACCTGGACAGCATCATCCAGCAGTACGATGTGCCGCGCACCCAGGTGGACAGCCTGGTCTGGCTGATCCAACGCTTGCATATGACGCTCGTCGGCGCGCAGCCTTCCAAGCGCTTTGTCCGCCGACTCAAGCATGATCTGATCGGAACCGAGCGCGGCAGCGTCGTCGCGCGGATTCGCTACCTGCCGCCGCGCGTGCAGATTGCTGCTGCCGTGGCATTGGTGGTTGGTTTCATGCTGCTGACCTACCACCGACTGCTGGATGAATCGCGCCGCGAGAAACGGGAACTCCCGGCCTTGCAGTAGCGTGTTACAATCAACATTCGTTTATTTCGCCCGGTACTCGCTGCGTACCGGGTTTTGTTCTCAAGATCGGTTAAGGAGCTTACAACGATGATCAGGCGAGCGGATATAGTCGGTTGGGGTAAATACATTCCTTCGCGTGTGCTGACCAATGCTGATCTGGCTCAGATGGTGGATACCAACGATGAATGGATCACCAGCCGCACCGGAATCAAGGAACGCCATATCCGCAGTGAGGGCGAGACGACCACCAGCATGGCCGTCGCCTCCGCTCGCGAGGCGCTGGCCGTTGCTGGCATGGATGCCGCTGAACTCGACCTCATCATCGTGGCGAACTCCTCGCCGGATTATCTGCTGCCCGCGCCGGCCAACTTCGTGCAGCATCAATTGGGTGCGTCGTGTCCGGCCTTCACCATCGCGGCTGGATGCTCCGGCTTCGTTTATTCACTGGTCACAGCCGGACAGTTCATCGCCACCGGCGTGTATCGCAATGTGCTGGTCATCGGCGTGGAACTCATCTCCTACGCCATCGACTATACCGACCGCGGAACGTGCATCCTCTTCGGCGATGGCGCGGCGGCAGTCGTCTTGCAGCCTTCGGAAGACGGCGCCGGACTGATGACCTTCGAGCTGGGGTCGGATGGCGGCCAGGCCCATCACCTCTGGGTTCCCGGCGGCGGCACGGTCAAACCGGTCTCGCAGGAGGTCGTCGATAAGCGCGAACACTACATCCGCATGAACGGCCAGGAAGTCTTCAAGTTTGCCGTCCGCAAGTTGTCTTCCTGCCTGCAGAACATCACCTCGCAGGCCGGGGTTAGCCCCGCCGATCTCGACCTGATTATCCCCCATCAGGCCAACCTGCGGATCATCGAGACCGCCGCGCGCTCGCTCGACCTGCCCCTGGACAAGTTCTTCGTCAATGTGCATAAGTACGGCAACACCTCGGCCGCCTCGATCCCGCTGGCGCTCGTCGAAGCCATCGAAGAGGGGCGGCTCAAGCCCGGTGATACCACCGCCATGATCGCCTTCGGCAGCGGGCTGTCCTGGGCGGGCGCGGTCGTCCGGATGGGCGAGGCGGTCTCCCGCGCGACACCCCAGCAGCAGGTCGCGCTGGCCTGACCGAACGTAGGCTGATTTTTGCTGCGATAGCATGTTCGCCTGGGGGCGCGGAGAGCTGCCCCCTTTTTGATTCGGTCGCCCTCACACGCCGAAGCGTTCGCGCTGGTGGTTCGGCAGCGTCGCCCGCACCACCTCCATAAAACCCTCGACGTTATCCAACTGGTGCGCGCGGAACTGGCGCACCTTGCGGAACTTGCCGTTCTTGCCCTGCCGGTACAGGCTCAGCACGCCGTTCGCCAGCCGCGCATCAAACTCCGCCCAGGGGATGGTCTCCTGCTTGATCTGCACCCCCGTCGGCCAGATGGTCAGGTGGCGGTGCAGCCGCACCGGGCGATCTTCCCGCAGCGCCCGCGCTATCACGCCCCCCGTGACTTGCGCGGCGGCCCGGCGCATCAGCTTGGCCGCCGGGCGCAGATCCCCCAGCCGGGGCGTGAACTTCAGCACGCGGCCATCCCGCAGCGTCAGCGTCAAGACGCCCCACTGCGCCAGTGGACGCCCGCCCAGGTAAATCCCCCGCAGCCCTTCGCGGTAGGTGTGCAGCGCCGACCAACCGGCCTTGACCCCTTCATCCGCCCGGCTCCACACCAACCCCTGGTTGTACAGCTTGAGCGACTCGTCCCGGCGGCGCAGCCAGCGCCACAGATGCCCCAGGAAGCGCAGCCCGAACAGCACCACGATCAGAATCGATGCCCCCGCGCCGATCAGCCAGGGTGTGGTTTCAAGCTGCCCGCGCCCCCACGCTTCATGCAGCGCGTAGAGCGCCGCCAGCCCCGCGCCGAAGGCCATAAATGCCAGCAGCGCCCGCCGGAAATACCGCTGCCGCCGGACGCTGAATTCCAGGAGGAGTTTGGGCTTGCTGGGGACGGCTGTGCGTGCGCTCATCGGCTCTACTCAGTTTCAGCGGCCACCTGAACCAGGGCCATGATCGGAACAAGGCGTTCTGTGGCCGTGCCGGGATTGATCAGCACCCCGCCGCGCTCCACATCATGGAAGTGATAAAAGGTCGTAATCCCGGCGCTGAAACGTTCGATGATCTGGCTGCTGACCCCTTGCGGATCCGCCGCCGTCGTGAGCACCACGAACTCATCGCCCAGCACCCCGATGAAATCGTCGGGCGTGCCCCGCTCGGTGATGGCATCCTGGATGATGCGGGCGGCGTAGCCGAAGACATCGTTGGCCGCCAGGAAGCCGTAGACCTCCTTGTAGGCGTTGTAGCCGGAAAGAATCAGGCGGATGTCCGCGAAGGACTGGCCCTCCCCCTCCCGCCGCGCCAGTTCCTCTTCGACCAGCGTGGCCGTCGGCAGACCGGTACGCGCCTCGTGCAGGTTATCGGCGCTGGCCCGCCGGACAGCCGTCTGCACCCGCAGCCGCAGTTCATCCAGATCGAACGGCTTGGTGACATAATCGTCCGCGCCCAGTTCCAGCCCCTTGACCTTGTTGGCGCGTTCATCCCGCTGCGTCAGGAAGATGATCGGCACGTAGCGCGTCAGCGCCGCCTGACGCAGCCGGGCGCACACCTCATAGCCGTCGATGTCCGGCAGCCCGACATCCAGCAGAATCAACTGCGGAAACTTCAGCCGCGCCAGTTCGATCCCCGTCTCGCCCGTATCGGCATGGTACACGTCGAAGTCGAGCGCCTGAAAGTACGTGACCAGCAGTTCAGCTACGTCGGAATGGTCTTCGATCACCAGAAGGCGCTTATCGGCCATAACCCGTCCTCACAGCAGCCTGTTCTATTCATCGCCCAGCACCGCGCTGACCACGAACTGGTGATCCGCCGCGGCTGGCGCATTGGCGACCACCTCGTCCGGCGTCAGCGCCGGCCCCGCCTCATCCGCCCGGAACACATTCTTCAGCGGCAGCACCGAGGCCGTCGGCGGAATCCGCGACGTATCCAGCACCTTCAGCCGCTCGAAGTAATCCAGGATGCGCGAGAGCTGCGTGGCATACAGCGCCACCTCCTCATCGCTCAGGTCCAGCTTCGCCAGTTCGGCGATGCGGCGGACTTCGTCATGCGTCAGCGCCATGCGAATGCCTCACCTCTTGGGATAAGTTCCGTTGGGCCCGTGAATCCCACCCAGTGTAACACACCCCCCCCCGCCGACCAAACCCCTCACGGGACTGCAGCACCCTCCACCCGGATGTCCGACTCCCCTTCGCCCTGAGGGAGAAGGGGCCGGGGGATGAGGGCCGTCCGCGATGTCATCCCTCGGCCTCCCCGTCACCCGACCCGGACAAGGCATCCTCGGCATCCTTGATCCACCACGCCACCGTATCCGCATTCTCGACATAACCCATCTCCCGCAGGATCGGTTCGGCGCGGCGCCAGCAGGCCAGCGCTCCGGCCAGATCGCCGGAGTCCTCCAGGGCGATGCCGAGGTTTCCCTGCGTCCTGGCGTAGTCCAGCGGGGCGGCCTCCGGGGTGTAGTAGTTCAGCGCGGCCTCATACGCGGCGATGGCGCGGCCCAGGTTGGCGGCGCGGTCTTCCACGGCGGAGAGGCTCCAATAGGCATTCCCCAGATTGTTCTGCGTCATGGCGTAGTCCAGCGGGGCGGCCTCCGGGGTGTAGTAGTTCAGCGCGGCCT
>CAZKXW010000068.1:0-28437 GCA_964556745.1 uncultured Anaerolineaceae bacterium
TTTTATGGCGCAAAAGTAGACAAAATGTCACCCTAACCGCCTCATTTTGTGCTATCGTGGTGTTAGTGGTAGCAACCTCCCTCTCCCAGCGGTACTCCGCGTTCGTGAGCGGGCCGGGGTGAGGGCCGCCCTCCCCGATGAGAAATGTGAGAAAATTGACCGATTCTCATTCTTATCATTCTTATCACATTTCTCATCGCCGCTGCCTGGAGTATTCTGTATGGCTAAAAGCTATCAGCTATAAGCTAAAAGTTACCCATAAACTATCAACCATTAACTTCTTCCGTCTGGCTATAAGCTGCCAGCTAATAGCTAAGAGCTACCCAACAAAAAACGGGACCCTGCGGCCCCGTTCTTGTGGTCCTTCCGCCTGCGATCAGGCTTTCGGCTTCTTGGGGAATCGGCTCAGGACGGTGGCCGGTTCTGGCGTGGGCACGCGGTCACCGATGCTCAGCTCGCCCAGCGCTTTACCTGCTTTGGCCCGCGCTGAACCCGCGTAGACTGCTACAGCCGTGCCTTCTGCTCCAGCAGAGTCCTGCACGTAGGCTTGCCCGGTCTGGTTCCCCTCGCTGTCGATCGCGCAGCTCGTCACGATCCCGACCACGCGGCCTTTCTTGTTCACTACCGGGTCGCCCTGGTGGGCTGGCCGCGCCCCCTTGTTGTCCAGCCGGAACCGAATGATCTCGGCCTCTCGGTGCTGTTCATGCGTCAGGAACGCTCGCTTGCCCACGAAGTACGGCTTCCACAGCTTCACGTAGCTCCCGAAGCCTGCATCCGCCGGGTTTAATCCCAACGGCCCGGCTAATTCATGCCCGTAAAGCGGCAGGCCGGCCTCTGTCCGCAGACTGTCCCGCGCGGCCAGTCCGCAGGGAATCGCCCCCTGCTCGATCAGCGCCCGGAACAGCCTCGGAGCTTGATCAGGATGCACGAACAGCTCGTAGGCCGTGCGTTCCCCCGTGTACCCTGTCCGCGAGATAATCAGATCGAACCCACCCAGAACGGCCCGCGTGACCCCCGCCCACGGTAGCTTGCGGATGCGGGCTTTATCGGCCTCGCTTCCCTCCAACCCCAGCAGAATCTCGGTGCTTTTCGGCCCCTGGAGCGCCACGTCTACCCGCCGCTCCGCCCCGGCTTCTGGGGCGCGCAGGTCGCGGATCACGCACTGGTTGGCTCCAGCCGGGGGCGCAGCCGCATCCCCAAAGCTGATCTCCCCGCGATGAGCAGCCAGCAGGAAGGCTAGATCCTTGTCGTTGTTGGAGGCATTCACCACCACCAAGAACTGTTCCGTGCCGATCCGGTAGATCATCAGGTCATCCAGTGGGATGCCCGTGTGGTCGAGCAGGTAGGTATAGTGCGACTCGCCGACGCTCAGCTTCTCTACCTCGTTGGTGGTCACGGTATCCAGGAAAGCCGCTGCACCGGGACCGCTCACCTCCAATGCACCCATGTGCGTCACGTCGAAGACCCCAGCCTTCGTCCGCACGGCCTGGTGTTCCTCGGTCACCGAGGAGTACCACACCGGCATATCGTAGCCTGCGAACTCGACCATCTTCGCGCCCAGTTCGCGGTGCAGGCTGTTCAGCGTCGTCGTGCGCAGTCCTGCGCTCTGCGGCTCCACCCATTCGAAGGTAGGACGGGCTTCCGGCTTCGGCCCGGCGTATTCCGGTCCATTGATGCCGATCCAGTAGGACTTGGCGCAGTATCCGGCCTGAGCGTCCTTGAGATTGACCCGGATATGCCCTGGGTCGGTCGGGCCGATCACCTGCACATCGACTGGCCCTGGCAGCTTCGCGTAGGGATCAGTCGGGTCGAACAGCACGAAACCATCTGAGAGCGATCGCAGCCAGGCCGCCGCACGGGATGCCTTCTGTTCAACGTGCAGCAGGTAGCCCTGGCTGTCCTTCTGCAGCACGCCCCGTGTGAGGACTGCACCGCTCGCTTCCAGCATCCAAGTTGGCTGCTGGTCGCCCTCGTTGAGCGCCAGCACATCACTGGTCAGCGCCGTGTTCAGGAAGCTGGCCGCGAACTCGCCTCGGATAGCCAGGGTCTTCCAACCCGACTCAGTCTTTCCATCCAGATAGTAGAAGTGCGGGTAATCGTCCGCCTCCGCATCGGTGTCGATACCCACACTGGCCGCCAGATCGCGCACAGCCAGTTTCACCTGCTGAAGTACATCGAAGTCGATCTTCGCCCGTGGTTCCGGCCCCTTCTTCCCGCCGTAGCTGAATGGCACGCAGGCTTTGAGTACGGTGGCAATAAGTTCGGCCAGACGGTCGATCTCCGCGTCGCCGAAGCCTCGCTGCGTGACCCACGGTGTCCCGATTCGGATGCCTGATGCCCGGAACGCGCTTGGGTCACCAGGGATGGTATTCCGGTTCAGGACAATCCCGGCCAGGTCGAGGATGCGCGCAGCCATATCGCCGCTCAGCGTTGTGCCATCTGGCCCCACAATCGTCTTGCAGTCCACCAGCAGCATGTGGGTGTCGGTTCCGCCATAGGCGATCCGCAGCCCGTGTTCGGCCAGCTTCTCGGCCAGTCGCTTTGCGTTGTGGAGGGTTCGGTGTTGGAGTTCTTTGAACTGATCGGTTGTGGCCAGTCGCATCGCAACGGCCACACCTGCGATGGTATTGACGTGCGGGCCGCCCTGTTCACCGGGGAAGATCGCCCGGTCGATCTTGGTCGCAATCTGCGACTTGTGGGTGACGATCACCGCGCTGCGCGGCCCGCCCAGTGTCTTGTGGGTCGTAAAGCTAACCACATCCGCGATTCCAACCGGGCTGGGATACACCCCGGCGATGACCATGCCCGCGACATGCGATACGTCGGCCATCAGGTACGCGCCGACCTCATCGGCAATCGACCGGAACTGCTGCCAATCGGGAGCATACGGATAGCTGGTATAGCCTGCGATAATCATGCGTGGGTGGTGTTCCTTCGCCAGCGCCCTGATCTGATCATAGTCCAGCTTCTCGGTCACCGGATCGACGCCATAGCTCACGATTCTGTAGTTCTTGCCGCTGCGGTTCACCGGGCTGCCGTGTGTCAAGTGTCCCCCGTGCAGCAGATCCAACCCCATCACCGTATCGCCTACGTTCAGCAAAGCGCTGTAGATCGCATTATTAGCCGGCGCGCCGGAAAGCGGCTGCACATTCACGAATAGCTGATTCGGCCCATACTGCTTTGTCGCCAGGAGTTCAGCCGTGCGGCGTCTCGCCAGCGCCTCCACGATGTCGGCATACTCCGTCCCTTTATAGTAGCGTTTGTCGGCGAATCGCCGGTATTCTGGCAGCCGAGCGTTGTAGTCCAGGATTTCTGACTGGCTCATCGTCCGCGTTTCATCGAGCGGATAGCCTTCAGCATAAATATTGTGAAAGGCTGAACTCAGCGCCTCGCGCACCGCCTGCGGAATCGTACTCTCCGAGGGGATCAGGATCAGATAACGAGCCTGGCGAGCGGTCTCGTGGCGGATCAACTCCGCCACGTCAGGATCAAGTTCGGCCATCTCGCCTCGAAACAAGAAGTCTTTTGCGGGCATGTCATGAACCTCGCGACTTTGGGTCGTCTATGTTGGGCACAGATTACTCATGCGTCCGATTTTATCATGGGGCCAAGAGTGCGGCTACGCGCCATCGTTGTTACAGCCAGGTTGGAAAGGTTTGCTGTGGATTTGGAAGAATTGAGGTTGTGTTACGAATACGTACCATATGGCACAGTACTTCATTCCTAAACCCCCTTTTTTCTGGGACTATTGGGCTATCTCCCTCGATTGTATTCCGAAAAACGTGAAGGTATCGTACCTCATAGATTTGACTTCAAGGGAAGAGCTTTGGATGGAATCGTCATTGGAGTTGAGTGCGGGGTAGTGAAACATGGCAGAATCGATACACCCAAACCATTCGGCCTTGATACGATTTCGATATCACCTCATCATCCTGAGTATGGTGATCGTGATTCTGGCTCTGCTGGGCACTCATGCTGCGTCAGCCCAGAATTCAGGTATCCTGGCCGGGCAGGAATGTCCCGATTGGATTCACAACCTCTGGGTAACGACGGGGCCAGATGGAAAAACCTATCCGACCTGGCATCCGCCGGTTGACCCGACTTATGGCTGCTACTTCACCCATGAACATGGCGCGGATCCGCGCCAGTTCGTCGGCTTTGCCAGCACCGGAATGCCCGCGTTTGGATATACCGGGAATATGGCGGCGCTCGCTGATCCTGGTGCCGCGACAGACCCGCATCACGGAACACTGATCCAGAATACCGCTGAACCACACGAAGGCTTCAAAGTCTATGTGGCTAATGACGACCTGAATGGTCGCGCGTGGATGATAGTCTTCCATATGGGCAGTCGCAATCCGCGCCGTGCTTTTGTTCAATTCCACGCCGTGGACATCTTTATGTATACCCAATCAGGACAGAAGTTGGTTGAAGTCCGCCGTATGGCCGACTTTGGCTATGGTAGTCCTAACTGCACGGCTCCAGGCAACCCCCTTCCTGGGTCAACTGTTGCCTTCCCTGATTCAGCGTCCGGCTATGCTTTCAGCCAGTACCAATTCCAGCGGCGATTTGTTCCCACCACGGACTGTGCAACAACTCGCGTGTATGAAAACTGGAACTTTGTCTACAACATTGCCGGTGTGTTCAGCGCACGGGGTTCATTCGACATTGATAATGCGTCCACTGTATTGAATGTCAACAACCCAACCGAGATTCGTTATATGTGTGAATTCCAGAATCCCGATGAAGATTGTGCGTCATTCTGGAATACACGATGGTCGGGTAACAAACGGGGGCTGATTGCCTTTGTTCAGCAAGTGAACAACACAGGGCCGAGCGAGTTCTACACGGATCCATATGGTCAGTTAGCTGCTGCCGGAACCCCAGGGGCGATTAAGCAGTTCGTCGCCAACACTTCCTGGAGAACCGTACCCTGTTACTGCACGCGGGATGTCTTCAGAGCGGTTGCCGATTACACCTATCGCGGGAATCTGAATGGCAATGAACCTATGGTCCTTGCCGATGGATTCCCTGTAGGTGCGTGGGCCTTGACTTATCCTGTGCAGGCACCCACCGGCCCGATTCCGCAGCCACCGCCTCCACCGACGCCTGATCCGTCGCAGACACCTGATCCGACGCCCGATCCGACGCCGACGCCGGAACCCACCGGCCCGACGCTGATCGTCGAAGTCGATCCGGCGAGTGCCAATGTGGGCGACATGGTCGACGTCCACCTGAAGCTGGCAAACGTCCAGAATGTTTACGGTCTGCAAACGCAGTGTTCGGTGGACCCTGCTGTCTTGACCGGGACGCAGCGCCAGGACGGGGTGATCTTCAACCAGAGCAACAGCTTCTTTGTAGACAAAGGTTTCCAGCCGGATGGCAGATGGACAACCGGCGCGAGCCTGCTTCAGCCGAGTACAGCGTTTAGTGGAAGCGACATCGCCTATGCGCTGTATTACACCGTTGCTGGTGCGGGCAGCAGCAGCATAACCTGCGCAGCGCTGGCGGTCGATAAGGATGGTAAAGAACTGCCACTGACCGTGATGAACGGCAGCTTCAATGGCGCAGTTGTCGCGACTCCGCCACCTACTGAGCCGCCAACGGTGACACCAGAACCGACAGACCCACCGACACTGACTCCGCCGCCGACACTCACGACAATTACGGGGAAGATGGCTTACCAAAACGGCCCCGATAATGCCAACATCACTGTGCAGCTTGTTACGAATAGCACGGTGCTGGCGACAATCACAACGGGTGCAGATGGTATGTATACCTTTACGGATGTCACTCCAGGCGTGTACGGAGTTACGGCAATTGGGATGCATCATCTGCGGATTGGCAAGCTGGTCACCGTAGCGGAAGGTGGTCAGGTGATCGATCTGGGTACGCTGATCCTGCCGGGTGGCGATACCGACGACAACGGGGTCATCGACCTGGGCGATGCCGCTCTCGTAGGCGCGAACTTTGATCTGCCAGTCAATCCAGCTCCGGCCAATGCCGATATCAATATGGATGGACTGATCAACATCCGCGATCTGGCGATCATCGGCGGTAACTTTAACCTGGCCGCGCCAATCATCCTCGAATAAGGGTTGGTTGGTCGGTCTGGGGGACAGGGGCAGGCTGCTCCTGTCCCTCGATGTGATAGATAACGACGAGGATATGTGTTAGAGGCAGGACACACGATGAACCATAAACTGATCTGGACGAGTCTGATTGTTTTTGCGCTGGTGTGGTCGTTCGCGCTGGGCGCAGTGGGCGCCCAGGATACCATCAATGCTCCGACGCTCAGCATCGCGGCTGATGCGGAGCAAGCTGCTGTCGGACAAACCGTGAATCTGACCGTCAACGTCAGCGGGGCGGTGAATGTCTATGGAACCAGCTTCAAAATCGCCTACGATCCGAGCGCCTTTGAAGTAATTGTGACCGACGGAGAGGCGGTCGCGCCGGGTGCATTTTTTGCGAATGAGCCGGGATTCGCGCTGCGGAACATCGCTGATGCCAGCCAGGGCGTCATTGAGTATGCACTGACCCTGATGCAGCCGGCCAAGCCTGTGACAGGGGATGGCATCCTGGGAACGATAATGCTTCGCGCCCTGAAGGATAGTCCGGTTGCGATCAGCGTGACGCAGGCCAGCTTCGTCTCGCCAGAGTTCACTGAAGTGAGCGGTCAGTTGGTTGCCCAGAAGGTGAACCAGATTGCGGCGCAGATTGAGACTTCACCTGTCACCGTTGCTTCGGCGTCGGCCAGCGCATCAGTGGGGCAGGTGTCGCCTCCGGTGACCGCTGTTGATCCGAATCAGGTCACCATGTTCAATAATCCGGCGCTGAAGGCTTCTCCCCAGGCTGAACACGGGCATGATGCAGCCCCAGTCACCGATACAACCTTCATGCTGCGGAATGACGGGCTGATGATGGCCTCAGCGATCGTTTTCTTCTTCGTCGGCATCGTTCTGCTCACAGTCAGCGTGGGAATGTATTCGCGGATGCGAACGCGCCTGGCGCTGCCGAACGACTATGCGCTTGCCAGCGAGTATTAATAGGAGTCTCTTCTGTGAAGCGACGACTTCCTAGTTATCTGGTTATCGGGTTTTGCGGACTGCTGTTCATGTCCGCAGGTCTGATGACCTTCCTGACGGCAGCGGATGAAGGCGTTCCAGTGCCAACGGAGACGCCTCTTTCAGTCGAGACTGTCGATGCAACTACGGAACAGACTCAGGTCGAACAGCCCCGCGTAGTGGAGCCTTTGCCGGTGGAACCTGTTCCTGTGGAGCCGCTGCCTGTTGATCCCGCCCCGGTTGAACCGCAACCTGGGATCGAACCGGCTCCGGTCGATCCAGTTGTGCCTCCGCCAACCGAGCCGCTCCCGGTGGAACAGCCACCCGTGGATCAACCCCCAGCGGTCGAACCGCTGCCAGTCGATCCGGTGAGTGTTTCCGTGGTTGAGCCTCAGCCTGCTGATCCGATGGTCGTGCCCGCGGTCGGACAGCCTGCTGGTCCGGTGGACAATCAAGCGCCTGTGCAGCCGCAGCCTGTGGTCGAACAGCCGATTGCTGAGTCTGTCGTTGTGCTGGATCCGCTCCCGATTGTCGTGGATGCACCCGTCGTATCGGAAGCGCCAGCGGGGGTGTCCGGCCAAATTCTGCTGCCCCTAAGAAACGACTCAAGCGGTATTGTCGTCATCCTCTCCCTACCAGACGGTTCGACGCTTCAGACGGTCACGAACAGCGTCGGGATGTTCGCCTTTGGAGGGCTTCAGCCGGGAAACTACCGCATCGACGCTGGAGCCGTGGGTTTCTTGTCCGTGCAGGTTGGTTTCTCGCTGACGGGCGGGCAGGTGGTCAACCTCGCGCCTGTGACGCTCACGGCGGGAGATACCAACCTGGATAATGTCATCGACCTGAGGGATGCCGCCTTGATCGCGGCCAACTTCAATGTACTCGCGCCGATTGTGGAGGCGGATGTCAACCGGGATGGTCTGGTCGATATCCGCGACCTCACCACCATCGGCGTGGACTTCGGACGTTCGGGGCCGCTGTCCTGGGAGTAGATTAGTCAGTTACGACCTATCTGTAAGTCTGAGAAAGTCTTCGGTTCTCGTGTGTAAGGGGTGGCTGTCGCGACAGCCACCCCTTTTATTTCAGCCCATGCCTTTTGACAACAGCTTAACCCCGCCTTAAAATCGGCGGAACAGACACAGAGAACTTTGCGGGGAATCCCTCCCTGCTGATGCCGAATCCGCAAACTAAGGAGATCATTTCATGAAAGAGTATCAAAGCGACCAGTTGAGGAACGTGGCTCTGGTGGGCCATCAGGGCGCCGGTAAGACCACGCTGGTGGAAGCCCTGCTCTTCAATACCGGCGCTATCAACCGCATGGGCAGGGTGGAGGAGAAAAGTACGGTCTCGGATTGGGACGATGACGAGAAAGAGCGTGGCCTCTCGTTGTCCACGTCGCTCGTTCCACTGGAGTTTGAAGGAGTCAAAATCAACGTTCTAGATACTCCCGGTATGACCGATTTCCAGGGTGAAACCAAGAATGCCATTCGAGTGGCCGACTCGGTCATCGTGGTGGTGGATGCTATCGCGGGGGTCGAAGTTGGCACGGAACTGGCCTGGCAGTATGCCGAGGTCTACCAACAGCCGATTATTGTGACCATCAACAAACTGGATCGGGAGAACGCGGACTTCGAGCGCACGCTGGAAAGCCTCCGCACCAGTTTTCCGGGTTACAAGTTTATCCCGGTGATGCTCCCGATTGGCTCCGAGGCCAATTTCAGCGGGGTCATCAATCTGCTGACGATGAAGGCTTACATGGGGCCAGGGAAGGATCGTTCCGATCTTCCCGAAGAACTGAAGGATGAAGCCGAGGCAGCGCGCACGGTATTGATCGAAGCAGCGGCCGAGGCGGATGATGTGTTGATCGAGAAGTATTTCTCCGAAGGTACACTCAGCAACGAGGAAATCCGCGACGGGATGCGCAAGGCAGCCCGTGACGCTTATCTGAAGACCGTCCCGGTGTTCGTTACTTCTGGGGCGAAGAACATCGGCACGGTCCCGCTGACGGAAGCGTTGATGGTATATGTCTCGCCGCCTTCGCAGCGCCGGGTGCAGTTCCAGAAGCCGGATGGCGAGCGGGACTACCTGTTGGCACCACAAAACGATGAAGGCCCGCTGGCAGTCTATGTCTTCAAGACGACCAATGACCGCTTCGTCGGGACGCTCAACTACTTCCGAATCTTCTCCGGCTCAGTGCGTTCGGATGGACGATATTTCAATTCGGTGCGCGGGGTTGAGGAACGCTTCAACTCGCTGTTGGTGATGCGCGGTAAGGAACAGATGCCTGTGACGGAGCTGCATGCGGGCGACATTGGTGTGGTCGCCAAGTTAACCGAAACCAAGACGGGCGATACTTTCTGTGCCCGCACCAGCCCGATCCAGATCGTCCGGCCTGAATTTCCCGATCCGCTCTACGCAGTGGCGGTGCTGCCCAAGACCCAGGCCGACAGCGCCAAGATGGGAACAATCCTCACGAGCTTGTCGCAGGCCGATCCGACGCTGCGCTGGCGGCAAGACCCGGATGTCAAGCAGACGATTGTAGAAGGTATGGGCGAGGCGCATGTCAACCTGGCGATCAGCCGGGCGGCCAAGCTGGGCGTGGGGATGGAAATAGTCATGCCGAAAGTGCCCTACAAGGAGACGATCACGCGGCAGGGTTCGGACTTCTACCGTCACAAGAAGCAGAGCGGCGGCGCGGGGCAGTTTGCCGAAGTCCACCTGCGGCTGGAACCTAATCCGGGCGGTGGGTTTGTGTACGAAACCCAAATCGTCGGTGGTGTGATCTCTCAAGCGTTTCTGCCGTCCATCGAAAAAGGCATCAGCTCGGTCCTGGGCGAAGGCGTCATCGCGGGCTACCCGATCATCGATGTGCGGGCGGTGGTTTTTGACGGGAAGGAACACCCGGTCGACTCAAAGGACATCGCCTTCCAGATTGCTGGGCGTGAGGCCTTCAAGAAGGTCTTTGAGGAATCAGGTCCAGTGCTGCTGGAACCGATCATGAACGTGTCCATCGTGGTTCCAGAGAGCATGATGGGCGATGTGATGGGCGACCTCAACACGCGGCGCGGCCGGGTTCAGGGGATGGATACCGAGGGGCATCGCGGCACGATCACGGCACAGGTTCCCTATGCTGAAATGATGCGCTACGGGAATGTGCTGCGCTCGATCACGGGTGCGCGCGGCGTGTATACGATGAAGCTGAGCCATTATGAGCAGGTTCCGGCGCACTTGACGCAGCAGATCATCGCTGCTCACAAGGCGGAAATGCAGCACACTTAACTAGGTCTGCTAACACTCCGAAAAACAGAACACCCCGCCCGTGCGCAGGGTGTTCTGTTGAAGCAGACGAAATCAGTTCGGGCTGACGGGGGCGGGTGTCTCCGTCGGGAGATGTGCGCCGGGGTTCCCCTCAGCAATGGCATGGACGCGGCTGCCATCGACGACTTCGTTGGTCAGGAGTTCCTGGGCCAGCATATCGAGCTTATCCTGGTTGCGGCGGATGAGATCGAGCGTGCGGGCATAAGCATCGTCCACGATGCGGCGGACTTCGGCGTCGATGCGGGCAGCGGTTTCTTCGCTGTAGGTGCGCCCCTGTGAGAGCGAGTAGCCCAGGAACGGCTGGCGCTCGTTCTCTCCGAAGTTCAGCGGGCCGATACTTTCGCTCATACCGAACTCAGATACCATGCGGCGGGCCATCTCGGTGACGCGCTTGAGGTCGTTGGATGCGCCAGTGGTAATTTCACCGATGGCGACTTCTTCGGCAGCGCGGCCACCAAGCAGCACCAGCATCCGCGCCATCAGGTACTCTTTCGAGTAATTGCGGCGGTCATCATCCGGGAGGGAGGCGGTCACACCAAGGGCCTGACCGCGCGGTACGATGGTCACTTTGAAGACGGGATCCGCGCCTGGGGTAAGCGCCCCGACGATGGCATGGCCGGCTTCATGGTAGGCGACGACGCGGCGTTCCTGTTCGTTAGAAAGCGGTGGGCTTTCCGTGCCGAGGACGATGCGGTCGAAGGCATCGAGGAAGTCGCGCATACTGATCCGACGGGCATTGCGCCGAGCGGCGGTCAGGGCGGCTTCATTCGCCAAGTTAGCGAGGTCAGCCCCAGAGAAGCCGATGGTTGATTTGGCGAGGTCTTCGATCTTCACATCATCAGCCAGGGGTTTGCCCTTTGTATGAATCTTCAGGATGTTCTCGCGCCCGCTCTTATCGGGCAGGGCGACCGTCACCTGACGGTCAAAGCGGCCAGGGCGAAGTAGTGCCGGGTCGAGGACATCGGGGCGGTTGGTGGCAGCCATGACAATGACGCTCTCGGTCTGGTCGAAGCCATCCATCTCCGAGAGAAGCTGGTTGAGGGTTTGTTCACGCTCGTCGTTACCACCGCCCAGACCAGTCCCGCGCTGGCGGCCAACCGCATCGATTTCGTCTATGAAGACGATGCTTGGGGCGGCATCCTTGGCGCGTTTGAAGAGGTCACGGACGCGGCTGGCGCCGACGCCGACGAACATTTCCACAAACTCGGAAGCGGATATGCTGAAGAAGGCGACGTTGGCTTCACCGGCCACGGCGCGGGCCATGAGGGTCTTGCCCGTGCCGGGCGGGCCGATCAGCAGGACACCACGCGGGATACGCGCTCCGAGGGCGATGTACTTATCGGGTTCCTTGAGGAAATCGACGATTTCGACGAGTTCGCTCTTGGCAGCGTCCTGTCCGGCGACATCGCTAAAGAGGACTTTGGGGCGTTCGACGGTGTATTCCCGCGCCTGGGTGCGGCCAAAGCCGAAGACGCTGCCCATCTGACCCTGTGCCCGGCGGGCCGACCAGATGAAGAAGCCAATGATAATGAGGATGGGGCCAAAGTTCAGCAGGAACAGCAGGATCGGCGAGGTTTCCGAAAACTGCGAGGTCACGGTGACATCGTGCTGGGCGAGCAGGTTGGGCAGCTCGGAGTCGTTGACCGGGAGCAGCGTGGTCGTGAAGCGCAGGACTCTCTGCTGTCGGATAGTGTCGAGGAGCGGCGAGCCATCCGGCGGATAGACCACCGGTTCACGGAAGATTCCGCGTACCACGGCTTCCTGAAAGGTGACGGTCGCCACGTTGCCTGCTGTGACCTGATCGCGAAAGAACGAATAGGCGACGGTGACAGGCTGGTCGCCGCTGGCGAAGTCCATCATGTCCTGCACGCGCGAAAATGTCCACAGGATCAGGACGATCCAGAGGATTGGCCAAACCCAGCGGGGAATCTTGAAGTTGGACCACGGCGAATTGTTGTTATTCTGCGGCGGTGTGGGTTTCTTATCGTTGCCGGGAGGTTGCACTGTTTTCCCTCACTCATCTCTGTTTTGAGCATGGCTTTGCGCTGAAAGGCGCAGCAATCATACTCGTAATGGCCTGTATTATCTGGCACAAGGATATGTCCAGCGCGTTAGAACTGCATGAGCGGCGCGTCATATCGATATAACAAATCACGGTCGAAAGCCCCCAATTTTGTGGGGTGCGCGGCGTTCCGACCGCTCAGCACAGCGAATTTGCGCGGTGGGTTGGGGTAGGTTAAGCTGAACAGCAGCACAAGTCGCCACGCAGCAGGCTGAGAATATGTCTCGCCGTAAGGATGGTCACGCATGAGTGATGAACGCCACAATGCCGCGACGGAGCCGGACAGCCGGACGATTCCTTCGCGCCGGTTGTTGGAGACGAACGAGGGCATGGCTCCCCCGCAGCGCATCCCGCCAAACGCGCCCTGGCTGCTGAGGCAGTTCTTCGCGGGACAGATCGATCTGGTTGGCGAACTGAAGAGCCGGTATCCGACGGTTCCGCTGCTGGCGGTGGCGCGGTTCAAGAACAAGGGCGTGCCACGCGGATCACTGGCGACGGCCGATGGGGTCTCGACGCTGGTGGTTGAGGGAGAACCGGGGGAGGCGATCCTGCACCTGTCGTTCACGTATGGCTCGATGATGACCATGCACTTTCACCTGGATGACCTGAATCCGATGGTGTGCGGCGAGTGGCTGGCCTTCCTGAAGCGGGAGACGGACTCGCAGACATTCCTGTGGGGGGAACATCGTTGGGAGCATGATTACGTGATCGGTATCCAGCGGAGGCAGTTCCTTTCGCTCTATGCGTTCTCGCCGCGTGGGTGCGAGGCGGCAGTACGGATCACACGGGAGACGCGGCTTCAGATGGCGGACTGGCTGTCGTGGGTATGGCAGGTCGTTCCTCCGGCGGCTGCCCCCGCTCCATCTCCGTTGAACTGGAAGGTCGATACCGGGGAGACGTGGTAGGACGGGAAGAAGTTAATTTTTGATAGTTTATAGTTGATAGAAATATACAACGATAGGTGAGAAACGATAAGAATGATAAGAATGAGAATGTGAGAATCTTGAGAATTGTCCGAAATGTCGGACGGGTAAATTGGCACAAATGGCGGCAATTCTGTGCCACGACCCTTGCATGTAAGCGGCAATTTGCCACAAATGCTGCAAATGCAAATCGATGAAATGCTGCAAAAGTTGAAAAAGTTGCAGCTGCAACTCGGTGAAATTTGCAACAACGGGGCGATTCGATAATCGCATTCGATGGGTTGTGAAGGTGCGGATCGACGCTGGACACTCAAGTGATCCGGCTGCCGAAAAACCCTGTCCACTGAAGGGACAGGAAGCGTGTCAGCGGGCTGCTCATCTCCTGGGCAGCCAGGGCAGGATGCATCATGCCGCTACCTGTCCGTATGTCTACGATAGCACAAAATGAGGGCTTTAGGGTGACATTTTGGTAACTCTTTGGTGTCTTATGAATGCTTGCATCCTGAAGCTCTCAAGGTTGATCCGTAATCAGGGGTAGACTCGAACGCCCAGAAGAACGTCCTTACGAAGACGTTTTTGGGGATCAGGGGGTTGGGGAGGATGGGAAGGATCAAGGGGGGAGATGGTTGAGGAATGTATCGTCAATTGAGTCGAGGGTGGAATGAAATACGATGAATCGTTTGCAGCATGAAACCAGCCCATATCTGCGGCAGCATGCCGATAATCCGGTAGATTGGTATCCCTGGGGGGATGAGGCGTTCGCGCGGGCGAAGGCTGAGGACAAGCCGATTCTGCTGAGTGTTGGGTACAGCGCGTGCCACTGGTGTCATGTGATGGCGCATGAGAGTTTCGAGCATGAACCGACGGCGCGGATCATGAATGACCAGTTCATCAACATCAAGGTGGATCGGGAAGAGCGGCCGGATGTGGATGACATCTACATGCAGTCGGTGATTGCGTTCAGCGGGCATGGCGGCTGGCCGATGACGGTGTTCTTGACGCCAGATGGACGACCTTTCTACGGCGGGACGTATTATCCACGCGAGCCGCGCTTCAACATGCCGGCGTTCCGGCAGGTGCTGGTCGGCGTGGCAGAGGCGTACCGTGAGCGGCGGGCGCAGGTGGAAGACGCGGCGGACAATCTGACCAACGCCCTGAACCGGGAGTTCCTGGGGATCGGCGGGGATGCGGCGCAGTTGAATGCCGATCTGCTGACGACGGCCTACCGGAGGATCGGGCAGGGATTTGATCCGGCGCACGGCGGGTTCGGGGGCGCTCCCAAATTCCCGCAGCCGATGAACCTGGAGTTCCTGCTGCGCGCGCACGCCCGTACGGGGGACGCGGACGCGCTGCACTGGGTGACGCATACGCTGCGGCAGATGGCCTGCGGCGGCATCTATGATCAGATCGGCGGCGGGTTCCACCGCTACAGTGTGGACGCGGTGTGGTTGGTTCCACACTTCGAGAAAATGCTGTACGACAACGCGCAGTTGAGCCGGGTCTATCTACACGCCTATCAGGTGACGGGGGATGAGTTCTTCAAGACCATCGCCAGTGAAATCTACGACTACATCCTGCGGGAGATGACCACACCAGAAGGGGCGTTCTACAGCACGACGGATGCGGACAGCGAAGGCGAGGAGGGCAAGTTCTTCGTGTGGAGTCTGGCCGAAGTAGAGGCGCTGCTGGGTGACGAGGCGCGGATCGCGGTGGAATACTGGGGTATGAGCGCGGGTGGAAACTTCGAGGGTCACAATATCCTGTATGTGCCGAACGAGGACGCGGTGATCGCTGAGCGGCTGGGATTGACGGTGGAGGAGCTGCGGGAGCGGATCGCGGCGATCAAGAACAAGCTGTTCGCGGTGCGGTCGCAGCGGATCGCGCCGGGGTTGGACGACAAAATCCTGACGGGGTGGAACGGGATGATGCTGGCGAGCCTGGCGGAAGCGGCGCGGGTCTTGGACCGGACAGATTACCGGGCGGCGGCGATCCAGAACGCGATGTTTCTGCTTCAGCAGATGCGGCAAGCGGATGGGCGGCTGTTCCGCAGCTATAAGGACGGCGTGAGCAAGATCAACGCGACGCTGGAAGATTACGGTTGTCTGATCGACGGTTTACTGGAAGTGTACCAGACGACGTTCGATCTGCAGTGGTTCGAGGCGGCGCGGAGCCTGTGCGAATTCGTGCTGGGGCACTTCGCTGCGCCGGACGGCGGGTTCTTCGATACGAGCGACGACCACGAGGCGCTGATCGTGCGGCCGCGCAACATGCAGGACAACGCTGTGCCATCGGGCAATGCGATGATGGCCCGGAATCTGATCCGTCTGGCGGCTTACACTAGGGAAGCTCGGTACGAAGCCGCCGCGACAGGAACGCTGGCGCTGCTGACAGAAGCGATGCGGCAGTATCCGAATGCGTTCGGCGAAGGGCTGAGCGCGGCTGATATGCTGGTGGGCGGGGTGGACGAAGTGGCAGTAGTGGGTGATCCGACGCAGGCGGAAACGCGGGCACTGCTGGAGGTCATCCAGAAACCGTACCGACCGAATGTTGTCACGGCGCTTTCGCCAGATGGGGTGGTGGGGGCGGAGACGATCCCGCTGCTGCGCGACCGGACGGCGATTCGGGAACAGCCGACGGCTTATGTGTGCCGGAGGTTTGTCTGCCAGATGCCGGTGACGACGACGGCAGATACGGCGCGGCTGCTGGACGGGTCACGCTCATGATGACAGATACGCCCCAGGAGAGCTTCCGGCTGGTTCTGGTAGCGGTGGTGGGGCAGGCTTTCGGCGCGGCGGGGTATACGCTGGAAGACCGACCGACTCAATGGGCGGGTGGGCTGTTCCGGTTCGTCCGGCCGCTGGAAGATGGACTGAAGGCATTCATCGAGTTCCAACTGCTAAGCTATTCGGATACGCTGTGGGCAGCGGGAAATCCTTCCCGGTTCCGGGTGACGCTAACGCGGACGGATCAGGCTGCGCCGCAGATGGCGAGTACGCATTCGCGTTTTGTTCGGCGCGATCTGAGCGCGCTGGTGGTGGAGGATTTCGGCGTGGGGATTCTGCCATCGGCGGCGCATTGGTGGTCGTTTACGCAGACAGCGGAACTGGGACAGGCGCTGGCTGAGGCTGGGCATCTGGTGGTGGGATTCGGGATGCCGTGGTTGAGCGGCGACCTCGATCCAGCGTAGGCATCACGTCGGGTGGGGCTATTGACAGCCCGTCGGCGTTGTGGCCATAATGCGGCCAGTCCGGTCGTTAGCCTGACAAGTCGGAGGCCATGAGACACCCGAAGTTCCGTTACAACCCGTTTCGATGGATGGTTGTGCTGGTCATGCTGGTAGCAACGGCATGCAATCTGGTGGAGCAACCGAGCGTGATCGTGGTGACGGCGACTCCGCCGGCGGCGACTGCCGGGCCAACCGAGACGCCGACCCTGACTCCTACCCCGACGATTCCCCCGACGCCGACAATCCCGCCAGAAGTGGCTTTACAGCTGGCTGCTCAAGATCTGACCAATGGGTACTTCGAGCGGGCTGTGGCGGCATTTCAGGGTATCCTGCAAACGGGTTCGGCTCCGGCTGAGGTGGTGGCGACAGCGGCGTTCGGGTTGGGGCGGGCGGCGCTGCGCGAGGGTCTGTTCAGCGACTCGGTAAATGCGCTGACGGAGTTCCTTGCGCGGTTTCCGACGGATGGACGGCTGGCGCAGGCGTATTTCCTGCGCGGCGATGCCTACCTGGGTTTGTCGCAGTGGCAGGCGGCGCTGAATGATTACCAGCAGTATCTCGGCCTGCGGCCGGGGCTGATCGACAGTTATGTGTGGGAGCGGATAGCGGACGCGCAGTTGGCGCTGGGGCAGACGGAGAGGGCGCTCGCCAGCTATCAGGCGGCGACGGATGCGGGGCGGACGCTGGTTCCGCTGCTGGCGCTGCGGGAGAAGGTGGCGCAGGTGTACGTCACGGCCGGCCAGCCGCAGCAGGCGCTGGCGCAGTATGAGGCGATCTTGCAGGTGGCGCGGAATGCACCGTACCGGGCGACCATTGAGTTCCGGGCGGCGCAAACGCTGCTGGAGGCGGGCAATATCGAGGCGGGATTGGCGCGGATGCTGACGATCTTCGAGACGTATCCGGAGCGCCCGGAAGCGTACCAGGCGATGCAGGCGTTGGTTGCAGCAAATCGCGAAGTGGATGCCTATCTGCGCGGACAAGTGAGCTTTTATTACGGGGATTATCAGGACGCCATCGACGCACTGACGCAGTACACGACGGAGCGAGTCCTTTCGGCGATTCCGGCGCAGCTTCATCTGCTGCTGGGACGGGCGTACCGCGAGATCGGGAATCCGTCGGCGGCAGTGGTGGCCTTCCAGACGATCATCGACCAGTACCCGACCGATCCGCTGTTCGGGCAGGCACTGCTGGAACAGGGGCGGACGAAGTTCCTGTCTGGGGATATTCCGGGGGCGATTGCCCACTATCTGCAAATGGCCGAGACGTATAACTACCTGCCGGAGGCGGCAGAGGCGCTGTGGCGGGCAGGGTATCTATACGGGACAAACGATAATCCCACGCAGTCGCGGGAGGTGTTCGAGCGGCTGGCGGAACTGTACCCTGACACGGAGCAGGCGCGGAGCGGGTTGTTCCTGGCGGCGTCGGCGGCCTATAACACCAATGACACTGCGGGGGCCGAGCGGTTGTATGCACGGCTGGCGGCGACCGCGACCGGTGACGATCAGGCGGCAGCGTATCTGTGGGTAGGGCGGCTGGCGCAGATGCGTGGGGACTCGCGGACGGCGACGGAGGCGTTCCAACTGGCGATTGAGGCGTCGCCGGACAGCTATTTCAGCGCGCGGGCAGGGGATATTCTGCTGGGGCGGGATTCGTTCGCGCGGCCGACGAGCTACCGGTTCACGTTCGATGAGGCGGCCGATCTGGCAGAGGCGGAAAGCTGGCTGCGGCAGACGTTCAGCCTGACGCAGGAGGGGGCGCTCTGGCCGCTGTCGCCGGCGCTCCAGACAGATGCGCGGCTGATCCGAGGGAATGAATTGTGGGCGGTGGGGGCGTATGACGCGGCAGAGGTCGAGTTCCGCGACGTGATCGATGCCTATAATGGGGATGGGCTGCTGTCCTTCCAGTTGGCGATCTTCCTGCGGGGGATCGAAGCCTATAATCCGTCGGTGCTGGCGGGGGCGAACATCATCCGGGCGGCGGGGGCGGGTACACTGGATGTGCCGCTGTACATCGCGCGGCTGCGCTACCCGATCTACTATCTGAGCGTGGTGCAAGATGTCGCGGCGCGGTACGACATTGATCCGCTGCTGATATTCTCGCTGATTCGGCATGAGAGCCTGTTCGATACTTATGCGACGGCGGGGGCGGGGGAGAAGGGGCTGACGCAGGTGGTTCCGGCGACAGGGCAGTATATCGCCGATGCATTGCAGTGGCCGGATTATCAGCACAGTGATCTGTTCCGGCCGTATGCGGGGATCGAGTTCGGGGCGTTCTATCTGGCGGAGCAGCTAAGACTGTTCGACGGGAATGTACAGGTGGCGCTCTCGGCGTATAACGCGGGGCCGGGACGAGCGCTGAACTGGGTAGAACTCTCCGGCGGCGATCCTGACCAGTATATGACAGCGATCACCATTGAAAGCACGCGGATTTATGTGCAGCGCATCTACGGGTTCTACAGCATTTACCGGTCGCTGTACGGGGCATGAAGTGAGTGAATCCAGAGCGCATCCGGTGAAGATGCGCCAATAGAAGGGCGACATATCAGGACTGACTAGAGCGCGGGGTCGTTCTGGCCGAGCATGACCTTGACTTTGGCTACGAGGTCATGGTGCAGAATGGGCTTGGGCAGATAGTCGTTAGCGCCAGCCTCGATGCCACGCATGATGCTTTCAGCATCGCCACGAGCAGAGAGGATCAAGACGGGGGTCTTGCCGGTATCGGCGCGACCACGGATGACACGGCAGAGTTCGATACCATCCATGCCCGGCATCATCACATCCAGGATAATCATGTCAGGCGTATTCTGGTCGAGGACGCTCAAGGCCGATTTGGCATCTTTGGCCTTCAGCACGCCGAAACCGCCGCGTTCCAGCATGATGCCAATGAGGGTCAGCGCGCCGATTTCGTCATCTACGACCAGGATGTGCTTCTTCATCAAGACCTCCGATGCCATGTGCATGGGTGTTGGGCACAGCTTGATGCCTGTATTGGCTGCAAGTGTTGTCCGTTTAACGGATCGCAACATTAAGGAAGAATTCGCTCGATCATTTAACTTCATTTTACCATCGGGTTACAAGCTGACGCAACAGACTAGCATTGAGCTTTTCGGGCGTTTTTACGAATCGGCGTCCTATGAAGCCCTAATTAACATTTTGCTGGCAAAGCGGCATTGTAACATGCACTCGACATGTCAACAAGCGATGCCTTGAACCAACGAGTCACGACCCCCCTATTGCAACCAATACGAGGCGAAATACGTATAGATTCTGGTGTTAAGGCGGGTAGAAAGCTCAATCTGCCTTTGAAGGAGTCAACGCGTATGCGCTCAGATGCAGCCATTTGTGTAGACCGGATATCCAAGAGTTATGGGGATTTTCGCGCCGTTTCTAATCTGAGCTTTGATGTCGAGCAGGCGGAGATTTTCGCTATGCTGGGGCCGAACGGTTCTGGCAAGACGACGACAATGCGGATGATTCTAGACATCCTCAAGCCCGATCAAGGCCGGATCGCCGTGCTGGGTGGGCCGCTGACAGACGCGACCAAAGATCGCATCGGGTATTTGCCGGAAGAACGCGGCCTGTACCGCAACGTGCGGGTCGTGGACATGATGGAATATCTGGCGACGTTAAAGGGGGTCACGCCACGGGAAGCCCGCAAACGCAGCCTGGCGATGCTGGAGCGGTTGGGATTGGCGGAACACGCCCGCAAGAAGGTCAGCGAACTAAGCAAGGGCATGCAGCAGAAAATCCAGTTCGCCGTTACCGTGCTGCATGAACCCCGACTGATCATCATCGACGAGCCGTTTTCGGGGCTGGACCCGGTGAACGCGCTGGCGCTGAAGGGCCTGCTGTTCGAGTTCAAGTCGAAGGGGGGCACGGTGGTGATGAGTACGCACCAGATGTCGCAGGTTGAAGAGATGTGCGATCGTCTGCTGATGATCGACCGCGGCGTTCAGAAGCTCTACGGGCCGGTGGACGACATCCGCCGCCAGTATGCGCTGCACGCCATCATCGTCGAAGGGCAGGGCAACTGGGCAGTGCTGCCCGGCGTGGAAAAGGTTGAATTCACCGAGAACGGACGCAGATCGGCCATGCTCCACCTGAAGGCAGGGGTGACGGCTGATTCGGTACTGTCGGCGATTGCGGCTGATCCGAACATGCGGATTGAACGCTTCGAGCTGGCTGTGCCGAGCCTGAACGACATCTTCATCCGCGTAGTCGAAGGCAGCGAGTCATGAACAAGATGTGGCTCATCGCGCGGCGCGAGTATCTTTACAATCTGCGGCGGCCGGCGTTCCTGTTCGCCGTGTTTGGCGCTCCGATCTTCACGTTCGTGATGTGGTTCATCATCTTTGCGCTGATCTCGAATTCGGAAAGCGACATCGAGTCAGTCGGCAAGGTCGGTTATGTCGATCAGTCCGGCCTGCTCGCCAACCCGATCTTTCCAGAAAATGGGGTGGATCGGTTCGTCGCGTTCGCCGATGAAACGGCGGCACGGGCTGAACTGGATGCGCGAACGATTGGAGTCTATTTCGTGCTGCCGCCGGAGTATCTGCAGAACGGTTTTATGCCGCTGTACAGTTATGGCGGGTCGCCAGGGGCATTGGAGGAAGAGATCGAGACGTTTCTGCTGGCTAACCTAAGCCAGCGGCTCCCAGCAAGCGTGCCGCTGGATCGCATTCAGAATCCGGTGGAACTGACCGTTCATACCAATGACAGTGGGCGCGATCTGACCGAGGCCAATGTTCCGGCGCTGATCTTCATTCCGATGATCTTTGCGTTCGTGTTCCTGATCGCGGCGGGCGTGACCAGCGGGTATCTGATGAACGGCATCGTCGAGGAGCGCACGAACCGGATCATGGAAATTTTGGTGACGAGCGTGACCCCCATGCAGCTTCTCGGCGGGAAGATTCTGGGGCTGGGGGCGTTGGGGCTGACGCAGATCGTGATCTGGTTGGCGGCAGGGGCACTGCTGATCCGCTTCGGACAGAACATCCCGGCACTGAACGGTGTGGCCTTCCCGGTCGATCTGATGATTATGCTCCTGGTGTACTTCGTGCTGGCATATTTCCTTCTTGCAGCGATCCAGGCGGGGATTGGGACGCTGGTCGGTTCGGAAGAAGAGAGCCGGCAGTATGCATCGATTCTGTCGATCCTGTTCATCATCCCGTTCTTCTTCATCGTCAACTTCATGACAGAGCCGAACGGGACGACGGCGATGATTCTGACATTCATTCCGTTCACGTCGCCGATGACGATGCTGCTGCGGTTGGGCTTCGGCGCGGTTCCGACATGGCAGATCGTGGTGAGCATACTGATTCTGCTGGTCACGACGATTCTGATCGCGTGGCTTTCGGCGCGGGTGTTCCGCTGGGCGCTGCTGCGCTACGGCAAACGCCTGAGCCTACGCGATGTGTGGCGCGGGCTGCGGGCGTCGTCGCGGATGGAAACCGTGGCGGCCCATGCGGCGGAGCAGGAGGGCTGATGATGTTGCGCTCGATGTGGATCATCTTTCGCCATGAACTGCGGCAGAACTTTCTGCGCAAAGGCTATTTGTTCATGACGTTCGGCGTGCCGCTGCTGGGCTTCGCGCTGTTCTTTGGCTACCAGTTCATTAGTGAGCTGAACAGCCGAAACGCACCGGAAGACCAGGAGACGACAGCTCCATTGGGGGGCATGGAAGAATTCGCGCAAGGTATCCGCACAGCCGGTTACGTCGATCAAACGGGGATGTTCCCTGATCCAGGGAATATGCGCGAGGTGTTTACGCTGTATGCCGACGAGACGGCAGCAGAAGCAGCGCTGAACGCGGGCGAGATCGACGTGTACTACGTCATCCCGGCAGATTACCTGGAGACGGGCGATGTGACGCTGGTGATGCCGCGCTTTTCGCTGTCACAGGTGAGCAGCGCGCCGGTGCGCCAGCTCATCCTGAGCGAGCTTTCGCAGGGGGTCGATCAAGACCTGTTCAACCGGCTGGTCAATCCGGTGAACCTCCGCGAGATCAACCTTCAGCGTGATGCGACGGGGCAGACCGAGAACAACTTCGACACCGATTTCCTGGTGGTTTATCTGTTTGCCATCGTGATGATGCTGAGCGTGTTCACGACCAACGGCTACCTGATGCAGACGGTGATCGAAGAGAAGCAAAGTCGTCTGATCGAAATCTTCGTCTCGACGGTGCGGCCGATCCAACTGCTGGGGGGGAAGATACTGGCGATGGGATCGCTGGGACTGCTGCAAGTGGCAGTGTGGATGGGGGCGATTCTGCTGTTGGGGCGGATCGCAACGGGGAATGCTGTGCCCGCGCTGGCGACGCTGGCCGGACTGTCGCTTGATCCTGACAAGCTGGTGATCTTCGTGCTGTACTTCGTGTTCGGGTATTTGCTCTTCGCGGCAGCTTACGGCGCGGTTGGGGCGATCTCTAACTCGATGCAGGAAGGGCCGCAGTACGCGGTGATCTTTACGCTGCCGGCCGTGATTCCGTTCTACTTCCTAAGCATTTTCATCATGACGCCGGATGCGCCGCTGCCAACGATTCTGAGTTTGTTTCCGTTGACGGCTCCGCTGTCGATGGTGATGCGGGTGGCGCTGACGACAGTTCCGGTCTGGCAGATCATCCTCGGTCTGGCACTGCTGGCGGTCTTCGACGCACTGATGATTGGGCTCGCGGGGCGGATGTTCCGGGTGCAGAGCTTATTGGCTGGGCAGACGCCTAAGCTGCGTGATCTCGCGCGTTTGCTGCGGGGATAGTCAGACCATACATGGTAGGAGAAAGAGCAGAACAGGGGCTTCATCGAAGCCCCTGTTGCTGTGTGGTTCCGGTTAGCTGCTGGCCCAGGTTATCAGGCCGGGCAGGAACGAGGTGTGCAGATAGGGATGGTAGGGGAGGACGCGGATGGAGATGCCGCGTTCGCCGCTGCTGACGTACTGCAGTTTGGCGGTAAAACGGCAGGTTCCGTTGCTCTCAACACCGGAGGAAATCATATCCACAGCCTGGGCGTTGTTAGTGATGTAGCCTTGGGTGTTCAACTGACCATAGAAAAGCTGGACGCGCACATCTTTGGGGGTGAGCTGCCCCAGATCGACCAGGGCGCTAACCTCGATTTCGGTGCCGACCTTGATGAGCTTTTCGGGGATTTCTACGCTGCGGATCTGGATATGCCGCCAGGCTTTATCGAGTTTGCTGCGCCAGGCAGAGAAAGCCAGGCCCTCCTTCATATCGCCCTGGGTCATCTGACTGACGGTCTTGAAGTTGGGCATGTAATACTGCTGGGTGTATTCCTCGACCATGCGGCGGGTATTGAAGTAAGGAGCCAGCTTCCGCATCGCGCTCTTGATCTTGGAAATCCAATCGCGGGGGAGGCCATCGCGCCCACGGCTGTAGAAGAGGGGGATTATGTCCTGTTCGAGCAGGTTGTAGAGTGCCTCGCTCTCGATGAAGTTTTGCGCTTCCCAGTCACTATCGGAATACTCTTCGCCGTTGCCGATGGCCCAGCCAACATCGGCGCTGTAGGCTTCCGCCCACCAGCCATCCAGGATACTGCAATTGAGGCCGCCGTTGTAGATGACCTTCATGCCGCTGGTTCCACTGGCTTCTTTGGGACGCTGCGGGGTGTTGAGCCAGACATCCACGCCTTGGACGAGATGCCGGGCGATGTTCATGTCGTAGTTTTCTAGAAAGACAATGCGGTCGCGGAAGTTCTCATGGCGGGCGAAGTTGACGATCTGACGGATCAGGTCTTTGCCGCCAGTATCGTGCGGATGGGCTTTGCCCGCGAAGATGATCTGTACTGGGCAATCCGGGTTGTTGAGGATGCGGCGGAGGCGCTCTGGGTCGCGGAAGAGCAGGGTGGCGCGCTTGTAGGTGGCGAAGCGGCGGGCAAAGCCGATGGTCAGCGCGTCGGGATTGAGGACTTCGTTGGCGCCCTGAATCTCGCTTTGGGACGCGCCGCGATGCTCGAGCTGTTTCTGCAAGCGTATACGCGTGAAAGCCACCAGTCGCTCACGGCGGCGTTCATGAGTGCGCCAGAGTTCGGCGTCGGGGATGCTTTCGACCTTGTTCCAGACATCCGGGCGGGACTCTTCTTTACGCCAAGCGGGATCAAGGTAGCGGTCGAACAAGGTCGCCATTTCGCGACTAATCCAGGTCTGAACGTGGATGCCGTTGGTGACGGCACTGACTGGGACTTCATGTTCGGGGACACGGGGATAAAGCCACTGCCACAGCTTCCGGGAGACTTCGCCGTGGAGTTTGGCGACGCCGTTGGAACCGGCGGATAGGTTCAGTGCCAGCACGGGCATGGCGAACAGTTCATATGTGCCCATGTTTTCGCGGCCCAGGTTCAGGAATTCATCCCGCGAGAGGCCGAGGCTGCGGTAATAGTCGGTGAAGTGTTCGTCGATCAGGTCGAAACCGAAGCGCTCCAGGCCAGCAGGGACAGGCGTATGGGTAGTGAAAATGTGACTGGCTGAGGTGATCTCCCGCGCCTGCTGGAAGGAGAGCTTCTTCTCGTTCATTAACTGGCGAATGCGTTCGAGCGCCAGAAATGCGGAATGGCCTTCGTTCATGTGGCAGATGGTCGGGCGCAGGCCGAGCGCATCGAGGGCGCGGATGCCGCCGATGCCTGAAAGAATTTCCTGGCGGATGCGGGTGCGCCGGTCGCCGCCATAGAGCCGGTCGGTGAGGTTGCGGTCTTCTTCGTGCTCGTTCTCTGGGACATTGGAGTCCAACAGGAACAAAGGCACGCGACCAACCTGCACCTTCCAAATCTGCGCGTAGAGATCGCGCCCCGGCATGGGAACGGTGATCTTGATGGGGCTGCCATCAGCATTGCGCTGAAGGATGACGGGCTGCACTGAGTAGTCATTGATCGGGTAGAGTTCCTGCTGGTAGCCATCGGCGTTGAGATACTGCTGGAAGTAGCCTTCCTGGTACAACAGGCCGACGCCAATCAGCGGGATACCCAGGTCACTGGCGCTCTTGAGGTGGTCGCCGCTGAGGACGCCGAGGCCGCCAGAGTAATTCTGCAAACATTCGGTGATGCCGAACTCCATCGAAAAGTAGGCGATGACCGGGCGATCCTTGAGGTCGCCGTAGTGCTTCTCGAACCAGGTGTTCGAGAAGCTCATATACTCGTCAAAGGATTCGCAAACGCTGCCTAGACTTGCCATGAAGGCCGGGTCATTGCAGACGGCATCCAGCCGTTCCTGGCTGATCTGCCCCAGCATGGCGACGGGGTTATGGCTGGTCTTTTCCCAGAGGTCGCTGTCGAGGCGACGGAAAAGGGCGATGGAGTCGTGATCCCAGGCCCAGCGCAGATTGTAGGCCAGTTCCTGGAGACGGCGCAGCGGCTCTGGCAGGTTCGGGATCACATTGATCCGCGTGACAGGTTTAATCATTCAGCGAGTCTCCTGACTCAGTCGGTCGAATTGTGTGAGGGTTGTGTGAGCTAGAAAGCTCGATTCTCCGATGGAGAAAAGCATATCAGAAGAGTGCGGCGCTTGGCAATGTTCCTTAATTGTTTGGAATTTATGGGCGAATTCAAAAGCGACCCTTGCCGGATGCATTTTAGGTACATACAATGCCCAACGGGGCGCAAGTCCCCAGGGTCGGTTCAAGAGACCCGCTTCGTCAATTGGAGGAGAGAGAATTCGATGCTGAAGAAACAGCAGCTCAAGAGCAAGCCTGTCTGCAAAGTGACGTTCACCCTGCCCGAATCGGTCAAGGCGGAGTCCGCCTATCTGGTGGGCGATTTCAACAACTGGGACGAGAAGGCCACCCCGATGAAAAAAGCCAAGAAGGGTGGACAGTTTTCGATCACTCTGGAACTAGAAACCGGGCGGGAATATCAGTTCCGCTATCTGGTCAACGGGACGGACTGGCACAACGATTGGCACGCCGACAAGTATGTGCCGAATCCCTTCAGCGGCGACAATTCGGTTGTTACCACCTAAGCTGCGATGGGCCTCGATCCACGAGGATCAAACTGAAAAAGGGACTGCGTGGTCGTCGCGCAGTCCCTTTTTTGTAACGCTACTCGCCCTGCGGCTTGGAACGGAGGGTGACGTAGTCCAGCACATTGCGGCCAATACAGCGGCCTTGTTCGAGACCCCCTTCGATGGCTTCGCGGTAGTGGATGCCGCCGTATATGCGTGAGATAGAGGCCTCATAAGCGGCGGCATAGAACGAGGTGAAGGAACGCTCGCGGAAGCCGTGCTTACGCCCCGAACGGTCAGTGAAGGCTTCGGTTCCGAACATGCCGGTCAGGACTTCGGTAGCGGCTCCTGACACGACGGAATGCCCGGAGGGATATTCGGGGAAGCCTGGCGAGGCGATGAATGGACGCCAATCTGAATCGATGTAGTCCTGGATGTAGGTTTCAGGCCGGAGCAGATTGATCTGATACTTGAGCGACCAGGCTGAGATGAAGGCATCCCCGACGGCTGTGCCCACCAGACCGAACATCATCGAGGTCATGTCCAGCTTGAGATCAAGCTGGTCGGCCAACTGCGCGGCGATCAGCATCCAGTGACCGGCGGGCGTGCCGGTTTCGCCGGGGGTATCGACCCAGTATCTAGCGATGTCTTTTTGCTCCGGCGTGAGGTTATCGCCGATGGTTTTGACTTCGAGTGCCTGCTTATAGAAGGTCGAGTCAGGGTCAGTGCTGAAGGCCAGCTTCATTGGAACGGCGCAGCCATCAGCGTAGTACAGGGCGAAGGGGCGGATTTGCCCCCAATAGGGTTCGACGGGTTCCAGATCGGGCGAGGTCAGAACCCACAGGCTGGGGTCACCGCTGGGGGGATCATAAGGCATGTCGCGGGTTTCGGCGAAATTATCCATGGCGACCCATTCCATGATCGCCGCGCCAATGCTGTCACCGAAAGCGGTCGAACGTTCCAACGTATCCGCCGCGACTTTCTGCGCACGGGATTTGATGTAGCGCTCGCGCAAAGCGCTGACAGCTTTCAGCGTATCGGGCGAGTCCGGGAACAGGCCAGCTATGACCGTGGACATCGCGCCGTTGGCCGAGGCGATCCAGTCGTATTCCAGTTCGAGATCGGGATAGGGCATTTCTGGCATTAGGTTGAGCTGGCCGGCCATCGAGAAGGCGTCAGCGATGCCGGAGCGGACGGCTTCGTAGCCTGTGATCCCGGCATAGGCATACAGGCGAGCCGCCGCCGGGGCGGAAATCAACTCGGTTTCAACGCGGTCGTAAAGCAGTTGAATCCAATCCACCAACACCTGCGGTTCGAGTTCGACGGCGGGCGTGCCCGGAACAACGGGGATATCCCCAGCCAGCGAGCGGGATTGATGAGCGGGCAGCAGGGCAAAGCCGAGCAGGACAGTCAGACCGAGGCACAGCAGAAATCGTCGAGGTAAACGCAGCATAGCTCCTCCTGGATGTTGTGACCCTGAACAACGGTCTATGCCCATTATAGGCTGTTTTGGGAGCGCGAGGGTCTTATTGGCACCACGGAATCCGGGCGGCTGATCGTCGATTAGCCGATGCGCTCGGCGCGGTGGATCGCCAGCGCCAGAATCCACTCGGTCAGCACCGATTGGAGCAGCGCGAATCCCAGCAGGGCGATTCCGAACAGAAGGGCGTAGGGGATGGTTGCCCAGACTTCGCTGTAAAAGCCGAGATGCAGGAATGACAGTCCCCAGTCGCCGACGGCGGCGAACGCGCCCATCAGCGCCCAGGCAGCAGCATCGGTCTGGATGACGCCAGCCAGCTCGCCCCGCATGAACTGCGTCGCGCCGATGATGAGGCCGCCGACAATCAAGGCGGCGACGGCGCTGACGATGACCTGAGTCATGACGCTGTAGATGCGCTGCTGGACGTTG
>CAZKXW010000069.1:0-27432 GCA_964556745.1 uncultured Anaerolineaceae bacterium
CCCCCAAAGTCGAGATGTACCACATCGGGGGATAATTGTTCCTCCACGGCTGCATCCGGCAATTGCGTGGCTTTCCCTGCGCGGCATATAATCATCAGCAGATACAGGGGAACAGCCATGTCTGATGAACAAACCATCCGCCGCGCCGTTGCCGCCGCCCTCCGCCGCCAGTTGGGACAGGGCAGCAGCCGTCCCGTGATCGACGAGGCCGCCGTCAATGCGGTTCCTGAAGGCGGCGAACTGCGCTTGCCGCCGGGCGCGTTGGTCACGCCGCTGGCTTACAGCACCGCCCTTGACCGCCGCGTGAAGCTGATCCCGGAATCCGAGGCCGGCTATGCTGCCCCCGAAGGCCAGGTGATCGCCCTGGGCGCGGATCACGGCGGCTACCCGCTCAAAGAAGCGCTCAAAACTGAACTGCAAACGCGCTATACCATCCTCGACTGCGGCACAAACAGCGCCGAGGCGGTCGATTATCCCGATTTCGCGCTGGCGGTGGCCGAAGCCGTCGCCAGCGGGCAGGCCTGGCGCGGCATCATGATCGACGGGGCCGGGATCGGCTCGTGCATGGTCGCCAACAAAGTGCCCGGCGTCCGCGCCGCCCTGTGTTACGACCACGCCACGGCGGTCAACAGCCGCGAACACAACGACGCCAACCTCCTCACCCTGGGCGCAGGCCTGATTGGAACAGCCCTCGCCAAACAGATCGTGCAGGTTTGGCTGACGACGCCCTTCGGCGGGGGTCGCCATGCCAAGCGGGTCGATAAGATCATCGCGCTCGACAAGCGCCTGCGGGGCGGCTCGGCGTAGATACGGGCAGGCAATTCAGATGATGCACACCAGAGACAAACACCTATGAACCGAATGAACAGCGCCGATTTTGAACGTCTGGTCGATGAGATCACCCGCGAGGTGCTGGCGCGCTCCAAAGCGGTCGCCCCAGCCCAGCCTGCCGCTGTCGCGCCTCGACCGGCCTCGGCGGGCGGCTGCGGGGCGGACTGCTGCGAATGTAAGGACGGCCGCTGCGTGCGCGAGTGTTCCGAGCGGGTGAAGCAGGTCATCAGCAACGGCGCGGGACGCATCAGCGCCGGGCTGGGCTTCATCCCCCGCGACCTGAGCATCGCCCGGCTGATTGACCACACGCTGCTCAAGCCGGATGCCAGCGCGGCCGAGATCGCCCAACTGTGCCAAGAAGCCCGTGAGTATCATTTCGCCTCGGTCTGCGTCAACAGCGCCTATGTGCCGCTGTGCGCTGATCTGCTCAAGGGCAGCGATGTCGCGGTCTGCACGGTGGTTGGCTTCCCGCTGGGAGCCTCGCCAGCCGAGGTCAAGGCCTACGAAGCCCAGCTTGCCATCCAGAACGGCGCCAGCGAGATCGACATGGTGCTGAACATCGGCACCATTAAGAGCCGCGATATCCGCGGCCTGCACCATGACATCGCCACGGTGGTCAAGACCTGCCATGCCCACAATGTGATCTGCAAAGTCATCCTGGAAACCAGCAAGCTGACCGACGAGGAGAAGGTCATCGCCTGTCAGGTGGCGAAGATGGCCGGGGCCGATTTCGTCAAGACCAGCACGGGCTTCGGCGGGGGCGGAGCCACTGTCAGTGACATTGCCCTGATGCGGAAGGTCGTCGGCCCGGACATCGGCGTCAAGGCGTCCGGCGGGGTGCGAAACTACCAGGATGCCGCCGCGATGGTCAAGGCTGGAGCGACCCGAATCGGAGCCAGCGCCGGCGTTATGATCGTCAAGGCCGAGCGCGGCGAATCCGTTGGAGCCAGCGGGAAGGGGTACTGAGCGATGCTCGCCGGCAAACAGGCCGTGACGGTGGCCGAATACGAAGACTTCATCGTCCAACCGGAGAACCTGGAACGGCGCTTCGAGCTGATCGAGGGAGAGATCGTCGAAAAGATGCCGACGCAGCAGCACGGGATCATCACCCTCAACCTCGCCGGAGAACTACGCGCCTTCGTCAGAGGCAAAAGCCTCGGCCGCGTCGCGGTCGAGGCACGCTGTCGCCCGCCGGATGACTCTCTGAACGACCGCCTGCCCGATATTTCGTTTGTGGCCGACCTCAGCAAACCCGTCACCGAAGACGGAGCCGTGCCCTTCATGCCCGATCTCGCCGTCGAGATCAAATCACCCACGGACTCGTTTCGGAAGCTGCGCGAGAAAGCACGTTTTTATCTGGCGCATGGGGTAAGGCTGGTCTGGTTGGTTTTCCCGGAACAGCAGGTGGTCGAAGTGTACCCGGCGGACGATGAGTACATCCTCTCTGCCGACCAAGCTCTGACCGGCGGCGATCTGCTGCCCGGCTTCACGCTCCCTGTACGGCAGATTTTTGAAGTGTGACTCTGATTCTCGACATTGCACAGCGGCCTCTAGGCCGATCCTTGACCTGAGCTGACCAGCGGCACACGGGTATCCAGCGCTCCCCAGACCTGCCTGAACCAGGCGTGAGCCGGATCATCGCTGTTGGCGAGCGACTGCGCCGAACCCGCCAGAAAATTCAGCAAGTAGGTCGTATAGCCAGGGGCGCTGATCGTAGGGTGATAGCCCTCGTGGATCAGGATCATGTCGTTATGATGTGCGACAAAGGTCGCATCGCGCTCGGCGTTGTAGATGCGCTGTAGAGCAAAACCTTCTTCGGGTTGCAATTTATAGAAGTAGATTTCTTCGAGGTCGGCTTCCAGCAGCGTGCCGGAGGCATCCTGGCGGTGAACATCGTGCTTATGCGGCGGGTAGCCTGCCCAATTGCCACCTGGAATGTAGGCCTCCACGCAAACCAGGCGGTGACAGTCAAAACCTGGCGGAATGATATTCACGACCTGGCGCGAGGCACTGCCCCCGCCGCGCAGATCAACCGAACAACGGGCGGGCGGGATTAACTGGGCGGGATGATCCTGGTTGGTCGGAACCCAGCAAGAAGCTACCTCGAAAGCATCGCTCAGCGCCTCGATTTCAAAGGCCACTCCGCGCGAAAGATACAACGCATATGGCAGCCCGGCGAAGACACCGACCCGTTCGCCGATATTCAGGAAGTCCCCTTGCGTGGTGCGAATGTGGCACTGCCCCCCCAGGATGACATGGACGTATTCATGGTCATCTGTCTGACTCGCCCACCGTTCCCCCTGCTTCAGGCGGCGGGCAGCCATATTGAGCAGCTCCCAGCCCGCCTGCTGCGCCGTCACTTCCGCAAAGACGCCCCAGGCTGCATGATTGGATCGAATGAGCATCGACACTGACCCTTTCAGGGAATCCCAGCTTCAGCCTATGCAGTCCAGATGATGCCTGCGCGCGCATTCATCAACCGGTCTTGATGGTCGTATCCAACCCAGCAGCGACTCGAAGTCCAGGTTTGGCAAACCGCCAGCATACAACCCGATCGGCATCGTCAGCCCTAAACCAGATAGCGCTGATTTTTCTTTTCGGTTTCATAACGCTGCCGGGCCTCGTTCACCGCTTCCATTTCCGAAACCTGCGCGGTCGCCATATCCCACCAGAAGCCGTATCCTGGAACCCGCTCATGCCAGTCGGTTTCGGTCACGATGACCGTTGTGCGATCCGCCTGCTTGGCAAAGGCGATGGCCTCGGCCAGGGCATCTTTGCTGTTGGCGTGAATGCCGATGGCTCCCATTCCTTCAGCAATCTTGGCAAAATCGACGGGCAGCGGGTCGCCATCATACCAACCGGACTCGCCGCGATAACGATAATGGCAGCCAAAACCTTCGCTGCCGACTTGCTCGGATACCCGCCCGACGCTCGAATAGCCGTTGTTGTTGCTGACCATGATGATGAGCCGAAGACCCTCTTGAATCGCGGTGACAATTTCGCTGTTCATCATCAGGAACGAAGCATCGCCGACCATCACAAAGACATCCCGGCTGGGGTCGGCCATTTTGACGCCTAAGCCGCCAGCGATTTCATAGCCCATCGTAGAATAACCATATTCAAGGTGATAGCCTTTGCGGTCGCGGGTACGCCACAGTTTGTGCAGATCACCGGGGAAACTGCCTGCCGCGCTCATCACCACATCGCGCGGATCAGAGAGTTCGTTGACCGCGCCGATGAGTTCGCCCTGACTCATCAATGGGCCATGTTCAAGGTTGTAGATGCGGGTGACTTCCGCATCCCATTCAGCATTGTACTGCCTGACAAGCTGCTGGTAGCTTTCTTCCGTGCGGTAGCCTTGCAGGTATTGCGCCAGTTCTTCCAGGGTGGCCTGGGCATCGCCGACCAGGGGAATGGCGGCGTGCTTGAATGCATCCATTTCAAACACGTTGATGTTGATGAAGCGCACATCAGGATTCTGGAAGGCTGTCTTGGAGGCGGTCGGGAAATCGGTGTAGCGCGTGCCGATCCCAATCACCAGATCGGCATCGCGTTCAATCAGGTTGGCGCCCTTCGTGCCCGTGACTCCCACCCCTCCCAGATTCAGAGGATGGTCGTAGAGCAGTGAACCTTTGCCCGCCTGGGTTTCGGAAACCGGAATGCCGGTCTGTTCGACAAACCGCTGCAAGGCGTCACAGGCTTCGCTGTAATGCACCCCGCCGCCGGCGATAATCAGCGGGCGTTTGCTGGCGCGAATCCATTCGGCGGCGCGTTGAATCTGCCGGCTGTCAGGACGGTTGCGGGGAATCACCCAGATCCGTTTCTCGAACAACTGGGCCGGATAATCAAAAGCATAGGTCTGGATATCCTGTGGCAGTGCCAGCGTGACTGCGCCCGTATCGGCTGGTGAGGTGAGGACACGCATAGCTTCGGGCAGCGATTGGATGGCCTGCTCTGGTCGGCTGATGCGATCCCAATAGCGCGAAACGGGTTTGAAACAGTCGTTGACTGAAATATCCTGCGAATGTTCCGACTCAAGCTGCTGCAAAACAGGCGCTTGCACCCGCTCGGCGAAAATATCGCCTGCCAGCAGTAAAACAGGGATGCGGTTCACCGTGGCGGTTGCGGCTCCCGTCACCATGTTGGTCGCGCCGGGGCCAATCGAGGACAAGCAGGCGAAGGTTTGTTTGCGGTTCTTCATTTTGGCGTAGCCCATCGCCGCCATCACCATGGCCTGTTCATTGCGCGTCTGATAGTAGCGAAACGCAGGCCCATACTGCTGTAATGCCTGAGCAACCCCGCCAATGTTGCCATGCCCAAAGATGCCCCAACAGCCCGCGAAAAATGGCGTTTCCTGACCATCCCGCTCCACATATTGATTCATCATGAAGCGGACAATGGCCTGCCCCAGCGTCAATTTCACGGTCTTCATGCCAAGCTCCTTAAAAAATACGATTTGATGCCAAAGGGGACTCGTTTATTTACAGCAGTCCGGCTTCCCGCTCAGCTCCGGTGAGCGCCCGCTCGAAACGCTCCAGGCCTTCCTGCACTGTCGCCCGGTCGATCATCAGCGGGGGGCAGAAGCGCAGGGCGCTCTCCCCACAGCCCAGAATCAGCAGCCCAGCATCGATTGCCAGCCGCTCGACCCGGTTGCGGAGTTCTTTGGCTGGGGTGCGTTTTTCGTCCAGCACCAGTTCCGCGCCGATCATCAGGCCGCGCCCATCGATGCGTCCATATTTGAGCGACGGGTGGTGCGAGCGCATCTCTTCCAGCACTTCGTGGATGTATTCGCCCTGCTCAATGGCGTTCTGCATGTAACCCTGCTCGATCAGTTCCAGCGTGGCGAGAGCGGCCGCGCACGAAACCGGATTCCCGCCAAAGGTGCTGCCGTGCGCGCCCGGCGGCCAGCTCATGACATGCTCGCGGGCGATGATCGCGCCCAGGGGCATCCCGCTGGCGAGACCCTTAGCTGAAGTGATCACATCGGGTTCGACACCATGATGCTCGATGCCCCACCACTTCCCGGTACGGCCAATGCCGCTCTGGACTTCATCGACGACCATGAGGATGCCATAGCGGTCACAAACCTGACGAATCTGCTGGACGAAACGGCTGTCGGGAACCAGATAGCCGCCTTCGCCCTGGATCGGCTCCAGGATGATTGCCGCCACGCTGTCCGGCGGAACCACCCGTTTGAACAGCACATCCTCGATGTAATCAACGCACATGCAGTGATCGCGGCAGGCCTGCTCTTCACGGCCGTGCATACAGCGGTAGGGGTTATTATAGGGGACGTGATGCACGCCGGGGATGAGCGGGAAGAAACCGTCGCGCTGGATGACCTTGCTGGCCGTCAGCGAGAGCGCCCCCAGGGTGCGCCCGTGGAATGCGCCGTAGAAGGCGATAATGTGTTTGCGCTCGGTGTACCAGCGCGAGACCTTGATGGCTCCTTCGACCGCTTCCGTGCCGGAGTTGGTCAGGAAGATGCGGGCGTTTTCCCCGAAGGGCGCGATGGAGGCCAGCTTCTCCGCCAGCCGAATCTGAACCTCGTAATAGTAGTCCGTGCCGGCGATGTGGATGAACTTCTGCGCCTGATTGATGATGGCCTGAACGACCTTCGGATGCGAATGTCCGGCGGCGGTGACGGCAATCCCGGCGGCGAAATCGACATACTCTTGCCCGTCGACGTCCCAGACGCGGGCGCCTTCGCCGCGCTCAATGACGAAGGGGTAGCGGGGGGTCAGCGAGCCACTCATGATGACCGAATCGCGGTCGATCAACGCCTGCGACCGAGGGCCGGGGCGGGTGGTCATCTCAACAGCCATGGTGGTACTCCGGTTTGGTGATTCTGCAAGACTGCTATTGGTCGAAGCGCACAAAGGCGTTTGTGGAGTATACCCAGCCTTCCTTCACGCTGGCAAGATGGGGCGGAAAAGTTAACAGATGATCGCTTATCGTTAGATTTTGGCTGACAACTGCTCTTTCCCAGAGATGCAGTCCTCACCCCACCCCTTTCCCGCACGCTCGTGGGGAGAGCGAGTTTCCTGCCCATAGAATCAGGGTAGCCCAAAATGAGGAGCAAGCGGTGACATGATTGTCACTCTTTTGAGGCAAAATCAGGGATCGGCGGATTGCGGCGAGCGTCAATAGTTGGGGTCGAGCCAGTCGCGGAGGCCTTCGCTGACGAGGTTGCAGGCGAGGATGACGATGAGAATGGCAAGGCCGGGGAAAGCCGCCAGCCACCACTGGTAGAACTTGGAGCGACCCAGCGCGATCATCGATCCCCATTCGGCGGTAGGCGGGGTGACGCCCAGCCCCAGGAAGCTCAAGGCGGAGACGAGCAGGATGATGCCGCCGACATCGAGCGCGGCCTTGATGATGAGCGGCGTCCAGGTGTTGGGGAGAACATGGCGCAGCAAGATGCGCGTTTCGCGCATCCCCAATGAGCGGGCGGCGACGACGTAATCCATCGAGCGAATGACCATGACCTGCCCACGCATCAGCCGGGCATATTCCGGCCAGAGGACGATGCAAGCGGCGATGATGGCATTGGTGAGGCTGGGGCCGAGGAAGGCGGAGATCGCCAGCGCCAGCACAATCGAGGGAAAGGCGAGCGTCACATCGGCAACCCGCATGATGGCGTCATCGACCAGGCCGCCGAAAAATCCTGCCGCCGCACCGAAGAGCGATCCGACTACGACGGAGACAGCCACGACCACGAAGGAGGCGGGCAGCGAAATCCGCGCCCCGTGGATGACGCGGCTGAAAATATCGCGGCCAAGTTCATCAGTGCCAAACCAGTTGAGCGCCGAGGGCGGCTTGAGGCGCAGGGCGAGATTCTGGGCGATGGGGTCGTAGGGGGCGATCTGGCTGGCGAAGATGATGACCAAGACGAAGATGACCAGAACGGTCATCCCCAGCCAGAAGGCCGGATACTTGCGGGCATGCGCCAGCAGCCGGGGGATAAGCGGGCGCTTCCGCAGCCGAATCGCTTCAGCCATAGCGCACCCGTGGATCGAGGACTCCATAGAGGATGTCCACCAGCATATTGACTATGACGTAGATGACCGCGATGAGGATGGTTCCTCCCTGGATGGCGGGATAGTCGAAGTTGACGGCGGCTTTGACGAGGTACTGCCCCAGACCGGGCCAGTCGAAGACGGTCTCGGTCATGACCGCGCCGCTCAGCAGCCCAGCGAAGGCCAGGCCGAGGATGGTTACGAGCGGGATAAGGACGTTCCGCAAGGCGTGGCGGATGACAACCTGGCGTTCACGCAGACCTTTGCCGCGGGCGGTACGCACATAATCACGGCGCATCTCTTCGATGATGGCTGCACGGGTGACGCGCAGGACAATCGCCAGGGTGAAGCCGCCCAGGATCAGCGTCGGCAGCATGAGGTGATGCAGGGTGCTGAGGAAAGCGGGCAGATTGCCGGTGAGCAGGCTGTCGAGGGTGTAGAGGCCGGTGATACGCTGTGGATCGATCATGCGGGCATCCAGGCGTCCAGGGCCGGGGGCGATGCCCAGGTTGAAATAGAAGATGGTCAGGAAGATCAGGCCCGTCCAGAACGGCGGCAGCGAGGCATTCAGCAGCGAAACTAGCCAGGTGAAGCGGTCGATCCAGCCGCGGTGGCGCAGGCCGGCGATGACCCCCAGGGGAATGCCGATGATCCCAGCGAAGAGCAGCGAACTCACGGCCAGTTCGATGGTGGCGGGTAGAAAGAGCGTCAGGTCCGTGACGACGGGCCGTTTGGTCAAGAAGGAATCGCCAAAGTCACCGCGCAGCATGTTGACGACATAGGTGAGGTATTGTTCCCAGACCGGACGATCCAGCCCCCAGCGGATCCGGGCAGCTTCCACGACCTCCGGTTTATCCATGGCGCGTTCGCCAACAATCATGACCAGGGGATCGATCTGGACGAGATTGAAGATAAGGAATAACACGAGGGAGATGCCCAAGAGCATCGGGATCAACAAGATCAGGCGGCGGAGGATGTAACGCGCGAGCATGACGATTGGCCTGGCCTAACGTGGGCGCGGCAGGAAATCAAACGAACGGGCGTGAGGATGGTATGCCGCCTCACGCCCGGCTGTGTACAGATCAGGCCCGGCTCATCAGGTAGAAGTCCATGAAGTAGACCGGATGGAACAGGAAGCCCTGGATGTTCGAGCGCAGGGCGTACAACTGCTGCGGCTGGAAGAGCGGGATGAAGACGGCATTGGCGACATGGGCGTCGACATACTGGCCGTAGAGTTCCGCCCGCTTAGCCGGGTCAGGCTCGAAGCCGGCTTTGGTCGCCAGATCCGCGATCTCAGGAATATCCATCTTGACGCGCTTGGAGAGGCCGCTGTCGGGATAGCTGAAGTAGTCCGACCACATGGTCGCGTCGAGGTAGTCGGGCGTCCAGGTAGAGAAGACGAGCGGCAGTTCCTGGGCGCGGAAGGCGGTCAGGAAGTCGGAACTGGGACGCTGGTCGATCTTGAGGGTGATGCCCACTTCGGCAAGGTCGGCCTGAATCTTGGCGGCGAGCGTCTCGGCAGGGATGCCGCCGGGCGAACCGCTGGGAATGCTCAGGGTCAGCTCGAAGCCATCGGCAAAACCAGCTTCAGCCAGCAGGGCCTTGGCAGCGTCCACGTTGCGGACGTAGCGTTTGGCCGGGTCGGATCCGGCGATCCCCAAGGGCACTGGCGCGGGCGGACGGTCGGCATAGCCTGAGAGCAGGCCGTCGATGATGCCGTCAAAATCAATAGACTGGGCGATGGCCTGACGGACGCGGACATCCGAAAGGGGCACGTTGAAGTCGGGGCTGGGCGACATCGCCAGATAGGTAATGTTCAAGGTCTGCCCGATGGCAAGCTGCAAATCCGCATTGCCGCTGATCTGAACGGCGAGGTCTTTATCGACATTCTCGTAGACATCGGCATCGCCGCGCTCGAGAAGCTGGAGCTTGGTGGTGGCGTCTTCGCTGTGGCGGAGCGTCACTGCTGAGAGGGCCGCCGGACCGCGCCAGTAGCTGTCATTGCGGACGAGGTTGATTTCGCCGAGGGGGGTCCAACCCGTGAGGATGAACGGGCCGGAACCAGCCGAGTTCTGGCTGAGCCAGTCATTGGCCGTGTCAGTGGTATCGGCATCAGCGGCATCGGTCGCGCCATGTTCCATCGCCAGCTTGCTATCCAGGACGCTGAGCGCTGGCGCGGTGATGATGGTGGCGAAGGCCGGATAGGGCGTGGTCAGCGTGACCTTGAGCGTCAGGTCATCAACGACTTCGATAGAGGCGATCTGGTCGGCATAGAAGGACGGATTGCCCTTGATGTTCTTCAGGCGAGTCCAAGACCAGCGCACATCCTCGGCGGTGAAGGGATTGCCGGAGGCGAAGGTCACGCCGGCGCGGAGGCTGAAGGTATAGACCAGGCCATCTTCGGAGATGGTGTAGCTTTCGGCGAGGCTGGGCACGATGGTGTTGAGGTCATCGGCACGGATTTCCAGCAGGGTGTCATAAGTGGCATGGTTGATAGTCAGATTGGTGGTCTCGTAGGCACGGGCTGGATCAAGCGTAATCACATCATCCAGTTCGGTTGCTACGATCAAAGCGCCGCTGTCCTGAGCATGAACAGCGGTGATGCTGAGCAGCAGCGCCAGCAGCAGCAACGTCAAACGAAGTGTATGTCGTCCCATCGGATTTCCCCCAATATGTGCCAGTCAAGGATATGCACAGGAAAACGCCACTAACTTTACCGCCTGAAACGGAGAACGGCAAGCGCCGCAAAAGGGGGAGTCTCGTATAATGACGGGAGCAGTGGTGATCGGGACCGGAGACCCATCTTGAAAGTGGTGCAGCGATGAACTCTCTCCCGGTTGGAAACGCCGTTCCAGCGGTGGAAGCGGTGGAGCAGATCGCGGCCATGGCCGATCCGGTGATCCGCAATCTGAATATCACGCAGAGCTATCACGAGCTGGCGCGAGCGTTCTCGGCGCGGACGGGAATGCAGGCCAACTGGTGCGTCTACGCGACCTGGGCGTCCAAGCAAGCCGGACAGACAATCCGCAAGGAGGACTTCCAGCGAATGTTGGAAGCAGTTGTGCTGGCAGCTCCGGCGGCGCAGACGGTGGCAGATACGGTCGCGGCAGCACAGGGCCTGGGTTCGAGGCAGAGCACGGCGGAAATTCAGGAGACGGTGGCGGACGTGCTGAATCCGCTGGCGGCGCTGAACCGGGCCAGCGATGCGGTCGGGCGCGGCAACCAGAAGGTCTACGCGGAAATCGGGCGGGAGTTCGCGCGGTTTCTAGCGCTGTGCGGTGAGGACCCGACCTACGACGCGGAACGGCTGGCGGCGTTCAACAACGCGCTCCGGCCGGGCGATCCACCGGAGGGTCAGGCCCGTCTGCGGGAAGCGTTCCGATGCTACTACGCAGCGTTCTTTGAGAGCGATCCGAAAACCCGCGCAGAGTTGATTCTGTACGCCAATATCGAGATCGGGTTTCATGAGCAAACCCGCTTGCAACCGGAGATCGCTGAGGCGATGAATGCCGGATTCATCGATCCGCGGGCGTTCCGGGCGCGGCTCATTAAGGCGCTCTTCCCCTACCAGGGCTGGTTGGCGCGGATGCGGTTGTTTCTGCTGCGGCTGCTGGATCGACCGCGGCCGTTCGACGCGGCGCTGGATGGCCTGCTCCAGGAGGCGCGGCGGCGAGCACGGCTGCTCATCACCGCATACGTAATGAGCATTGAACTGCCGGGCGGCAGGCGGCTGCGGCTGGGCGAGGACGTGCCGGGGGAGTTTCCCGAAATGCTGCGGCAGATCGATCTGCCGGAACTGCGGGCGCTGCTGGCGCGGATCGACCCGACGCCAGACAGCACGCGGGACACCGGCGCGGTTGATTGGTCGCGGTTGGATGACCGGCTGCACTACATCGCCGATCTGTTCCGCAGCACACAGCAACATCCCGACCTATTCGACCCGCCGTTCACGCCGGAGCAGGTGGCAGCGCTGAAAGCCGGTCAACGACCGGATGGCCGCCTGTGAGCCATCCGCCTTCTGGATGATGTTTTCCGGTTAATATAGCCACTCCTTGACAAAAGAGACGATACCGTGTAATCTCTGATTTAGACTAACCTTAATTGGATATTTGCAATGACTAACCACAATCAGGAAACCATCCCACTCGACCAGATCAAAGCCGGACAGCAGGCAGTGATCGTGGCGCTGGAACATACCGGCGTCCAGCGACGGCGCTTGATGGACCTCGGCTTTGTACCGGGTACGCAGATCGAAATCGCCCTGAAAAACCCATTGGGCGATCCGACGGCGTATCTGGTGCGGGGGGCGGTGATCGCGCTGCGGCGCGTGCAGGCGCGGCAGATTCAGGTCGCGCTGGTGGAATCGATACCGGCACAGGAGAAGGCATCATGACAGTTCAATCTCTTTCTGCGGGCGCAGCCTGCCAGACCTGCCCGGTCTATAACCAGGCTCAACTGAAAAAACTGGGGATCAATATCGAAGGCGCGCAGTATGTCGTCGCGCTGGCAGGCAATCCGAATACGGGTAAAAGCACGATCTTTAACGCCATGACCGGACTGCGCCAGCACGTCGGCAACTGGACGGGCAAGACAGTCGCGCGGGCGGAAGGCGGCTTCGTCTTCGGTGGGGAGACCTTCAAAGTGGTCGATCTGCCGGGAACCTATTCGCTGCTTTCGACCAGCACTGACGAGGAAATCGCGCGGGATTTCATCCTGTTCGGCCAGCCATCGGTGACGGTGGTGGTAGTGGATGCGACCCGCCTGGAACGCAATCTGAACCTGGCGCTGCAAATCCTGGAAATCACCGATCGCGTGGTGATCGCGCTCAACCTGATGGACGAAGCCGAACGCCACGGTCTGCGAATCGACGCGCGGCATCTTGCGCGCAGGTTGGGTGTGCCGGTCGTGCCGATGGCGGCACGGCAGCGCAAAGGCCTGGAGGAACTGCTGGCGACCATCGCTCAGGTGGCACGGGGCGAAATCAGCACGCACCCATACCGCCTCAGCAAGCTGCCTCCGCAGATTGAAGCGGCGGTCGCTGATCTGACGGCCAGTGTCGAGGCCGAATTCCCCGGACTGCCGAATGCCCGTTGGGTGGCGCTGCGCCTCCTGGACGGCGACCCGACGATCACCGAAGCGGTGCAGAACCGCACCCTCGGCGATCTGGCGCGCGGCACGGCCATCGCGCCAGTTGGGGATTGGATCCCGGTGGAGGCGGTTTCATGAGCCAATCGCAGAACAGTCTGCTCGACCACGCCGCCCAGATGCGGTCGCAGGTCGGGAGCGCATACCATGACTATCTGGTGGAAAGCGTCTTCGCCGAAGCCGCGCGGTTGGCCGACGAGAGCGTCACCCGTGACGGGCAGCGCGCCCGGCTGCGCTTCGACCAGATTCTCGACCAGGCGCTGACGCACCCCGTGTTCGGTTTCATCGTCATGGGCCTGATGCTGATGGCGGTGTTCTGGATTACGATTGCCGGGGCGAACGTGCCCTCCGGGCTGCTGGGTGAACTGCTTCTGACGCATGTGGCCGGCTGGCTGCACCAAGTGGCCACGGCAATCAGTATGCCCGCCTGGCTGAGCGGTCTGCTGATCGACGGCATCTATCTGGCAACGGCCTGGGTCGTCGCGGTCATGCTGCCGCCGATGGCGATCTTTTTCCCGCTGTTCACCCTGCTGGAGGACTTCGGCTATCTGCCGCGCGTAGCCTTCAACCTGGACCGCCTGTTCAGTTGGGCGGGGGCGCATGGCAAACAGTCGCTCTCGATGATGATGGGCTATGGCTGCAACGCGGCCGGCGTGGTCGCCACGCGGATCATCGACAGCCCGCGTGAACGGCTGATCGCCATCATCACCAACAATTTCAGCATTTGCAACGGACGCTGGCCGACTCTCATCCTGATGGGCACAATCTTCATCGGCGCGGCGGCCCCGCCCGCATTGGCAAGCTTCGCGGCAGCCGCCAGCGTCATGACCGTGGCGGTGCTGGGGGTCATTGTCGCGCTGCTGGTTTCGCGGTTTTTGTCCAGCACCTGGCTAAAAGGTGAAAGCTCGACCTACAGCCTGGAACTGCCGCCCTACCGTCCGCCGCAGATCCTCAAGACGCTGTACACTTCGATGATCGACCGCACGCTGATCGTGCTGGGGCGAGCCGTCGTGATGGCCGCGCCCGCTGGGGCCGTCATCTGGCTGTCGAGCAACATTCTGATCGGGGATACGAGCATCGCTGGGCACGTCGTCAACGCGCTCAACCCGGTTGGTCTGCTGTTCGGGCTGAATGGAATCATCCTGCTGGCGTATATCGTGGCGATCCCAGCCAACGAGATCATCATCCCGACAATCCTGATGTACACACTGACGTTGGGGCGGAACATCGCCGGGGCGCAGAACGGCGTGATGCTGGAGCTGGATGACGCGCAGGTATATTCGGTGCTGACGCAGGTCGGCGGCTGGACGATGCTGACGGCGGTCAATCTGATGCTGTTCAGCCTGCTGCACAACCCGTGCAGCACGACCATCCTGACGATCTGGAACGAGACCAAGAACCTGAAGTGGACAGCCGTGGCGACACTGCTGCCGCTGACGCTCGCCTTCACAGTGACGTTCGTGACGGCAGCGGTCGCCCGGCTGTTGGGCTGGGCATGACGCCGCCGGAGAGCATCGCAGGGCGCTCGGAAGGGCGCCCTGTTTATTTCCGGTGCTGGGCGGCCCAGGCGTGGAGGTAGTCGCGCAGCTCGTCCAGGGAACGGCACAGGCGCGCCAGCGAACACTCGATCATCAGGTTGACGGTCTGGTGCTGAAACTGCAAGCGCCAGTCGCTGTAAATGCCGACAAGGTGCTTGCCTCTGGCATAGGCGTAACCGAGTTCCCAGGCAGTTCCATCGTCGGTGGTGATACCGTTGAGGTTGGCGATGACCATATCAGCAGCATCAATAGCGGCCACATCCTCAGCGAAGATGCGCGGGATGTTGGCGGCGTTCTTCATCTTGCCCTCTTTGCCATCGCGGTGCGGCAGGAAAGTGGTCAGTCCGGCTTCGGCGGCGAGGCGTTCAATCTGCTCGTCGAACCAGCGTTCGCCTTCGTTGAAGAGCGGCCCGGCGATATAGGCTCTGGGCATGGCGGTCTCCGATCAGCCCGCGGCAGCTTTGTCGTATTTGACCTGGCCGCCGACATCCCAGGTATCGACGATGGCGAAGATCGTCGCGTCGGCGGGACGCCCCTCGGTGGAGGAGGTCTGGCGGGCGCTGCTGCCGGTGACATACAGGACGACTTCGCCTTCCCCCGCGCCGACGGCATCGAAGGCGACGAGGTACTGGCCTTTGGGCTGGCCTTCCAGATCGAGCGGCTGCAAGATGAGCATCTTCAGCCCGTCGGTTTTGGCGCTCTTGGCACTGGCAACGACCGTGCCGATGACTCGTGCAAGGATCATAGGATATCCATCACTTCCGGCGCAGGATCGAGGCGGGCGGCTGGCATGAACAACAGGTTCCGCTGGCGATGCCGGGCCGCAGCCGACCGGCGCTACGAATTGGCCTTCATCCCAGCCTTGCCCTCCTCGGCACGTCCGAGGGGCATGACGGCATCCACGTTGACGTGCGGGCGCGGAATGACGTGGACGGCCACAATTTCGCCGACCTTTTCGGCGCTGCGGACGCCCGCTTCGACGGCCGCTTTGACCGCCGCGACATCGCCGCGTACCACGGCGGTCACAAACCCGCCCCCGGTCTTCTCGTAGCTGACCAGTTCGACGCGGGCCGCCTTGACCATCGCGTCGGCGGCTTCGACCAGCGCCGCGAATGATTTGGTTTCAATCATGCCCAATGCTTCTGCCATGCTAATCGCTCCTCAGTGGCCTTCGATGAACCCGAACCAAGTCTATGGGGTAGAATATCACCGGACGGCAGTGAAGCCATCCTGGCGGGGTTGCAAGCGCCCCTGGACCTATTCTATTCTACTGTACCGCTTTGCCGGCAATTTTGCTGCATCCATTGTACCAGTAAAAGTTCGCGGCGCGGGAGCATCAGCGTCCCGTCAAGCGGATAGGCGGGAATTAGGCCTTTCGGTGGATGTGTAATTCCACCACTTGGGCGACAATCAAGACAACTTCGACCGCAAGAGCGGGCTGAACCCCATTGAATTCGAAGCGCAGACAGAACGATCCAGAAACCTTTGCGCGAGAACCTGCGTATAATTCGCTTAGGAGCCGTGCTGACCGATGGCCAGCGCGCGCGGTGTTGGGAAGGCAAGTATGTCGGATCCAACCACAATATTGGAATGGGTGGGCGCAGCGATGCAGGGCGATCAGGATGCCTACGCCAGCATCGTCTATGCGTATCAGGATGCTGTATATAACCTGTGCTACCGCATCCTGGGAGAACGCGGGGAGGCCGAAGATGCCGCCCAAGAAGCTTTCCTACGCGCGTATTTGAATCTGAGCCGTTACGACCGCGAACGCTCTTTCAAAACGTGGATATTGAGCATCGCATCCAATTACTGCATCGACCGCCTGCGACGGCGGCGGCTGCAATGGATGTCGCTGGACGACGAGCCGGTGGCGGACCGGTTGGCGCTGCACAGCAGCGATCCCGAACCGGAACCAGCTACCCTGGATCGTGAACGCAGTCAGGCCATCCAGAAGATGCTGAACGAACTCAGCCCGGATTATCGCGCGGTGGTGGTGCTGCGCTACTGGTATGAATACTCATATGCGGAGATCGCAGACATGCTGGAGACGACCGAGAGCGCGGTGAAAAGCCGCCTGTTCCGTGCCCGCCAGACCCTGGCCGATAAGCTCGGATCGGACGCGGCGGCGGCCCGGCTCGGCGATCCGGTGATGGAGGGATTGTGATGCCTGACGAACGGCAGCAGCGCTTGATGCAAGAGGCGCTCGACGAACAGATGACGCGCGAGGCGCTGGAGATGCTGCATCGTCAGTTGGATTGGGATCCGGATGCGGCGGCCCAGTTCAACCGCCTCAAGCGTGTGGACGAGATGCTGCGGAACGCACCCTACGAACGGGCACCAGCGCGGTTGGCGCTGGGAATCATGGCGCGGCTGGCCGCGACGATGCGGCCGGAACAGGTCGAGCAGACGACCAGCCTGGCGCTGGCGATGGCCTTGTCGCTGGCAATCCTGATCGCGCTGCCGGTGCTGGCGCTGGCGATCAGCCTGATGCTGAGCGCGATGGGCAATCCGGCGGCCCTGAACATGATTTTGCAGCAGTTGGCCAATGTGCTGGCGCTGATCGTGGCGATCCTGGAGAAGCTGGTCGAAGGAGCGCGGACGATCATTTCGACCTATCCGCAGGCCCCGCTGCTGATGATCTCGGTGCTGCCCATCCTGGTGTTCTGGCTGTTGAAGCTCCTCCCGCCGGACCCGGACGACTCCGAATCAGAAGGAGGGTCATCATGAAACTGGACAACCGCACGCTGGGGCTGGTCGTCATCATCGGCATTCTGGTCGTGTTGGCGATCAATCCGGGCAGTCTGCTGACCACCCTGAACCTGATTCAGACGGTCGTCTTCATCATCCTCGGGATCGTCGCGACGATATATTTGTGGAAGCGGTTGTAGATTCGGCAGGTCGGGCGGGCATTTCCGGGCTGTGCTACACTCGGTGGGTGTCAACCGGATGTGTAGACCATCAGGAGAGCTTGTATGCGACGGAACCGCCGCTTTTCATGGATTGTGCTGCTGGCTTTGGCGCTGATGCTGGCAGCGCTGCCGGCCTCGGCCCAGCAAACGCCGGATGAACCCGGCGAAACGTATCGCATTCAGGAAGGCGATACGCTCCTGTTGATTGCCACCCTGTTCGATAAACCCCTGCGCTGTTTACAGCTTGCCAATGATCTACCCACCTCGATCCTCACGCTGGGTACGCTCGACCGGCTGTTCATCCCGGCAGACTGCGCGCCGTATATAGCAGCGGGCGGGGGCGCATCCGCCGACAGTGAGATCGTCACGCTCCAAATACAGCCGGACGCGCAGACCTATCTGGTCGAGCGCGGCGACCGTCTGGCGGACATCGCCGAGCGCTTCGATGTGCCGCTGGTCTGTCTGGTACAGGCCAACGGCATCCGCAACCCCGATCTGATCTACACCGGCCAGACGCTCATCATCCCGGCAGACTGCGCTGGGTCTGGCGGTGGTGGCAGCACCAGCGCCGATAGCCTGGTGTGCAAGTTCGACCGCAACGCGGGCCGCGAGGCGGCCGGCGGGTTGTATGTGGTGCAGGCGGGCGACGCAATGGACTTCATCGCCTGCGACTTCGGCGTAGCGCTGCAATGCCTGATCGACGCCAATCCGCAGGTGGCTAATCCGGCGCGGCTGCGAGTAGGGGAAACGCTGGTGATCGATTTCTCGTGCCCGCCCTGGACGGACCCGACGCTGCCGCCCGCATCGTCCTAGATACGCCTGCAACACCCCGGCAAGCCTCTCGGCATCTCCGAGGGGCTTTTTGATTCGCCGCTGAATCTGACCAAAGCGCACCCGTTTACGTGATGAACTTCACTATTCGCCCGGTCTGCGGGCAGCGGACAATAGACTCAAATGGCGTTCTTGCTGTCCGAAAGGGTGCGGCCCTGATGTTCATTCTAGTGATTTACGACTCGCAGTTTGGAAATACCATGCGGCTGGCGCGGCTGATCGGCGAAGTGATGGTAAAACGGGCTGACGTGACGCTGCGGTCATGCGCGGAGGTACAGGCCGCGGAAGTCAAGGCGGCGGATCTGCTGGTCATCGGCTGCCCGACTCAGCGGCACGATCTGACACCAGGACTCGATGCGTTCCTGGCACTGAACGAATATTCGGGGCTGACCGGAAAAGCGGCAGCCGTCTTCGATACACGCTTCCGCAGCTTCCGCTGGCTGACCGGCTCGGCGGCGCGGACGACCGCTCGGCGCCTGGAAAAGGCCGGGGCGCACCTGGTTACCCCGCCGGAGAGCTTCTTCGTGGCCGGGATGCAGGGGCCGCTGGAAGAAGGCGAAGCCATCCGCGCAGTGAATTGGGCGCGGGCACTGCTGGAACATGTGCGGCAGCCGGAGGTAGGGGTCAGGGAATAGGGATTGGCGGTTGGGGATTAGGAAAAGTAGAAGACCGTTCCCCCAGGGGTTGAACGGGGATAAGTGATTCAGTGGGAGAGAAACCCATGTTCGAGAATGTGTCGTTTTCTGAGCGGCATCCGACGGCGCGGGTGGTTCTGACCGGGCTGGCGCTGCTGCTGATCGTGGTTGAATTGATCGACCTGCCGCTGCCCTTGCTGATGACCGAGCGCGCGGCGCTGGTCCTGCTGGCGGCCATCGGTGGGCTGCTCTGCCTGCAATCGTCAGGGCACAGCCAGCATATCGCCGACCCGAATCTCCGGACAGCGATCCTGGCCGGGTTGGGGATCGTGGGGACGCTGCTGGTGCTGCTGACGCTTGCCAATGTCCTGACCGGCTGGGGCATCAGCGACCGGACGGCTTTCCTGGTGATGGCCGCCTTCGTCATCATCGAATGGGCGGTGACGCGCTGGGATCACGCCGCGCGCCAGCAGGAAACCTTCGATCCGGGCGAACTGACGCTGCATCGCGGCCCGTCATAACCCCAGCGCCCACTCGACCGCCGCCAGCGCGTGCAGGCGGGTGGTATCGTAGAGCGGGACGGCCGTGTGTTCCGGCTGCACCAGCAGCGTGATCTCGGTGCAGCCCAGGATGACCGCTTCCGCGCCCCGCCCGGCCAGATCGTCAATGACCCGCAGATAGTGGCGGCGCGAAGCATCGCGCGCCTCCCCCAGGCACAGCTCCTGATAGATCACATCATGGACGATGGCACGGTCGGGCGCGTCCGGCGTCAGCACGTGCAGTCCAAAGCGCGATTCCAGCCTGCCCCGGTAGAAATCCTGCTCCATCGTGAAGCGCGTGCCCAACAAGCCGACGGTCTGGCGGCCGTCGTTCAGGATGTGCTGGGCGGTGGCGTCAGCGATGTGCAGGACGGGAATCGGGACGGCCGCCTCGACCTCCGGGACGAGGCGGTGCATCGTGTTGGTGCAGATAACGATGCCCTCCGCCCCACCCCGCTGGAGGGATTCAGCCGCCGCGACCATCTCGCGGGCTGCCCCGGCCCAATCCCCGGCCATTTGCAGCGCCTCGATCTCGGCGAAATCGAACGACCACAGCAGACACCGCGCCGAGTGCAGCCCGCCCAGCCGCGCTTTCACGCCTTCGTTGATGAGCCGGTAGTATTCCAGCGACGACTCCCAGCTCATGCCGCCCAATAAGCCGATGGTTTTCACCCCCGCGGCCTACCGCTTCGGCTTGAAGGCATCGTGGATCATGTCGTTGCTGAAGTAACCGCCCACCTCGCCTTCGGTAGCATAGCGATACAGCGCCGCCTGATAGATGCCGGTCAGCGTCGAGGCGATCAGGCCGACGACCAGCACGGCGATAATCAGCCCCAGCACCATCAGAATCGCCAGGCCATCGCTGATGCTGGCGGCCACGCCGATCAGTACAGCACCGAGGAGGATGATGCCGATAGTCGCCAGCCCGAAGACCGTGCCCATGCCGAAGTTGGCAACCAACTGCTCGCCCCACGTGCGCTTGAGCAGTTCGGCGCTCTTCTTGATGGCATCCACCGGGCCGATGTCCTCGACGACCAGCACCGGCACGACCAGGAAAGTCGCCACGCTCCAGGTGAAACCGATGATCGAGGAGATGATCTGCCCGATGATCCCGCCGCGTTCGGCAATCGCCCGCAGGATCATGCCGACGGTCGCCGAAATCACGGCATAGCCGACGATGTGGCCGAAGTGCTGCTGGGCAATGCGGAAACCGTCGGCCAGGGTTGGATCACCGCCTTTGAGCCGGATCATAGCCGCGCCGACCAAAGCGGTATTGGCGAAGAAAGTGACACTATAAGTCACGATATAGAAAAGGAAAGCCACGATCAGCGAGACAATGCCGGGGCCTTCCCGGCTGAACGAGTCGAAGAAGCCGGCGGCCAGCATCGGGATGGCGAACGTAATCAGAACCAGGATGCTGCCAATGAAGGACACAATCGGGAAGACCACCAGTTCTTTGTCGGCCTGGAGGACGGCCCAACTGGCTTTGACCAGTTCCCAACTGCGCTGCAATCTACTCATCATCCATTTTCCTCCTACACGTGTTCGTTGGCGCTGCAACCAGTTTACACCCAATTAGGTAGGTATGAATGAGCTATCAGAACGAATTCAGGCCAGAAGCCGCTAGGTTTTGAGAGATTTCCTGTGCTACAGTGGCAGGTCGATTGTGAAAAACAGCACAGGAGAGTATCAACCATGCGCGATGTGGCTGTGATCGGCATCGGACAAACCGCTATCGGAGAACATTGGGATACGAGTCTGCGCGCGCTGGGGGCGCAGGCCCTCCGCAGCGCCGCCGCTGATGCCGGAATCGAAAAGCCCGAAGCCCTGTTCGTCGCCAACATGCTGGCTCCCCGCTTGAGCAACCAGACGCATCTGGGGACGCTGCTGGCCGATCATGCGGGCTGGCGCGGAATCGAAGCCTCGACGGTAGAAGCGGCCTGCGCCTCTGGCGGGATGGCCTTCCAGGTAGCGGTGCGCTCGGTCGCCAGCGGGATGGTCGATGTAGCAGCGGTCTGCGGCGTCGAGAAGATGACCGACGAAACCACCTCGTCGATCACCACGGCGCTGGCGACCGCTTCGGATGCCGATTATGAAGGGGCGCACGGGGCGTCATTCGTGGCGCTGAACGCGCTCATCATGCGGCGCTACATGTACGAGTATAAAATCCCGCACCCGCCGTTCGGCTCGTTCAGCATCAACGCCCACAAGAACGCCGTCAACAACCCCAACGCCATGTTCCGCAAGGCCATCACCCAGGCCGTCTACGACCGCGCCCCGATGATCGCCGACCCGATCAACCTGTACGACAGCTCGCCGATCTGCGACGGCGCGGCAGCCATCATCCTGTGCCCGGCAGAGATGGCGCGGGACTTGGGCAAGCCTATCATCAAGGTGCTTGCCAGCACCTCGGCCACCGATACGCTCGCGCTGGCCGACCGGGTCGATCCGCTGGCGCTGGACGCAGCCGTACAGAGCGCCCAGCGCGCCTATAAGCGCAGCGGTCTAAGCCCAAAGGACATCGACCTGTTCGAGGTGCATGACGCCTTCAGCATTATGGCTGCGCTGAGCCTGGAGGCGGCTGGCTTCGCCGAGCGCGGAACCGCGCCCTACCGCGCCCAGGACGGCGAATACGCGCTGAACGGGCGGCTGCCAATCAGCACGATGGGCGGCTTGAAGGGACGCGGGCATCCCGTCGGGGCGACTGGCGTCTACGAACTGGTCGATCTGGTGACGCAGCTTCGCGGCGAGGCTGGGGCCAATCAGGTCGCCAAAGCCGAAATCGGCATGACGCAGAACATCGGCGGAACGGGCGCGACCGTAGTGACGCACATCCTCAGCCGGGTAGCCTAGAAATCCGCCTTTTGGCGGACTGGTCAGCCGGCCGCATCCGTGCTATAGTGGGGATAGTTCTGGCGAAGCTGAGCTTGGCGCAGCTTCCCCCGAACTCCCGCCCGCGCGAGTAAAGGCGATGTCATGCGCACCTGGAACAGCCTCCCGTAACCGAGTTCTTCGGATTACCCCGGTGCTGTTCGCGTCCCTGCGTGGGCGTTCGATTTCCTGCAAATGGCTGACAAAGCGCCGTCTGGTAATCCCCGGGCGGCGTTTTGATTCACGCCGCGTCCCCTGCTCAACGTGTTAGCTGTAACCGGGGGTCAGCGACCGAGAGTCGTTCCGACCAGGAGGGGTGCGTATGGCATTGCTGACGATCACAAGACTGACGAAAACCTATGGACTTCAGACGGTGCTGAACGCCGTCTCGCTGACGCTGAATGCCGGCGAGCGGCTGGGACTGGTCGGAGCGAACGGCGTCGGCAAATCGACGCTGCTGAAGATCATCACCGGGCAGATCGCCGCCGATGACGGCACAGTCAGCCCAGCGTCCGGCGTGAACCTGGGCTATCTGCCGCAGGTCTTCACCGGCTTCGATGACCAACCGCTGGCGCAGATGATCGAGGCGTCGCTGGCCGAGGTGCGGACGCTGGAAACCCAGATGCGCGACCTGGAAGCGGCCATGGCCGAGCGTTCCGGCGCGGAACTGGACGCCGTGGTCGCCGCTTACGGTGAAATCAGCGAGCAGTTCGAGCGGCGCGGCGGCTACGACCTGGATTACCGTGTCCAGGCGGTGCTGTCCGGCCTGGGCGTCGATCATCTGCCCAGGGAACAGCGCTTCGGCACGCTCTCCGGCGGCGAACGGGCGCGGGTCGGGCTGGCACTGCTGCTGCTGCGCGCGCCAGATGTGCTGCTGCTCGATGAACCAACCAACCACCTGGACTTCACCGCGCTCGACTGGTTGGAACACCATCTTTCGGCCTACCGCGGCGCGATCCTGGTCGTCTCCCACGACCGCGAGTTCCTGAACCGCACGGTGACGGCCATCGTCGAAATCGATGAGCAGACCCGGCAGATCAAACGGTACTCCGGCGACTACGACACCTATCACCGCGCTAAACTCCACGAACGGCACAAGTGGGAAACCGACTACGCTCGCCAGCAGGAAGAAATCGCCGCGCTGCGCCTGGAAGCTAGAGAGACCGCCCGCCGCAACAACAACTACCGGACGCATACCGACGCGGACAAATTTGTCCGCAACTTCAAGATCGCCCAGCATGATACGACCGTCTCGAAGCGGGTGCGGTTGGCCGAAGAGAAGCTCCGACGCATCCTGGAGAATCCCATCCCACAGCCGCCCGTGCCGCTGCGCTTCGATCCCCGCCTGAACCCGGAGGCGCTCCAGGCGCGGCTGCCGCTGGTGGCCTCCAACCTGACGCGCAGCTTCGATGGACGGCGGGTGCTGGACGACGTGTCCTTCACCGTCGGGCTGAACAGCCGGATTCTGCTCGCTGGGCCGAACGGAACCGGGAAATCCACGCTGCTGAAAGTGCTGCTCGGCCTGGATCGCCCCGATGCGGGTGAAGTCATCCGCAGCCCGGCCGTGCGGATCGGCTACCTCGACCAGCACATAGGCGACTTCGGCAGCGCTCAGACGCTCTACGAAGCCTTCGCCCAGGGTTTAGAGGGCAGCGCCCAGCAGTTCATCACCATGCTGATCCGCTCCGGGCTGTTCCGCTACGAGGATATGGAGAAACCGGTCAGCGGCCTCAGCAGCGGCCAGCGCCGCAAACTCCAGATTGCCCGGCTGATCTTCGGACGGGCTAACCTGCTGATCCTGGACGAGCCGACCAACGATGTCAGCTTCGATGTGCTGGAAGGGTTAGAGGTCGCCCTGCGCGACTTCCCCGGCCCGGTGATCGCCGCTTCGCATGACCGGCGCTTCATGCAGCACTTCGCTGGGGAAATCTGGACCCTCATCGATGGGCGGCTGGTGAAGTTTCTGGATGGCTGCGAGTCCTACAGCGCGGCTCAAGCGGCGCTGGCCGTCGGCTGAACCTCGCCGAGCTTCTATCCGCATAAACCCAAGAACTGGGCGCGGCATGCTGCTGCGCCCTTCTGCTTCCCCCCAACAGGCCTCGCCGCTATTCCAGCAGCGCCCCCGCCTGTGTTACACTGTGCCCACATATCGTCCAGCCCGCAAGGATCACTATGTCCGATCAAGTTCCGCACGGCAGCCCGCCGGTGCTGCTCCTCGCCGCGTTTTATGACGCCTTCCCCGATCAAGCCATCGAGTGGGTCGTCCGCGCCCCCGGCCGTGATATGTGGATCGCCGCCGCCCGCTCCGGCGATGACCGCTTCACCATCGCCGCGCCGGCCCAGGACGGCCGCGTCACCTTCAATCTGCAAAGCGCCAAGCTCAAGCAAACTGTCATGAAGCGTCCCCTCCCCCGCTGGGCGCGTTATCCCGCCGGAGTCACCCTCCTGCTCGCCCGTGACGGCCTGGATGTCGTCGGCCTCAACCTCGTTTTCATGGGCGACGAACCCGCTGGCCCACGCTTCGATTACGCCGTCGGCATCTCCTTCGCCGCCCTCTGGCACGAACTCTACGGCATGGTCGTCCCCATCGACCAGCTCATCGACATCGTGGATCGCGCCCGCCGCGAATACGTCGGGGACTGACCCCTCACTAGACAAAAGGCCACCCTTTCGCGCCCATTATGTGCGGTCGTGCTGATATGGAATGGTCGGAACGCCCAATCAGTATTCTTCGCTTCGATTTTATGTCGCAAAAGTAGACAAAATGTCACCCTAACCCGCCCATTGTGTGCTACGCTGTATGTACAGACGGGTAAGCGCATGCTGCATCATGCTCAGCTCACCCGCATCGCGCCTTAATAAGCGGATTGCGGCTCTGTCACTGTGACGAGAATCGCTCGTCAGATGCAGCACGATCAGAAGATCGCTCACCATCCAGATCAGCATAGCCAATCACTGTGGGACGCTATGAAACAAGCCTCGACCTCAATCTGGATTCTTGGCGACCAATTGCTGGAGAAGCATCCAGCATTGATCCACGCCCAGGCGCTGGCTGCCCCGCATGCAGCCTGTGTAATACTCATTGAAAGCGAGAGCCGCTTCGCGCGCCACCCCTACCACAAGAAAAAGGTGGTTCTACTCAAGAGTGCCATGCGCCACTACGCTGAACGATTAAGGCAGCAAGGCTATGTCGTAGACTATCGTCACGCCCCCACTATGGCAGAGGGGTTGCGCAGCCACGTGTCGGAATATCAGCCAGATCGAATCGTGTCGATGGAAGCCAGCGAATATGCAGGGCGGAACTGGCAGCGCACGCGCATGAAGGCGCTGCTCGGTGTCAATGTCGAGCTTGTTCCTAACACGCAGTTCCTAGTCGGTACCTTCAATCCATATCCTCAGCCGCAGCCGGACAAGGCCTACGTCATGGAGCACTTCTATCGCAGAATGCGCCGGCATTTCGATGTTCTGATGAACGGCCAGCAGCCCGTTGGTGGCATCTGGAATTATGACAAACAAAACCGTAGACCCTATCCGAAGGATGCCGTTGCGCCAGCGCGCAGGCATTTCACGCCAGACGAACTGACCAGACAGATCATGGAAGCGGTCACAACATACGACGAATTCGGTCACATTGAGGGATTCGATCTGGCTGTCACCCATGAACAAGCCGCTGATGCGTTGAAGGAGTTTATTGAACATCGTCTCTCTCGCTTTGGCGACTATGAAGATGCGATGGCAGCTCGAGATGGCCAGCTTTACCACTCCTTCCTGTCGCCGTATCTCAATATTGGCTTGCTCGAACCCATGCAGGTCATCCGCGCTGCGGAAGCGGCCTATACAGCCGGTATCGCGCCCATTAACTCAGTTGAAGGACTGATTCGGCAGGTTCTTGGCTGGCGTGAATTCATGTACTGGCAGTACTGGCGGCAGATGCCTGGCATTCTCAATGCCAACTTCTGGGACGCTGCCCAACCGCTGCCAGAGTTCTTCTGGACAGGCGAGACCACAATGAACTGTATGCGCCACATACTGCAGCGTGTCAGACAGCATGGCTATGTGCATCACATTGAACGCCTGATGGTGCTGGCAAACTTCAGCACGCTTGCTGGGCTGCATCCCATCAGCGTTAACAACTGGTTTCTGAGCACATTCGTGGACGCTTATGAATGGGTGATGATCCCCAATGTGCTCGGAATGGGACTGAACGCCGATGGGGGCAAGACCGCAACAAAACCTTACATCGCCTCTGCAAACTACATCAATCGTATGAGCGACTACTGCCCGAACTGTCCATTTGATGATGCCAAACGGACAGGAAATGATGCTTGCCCGTTTAACTTTCTTTACTGGAACTTTCTAATCAAGCATGAAGAGAAGCTGCGCGCCAATCCACGCTTTGGCCCAGCGGTGCTTGGTCTGCGTAACATCGGCGAAGATGAGCGCAAACGCATCCAGCAACAAGCGGCTGCTTTTATCCAGCAGTTGAATACCGACTCAAGAAGCGAGCAGTAAACATGAAGAAAAAGAAGGACTTACCAACGAAGGTGTGTGTCGTATGCGGTTTGCCGTTCACCTGGCGCAAGAAATGGGAGCGCAATTGGGATAATGTGAAGTATTGCAGCAAACAATGTCGCGCGCGCAGAAACGCGGGATTGGCTGTAGTCAGGATATCCCGTTCTGGATTGTGATGAACGACACAAAGCGCTAAGTGGTGCATCCGCCAAATCGTCCAGAACAACGCGGGGCTGCGGGGAACGCCCCCGGAAGGTTTTTCCCTCTTCTCCCGCCGGGAGAAGAAGAGATAGAGAGATGAGGGCATAACGTGCCGGATGAGCCATTTAGGGACGGCCCGTCTCACCGGGAACTGTCACACACACGCGCATTCAACCCTGACGGCACTGCCGCCATTGCCGACATTTGCGCCAATTCTCAGATTCTCACATTCTCATTCTTATCATTCTTATCATTCTTATCATTCGTATTGGTGCATCCGCTAAATCGTCGAGAACAACACGGGGCTGCGGGGGACGCCCCCGGAAGGTTTTTCCCCTTCTCCCGCCGGCACAAGGGGGCAGTTCTCAAGGGTAGATTTTTTGCCCGGCGTCAGTTCATGT
>CAZKXW010000070.1:0-27379 GCA_964556745.1 uncultured Anaerolineaceae bacterium
AGCCGCGCGGCCACTGTCTGAAGTTTAGGGAACTTCGCCATCAGATCAGGATTCCCGAACTGGGGAACGCCAGACCGAATGACCAACTTGACGTCTGCACCGTCACTCACGATGACATCAGCATACGCGCCGGGTTCGAGATGTGCAAGGCGGGGATCGCCCAGGATATGGGCTTCGCTGAAGGGAGGAAGCTGAGCACCAGCCTGTGGAAAAAGCTGATCGAGGGCGGCCTCTTCGTCGAGCAGGGTTCCATCAGCCGTGAGACGGGAGTCGCTACCGAGGGCGTATTTGCCTGCGGCTGCGATCCACGCGGCCAGAGGTGGATACTGGCCGAGCAGATAGGCGTTGGTGGTTGGGCAGATGACAAGGCCGCGGACGTGGGGAGCGGCCTCAGCGATGTCGTCAGCGGTGAGGCCAACGCCGTGGATCAGGACTGTGTTGGGGCCAACACAGCCCAGCGCTTTCAGGCGGGCATACTCAGAGGCGGCGACCGCATCAGTTCCTTCGGCGAGGTGGATGAACCAGGGCTGACCAGGGGGTGTGGCTTGGTAGGAGCGGATCACCTCTGATTCGGGGGTGAAGTGGAGCGAGTGCGCCCAACCGCAGCGCTTGAGGACGCGGACCGGGAAATCCGGCTGAAAGAGGCAGCGATGCGGTGGGTTGTGGTGGGCAACGGTAGTGACTCCGCTCAGCAGGTTCTTGAGGCCGCCAATGAAGCAGCGATCCTCCAGGGGATAGGTTCGGAGGGAGCGGAAGGGTTCATGGTCAAGACGGACATTCATGTCCTCACCCCAGAGGTGGGCATTGGGGTAATGCTCACGGAACTTCGAGCGGGGGTAATGGTTGAGTTCAAGGTGGTCATGGGCGTTGACGCGGCCGGGGCGTAGGGTACAACCTTCGAGGTCGATTTTCAGGGCGTCAGGAGGAGGATCGGCGAGGATGGTCGCACCCACGTAGAGATCACGGTGGACGAGATGGCCGCGGCTCCAGACAGCCGCGCCACGGAGCGTCAGTGGTTGATGGCTCATAGTTTGTAGTTAATAGTTTATAGTTCACAGAAAAACGTGATGATAGATGAGAAATGATAAGAAAAATAAGAATGAGAAGTGGTTTTTTATAATCCTCACCTCCGGCCTTTTCATGATCCTCACCCCCAACCCCCTCTCCATGTAATGGAGAGGGGGCTTAAGAGGTCAGAAAGGCGCGCCGCCTCGCTAACAGCTGACACCGGGCAACGAACCCACCTTTGAGAAGATGTATCCCCTCCCCGCTTCGCAGCTAAGGGGAGTCAAACGCCGTAGATACACGATAGCACAAAATGCGCGGGAAAGGGTGACATTTTGGTAACTCTTTTGAGGAGCGATTTGGGGATGAGGCAGGGGCGGTTGGGGCCGCCCCTGCCAGGTTAGGGTTCGCGCCGTGGGAGTCCATCCGGACGGGTGAGAAATTCGTGGACGAGCATCTGGAAATGATGGACGCCGTTCTCGCGCAACACGGAAAAGCGGCCTTGATCGTAGGCTCTGGACTTCAGACCCTTCTGGACGTTTTCGACGATCTCGATGTCTTCCTGCTGGATTTGGTCGCTGAAGGCGATGACCTGCTGCATACTTTCCCAGCCTTCGCCGGTGCCGGGCTGTTGGAAATACCACTCGAAGATGGTGAGGGTACGTTCATGATCGAGGGGCAGGATGATGTTAATAGAGGTATTGTCCAGGTAGACGTTGAGCATGACGTTGGGAAATATCCAGTAGTAGAGGGCTTTGGCTTCGGCCTCAGTGCGGATGTAGCGGCGGTCGCGGACTTCGCCATCGCGGACGGGGCGAATGGGGGCGATCTGCGAGGAATGGTAGCGGAAGGTTTCGACACGGTACTGATCATAATCCAACTCCCGAAATAAGCCGGGATGGGCGATGGGCAGGTGATAGCCCTCGAGGTAGTTATCGACGTAGACTTTCCAGTTGCAGTTGATGATGTAATCACGGCGTTCGATGAGCGACATCTTGCTCAGGTCGAAGCCTTCACGGAGGATTTCCTGGTTGATGGGTCCGTAAACGGACTCCAGGGGTTCAGCGGACAGATCAAGGTTGACGAAGACCCAAGGGCCCCACTCGACGACCTGGATCGCGTGGAGGCAAACATCCTCTTTTCTCCAGTTCGTGACTCCCTCAAATTCAGGAGCATTCATGAGGCGACCATCAAGGGCATAAGTCCAACCATGGTAGCGACACTGGAGGCTCTTGCGGTTGCCCTGCCCCACCGCAACGGGGCCAGCGCGATGGGGGCAGACGTTGTAAAAGCCACGCAGTCTGCCATCCTGCCCACGGGTGACGACAAGGGGCTGGCCGACGACTTCACAAGTGAAAAAATCGCCGGGACGGCGCACCTGATCGGCGCGGCCGACGGGCTGCCAGGTTTGGTAGAAGATGCGTTCACGCTCCAGGTCGAGCATACGCGGGTCGGTGTACCAGGAAGCAGGGAGCGTGAAGGCCTCTGACAGATTCTTATTCGGACTATACGAAGTCAAATCAAGAGGCATTTGAAGCGAATCCAAGCGCGAGTCCAACATCGAGCATCCTTTCTCATCACAGCGAACGAAGGGTGGAAACACAAAAACCCGGAGATCACGGGTGAAGGTGTTCCGGGAAAGCGTGGCTATTCAGTTGGAGCGGGTCACTTGTCGGCGAGAGACAGGAGACAGAGGGTGAAATGCAGGCGCGGCAGTTCACGCGGAGGGAGGGGCAAGACGCGGAGAGCAGTCATGGTTAGATCAGAAGGCGATGCGGCCAGTCGCCAGCAGGAAGGCGAGACCCAATACAACTACATTGAGAAAGATGAAGACGGCGATGAACATACGTTCGACGGCGGTCATACCGAGGAACAGGCGTTCGCGGTGTACTTCCGGTTCTTCCGATTCGAGGGAAACGTCGTCTTCAAAATCAAAACTGTCATCGTCTTTGCGGAGTTCATCCAACATTCCCACGGTTTCTTATTCTCCTTCGCGCAAAGCGGCCTAGCGCTGACCCATACGATGATGTGCCCCTACTGTAGAGCAGAAGCGAGAGGCTGTCAACTGAGGCGTTTCCAGGTCTGATCGACCAGACGGAAGAGCGCTTCGGAACGAGTCGTGCCGAGTGGATCGGTGGTTTCGATGGCCGCGCGGAGAAGCGGAAGACCATCGAGGCCGGTCTCCTGCTGGACAGAGACGACGGTCGGTTGGCCGCCAACCATGGGCGCATTGAAACGCTGGTAGGCGAGCGTCCGGGCGGTCTCGTCGCGGGTATCATAGAGGCTGAGGAAGCCGGCTTCGTCACGGCGCTGGATGAGGTCGGATTCCGTGACGAGACGCCAGGTCAGGAAATCGCGCCAGTCGAGGCGCATTTGATCGAGTGGTAGGCGGGATATCTGGGACAGGACGGCAACGCTGGAGGTTGGCTGCAGGACGGTCGCCAGCGTACCGACAGCACCGTTTCCGAAGTTGGCAGCCAGAGAGTCCATCACGAAGGTGTTGGTGCCGCGCTGCACCATCTGACCAACCAACCAGGAGATCATGGCCTGGCGCAGATAATAGGCGTCGGCAGGATAGACGGGTTGAAGGCTATTGGTAGCCTGGGTGACGAGACGCTCGGCTAACAGATCGGCTAAGGCGAACTGCATTTCCAGATCGAAGGGCGCATCAGAGCGGGCACGGAGGACATAGGGGGAATTGATGATGATCTGCCAGGGATCGGAGGCCGACCAGACCGGAGAGATTCCTTCCTGGGGGACGATTTCGATGTTGAGCATGGGGATGGGGCCGCAGGTCAGGCTGGCGCAGGCCAGTTCCAGCCAGCTATCGACACGCGGGCCGAGGCTTTGGGCAAAAGCGCGATCTACATCATGGTAACGCACACTGACACGCTGAGCAGTGAAAGCAGCGACATCGCCCCAGAAGGTGTAATCGGGCGGAACGTGCCGCCAGCCATCGTCATAACGCCAATAGAACCAGACACGGGTGTAGGGGACGCCATCGAGGATTTCCTGAACGCTGACGCGGGCACGAGTGCGGTCGATGACGACTTCAAGAATATCACCGGTGAGGACGAGGGAAGCACGGGCTTTCAAGTCCTGGTATGCGTTGAAGAGCATTTGCTGAGACTGCAACCAATCGCCGGAGGCGCTGCGCTGGAAGGCAGTGAAGGCTGCGTTATCGCCAAGACGGAGAGCAGCGATCTCAGATTCGACCGTGCTGCGCAGATCACGCTCAATATCACGCTGGACGGCCTGGAGCCGCATGACGATCAGGCCAAGTCCGCCAGCCAAGAGTGCAAGGATCAGGAGCAGAAACAAGACCAAGCGGAACTGGGCGGCGCGACGGCGGCGCTTCCAGTGCAGATCTTCCCCCACTTGGCGCACTTGGGTCTGTTCGGCTTCAATTTCCCAGTCGAGACGAATACCCATGTATGGTTCCTTCAACCCAACTCACCGAGGGAGACATCGCCGGCCATGACGGTATGCAGGCGGCCAACAGCATCGCGGACACGGAGCGCGCCGGATGGTTCGACTGACTCGGCCAAGCCGCGAAGCTGGCCGAAGGGCTGCTCGATGAGGACAGATGCACCGAGGGTCTGGAGGCGGGCACGCCAGGCTTCAAACAACGCGTCCGTGCCGAGACGAGCCGACCAATGATCCAGAGAGGCGAGCAGGATTTTCAGCAAGTCAAGGCGGTCGAAGGAACGCCCCAGCGCGGGTTCGATGCTGATGGCGGTGGCGGCGAGATCGGTTCCGGTGAAATCGATGCGGACATTGACGCCGATGCCCAGCACGACTCCGACAAGGCGGCTGCCATCCCAGATGGTTTCGGGGAGGATGCCGCAGACTTTGCGTCCGTTCAAGAGGACATCATTGGGCCACTTGATGGCAACCGACTGCGCCCCAAGCTGATCGAGCATCTGGGCGATGGCGACCGCGCCGAGCATGGTAATCTGGTGCAGAGCAGTGACAGGTGGATGCAGGAGGAGGGAGAGGATCAAGCTTGTGCCGGGCGGCGTGAACCAGGTTCGTCCCAGGCGACCGCGCCCCTGCACCTGCTCGTTGGTGATGACAACAGCGCCATTTGCCCCACCCTGCTCCAACCATTGACGGGCGAGGTCATTGGTGCTGCCAACGGATTCGACATACTGAATCGGGCGGGGCGATAAGGCGGATTGGAGGGTTTCGGCAGTATAGGTTTCCATTATCCGGACAGTGTTCTCGGCTTCGATTGGCCTGATTGTATCATGAAGGCGGACGGGTGCGCGGCATGGAAGAATGTTGTTATACTGGGTACGAGATCGATGGGCATGGGAGACAGAAGGCGTGGATCATCTGTATACGCCGTGGCGGATGGCCTATATTCGGGGAGAGAAGAAAGCGGTGGACGGATGCATCTTCTGCCAACTGGCGGCTGCGCCGGACGACGAGACACGGATCATCGGGCTTTCGGAGCATGTGTACGTGACACTGAACATCTACCCGTACAACAACGGGCATCTGATGGTCGTGCCGTATGAGCATGTGGCGAGTCAGGAGCAGCTCAGGACTGAGGCGCTGACCGACCTGATGGTGACGACGAACCGGGCGCTAGAGGTGCTGCGGAAGGCATACAATCCGCCCGCGTTCAATCTGGGAGCGAATCTGGGGGCGGCGGCGGGGGCAGGGATCGCGGAACATTTCCACTTTCATATCGTTCCACGCTGGCCGGGCGATGCCAATTTTATGACCGTGGTGGGAAATACGCGGGTGATTCCGGATACGCTGGAGAACATCTTCCGGGAACTCAAGGGCATCTGGCAGGAACTCTACGGATAAAAACGGGAGGCCATATGGCTGACAAGAGCGCACGCGATCCGGTGATTCTGGCAAGCGCACGCACTGCACAAGGGAAATTTCTGGGAAGCTTGACGGCGGTTTCGGCAGTCGAATTGGGGGCAGCGGCATTCAAGACGGCAGTGGAACGAAGCGGGGTGGATGCCAAGCAGATCGACGAGGTATTGGTGGGGAATGTGGTCGGGGCGGGGATCGGACAGGCGCTCCCCCGGCAGATCAGTCTAGCGGCGGGCATTCCTGACTCGGTGGGCGGGACAGTGGTCAACAAGGTGTGCGGCAGCAGCCTGAAAGCCGTGATGATGGCGGCGGGAGCGATCAAGGCGGGGGACGGGGATTTGTACGCGGCAGGCGGGGTGGAGAGCATGAGCCGCGCCCCCTATCTGAACGACTCGATCCGGCAGGGGAACAAATATGGCGCGGTGCAATTGCGCGACGCGCTGCAAGTTGACGGGCTGTGGTGTTCGATTGTGGATTGGGGGATGGGCAACGCAGCAGAGTTCATCGCGCGGGAGTTCGAGGTCACGCGGGATGAGATGGATGCTTTCGCGGCGCGGAGCCACCAATTGGCGGCACAGGCCACAGACTCCGGGAAGTTCAAGGCAGAGATCACAGCGATTCCGCTCAAATCGAGGTCGGGAGAGACTCGGTTCGAGGTGGACGAGGCGATCCGGCGGGATACGTCGGTCGAGGCACTAGCGAAGCTAAAACCGGCGTTTGAGGCGGACGGGGCGGTCACAGCAGGGAATGCGCCGGGGATGAATGATGGGGCGGCGGCGGTGATCGTGAGCAGCCGGGCCTACGCGGAGGAGCACCAGCACCGGCCTGTGGCGCGGATCGCGGGGTACGCCCAGGCGGCAGTGGATCCGCGCTGGATTTTCTATGCACCAGTCAAGGCAATCCCGCTGGCGATTGAACGGGCAGGCTGGGGATTCGATCAGGTCGATCTGTTCGAGTTGAACGAGGCTTTCGCCGCACAGGTCCTGGCCGATCTGGAGGGACTGAAACGGGATGGTCACAGCCTGCCGGAGGAGAAACTGAACGTTCACGGCGGGGCGATTGCGCTGGGACACCCGCTGGGGGCGAGCGGGGCACGCATCCTGACCACGCTGCTCCATGCGCTGCACGACCGGGGTTTGAAGCGAGGCGTGGCGGCGCTGTGCCTAGGTGGAGGCGAGGCGGTAGCACTGGCGGTGGAAGTGGAATAGTTGGTAGTTTGTAGTGGATAGTTCATAGAGAAGACAGGACTCCACCCCAGAGACACAGACAAAAGGCAAGAGAAAAGCGAAACCGCCAAGACGCAAAGGGCGCAAAGATAAGAGAGTTTGATTGCATGGGCAAGAATGATACGGCAAAGACGGATCGCAAGGGGATGATGGAAGCGACTGAGTGATGGATATTCTGCTGGCACACGGGTATTTCTTGTATGAAGATGCGCACGAACTGCGGATCATGAAGCCCTATCCCCCATTGGGCATCCTATACATCTCCTCATATCTCAAACAGCAAGGTTTCGACGTTGGTGTATTCGACTCGACATTCCAGAGAAAGGGGGATTTCGAGGCGACACTAAGGCGTGAGCGGCCAGCCGCAGTGGGCATCTATACCAACATGATGACCAAGCGGAATGTGCTGGAGATGATCCGACTGTGTAAAGCAGTCGGGGCGAAGGTCATCCTGGGGGGACCGGAGCCACCTTACTACGCAGCGGATTATCTGGCGCGGGGAGCCGATGTCATCGTCAAGGGCGAAGGGGAACTGACGCTGGGTGAACTGCTGCCACATCTGGCACGAAAGCGACTAAACGGGTTGGAGACGATCCGCGGGATTGCGTTCCTGGATGGGGATGGCAAGCTGGTCGAAACAGCGCCGCGCCCCCAGATTGCTGATCTGAGCGCGCACCCGTGGCCGGATCGGGAGGCCATCGATCTGCCTGCGTACATGCGGGTGTGGAAGGACCATCACGGGCAGAGTTCGATCAGCGTGATTCAGTCGCGGGGCTGCCCGTATACGTGCCGGTGGTGCAGCCATTCGGTGTACGGGAATACACACCGCCGCCGGACACCAGAGGACGCCGCCGACGAGGTGCTGTGGATCAAGGAACGGTACAACCCCGATCTGATCTGGTACGCGGACGATGTGTTCACGATACATTACCGATGGTTTTTCCAGTATGCCGAGGCATTGAAAAAGCGGGGAGTTCGCATCCCGTTCGAATGCATCTCGCGGGCGGACAGGCTGAACGAAGAAGTCGTGCGGACGCTGGCGGAGATGGGGTGCTACCGGCTATGGAACGGATCAGAGAGCGGGTCGCAGCGGGTGCTGGACGCGATGGATCGGAAGGTACAGGTCAAGGATGTGCAGGAGAAGACGCACCTGCTCCAGCGGTACGGCATCGAAACGGGGATGTTCATTATGCTGGGGTATGAGGGGGAGACGATCCGCGATCTGGAAGAAACGGTCGAACATCTGAAGATTTCCAACCCAGATATTTTCCTAACGACGGTAGCATATCCGATCAAGGGGACGCCGTACTACAGCGAGGTCGAGAGCCGAATCCTGAGCGAAAAAGGCTGGGATGAACGCAGCGACCGTGATCTGACGGTGGCGGGGCGATATTCGCGGCGGTTCTACCAATTTGCGACGCGGTGGATGGTGAGCGAGGTGGGGCTGCATCAAGCGAAAAGGCGAGGGAATGCTTCCGGCAGGCGGAAATTGAGACTGTGGGTCAACGCCCGGATCGGGCAGTGGGGTATGCGGTTGACACAAGGCCAACTCGAGGGGACAGGCCAGCGTGTCCATGCTGAGAATGCCGCACAAGTCTCGAAGATTCCCCTCTAGTAAAAAAGGATTTGGATCCATGAGCGAGTCGCAGGTTTTCAAGAAGATCGAGATTGTTGGTACGTCGGCGGTGAGCATGGAGGATGCGATTCAGGCGGCTATCGCCAAAGCCGCGCAGTCGCTCCGCAATCTACGCTGGTTTGAGGTGGTGGAAACGCGGGGCAGCATTAACGAGGGCAAGGTGGCGCAGTGGCAGGTGACGCTGCGGATCGGGTTCCGATTGGAAGGCGACTCAGGAGACGATTAAGTGGCATCCTCGTCACTTCCCGCCCCCTCTGCATGCAATGGAGAGGGGGCGATCACTCCGGGCGACCCGGCGGCATTCGACAGGCTGGCCGAGGGGTATGATGCGGCGTTCAGCCACCGCCCCATCGGCAGGTTTTTACGGGGGGTGGTTCAGGCACGGTTGGCGACGCATTTCCGGGCGGGCGATCATGTCCTGGAGATGGGGTGCGGAACCGGGGAAGATGCGCTGTGGCTGGCGGAACATGGCATCCGCGTGATAGCGACAGATGTGAGCGAGGCGATGCTGGCGGTGACACGGGCGAAATGCGCGGGACAGGCTCTCGTCGAAGCGCAGCGGCTCGATCTGGCGGCGCTGCGGGCAGACGAAGACGACGAGGAATTGAACCGCCAAGACGCCAAGGACGCCAAGATCATACGGGAGATGTGGGATGGGGCGTTCAGCAGTTTTGGGGCGATGAACTGCCTGGATGATTGGCGAGGGGTAGCAGGTTGGCTGGGAAAACGGATTAAGCCGGGCGGGATTGCTGGGATGGGGGTGATGAGTCCGTGGTGCGTGTGGGAACCTGTATGGCATGGGCTACATGGAGACTGGGGGACGGCCACACGGCGGTGGCGGCAAAAAACGCTGTTTCAGGGATCGGCTGGGGGACAGACGATTGCAGTGACGTATCCGACGATCGGCAGGCTGAGCGGGGACTTTGCGCCGTATTTCGAGCTGATTCATGTTCAACCGCTGGGGTTATTCCTGCCGCCGAGCGACGTGTTCGGGGTGATCGAGAAGCGACCGCGACTGATGCGGATGCTGATGGCGCTGGAAACGCGGTTCGGTCGAGCGCGGCGGCTGGCGGCGCTGGCGGATCATTACTGGGTGGAATTCCGGCGGCGAGAATCCAGTGCAATTTGAACCGCCAAGACGCCAAGAACGCCAAGATCATACGGAGAGTGTAGGAAAATTACGCAGGAGCGGTGTCTACCCCTGAGCGTGTCGGCGGATAATCCTATCGAGAGGACAAGCGATGCACATCCATGCGTTCCGGCTGCGGCCAAAACAAGACCTGAAGGTCGAGGTCGCGCGATTTGCCCACGAGCGGGGCATTCAAGCGGGGTTCATCATGACCTGCGTGGGCAGTTTGCAGCAGGCGGCGATCCGGTTTGCCAACCAGGAGGAAACGACGATCCTGGAAGGCAAGTACGAGATCGTATCGCTGGTGGGGACGCTGGAGACAGACGGGCTGCACCTGCACATTTCGCTGGCGGATTCATCAGGTGCGATGATTGGTGGGCATTTGCAAGATGGGTCGCTAGTGTACACAACGGCGGAGATCGTCATCGGGGAAGCAACAGGGCTAATCTTCCGGCGCGTTATGGATGCCGAAACGGGTTATCCTGAGTTAGTCGTTCACTGAGCAAGATGGGGTTGCTGCGGCGAAACACACAGGCGTTGTTCATCAGCAGTCTGGGGGGCGCGGCGCTGTCATTCGTACTATCTGCGCTGATCGGGCGCGGGTTTGGGCAAGCTGGTTTGGGGGTGTACAGCACGGCGCTGGCGTGGATTGGCGTGGTCTGGTTGGTGGCGGAGTTCGGGCTGGGCACGCTGCTAACACGCGAGTGGATCGCAGACCCCGAAACCGAGGCCAAGCACTTTGCCGGGGTGATCTGGCTGCGGGTATGGCTGGGTGGGGGATTAAGTCTGGTCTTCGCTGCAATCGCGCCGCTGATTGGCTCAGAGCCGGAGGTGGTCTGGGCACTGATTGGATCGGCTCCGCTGATTGTCATTCAGCCGTTGTTCGGGACATTTTCGACGGTTTACCGGGTACGGCAGGCGATGTGGCCGATCCCGTGGCTGAACATCGGGATGCTGGCGGTTCAGGTGGGACTGACGGGGGCGGTCATCGCCGGGGGTGGGAACACGCTGGCAGCGGTGGCAGTAAATACGCTGACGTCGGCAGGGCAGTTGGTCGCAGCCTGGTGGGTGTGGAAGCGGTGGTTTCAGCCGAACGGCAAGGGTAAATCACAAGGATTGGGGTGGCGGGAGGCAATCGATCTGCTGCGGCGGGCATGGCCGTTCGCGGCAGCGGGGTTGATCGCAGTGATCTCAATGCGGCTGCCAATGATCCTGATGGAGCGATTGGTTGGGCTGAGTCAGGCTGGCGATCTGGCGGCGGCGCTGCGGTTCATGGAAGCCGGGCGGATGCTGCCCAATGCACTGTTCGGGGCGATGCTGCCGATGGTGATGAGACTAGAAAGCGAACGGGGGCAAGCGGAAAGGACACTGCGACGGAGCGCAGCGGCGCTGGGCATTTATGGGGTCGGGTTCGCAGTGGCGCTGAGCGTGTTGGGTGGGGCGCTGATCGAGTTGACATTTGGCGGAGCGTTCGCAGGGGCACAGGCGACGCTGAGCGTGGCCGGGTGGGCGCTTATGCCGGCTCTTCTCAAGGGGCTGCTGACACTGTACTGGTATGCAAGGGGACGGGAGCAGATGACTAATGGGATCAGCTTATTGGGATTGGGGATTCTGGCGGTGGCATCGGGGGTGCTGATCGCTCGGTATGGCGCGGTGGGCGCAGCGGGGGCGATTTTCATCGCCGAGACGGCGGGATTGGTGATGATGGCGGGAGCGATTGTGTGGCAGTCACATCGTGGACTATCGCGATGAAGTCCCATCAGTCGGCAGTTTGATCTGATCTTTGATCTGTTCGTAAGCCTTACGATTGGCCAGTTCGAGATCAATGCGGGTCAGGTCAGGCAAAGTACTGTCAATATCCTGCAAGAAACTTAAGGCCTCTTGAACGGAATCCATAAAACGGACGCGGACACCGAAGATTTGGAGCGCAATCGATACGAAGAACTTCATCATGCGATCGTGGAGCCCAACGACAATCACCCAACCGATTTTGGGATGCCGACCTGATTTTAGCTGCACGAGGTCTTTGATTGGCGGCATCGCCAGAGCTTCGGAATAGTCATGGATGCCATGTACCAGGGGCCGATTGGCTGACTCCAGCATCGATATTACACGAGCATCGAAATCAGCAAGTTCGTCCGACCTGAGGGCATGCCATCCTTTGGCAAGCACCAGATGACCTTCTACCAACCAAGCCAATCCAACCGGCATGTTACGATCTCCACCGCGCACAAACGACCTGCGCATACCTTGTTGCAGACTATCTTATTGTAGGTCAGAAATGGCAAAAGAGGCTTAAGACCGACTGGCAAAAAGGTTTGGCGCGCCGAATCGCTACCGCATTTCTGCATCAGTTTGCTGTTCCGAAGTCGTGGCAGGCGGACCTACCAAAAAGATGAAATGCACCCACTGGCGAAAGGGCAAAGCATCGACTTCGGGGCATGTGTTCAGTAGACTCAACTTCAGGCCAGCGTTTCACCAGAAAGAGAGCAATCGGTGAGTGCACCGGCGGACATCCCAGCGACCCGATCAGTTAAAAGGAGGAATACATGGCGAAACTGGACTCATATCTTGAACGGAAACGGGAGGCAATTGCGGCGCGGCAGGCTGATTGGACGGCCAATCCTGACAGCGCATTGGTAACGATCAAGGCATCCTCGGCGGTGGCCGGGATCACCGGGGCGCGGCCAACACGAATGGGCGAAACGATGGTCATCAGCGATTCGGCGCCGGGATTGGCCGGGCACGCGCTCGGCCCAACAGCCCCAGAAATGCTGCTGGGATCGCTGGCAAGCTGCCTGGTGCACACGTATCTGATCCAGGCGGCGATGATGCACATCGCGCTGGATCACGTCGAGGTGAAGGTGAGCGGGCGGTTGGACTACAAGCCGGTGCTGGGAATGGGGGAAGATCTGATCCCGGTGATGGAAGATATCCGGTATGCGGCGACAGTAGACAGCCCAGCAGAAGCGGCGGAGATTGAACGGATTCATGCCGCGGTGGAGACGGCCTGTCCGGTACTCAACACGATCCGGCAGCCGGTCAACGTGCGGCGGGAATAACTCTGCCTGAATTCAGGCTGAGCGGGTACGATGCCAGATGCCGGTACATTCGGGAAGAACCACCCAGTCCCGGCGCACGACTTCATCAGCGAGTTCATCGCCAAAGAAGAAGCGGGTCAGCTTCGCGGCTTCGTCGAGCGACTCGAAGCGGTAGTCGGTGCGGATGAACTGGCGTGTGAAACCATGCTCGCTTTCAAGCCAAGCATAACACTCGGCGAGGCTGGAGTTGGGCGGCTGGGGATCTTCAAAGCCCGTGCCGAGGGTTTCCATCAGCACGGCTGTGCCGCCGGGTCGCAGAACGCGATCCATTTCCGCAAGCATCCGGCTGATTTCCCGCTTCCAGGAATTGGGATACCAACCGACGGCATGGGCGAAACTCCAGCCCTCGATGGCGAGGTCAGCGCTGGCCGAAGGGACAGGCAGGCTGCGATTATCGGCTACTTCGATGTGGACGTTGGAGAAACCCTGGGCAGCGACTTTGGCGCGGGTAACTTCCAGCATATGAGCAGACGCATCAAAAGCGGACAGGTGACTCACGAAAGGGGCAAGCAGCAGAGTCAGTCGCCCAGTGCCAGCGCCGAACTCGACCACGCGCAGGTCTGTGAGTGGATGGATGGATTGCAGCGCCTTAAGGATATTGCCCTGATAGTCTTCGCGCGCAACAAGGGCTTCGTAAGCATCGGCGTGACTGGCGTAAATCTGCTGGAAGTGGTCGGTCATGGACGAATCGCTTTCGTGTACATGAGCGCGGTGGTTTCCCCAGCATGGATGCTTACGGGAATTGAGAGCGAGACGGGTGAGCGCAGCGGCGCTGCGCCCACTACGTAAGACAACCTATCTCCTAGACATCCTGGCTGTCTGAACGCTAACTGCTGAACGCTTTGATCTGCTCAGCCAGCTTGGTCTGATCGACCTCGGGGTGCTTATCGAGCAAGGTCTTGAAGATATTCATATATTCCAAGACCTGCGGGCGGGTATAGGCTTCAAAGCGCAGGGTAATGGCGGGCTGGGTGTTGCTGGCACGGACAAGGCCCCAACCGTGTTCAAAGGTGGCGCGGACACCATCCAGGGTGAAGACCTGATGATCCTTGGAGAGTACCTGTGTTATCTCTTCAATGATCTGGAATTTGACCGCATCGGGCGCTGACAGAATGATCTCCGGGGTGGCAGCCAGTTTGGGAATCTCGTCGAAAAGCTGGGAGATGGTCTTGGACTGGCCAGCGATGATTTCCAGGGTTTTGAGGGCAACCAACGGAGCATCATCGAAACCGAAGTAGTTTTCGCCGATGAAGAGATGACCGCTGACCTCACCACCGAGGGGCGCGCCGATCTCGTGCATCTTCTTTTTCATCAGGCTGTGGCCGGTCTTCCACATGACCGGGACGCCACCATACCTGCGAATTTCATCGGGGAGCGCCTGAGATGCCTTGACATCGAAGACCACCGAAGCGCCGGGCTGGCGGCTGAGCAAATCGCGGGCGAGGAGCGCCAGGAGGCGATCCGCAGCGATGTGATGGCCATGGTCGTCAATGAAACCGCAACGATCCGAGTCACCGTCGAAGCCGAGACCGAGGTCGGCGCCAGTCTCGACCACTTTGGCTTCAAGGTCTTTGGTGGTCTCGGGATCCTCGGGATTGGGCAAATGATTAGGATAGGTTCCGTCGGATTCGAGGTAGAGGCCGATGACTTCGATACCGAGTTTGTTCAAGACCTGAGGGACATAGGAACCACTCAGGCCATTGCCGGCATCCAGCACGACTTTGAGCGGACGGGCGATCCTGACCTTGGAGGCGATGGCATCCATATGGCGATGGATCATCTGCAAGTCCTGGGACAATTGTCCCTGCCCCACCGCAAAGGCGTCGGTCTGAATGATCTGGAGAAGGGATTGAATCTGCTGGTCGGCCAGGGCAAGGGGGCCATAGGCCATCTTGATACCGTTATAGCGGGTATCGAGATGACTGCCAGTAATCATGACACCAGCGCCTTTGTCACCAAAGCTGGCGGAGGCGAAATAGACCGTCGGAGTCATGACCGGGCCGACATCGGTGACATTCATGCCAGTGGAGAGCAGGCCTTCGATGATGGCACCCTTGAGAATGGGAGACGAGGCGCGGTTATCGCAGCCGACAAAAACGCGCTCGGTCTGAAATTCTTTGGGAAGATAAGTTCCAAGAGCGCGACCAACCAAACGGGCCAGTTCGGGGGTCAGCTGCGGGTTGTCGCCACTGACTGTGCCGCGCACGTCGTATTTGCGGAAGACGGTGGTATCGACTGTGGTCATTCAGATTCTCCTCAGATGCGATGGAAAGCTAGTCCAAATCAGACAGTTTCTTACCGGTGTGTTCCAGGAAGCGATGGGCGGCACTGCGATACAGGTCGCGGCAGGCTTCGATCAAGGTGGGGCCGTGCCCGCCGAGTTGGACGGTACGATGATTCGAGATCAGATCGGCCTGAAAACGCATCGCAGGGATTTCAACGGGTTGGTAGACCATCGCCAGAGTCCAATCCAAGCCATAGACGGTGCGGAGCATGTCGATAGTTTTGTACAACACTTTCTGGGTATCAGGGTCAAGCCACTCGTCATCGGCATAGTTAGCGGGGCTGCGGACAACCGCCTCGGCTGAGTCAAAAATGAGGTAATTGGATTTGACCTCCTGCCAGAGATCGCGCAAGGCGGCAGGCAGGGAGTACTTGCCGGTGACCTTCTCGGTGATCTGACCCCAGACGGCGGAAGCATCCCAGAGGAGGCGGTCATCGCCAGTGGGGTAGGCTTCGACACTGAGGACCGCGTTCAGATCATACTGATAGCGTAGGTAGCCAATAGTGGCCTGCCAGGCCAAGAGGCCGGTAGCCGGACGCTGGGGCTGTGGACGAGAAACAACCGTATGGGGCATCAAGCCTCCCCTCGATACAAGCTCCAAGCCAGGAAGCGGGCCAGATAGTAATCGACGAGACGTCCGCCCAGACCGCCCAGGACAGCGTCGAAACCGTGGCGTGACCAGGGGAGGCGCAGCACCACAGCCGGGCAATCAGTCACCGATAAGGCGTTGATCAGACGTTCAGCATGAAAGGGATGGACCACGTTATCCATCAGGCCGTGAATTAAGAGGGTCGGGGGAAGGCCATCCTTGACCGAATCGACCGGGCTGGCGTCGATGGACAGTTCGGGCTTGTCCTCATATGTGCCGCCGATGAGGGTGGGAATAGGTGATGAAGGGAGCAAACCGGGAATCTTGAATTCGGCGGGGGCATAATAGGACACTACAGCCTGCACACGGGTCTGGGAATCGGCACGCATGGAGGCCATTAGCGCCAGGTGTCCACCTGCAGAACGGCCCAGGAGAGCGATGTGGTTGGGATCGGCGCGGTATTCGGCAGCATGGGACTTCACCCAGCGAATGGCGGCGTGAACATCTTCTAGCTGAGCCGGCCAGAGGTCAGCCGGAGCAAGGCGGTATTGAATATCGAAAACGACATAGCCCTGGCCGGTGAGCCAGCGGGCATGTGGCTCGAACCACCCGCCACGATCCCCGGTTTGCCAGCTGCCGCCGTGGATCATGATAATGGCCGGCAGATCTGTTCCCGGAGGCGGCAGGAGCATGGGCTGATAGACATCGAGCTTGAGTGTTTTGCCTTCTGGTGAGGCGAAGACGATATCGCGCCAGAGGCGGGCGTGGGGCATCGAAGGAAATTCAGGAAACCATCCGGGCAACTTTGGCAGACGAAGTCGCTGCACAGCCGGAATCTCGTATTCGTAGTCGGGGCCGAGTCCGGCTTTCATGGCAGATTCGATATCTTCGACCACGGCCTGATACTCGCTAAGGGACTTCAGCGACACCGCCGCGCCGATCAATCCGGCGACAGCGCCGACACGGGCAGGCCGTTTGCTCATCAAGCCCAGCAGCGCCGCCAAGAAACCGAGTGAGGCCGGAAGCCAGGGCATCTCGTTCAGGCCGATATTGAACGGACGGACGTCTTCATCACGGTCGCGGTTGAGCATCACCCAACCCATACCGAGCGCGGTCAAACCGAAGAACAGTGAGAGAAATCGACGCATCGGAAGATCCTATTGTCCTACTGTCATTTCTTTACCATCGACCAGAGCAGCGAACTTCAGGCCGCTGGCATCAGGCGCATCAACGCGCACCTGGGTTCCAGCAGGAGGATTGACTTTCAGCAGGAAGTCGGCCAGCGGTTCACGAACGAAACGACGGATGATACGGCGCAAGGGGCGCGCACCATATTCAGGCTCGTCGTTCTGATCGAGCATCCACTGCACGGCGGAGTCAGTGAAATCCAAGGTGAGGCCGCGCTCGGAAGCCATCTTGGTTTCTTTCTTGAGGAGCAGCAGCAGGATGCTATGGAGGTCTTCGGCCGAAAGCGCTTTGAACATAATCACTTCGTCGAGGCGATTGAGGAATTCTGGACGGAACCAGGTCCGCACCTGATCCATAGCCTCTTCGCGAATTTCATCGGTGATGACAGGCACGGCCAGATTTTCCGCACCGAGGTTGCTGGTGAGGATGACCACAGACTCGCTGAATTGGGTCGGATTGCCACGCCCATCGGTCAGACGGCCTTCTTCAATGACCTGGAGGAGGATGTCCATGACACGTGGGTGGGCTTTTTCCACTTCGTCGAAGAGGACGATGATATAGGGCTGCTGACGAACCCGCTCAGTAAGCTGGCCGCCCGCCTCGCTGTCGACATAGCCGCTGGGGGAGCCGATCAGACGGTTGAGGCTGGATTCGTCTTTGAACTCGCTCATGTCGAGCGGGAGCATGGCATCTTCGCTGCCGAACATGAATTCAGCGAGGGCTTTCGCCAGCTCAGTCTTGCCGACGCCAGTCGGTCCCAAGAACAGGAATGCGCCGATGGGACGTTTGGGGTCTTTAAGGCCAACACGAGCAGTCTTAATGGCACGACTGACCGAGAGAACAGCTTCGTCCTGGCCGATGAGGCGTTCCTTGATATGTTCGACCATGCTGGCATAGCGGAGACGTTCGTCCTCGCCAAGCTTATTGACGGGGACACCAGTCATCTGGCTGGCGGCAAGAGTGATGTCCTCGGTGTCCAGGGTGGTATCCCCGGAGCGCTCATGTACAAAGGGAAGCTGGCTCTGCTGGCTCATGTTGACCAGCGCAGCAGTACGATGCAAGAGCTGTTCGGCACTGCGCGGGAGCGGCGTGGCGGTCAAATAACGTTTGGCGAGACGAGCGGCCAGACCAAGCGCCTCATCGACGATCTGGAGCTTATAGTCAGCTTCGAGGTGGGGCTTGAGGATTTTCAAGATTTCGATGGTTTCATCGACGGTTGGTTCGGGGACGCGAACGATCTGGCTGTTTTCGGCAATGGCGCTGACCGTCAACAGGCGTTCTTTGTAGTCGAGTTCGCTGCTGGTTCCGATGATTACGGGGTCGTCGGACAGAAAGGCTTTCTGAATCAGCGGGGCGGCCTTACTAAACTCGGCTTTAATGGGGCCGCCGAAGAAGCGGTGCAGATGAGGTACGAAGAGGATGCCTCCGGCGGCTTTACTCATCCCAGCGCGAACAGCTTTCTGGTCGCTGTCCAGCAAGGCAGTTTCGTCAATCTGGACGAGGTTGGACAAGCCGGACGGCCCCTTCCCTTCCGACATAAGCAGGGCAAGGCTGTAGGCCAGGGTGCGTTTCCCAACGCCATCCGGGCCGACCAGAATGATGTGGCGGTTGACGGACTGCGAGAGGATATTGATGATGTCGCGGAGGAGACCTTCGCGGAAGTAGACGGCGCGGAGCTTGCCCGCTTTGGACTCGGCGACGACATCCTGAGTCGTGCCATCGGGGCGGAGACGCACCTGGCTGTGATCCACGAGGATATCGGCGATGGCCTTAGGGGTAATCCCCTGTTGGCGGAGCAGGCCGCTGGTTGGCATGGATGGCTCGGCCATGATGGAGAGGAGATGATCGGTATCGACGCGGACTTCATCCTGCGAGTTAGCAAGACTGAGGGCGTCATCGATCAGGATGATGGTCTGGCGGGAGAGCGGAACCTGGCGGTTGCCTTTGGCGGTGAAATCGAGGTTGCCGTTCTGATCACCACGGCCTTCGACGGCCAGATGCACCTGGCGATCCAGCTTCTTCAGATCGACGGCGCGACCTGTCTTGAAAACGTCGAGCAGACGGGCAGCAGCAGTATCGGGGCGTCGCAGCAGCGCCAGCAAAAGAACTTCGGGCGTCAGCGTCGATTTGCGGTACTGATCCTTGAGGATAACCGCATCATTGAGTACAGCATCGACATCTTTGGAGATCAGATCGGGGTTGAGTGTTCCCATCAGTTCGTTCCTGTGAACAGCACCATCCGCATCCTTACATTAACCTGAAACGCCTGCCGAAACAAGCGCGGCCCGCCTGATTCCTACGCGCTGATTGGTTTTTAGCGGTATGGTATAGTATCGGCATGAGCGGGCACAAGAGCAAGGCACATTCTCACCTGGGTATGCGTTCTGTTCTAGTCATTGTGTGTTTTGTTACATTCTTCATGTTGACCAGCGCGGGGCGGCCAAGCGGAGCGACGTGCGGCGAGTCGCAGGGGATCATCACACGCGAGACGTACCGAAGCCGCATCGCCGAGACGACGATGTACTACTCGGTCTACACACCACCGTGCTATGCGGAGGGGGAAGATTACCCAGCGCTGTATCTGATGCATGGGTCGAACGAAGATGATGGTCAGTGGGTTCGCTTGGGGCTGCCCGACATTCTGGATGCCGGGATCACGGCGGGAACTCTGCCGCCGATAATCGTGGTGATGCCGTTCGGGGAATGGATCGCCAACGAGAACCAGTTCGAGCGGGTGTCCTGGGAAAATGTGTTCCTGGAAGAACTGATGCCGCACGTCGAGGCGGAGTATCGCATTCGGCGAGAGCGGGCGTGGCGGGGCATTGGCGGGATTTCACGCGGTGGTTTCTGGGCATTCGAGATCGCTTTCCGCCATCCTGAGCTGTTCAGCGCGGTAGGCGGGCACAGCGCCTATTTCGATCCGGGACATGCACCGCCGGAATACAATCCGTTGAAGCTGGCGGGATCAGCGGCGGGATTGGAGAGGCTGCGAATCTGGCTCGACCGGGGCAAGGATGACTTCGCGCAGCCGGGTCTAGACCTGATGGACGAGGCGCTGCGGGCGCGGGGACTGACTTACCGCTACACGGTGTATCCTGAAGGTCAGCACAACAACACCTACTGGAAACAGCACGTCGAGACGTATCTGTGGTTCTATGCGGAAACGTGGATGCAGGAGGCTCTCAGTCCGGCGGCGGCTCCGTTCGCGTTTGCGACCAACACGCCGCAAGCGACAGCGCACCCCAGGGAGAGAGCCAGCTATGAAGTGTTCCTGCCGGCGGTGGCGTTCCCCAGTTTGCAGACAGCGATAGAGGAGATACGGCTGCGGGGCATCCGGGCAGGGGAACTGGATGCCAAGCTGGTATTGGGCGAGGGCGTCTTTGCGCGGCTACAAGCGCTGGGGATTGCGATTCATGCGGGAACAGCAGTGCTGCCCGATGAAGCCATCCTGAACGCGCTGTGGAAGGATCGAACGCTGTATACGCTGCTGCCTCCGGCGGGGCTGCGGCCAGAGTATCGCATTCTGCATGTGGATGAGATTCATCCGCTAGATGGAGATTTAAGCGGGTTTCCTTTTGCGTTTCAGAGCGGCCGCCCTAATTACGATCCGATGAAGCTAACCCGGTTCACATTTTCCGGGGTGACGGCGCTGACGCGGCTGACGCGGGAGGCCATCGACACCAACGGCGTAACCTGGGCGGGAGAGGCACTGCTGACGGCGACGCAGCAGGCTGACTTCTTCCACATCAGCAATGAAGTGTCGTTCACGGCGGACTGCCCGGCTACACACGGGGATGAACTGGGGGCGTTCTGCTCGAAAGCGACACACTTCGCGTTATTCAAGATGTTAGGAGTCGATGTCGTCGAACTGAGCGGAAATCATAATAACGACTTCGGGACGGATGCCTATCGGGAGACGCTGGATTGGTATCGTCAAAACGGAATGCGAACGGCCGGCGGGGGCGCGACGCTGGATGAAGCCCGGAAGCCAGTACTGATCGAGCATCAGGGCAACCGGATCGCGCTGGTCTCGTGTAACTGGGTGGGGCCATACTATGCGCTGGCGGGCGATTCCTCACCGGGGTCTGCACCGTGCGATTGGGATTGGCTGAGGGATACACTGCCCCAGCTCGCTGCTGAAAATGACCTCGTGGTCGTGACAGTGCAGTATCAAGAACTGGAAGAATATCAGCCAAGCGAGCAGCAACGGCTCGATTTTCGTGGGCTGGCCGATCTGGGGGCGGATGTGGTACTGGGGACACAGGCGCATAAGCCACAAATTTTCGAGTTCTACAACCCGACGCGCAGTGAGACGGCTTTTATCCATTATGGGCTGGGCAACCTGTTCTTCGACCAGCCGTTTTGGGGAAATATGCGCTTCTTCATGGACCGGCTGATGATCTACGAGGGGCGGCTGCTGGCGGTGGACTTGTTCACGGGGATTATCGACGACAACGCACGTCCGCGCCCGATGACGGCAGAGGAGCAGTTCAACTTTCTGGCGTTCATGTTCAATACGCAGGGAGGCCTGTAGCAGCTTATGACCGGGACTGAAACGCGATGAGCATCATTGACCGCATTGTACATACCCTCTCGAAGCCGTTCATCGAATGGCCAGTTCGGGACAAGAATATGGGCGAGATGGCTTCCCAGCTTGAAAATGGACTTCAGCCGATTCTGGACCGATTCCAGAGGGGTGGAGACAGCGAGCGGAATCGGCGGGTTCTCAGCCATATCATTGGGATCGAACGGTGGGGACAAAACCGGCTGAGAGTGTTCCTGGGAAATCCGCTGGTGATCGATGAATACAACAGCTACCGTCCCAGCCGAGAGACGAGCGGTCAGGAACTGGTGGCGATGATGCGGGAAACGCGCGCTGAGACGGTGCGGTTGGCGCTGCAGATCGCGGGACAGGCATCTGTTCAGGTGCAGCGCGTGCCGCACAATCAATTCGGCTCACTGACAGCACGCGGTTGGCTGTTTTATCTGCATGTCCATTCCCGCGCGGAAAGCCGGAAGATTCGGACAGGGTAAAGCAGAAATTCACCTGTCCAGACCGGGCAGGTCGATGACCATCTGACCGCGAGGCGGGGCCGCGCCGGAGAGGATGGCGCAGACAGCGGGAATAGCCGGATCGAGCGGGCTGTAAGTGACGAGGTAGGCGGCGATATCCGGAAACTGGAGGACATCGTAGGGCGACCAGAGAGCGGTTACAATGGTCTTGTGCGGAGGGAGGGCATGTATGAGAGCCACCTGGCGAGTGTCTTGATCCGCATTTTGGGTGAAATAGACGATCACATCGGCGCGGTTAGCACTGCTCTGCACCCAGGCAATTTCCTCATCCGTCGGAGAAGCAGAAACCCCAATCCATCGCGCACCAGGCAGGAGTAGCTGACATTGGGAGGCAATCGATGGGCGGGTGGCAGGATAGGCCAGCACCACCGAATCGCTAGCGCGCAGCGGGAGCAGGCCAGAACGGTCAAAGACAACTGCTGCGCTGGCAGCAAACAACTCGGTCACAAGGCGTTCGTGGCTGTCGCGGTTGATGCGATCAGATGCCTGGCTAGCATCGAGCGGCTGCCAGTTGAGGATACCGAAGCGGGCTTTGGCATCGAAAATGCGACGCACGGACTCGTCGATGCGGGATTCGGGCAGCGCGCCGGCATAGACAGCTTCGGCGATCAAGGCGATGGCCTGCTGGTGGGATGTCAAGCCGACATGGGCTGAGAGGATGAGGTCGGCTCCAGCCTGCACTGCCAGGAGCGCGGCTTCAGGGTAGGAATAGGCACGGTCGATAGCATCCATGTCCAGAGCGTCGGTCATAATGAGGCCGGAGTAACCCATCTGGTAGCGCAGCAGATCGGTGATGACCGCGGGAGATAATGAAGCCGCGCGGTTCTCGACAGGATCGAGAGCAGGATACCAGACGTGGGCGACCATGATGGCTCCGACGCTGGCTCCGATCGCGGCGCGGAAGGGAGCCAATTCGACCGCGTTCAGGCGGTCGAGAGTGAGATCGACTCGGGGAAGCTCGATGTGCGAGTCGGTCGCGGTCTCTCCATGGCCGGGAAAGTGCTTGGCTGTGCCGATAACCTCGACGGATTGCAGACCAGCGATGTAGGTGGCGAGAATCGGGCTGACCTGTTCGGGGCGACTACCGAAGGAACGGCGGCGAATGATGGGATTGGCGGGGTTGGTTTCCAGATCGGCGATGGGCGCGAGGTTCAGATTGACCCCAACAGCGGCCATCTCTTGGGCCATCGCCTGGCCGACGCGATAAGCCAGCGCAGGATCAGCCGCAGCGGTCAGCAAAGCCGGGACGGGAAAGGTGGTGAAGCCCTGTTCCAGGTGGGCGATCACCCCACCCTCCTGATCGACCGCGACGAACAGCGGAACTCCGCCCGCAGCAGTGATGGTCTGCTGGTAGCTGTTGGTCAAGATGGTGATCGCGGCGGGGTCGCCGATGTTTTCCGCCAGGAGTACAACACCGCCGGGTTGAACCGCTGCGAGGAAATCCCGGCCGGATTCGGTCATAATGGAACCATCCAGGTTGACGATGAACATCTGGGCAATGCGACGTTCGAGCGGCCAATCCGACCAGGGATCAGATGCCTGGATTGACCAGGGTGCGATCAAAAAGCTCAGGGTTAGTGCGAGGGGAGAATAACGCGGCTGGAGGAGAAGTCCAACCGCGCGAATGAGTCTCATCATCGAAGAAGCAGGATTACTGGCCGGTTTCACTCAGGCGATAACCGATGCCGCGTACATTGACGATCAGGTCGGCATCCTGGCCGGTCTGCTTGAGCTTGCGGCGCAGGTTGCTGACGTGCGGGCGGATTACCTCGCGGGCTTCGGCTTCATCAACGGCATAGCCGCGCACCTCGCGCACCAACTCATGGCAGGAGACAACTCGTCCGCGATGGGCAGCCAGGTAGAGGAGCAGATCGAACTCGGTCGGTGTAAGGTCAATGTGCTTGTCGCCGACGGAAATCTGGTAGCGACCCGGATAGATGGTCAGCGGGCCGAGCGTCATATTGGAGTTCATGGACTCGACCGGGGCAGTCGAAGCTTCGTAACGCTGCTCCACCGTCGGTATCGGCTCGTCATCTTCGTAAACGGCGCTGATGGCTTCGACATCAGCGCGGGTCAGTTCAAAGACGTTGCTGCGGATGGCATCCAGAAGAGCGCGGCGGCGCTTGAGGTTGCGGGCACGTTCCACGCCGCGGGCGACACTCTGGCGAATATCCTGGCTGGAACTCGGCTTGATGAGATAGTCGTGTGCACCGAGGCGAAGGCTTTCGACAGCCGTGCCGAGGCTGGCGTAGCCGGTCATCAGGATGACAATGCCATCTGGTGAGATATCCTTGATGCGTTTGAGAAGCTCAACGCCGGTGAGTCCGGGCATGCGAATGTCGGTCAGAATCACCTCATATTCGCTCTTGCCGATCATGTCCAGGGCTTCTTCACCGCTGGAAGCCTCGTCCACCTGATAGCCGATTCTTTGGAGCGTCTTGCTCACCGAGTAGCGAATCGCTCCTTCGTCATCGACCACCAGAACGCGGGCTGAGTCGTTATTGATATCCATATCGCCCTGCCTGTGCACGCTTTACTGTAACACTAGACTTTCTTAAGCATAGCCGCTTTGATGCCCTTTCGCAACATACAATCTATATTACGAAGTTCTACGGTTGAGAACAGAGGACGAGTGGTCAAACAGACGAATTCCGAACATAGGACAGCCGCATAGAACAGTACTCCAGCCCTCGCGATTCGGTGAAGGGGTTGGCAATGATCCAATCTTCATTCACGCGGAAGGCGGCAATTTCATCAGCCACGCAGATCAGCGGAATCTGGTCGCGCAAGGCACGAGGAATCTTGCGGTTGATCATCCAATCACTCAGTTTCTGAGCGTGGCCACGCAGTCCTTTGGGGCGGAACAGATCGCCTGGGCGGCGTGTTCGGACGGTGATTGAAGCCGTGTGAGGAATGATCAGGAGGAGGTAGGATGAATCTAATTCAGGTAGACGATCAAGTTCCGTGCGCAGAGTCCATTGTTCACTAAGCGCGAGGGAATCCCCTGGGCAAAGCTGAGCATTAAAACCGGGACGCACCAACGGCATGGCCGCATATTCTGGTGGGATTGATTGCCCCTGCTTGCTCTCAATATGCAACCAGTCATAGTCCACACGCAGGCTCAGGCCACTGCCCAGCTGGGCGACTGCTCCCTGCTTACCATGCAGGGCAAGTTCGACAGCCTGACGGATGTGATGATAATCCAATTCCAACGAGGGATTGATTCGGAGAGAAGCCCAACGAATCCAGCGGCGGCGTAAAGCGGGATGCAGGCCACAGTAAGCGGCACGCTGTGCGGAGATTTGTCCGGGTCGTTCGGTCATATCAAGCAAGGGCAAAGCGTCCAACAACTGACTGTGCATGAAGTCATCTTCCAGCGCGGCGACTTCGGCCATGCGGGAAAGAGTCTGGCGAATTCCAGGGTTTATGGCCTCTAACTGCGGAAGCAGGTTCAAACGAATGTGATTGCGAAGGTAGTTTGTGTCGGCATTGGTTGAATCGATGCGGGGAACGAGTCCGTATTGATTGGCATAAGACTGAATCTCGGCACGGGTATGGAACAGCAAGGGCCGGATCAGGACAAGCGATGTGTCGGTCGATAGGGGTCTAGACAATTCCATGCCTGCGAGACCGTGTGCCGTAGCCCCGCGCAGCAGGCGCATCAGCACGGTTTCAATCTGATCGTCCGCGTGGTGCGCTACTGCGATCCGAGCTGCGCCAACCTGATGAGCGATCTCAGCCAGAAAGCGATAGCGCAGTTCGCGAGCGGCGGCTTCGATGCTCAGGTGATTCTGCTTGGCATGGGCGCGGGTTTCGACCTGCCCTGATGTGACCGGAAGTCCCCAGGATTCGGCAATGGATCGGACGGTGGCGACATCCCGCGCACCTTCTAGCCCACGCAGGCCGTGATCGAGAGCAGCGGCCTGAAGGTTGAAGTCCAGGCGACGCCGCAGAGCACACAGGAGGTGCAGCAGCACGAGTGAGTCAACACCGCCAGAAACCCCAACCAGCACAGTCGTTCCAGGCGGGATCAGGCGGTGCTGCTGGATCAACCGCTGGAGTGATTCGAGGAGGGCCATACCGAATACCACCAATTCATCGTCGGAGACAGATGCCTGAAGTATACTCTGCTCGCCTCTCAACCGGGCTGCTTTTGAGTTGCCCCGGCAGCATGGTATAATGCCGCCGCTGCGCTTACCGCGAGGAGACTGCGTCAGTGCTTAGTCCACTTGACTATTTGCTCGGCCTATTTTCACTGGACATCGGAATCGATCTGGGGACGGCGAATACGCTGGTCTATGTACGTGGCAAGGGAATCGTCATTAACGAGCCGTCGTTCGTCGCCCTGGAGAAGAAAACCCGACGCCCCATTGAAGTGGGTTCGCGCGCTAAAGAGATGTGGAGCAAGAATCCGAAAGACATCCTGGTGGTGCGGCCGCTGCGAGACGGGGTCATCAGCGAATTTGAAGTGACCGAGGCCATGCTGAATTATCTGATCAACAAGGCGCATGAGCAGTCGTGGGTTCCGCTGCCGCGTCCGCGCGTGGTGATCGGGATTCCCAGCGGCGTGACCGAAGTTGAGAAGAGAGCGGTGTTCGATGCGGCCATCAGCGCCGGAGCACGGGAAGCCTACCTGATCGAAGAGCCAGTAGCCGCAGCTATCGGGGCGGGACTCCCGGTGCAGGAAACACGCGGCAGCATGGTGATCGATATCGGCGGCGGCACGACCGAAGTGGCGATTTTCTCGTTGGGCGGCATCGTCATCAGCCGTTCGATCCGGGTGGCAGGCGATGAATTGAACGAGGATATCGTTCAGTATATGCGGACCAAGCACAATCTGCTGGTAGGCGAACCCACCGCCGAAAAAGTCAAGATCGAAATAGGCTCAGCCTATCCCCTACCCCAGGAACGCACTACACAGATCAAGGGGCGCAATTTACTCACAGGGCTGCCCGCATCAGTCGAAGTGAGTTCGATTGAAATCCGCGAGGCCGTCTCCGGTTCGGTGAACATCATCATCGATACAGTCAAAGACGCGCTCGATGATACACCACCCGAACTGGTGGCAGATCTGATGGAAAGCGGCATCTGTATGGCGGGTGGGAGCAGTCAGTTAAAAGGTCTCACGGAGCGACTGGCGGACGAAGTGAATATCCGCACATGGCTGGCGGATGACCCGATGACATGCGTCGCGCGGGGGGCGGGCCGAGTGCTGGAAGACTACAACAACCTGCGCCGTCTGCTGGTGGGGCTAGAACGCGGCAGCACCCGGCACTGACACGTCCAGCCCGACGATCTGCCCACGCTGGACA
>CAZKXW010000071.1:0-3308 GCA_964556745.1 uncultured Anaerolineaceae bacterium
ACCGGTCACGCGGCCCAACTGACGCGGGCGCACAAAGCTGTACAACTCGCCGCTGATCGTGGTGCCGATTTCAGCCGACTTATTGTTGGAGACCACTTCGACAATCTCCCCATCGATGCGCTGCAAACGGCGATCCGCATTTTCGGGAGCCAGCGCGATTGCCAGGAATTCATCCAGGCCGATTCGGGTCTTGAGCATCGCAGCATCCTCCTGAAGCCTGCACGCTCAGTGTAGAGCAGGACCGGCTTCAGATGCAAGGCGAAAAGGTGAGGCGGTCAGACCTTTTTGTCCGAGCGGGGGTCGAGGGCGTCGCGCAGGCCGTCCCCGACGAAGTTGATGCTCAGCACGGTCAGGAGGATCAGCAGGCTGGGGAAGAACCAGTACCAGGGCGCATCACGGATGATCTGGAACTCCTGCGCCTCAGTGAGCATGTTGCCCCAACTGGCCGTCGGCGGCTGCACGCCCAGTCCCAGGAAGCTGACGTAGGCTTCCGAAAGGATGGCAGTGGCGACGCCGAGCGTCAGGGCGACGATGATCGAGGCCAGGGTGTTGGGCAGGATGTGGCCGGTGATGATGCGCCAGTTGGGCAGGCCCAGCGCGCGGGCGGCCAGGATGAACTCGGTTTCTTTGAGCGACAGGACATTAGAACGGACGATGCGGGCCAGGCTCATCCAACTGGTCAGACCGAGGATGAGGATGATGACGATGACGCTGCCGCTGAAGCTGCGGCCAAACAGCTCGATGGCCGGGATTTTACTGCCGAAGAACTTCGCCATGACCAGCAGCAGCAGCAGCGAGGGGATGCTGAGCATCGCCTCAGTGATGCGCATCAGGATCGAATCGATCCAGCCGCCGTAGTAGCCGGAGAGGGCGCCGATGGTCGTGCCGACGACGACCTCGACGGTCACGGCCAGCACGCCGATGATGAGCGAAATCTGCCCACCGTAGATCGTCCGCGCCATGATGTCGCGCCCGATGCGGTCGGTTCCAAAGGGGTGTTCTGTGGAGGGCGGCTGCAAACGCCGGGACGTGTCGTTGAAGTTGGCGTCGGCTTCGCTGAAGATGAACGAGCCGATCAGAATATAGACGAAGACGGCGGTCAGGAGGAACAGGCCGGCCATGGCGGCGCGGTGGCGCACGAAGCGGCGCAGCACCCGCTGGGTGGGAGTCTGGGGCTCAACCTCGTCCTTGACTGCCAGTTTGATCGGCGCGGCGGCGGATGTGCTGGTCATCGTTCAGCCCTCTTATAGGAAAACTAAATCAGAGGCGAATCATCGTAGGGGCAACCCACCGGGTCGCCCGTGCCAGAATCATTCGCATTTGAATGCTTCCCTCCATTAGGTATAGCGGATGCGCGGATCAAGCCAGGTGTAGACAATATCGGTCAGCAGTTGGAAGACGACCACGGCGACGGAGATCATCGTCAGCAGCCCCATCAGCACGCTGTAATCCAGGCGATCCAGATGGTCGATGAAGAGGCGGCCCATGCCCGGCCAGGCGAAGATGGTCTCGGTGACGACCGCCCCACCCAGCAGGAACGGCAGGTCGAGGCCGATCAGGGTCGCCAGCGGCAGGGCAGCATTCTTGAAGGCGTGGCGCAAGAGGATGTTGCGCTCGGTCAGACCTTTGCTGCGGGCAGTGCGGATGTAATCCGAGTTGATGACTTCCAGCATGTTGGAACGGATATAGCGGCTGTAAGCAGCGATGCTGATGATGCAGATGGTGGTCACGGGCAGCACCATGTGCCAGACGATCTGGCCGAGCGTGCGGCCTTCCTGGGGGTCGAAGATGCCGGAGGTGGGGAAGTAGGGCAGTCCCCATTCCCTGAACTTGACGGCGAAGATGTACAGCAGACCGAAGGCCACCAGGAAGATCGGCATCGAGAAGGTGATGAAGGATAACCCGGTCAGGACGTTATCTAGCAGGCTGTACTGCCGCACCGCCGAAACGACGCCGACGATCAGCGCCACCGACAGAATGATAATCTCGGAAGAGATCATCAGCAGCAGGGTGTTGGGCAGTCGGTCGCCGATGACTTTGGTGGCGGGCTGCTTGGTGACAATCGAGGTGCCGAAGTCGCCCCGCAGGACTCCCAGCCGGGTTCCCGGTGTTTCTGGTACGCCGTCACCGTCGCGGTCGAAGAGCGTCCAATCGTTACCGATGAGCCAGAAGAGGTACTGCGTCAGGATGGGTTGATCCAGCCCCAACTGGCGGCGGAGGCGTTCGCGATCCTCTGGACGCGGCGGGACGCGCCCGCCCATCGTCGCCAGCGGGTCTCCAGCGGATTGTAGAAGCAGGAAGATCACCAGGCTGACCAGCAGCAGCAGCGGAATGGCTTGCAGCAGACGGCGAACGATATAGGCGAACATGATCCCCCCGGCGCGGAATAGGATAGGGGCGGTTCAGCGACCGCCCCTATGTCTGTGAAGATCGCCTGATCTAGCCGGTTACATCCCAGTTGAGGGCGTTCCAGAACGGATCAGCGCCGCTGTACAGGACATTCTGCAGACGGGCGCTGGTGGCCCACAGGTCGGCATCGTACCAGACGCCGATCCAGACGACATCATCGTAGATCGCTTGGTCGATCTGCTGGAAGATGGCTGTGCGGGCGGCCGTATCCGTCGTCTGAAGCTGCTGCGCCAGCAGATCGGTCACGGTCGGGTTGCAGTAGCCGGTCCAGTTGCTGCCTTCGGGATTCTCGTCGCTGGGAATCTCGTTGCAGGAAAAGACGCTGGTATCCGGGTCCGGGAAGGCCGGGTTCTGCGACCATTCGGCGATATCGAACTGCCCGGTCGAAGCCGGACCGCCTTCGCCATACGAATCGAAGAAGTTGTCGTAGTTGTAGATTTCGATGCCGATGCCCAGGGCGGCAAAGTCCTGCTGGACGACGGCCTGGATGTCCTTGCGGATCTGGCGCTGGTTGGCGATGTAGCGCAGCACCAATTCGACGCCGTCCTTGTCACGGGTTCCGTCGCCGTTGCTGTCTACCCAACCGGCTTCGTCCAGCAGCGCTGCGGCCTGTTCGGGGTCATAGGGGTAAGGGGCCGCATCCGGGCGGGTATAGGGCGTGCCGTCCCAATAGCTGGCGGCGATACGGGTCTTGCCGAGCAGCAGATCATCGACGATCTTTTGACGGTTGAAGGCCAGCGCGATGGCGCGGCGGACGTTCACGTCCTGAAGGGCCGGGTGTCCCTTCTCCGGGTTGACATTCAGGAACCAGGCTTCGTTGTAGCCCGATGGGGTGATGTCGATGACGAGTCCCTGGGCCTCCAGGTCAGCCGCGTCAGCGTGGGTCAGGAACGGACCGA
>CAZKXW010000071.1:3318-27228 GCA_964556745.1 uncultured Anaerolineaceae bacterium
GAGGGCGGCGTTCTGGGTGGCATCATCCGGGACGATGCGGACGAAGATTTCGTCCAGCTTAGGCACGCCGCCGAAGTAGCTGTCGTTCCGCACGAACGAGAGGAAGCTGCCTGTTTCCCACTGGTTGAAGAGGAACGGCCCGCTGCTCACGCTGGGGGCGCGGTTGAACTCGGCGGCATCCAGCGTGCCTTCGGCCTCAAAGACCGGGCGCAGGATGTGTTCGGGCATGGCTGGGTATGCGGTATACAACTGCACCAGCCAGGGGGCAAAGGGTTCATTGAAGGTCACGACAACCGTCTGGGCATCCGGGGCGGTGACGCTGGCGACCTTCGTATCCCATGGGTAGCGGCTGCTGACCGTGTTGGACTCGGCCATCACCATCTCATAGGTGAACACGTAGTCCTCGGCGGTGATCGGTTCCCCATCCGACCAGGTGATGTCATCGCGCAGCTTCATCGTCAGCACGGTTCCGTCCGCGCTCAGGCCGCCGTTCTCGACGCTCGGAATCTCCGTGACTTGCACCGGAACTGCCTGGAGGTTGTTGTCGATGAACCACGGTGGGGTCAGGTACAGGTCGATGAGGTTGGTCGAGAACCACATGCTGGTATACAGGGCGCTGAGGGTGTCCGGTTCCTGCACGTAGCTGACCGTCACCACCTTGCGATCCTGAGCCATCACCGGCGCGGCGATCACGACAATCAGTGCCAGCGCCAGCAGGAGAATCCCTCGGTTTTTCATAACGTTACTCTCCTTAGAAGTGTATTCAATCTCGGTTCAAAACACGAGTGCGCTGAATAATAACGCCCTCCATAGCGACCGACAACAATTCGGGAGTACGAGTTTTGGGCCGGCTGTGCCCTCCGGTCCTTGATTACCCGCAAATAGGGTTGGAGGTTCACCAGCGTTCCCGATACCAATACTGGTAGACCTCGCTGAAGCCGAGTTTGTCATACAGGCGCAGCGCTGGGGCGTTGGCTGGATGCACCTGAAGATAGGCATTGGTCGCGCCGCGACGCTTCCCCCAATCGAGCAGGTTCAGTACCAATTGGCTGCCCCAGCCCTGATTGCGGAAGGCCGCATCGGTCACAATGTTGAACAGGCCGATCCACCCGCGTTCGATGACGCCCAACCCCAGCGCGACGGCCTGGCCGTTCAGCCGGAGCGTGGCGCAGCAGACCGGATGGACAATCGCGGCGAGCATCTGGCGCAGGACCGGACGGTAGCTGGGCTGGCTGGGGTACAGGCGGAAAAAAGTCTCCAGCCACCCCTCATCGACCTGTTCCAGAAATTCGACGTTGGCCTCGCCGGGCGGTTCCAGACCATCCAGCGCCAGGGTTTGTACGCTGGCTCCCTGATCGCGGCGGTAGCCTTCGCGCGCCAGCAGGGTATCGAGGCGCTGGGCTTCCGGCAGCGGTGTCAGCTTGAAGACCGTCGGCTGCCTGTAAGCCGCGTAAAACCGCTCGGCGGCGGTGATTTTGGTTGCAAGGTCGAGGCGCGAATCATACAGCGGGCTGATCGAATTGGCGCGGCGCGTATAGCCGTCGGAGAAGCGCAGCACCCAGCCGTCGTATAAGCTGGTACGCAGGGCGGGCAGAGCGTTCAGGCTGAGTTCTTCCAGGAATCGAATGTGCGTGTCGAGTTCTGTTGGGGGATAGGCTTCAGTGGCCTTCATGTTGGGTTAGGGTCGAGGTTCGATACGGGATGAGGCCGGGACGGCGCATTCCGGCCGCCCCGGCAGTGCAGTTGAATCCGGTTCAGACGATGGGTACGCTGTTGATATTGCCTTCAACGATTTCAACCCAGGCCGAGGCGACCCAGCCGGTCGTCCCCTTCCAGATGACCTGATACCAGTCGCCCGCGCGAGTCCGCCCGATGACCGCCATCGTGCCGCCCCAGGTGACGCGCCCGATCTGCTCTGAGTTGACGGTCGGGGCAGCGCGGAGCCGCAGTGTGGCTTCCGACATGGCAACAACGCCGGCCGGTGATTGGGCCGCCGGGTTGCCGCTGACAACGTAATCGCTGACAACTGGCGCGTTGAATTCGTTGCCGTTGATGAAGACGTAGTAGCCGAAGACCCAGCCCTGGAAACCGCTCAGCTGAATCAGGAACCAACGGGCGCGGTCATCCCGTCCGACCACTTGGTAGGTCTGCCCGCGCAAGACCTGACCAATCTTGGGCGCGAAGGCCGAGGGCGAGGCCCGCACATTCAGCACCGAGGCCCGGATGACCGTGGCGGTCAACGCGCCGCTTGGAATCGGCGGCAGCGACGTAGGAGCCGGGGTAGCCGTCGGCCCAGGCGTCGGGGTCGGGCCGCTGAAGGTCGGCGTGGTCGCGCCGGTCAGCGCCCACTGCACTTGCAAGACGGCCTGATCGATGCCCTCGAAGTATTCGACGGTCAGGGTGTGCGGCCCGGCGGTGAGCGTCTGCTGGATGGTATCGGTCGTCAGAGCGCGGCCCACGAAGCGATCCAGCAGGAGGGCCCCATCGATGTACAGGCGCACGCCATCATCCGAGGAAATGGTGAAGGTATACGTCCCGGCGAAGAAGTTCTGCACCGAGGTGAAGCGCGCCGAGAAGTTGTCCGTCGGGATGCCGGGCACAGGCACGCCGTTGACGATCGGCCCGCCCGTGCCCCAGTTGAAGTTCAGACCATTGATGCCGGTGACGGGGACGCCGATCCCGGTCAGGTTGTTGCTGGGAAAGAATGTCGCCGACCAGTTGGTGCCGAATTCCTGGGCCATCGTCAAGGGGACGACGGCCATGAAGAGGACAACGATGCCGAGTAAAAGGGCTGCTGCCAGCGCTCGTCTGCTCATGCCGCCCACGCCTCCAGTTCGCAAATCAGGCGAGAATCAGGACGACCTCGCCAGGCCAGTTGGATTTGAAGTCCAGTATAGTTCCCTTCGCTGATTTCTGCACACAGGACTTTATGCCACACACGGCCTGAATCGCATTGTTGCTGTTGACAACGAATTAGAACCGTAGTATATTGTTGCCAACTACAACGTTGTGGCTGGCAATGAATTGGGAGTCCGTCATGGCGGATTTGGGATTTCTGCTGCGGGAGATAACGCGGCTGCACGCGGCGCTTCAGCGGGCGACGGTGGACTGCTGCCGGGTGACGCCCACCGAATGCCTGGTGCTGACCGAACTGGGACGCAGTGGCTCGCAGTCGCTGGCCGATCTGACGCGGCGGCTGGAGGTCGATAAAGGTTGGCTGAGCCGGGTGGTCGAAGGCATGGTCAGCGATGGGCTGGTTGCCAAACAGGAAAACCCTGACGACCGCCGGGCGATCCTGGTCTCGCTCACGGACGCCGGCGATGGGCGCTGCTGCCAGATCAACGATGACCTGGACGATCTGTCCAGCCGGGTGATGGGGCGCATTCCGGCAGCTGAACGCGCCAGCGTCGAACGCGCGCTGGAACTGCTCCACGCCGCCCTCCTGGAAGAATCCCAGCTCAGCCCGCCGAACTGTTGTTGAAACGCAGATCATTCGGATAGCGGACGCGAACCCATCGCGTCCTCACTCAGGAGAACAAGCATCATGTCCGATCTGATTCAGATACACGATGTCGTCAAGGAACGCTACGGGGCGATTGCCAGCGGGCAGCAGTCTTCGTGCTGCGGGCCGGATTGCAGTTGTGACAGTTCCGCCGTGCTGTACGATCCGCAGATGATCGAGACGCTGCCCGTGGACGTGACCGGGTTGAGTCTGGGCTGCGGCGACCCGGTGACGATTGCCAGCTTGAAGCCGGGCGAAGTCGTCCTCGACCTCGGCAGCGGCGGCGGGATCGACTGCTTCCTGGCGGCGCGGCAGGTGGGCGAGACCGGCTACGTCATCGGCGTCGATATGACCCCGGAAATGCTGATGAAGGCCAACGCTAACAAGGTCAGGATGGGCGCGCACAACGTCGAATTCCGCCGCGGCCAGATCGAGGCGCTGCCCGTGCAGGACAGCAGCATCGATGTCGTCATGTCCAACTGCGTCATCAACCTCTCGCCCGACAAGCGAGCGGTCTTCGGTGAAGCGTTCCGCGTCCTCAAGCCCGGCGGACGGATCAGCGTCAGCGACATCGTGACCGAGGGTGACTTCACCCCGGAGATGCGGGCCGATGCTTCCAAGTGGGCCGAGTGCGTCACCGGGGCCATCGATGTGAACGAGTACACCGGGATGATGCGGGCAGCCGGCTTTGTCGATGTCCAGGTGGTGGACAAGGTGAACGCCGAAGGCATCATCGAGCGGCAGGAGGGGATGCCGCGGCTCTTCAGCGCCCGCGTCACCGCCACTAAGCCGGGCTAGCAGCCCAAATCTGCCGTCCAGTCCATTCGGCGGGGAGGCACATCGCCTCCCTGTTTGATTCCGGGGCGCGGCGCGGTAATGTTGAGCGTGTTCAGGTCGTCCATAGATGACCGGAGCAGTCCCCCTGTCTGAATGCGGTTTATTCTCAAGGAGCCGAGATGAGCGACAAATATACGGGCCGGGCGCAGGATCGCCGCTACCAAGGCGAGGCGGTCGATATCACCTACAACCTCAAACGCTGCATCCACGCCGAGTCGTGTATTCACAACCTGTCGGCGGTCTTCGACTCGAAGCGCCGTCCGTGGATCGACGCCAACGGCGCGGCGGCGGACGAGGTGACGCGGGTGGTGGCGACCTGCCCGTCCGGGGCGCTGCACACCGAGCGCAAGGATGGCGGCGTGGGCGAAGCGCCGCCCGCGCGCAATACCATCCGGCTGTGGCAGCACGGCCCCGTGCAGTTCCACGGCGACCTGGAAATCGTCGGCGCGGCGGTGGAACTCCACGAGGAGACGCGGGCGACGCTGTGCCGCTGCGGAGCCTCGCAGAACAAGCCCTTCTGCGACAACGCCCACCTAGACAGCGGGTTCCAGGCCGATGATCCGGCGGCGGTGACGGTGCAGCCGCTCGATCCGGCAGGCGGCAAGCTCAGGATCACCGTCAACCCGAACCGGCCGATGACCGTCGAGGGGCCAATGACCATCCTGAATGCCGCTGGAGAAACGATCTACAGCGGGACGAAGACCTGGCTCTGCCGCTGCGGTGGCAGCCAGAGGAAACCCTTCTGCGACAGCACCCACAAGAAGAACGGCTTTCAGGCCGAATAGAGGACAAACATGAGTACCGATGCGAAACCACGGGAAGTCAAACACAACCGCGAACAGAGCCGCTTTGAGATCGATCTCGGCGACGGGAAGCTGGCAGTGGCTGAGTACCGCCTGCGGCAGCAGGTCTACATCTTCAACCATACGGAAGTGCCGCCGGAGTTCGGCGGGCAGGGCATCGCCAACCGGCTGGCAAAGGCTGCGTTGGAGACGGTTCAGGCTGAAGGCGGCAAAGTCCTGCCGCAGTGTTCGTTCTTCCGCGTCTATATCCAGCGCCATCCTGAGTACCAACCGCTGGTGGTCGAGAACGCCTGAAGCCGAATTTGCTCCAACAGGAGGACAGCCGAGGATGAGCGCTTGGGAGAATTACACCGACCGCGCCAGCCGTCATACGGTGGTCGGCGAACTGCTGCGCTGGCCGGACTTCTACAGTCCGCAGTTGAACAATCAGCGCGATGTGCTGGTCTGGCTGCCCGCGTCTTACCGCAGCAGCCAGCAGCGCTACCCGGTGCTGTATATGCACGACGGGCAGAATCTCTTCGACGCCCAGACCAGCTATGTGGGCGAGTGGCAGGTCGATGAGACCATGCTGCGGCTGGGCGCGGAAGGCCGCGAGGCCATCATCGTCGGGCTGCCCAACCAGGGAGACGACCGAGTCTACGAGTACGATCCCTATCCCTCCGATGTCTTCGTGCCGGAAGGTGGGCGCGGCGACCGCTACCTCGACTTCCTCATCGAGACGGTCAAACCGCTGATCGACGGCTCCTTCCGCACGCTCCCCGACCAGCCCCACACCGGCATCGCCGGCTCGTCAATGGGCGGCCTCATCAGCCTGTACGCGCTGCTGACCCGGCCAGAGGTGTTCAGTTTCTGCGGAGCCTTTAGCCCGGCCTTCTGGTTCGGCAACCTCGGGCTGGAAGGCACCATCGCCGAGCGGGCGCGGGGCGCGGGCCGCCTCTACATGGATGTCGGTGGGCGCGAGGGGCATGTCTTCATCGGGCGGCCGGGTCTCTGGACGGGCAGCGAAGCCGAGGCGGACGCGACCTATCTCGATGGTGTGCGGCGGCTGCGGACGGGTCTGCTGGCGGGGGGCTACCGCGAGCCGGAGACGCTGTTCTATACAGAAGAGGCCGAGGCTCCCCACCGCGAGGATGCCTGGGCGCGGCGGCTGCCGGACGCGCTGCGGTATCTGCTGCCGGGGTAACGGCTGGCGAAGGCATTGATCGTCAAAAAGACAGCGGGCTGGCATCGCGCCAGCCCGCTTAAGCTTCACGCCTCACCTTCATCCATGCTCATTCCATCGTGGAGACCCAGGCCAGATTTTCGATGGTGCTCACGTATTCCGCGCTCAGGTATTGGGCGTATTCGGTTTTGCCCTGGAGGTAGTAGCCCAAGAACGCAACCGCGAAGTGATTGAAGATGTCTCGCGCGCCCCGATTCCAGAACGAATCCTCGTGCCCCTGCCGCGAGACGGTCAGCAGCGCCCGCTCGGCCGACCCCAGGTGTTCATACATATACAGCGCATCGCGCTCATACTGGCAGCGTTCATCCGCTTCCAGGCCGATGATCAGGGTCGGTACGGTGGCGGCAGCCAGGCCAGCATCCCCAAACAGGGGACCATAGCAGGGCGCGACCGGCACGACGGCCTTGATCCGCGGATCGGTATAGGGCGGCCAGGGTTCGCCTGCGACCACGGGGGGATCATAGCGTTCGCGGTCGGCCAGGACCTCCTGCCAGGTCTCCGGGCTGATGTCACAGATGGCGAAGCCAGGCTGGTCGGTCGTCGCGCAGAACTGCTCCCGCGCGGACGGGTCGATCCGAGCGCCAGTGAGCATCAGCGCCGTCCGGCCACCCAGTGAGAATCCGGTCACGCCGACCTGCTCGAAGTCAATCAGACCACTCAGTTCACTCTCGCCGCTGCCGGTGGCAAGCTGATCCAGCACGAACAGAATGTCCATCGGGCGGTGGAACAGGTTCAGCCAGTGTTGGGCCGGATCACGGTGGTCGATGCTGACGACGGCAAAACCGAACGAGGCCAGATACGGCGCAGCGCCCATTGTGCTATTGGCGGTAAAGCCGGCCTGACTTGCTGCGTGTGAGTAGAAGACCAGCGGAAAGGGGGCGGCATCCGCAGCCGGGGGAACATTGTCGCGCGGGACGAGCGTCCGCGGGCGGCGGTCGCTCATGCCGGAGGGATAGAAGATGTAACCGGTCAGCGTCCGGTCGCGGGACTCATCAGTGAAGCTGAATTCCTGACGACCGACCTCGCTGTATGGGCCGTTGTCCTCCAAGGTCAGCCCCCCAGAATCCTGGGCGGGAACGGGACGCGGCGCGATCCCAAAACAAAAGGCTCCGATGACGATCAGAGCGAGAACCCAGCGCATAGTTTTCATGAAATCGCTCGCTTTCAAAGCAGCATTTTGGAAAAGGTCGAGTGGGAGGGCCTGGTGACGACCGCTTCGTCATCCAGGCGCGGCGGCTGAGGTGAAGTGGAAGCCAAGATCGAGCGCATGGTGAATATAGAATGTGACGCTTTGTATTGCGTGTATTCTCTAAAATCGAGAATACAACTACTGACGAAGCGCCGTCAATGCACCCTCATGAGTCCATGTCGGGCGGCTGTGTTCCGATCGACCAGTCGCTCTCCGGCGGTTGGACGCGCACTGCCCAGGCCATGCCCATCACCGCCAGGAACTGCATCATCTGCGCCATTTGCCGCGGGGTGTATGCGTCCCGGTTCTGCACCCACCAGCGCGTGACGCCGATCTGCGCCCCGGCTGCCCGGTCATGCGCTGGCCGGGCGGCGCTTTTGATCCTGCCCCTTCCTGGTCAACTGACCAGGGACTCCGTCCGCCGAAAGCCTCACCCGAAAATCCACCTCCCCCATCCAGTTTCATGACAGCCCACACTGACCCCTGGATCGCCTTCCGGCGATACTAAAAACAGTGAGTTCATCCTGTGTTTGGAGAGGCATCATGACGATCAGAGACCGCTTGATCCGACTGGTACTGGGGCTGGCGCTGCTGATCGTTCTGCTGGTGGTTCTGTTCAGCGTCACCACCTCGCTCATCTCCACCTGGGGCGCGACGGCCGCCGAAGCGGCTGCTCCCGAACCCGGCGATGACATCCTCGCCAGCCCGACGGTGCGCTTCACCAACGCCGTCACCATCGATGCGCCGCCGGAACAAGTCTGGCCGTGGATCGCCCAGATCGGCGATACGCGCGGCGGGTTTTACAGCTATACCTTCATTGAAAACCGCATCGGCGCGATTACCGGCGCAGCCGATTACACCGTGGTCTACCACAACGCCGAGACGATCATCCCCGAATGGCAGAACCCGCAGCCGGGGGATGCCATCATCCAGGGATCGCTGAAGTGGCGCGAACTCCAGCCGAACCAGTACGCGCTGGCCGAATCCATCGACCCGACGGTCATGGGCTGGACGTGGGTCTGGCATCTCTATCCCATCGACGGCGGCCAGCAGACCCGTCTGGTCAGCCGCTTCCTGATCGAACCACCGCCCGGCATGGACAACCCCGTGATGGGGATGATGAACCTGGGCGGTTTCGTCATGCAGCTCAACATGCTCCAGGGCATCCAGCTTCGCGTTGAAGGTGGAACCGAACCGGAATGGATCGAGACGGTCGAGATCGTCCTGTGGTTCGTCCCGTTGGTGGCCGGAGTCGTGGCGGGGTTGGCTTTCCTCGTCCAGCGCGAGTGGCGCGTCCCGCTGCTGGTGACGGTCGCGGCAGTGGTGCTGCTGTTCGTCCTGACGTTCATTCAACCGCCGCTCTTCTGGCGGGTCATCCTGGATGTGTTGATTGCAGCCGGCGCGGTCTGGACGGTGATCCGCTCGCGGCTGAGTCCGGCCCGTGGCGCAGCGATCCGAGCGCGCGCCGCTGCCGTTGGATAGGGTCTGCTGCTTGTTTTTTCCTCGGAAGGTGCTGCCGGGTCGCGGCGGGCTGAATCGACGCAGCCGCCGCGGTCGGCGGTACGGCCGCGCACCGTTGGGGCATTTCAGTTGAGGACATGAGAATCATGAACGATCCTGCTTCGGCACACTTCGGTCAGTGGGGTTCCATGCTGGTCTGGATCGCGCTTTTCGCGGTCATGCTGGTCTTTGTTCCCTTCTACAAGAAATCGCAGTGGAAACCGACCAGCGCGTATCTGGCCTTCATCGTGGCGCTGGCCTTCGAGATGTTCGGCATTCCGCTGAGCATGTACGCGCTGACCTGGGCTTTCGGCATCGTGCTGCCGGATGGCGTGCTGTTCGGGCACACGCTCAACCAGTGGATCGGGCCGTGGGGCATGGTCATCGGCACGGTGATGATCGTGGTCGGGCTGGGGCTGGTCATCGTCGGCTGGAGCGTCATCCATAAACGCTACTGGAGCCATGAGGCCGGCGAAGGCCAGTTGGTCAACTGGGGCATCTACGGCCTGATCCGTCACCCACAGTACACCGGCTTCATGCTGGTCACGCTGGGGATGATGTTCGACTGGCTGACTCTGCCCTTGCTGCTGATGTGGCCGCTGCTGTTCCTGATCTACTACCGCCTGGCGCGGCGCGAAGAGCGCGAGATGGAAGCCGAGTTCGGCGATGCCTACCGCGCCTATAAAGCCCGTACCGGCATGTTCCTGCCCAAACTGTGGGGCCGGCCGACCGAGCGCCGCAATTCGACTTCGTTCAGTCATTGAAGTTCGCGCCCTGATGCGAAAGGATGTTTCTATCATGCGCTTCCCACGTATGACCGTTGGTGTGGTGTTGTGTATCGTCCTGTCCATGCTGCTGGGGCAGGCATCTGCCTCGGCAGGCTACGTGCCCGTCTTTGAACCGGGGCCATGCCCGGTGCGCTTCGCCGCGCCAGCGGAGTGCGGGACGGTCATCGTCCCGCAGGATCGCGCCAATCCGCAGGGCGCGGTAGTGCGGCTGGCCGTGGCGGTCTTCAAGGCCAGCGGCCCGGAAGCCGCCGTCGATCCCTTGATTTTCCTGGATGGCGGCCCCGGCGGGCGCACGCTGGATACTTACGTGACCGGCCTGGGTGATTTCCTGCGGCGCTTGAATCGCCAGCACGATGTCATCCTCTTCGACTACCGGGGCATGGGCTACTCCGATCCGGCGCTGACCTGCCCGGAGTCGGTCGATCCGGCGGCGACCGATTGGGTGACGACCTGCCGCCAACGCTTGGCCGAACAAGGGGTGGATGTCACCTTCTACACCACCCGCGACAATGCGACCGACGCCGATGACATCATCCGCGCCCTGGGCTACGAGAGCTACAACATCTGGGGTGGATCGTATGGCTCTTCGGTGGCGATGACGCTCCTGCGCGACCACCCGGAGCGCATCCGCGCCGCCATTGTGACCGCGCTCCAGCCGCCGCAGGGTGATCTGGAGTCGGGCATTCCGGTCTATTTTCAGCGGTCGTTGAGCGCGATTTCTGACCTTTGCCAGGCCGACTCAGCCTGCGCCAGCGCCTTCCCGTTCGATCTGGTGGAGGCGCTGGCGGTGGTGGTCGAGCGGCTGAATGCCAACCCGCTGCCGGTGGTGGTTCACGGAGTCGAGCAGCTCATCACCGGCAATGATGTGGCTAACGGGGTCGGCCAGCTCATGAAAGACCACGCCAACATCCCGATCATTCCCGGTTTCATCGCCACGCTCTACGCCGAGCAGTACGGCATCATCGAAACCTACGCCAACAACCTGACCCCCAGGCCCGATCCGCTCAATCCCATCGGCGCGTATCTCTCCATGCGCTGCACCGACAGCATCCTGGTCGTCTCCGAGGTGACCTATGACGCCGCGCTGCAAACCATTCACCCGGCTTTCCGCGAGGGCTTCAAGCAGCGCCATGAGTTCAGTGTCGGGCAGTGCCTCGATTGGGGCGCGCGCATCCCCACGGCGGCGGATGCAGCCCCAGCCATTACCGATACGCCCGTCCTCATCATCAGTGGGGCGCTTGATCCGTTCAGTTCTCAGGAATGGCTGGACTCGACTCTGGCGACGCTGCCCAACGGCCGCGGCTTCATGCTGCCCTATCACCTGCACTATGTCACCCAGCACCCCTGCGCTTTGCAACTGCTGGTGAACTTCATCGACGATCCGCAGGCCGACCTGGATGCAAGCTGCATGGACAAAGTCTTGCCGCCGTCCTTCAAGACAAATTGAGGAGCCATCCCGCCATCAGGCCCTGACTCCGAACTGACCGCCTGTTGACGACCCGGCAGGATTGCGATAGAATAAATGTTCGTATCCTGCCGTCGTGAACAGGCGTGTCCATGCCCATTGTCCACATCGTCACCCCGCCCGATTTCCGCTTCTGGCCGACCGTCGTCGGTCACGGCTGGTGTGATCTGCCGCCCTATCGCTGCGATGAACCTGCCCGCCTGCTGGAGCGGATTTTTCAGTTCGAGGACGGCCGCGTCGCCCGCTTGATCCTCCGCGCCACCGATTTCCGTCCGGGCAGCCTGCCTGTTCACGTCGAAGGCATTGACCGCCTCACCCCCGCCCAGGAAGACTCGATCCGCCGCGCCCTGAGCCGCGGCCTGGAGATCGACCGCGACCTGAGCGGCTTCTACGCGCTGGTGCGGGAGTATCCGCGTTACGCCTGGATTGCCGAATTGGGGACAGGGCGGCTGCTGGCCTCGCCGACGGTCTGGGAAGACCTCGCCAAGACGCTGCTGACCACCAACACCACCTGGAAACTGACCATCCAGATGGTCACGCGCCTGAATGCCCTGGGCGATCCCTACCCGGACGGCGGCCATGCCTTCCCATCGCCGTCGCGCATCGCCGCGCTGACCGTCGCCGAACTCGATCAGGCGGTGCGGGCGGGCTACCGCAGCGCCTATCTGCACCTGCTGGCCGAGCGCATCGCCTCCGGCGAAATCGAGGTCGAATCCTGGCGCGATGCCGATCTGCCCTCGGAAGAGGTCTACCAGCGCATCAAGGGCTTGAAGGGCTTCGGCGATTATGCCGCCGGCAACATGCTGCGGCTGCTCGGTCACTTCGACCGGCTGGCGACCGATAGCGAATGCCGGGTGGTCTTCCGCGAGATCAACGGCGGGGTCGATGGCGACGACCGCGCCATCCGCGCCTATTACGAACCCTTCGGCCAGTGGCGCGGGCTGGTGCAGTGGATGGACGTGATGCGGAGCTACTTCGTCAATGGCGGCTACACAGGCGAGGGGTGACGGCGCGCGAATCGCAAGATAGGCTTAACACTCGTAACAAATGACGATCTGGAAACGCTTCCGAATACCCCTGGTTTTTGGGGGCATTGTGCAGTTTATCCGAATTTGCTGAGGGGGTTTGTAGTAGCACGAGACAGGTAAGGATGATTATGGTGTGTGTCTGGGTAAAGAACCTCAATACTTCGACAATAAATTAGGATTGTGAAACCGTTTTAACATTCCTTTCATAGGTTTCTTAGATTGGCTGCGTGAATTTGTGCCTTTCGGAATTATCGATAATCCTAAAAGGCACAATGTCTCAGCCTTTTGCAGGGGAGTTGACTCCGACTTTTGACCGACATATACTGTGGACAGAATAAAGAACGACGCGGGAACAAAAAGAAATTCTTAAACATATTTTCTTAGTCCCGCGTCAGCCATCTCAACGCCTCGTTCACAGCGAGGCGTTTTTATTTCTCCGCCTTTTTTCGTTACAATCCCCTCTGCCTGCTGTCTTCATCGACGTGATTTCGTGATTCACAGGAGTAATCCATGTCCCGGCGCAGCCAGCCTTACGGAACCTGGTCAAGTCCCCTCAGCGCAAAGGCGCTGTCCGAATCACTCACTCTGGCCGATGTCCAGTGGGATAGTGACGGCAGCACAGTCGTTTGGCTTGAAAACCGCGGCGCCAAAGGCGTCCTGGTCGCCCAAAGTCACGGCCAGGCCCCCCGCGACCTGACCGCCGAACATAGTGTTCGCGGCATGGTCGGCTACGGCGGCGGCAGCTTCACCGTCGCGCATGGCCGCGTCATCTACGCCGGGCCGAACGGCCGCCTCTACAGCCAGCCTCTCGCCGGCGGCAGCGCCCGCCCGATCACCCCGGCCTTCGGGCAGGCTGCCGCGCCGCGCCTCTCGCCGGATGGCCGCTGGCTCATCTATGTCCACAGCGATGAAGGCGTCGATGGGCTGGCAATCGTCGATGCTGACGGCGCACACTGGCCCCGCAAATTTGCCTTCGGTACGGATTTCGTCATGCAGCCCGCCTGGCATGTCGCCGGAGAGTATCTGGCCTGGATCGCCTGGAATCATCCCAACATGCCCTGGGATGGAACCGAACTGCGTCTGGCGGCCCTGGCCTATGACCGCGACGGCGCGCCCTACGCTGCCTCGGTGACGACCCTGGCGGGCGGCCTGGAGACGGCCATCTTCCAGCCGGAATTCTCCCCCGATGGGCGCTGGCTGGCCTATATCAGCGATGCCGCCGGCTGGAACCAGTTGTACCTCTACGACATCTCCAGCGGAACCCACCACCAGATCACCACCGCCGAAAGCGACCACGGCCAGCCCGCCTGGATTCAAGGCGTGCGCGTCTACGGCTGGACGCCGGACAGCCGCTCGCTGATCTACACCGAGAACCTTCAGGGCTTCAGGACCCTGCGCGAAGTCCCGGTGCGCCCTTTGGGCGAACACGGCAGTAAAGCGCGCAAACTCAGCATGGCCATCTCTCCCTCGCTCTACACCGACTTCGCTCAGGTGGCTGTCTCCCCGCGAGAAAACCGCGTGGCAGTGATCGCCTCCGCGCCGACAGTGCCGCAGCGCCTCATCGCCTTCGATCTCGACCGCTCAGATGTGCCACCCGTGCTGGCGCTCGATCCCGGCGACCAGCCCACCATCCAGGTCATCGTCCAGGAGGCCAGCGCCGCCATCGCCCGCCAGACGCATACGATCCTGCGCCGTACCACCACCGAGTCGCTCACCACCGATGAACTGGCCGTAGCCGAGGCCATCACCTGGCCGGGGCACGACGACGAGACGGTTCACGGCCTGCTCTACTCGCCCGCCAGCGCCCGCTTTGAATCCAACGGAGCGCCGCCGCTCATCGTGTCGGTGCACGGCGGCCCGACCGCGCAGGTGACGGCTGCCTATAATGGCGCTGCGCAGTTCTTCGCCACCCGCGGCTACGCCGTGCTGTTCGTCAACCATCGCGGCAGCACCGGTTACGGCAAAGCCTATATGAACAAACTCCGTGGCAATTGGGGTCTCTACGATGTCGAAGACTCCGCTGCCGGTGCGGCCTATCTGGCCGAGAAGGGACTGGCCGACCCCAGTCGTTTCGTCATCTTGGGCGGCAGCGCCGGTGGCTTCACCGTCCTGCAATCGCTCGTGACTCGTCCCGGTTTCTATAAAGCGGCGGTGTGCCTGTTCGGAATCAGCAACCAATTCACGCTGGCTTCGGATACCCACAAGTTCGAGGCGCGTTACAGCGACTCGCTGCTGGGGCCGCTGCCGGAGGCCGCCCCGCTCTACCGCGAGCGCTCGCCGATCTTCCATGCCGATCGCATCGCCGATCCGGTCATCATCTTCCAGGGTGAAGACGACAAGGTCGTGCCGCGCAGCCAGTCGGATAGCATCGTCGCCTCCTTGAGGGCGCGCGGCGTCCCGCACGAATATCACCTCTATCCCGGCGAAGGCCACGGTTTCCGTAAGCCGGAAACACTCGAACACTACTATGACGCGGTCGTGAAGTTCCTCAAACAGTACGTCCTCTATAACTGAGTATCGAAACCTATGATTGATCCAATGAACCTGCTCTACATCGTTCTCGGACTGCTCGGCCTGTTCTTCGGCGGGAACTGGCTCGTGCAGGGTGCGTCCCGTCTGGCTGCATCGCTGGGCGTCTCGGCACTCATCATCGGCGTGACTATTGTCGCCTTCGGTACATCGATGCCGGAGATGCTGGTCGGCATTACCGCTGCTGCTCGTGGCGCCAGCGATATCGCCATCGGCAATGTCATCGGCTCCAACATCGCCAACATCGGCCTGATCTTGGCGCTGGCCGGGCTGGTGCTGGTCATCCCCATCCACATCGACCTCATCAAGCGGGAAATCCCAGTGGTGATCGGCGGTTCCGTCCTGGTTTGGCTGATGGCCCTCGACGGCCAGATCAGCGGGCCGGAAGGCGGCCTGCTGGTCCTCGGCCTGATCCTCTTCAACATCGTCATGATCCGCGCGGCGCGGCGCGAACGGCTTAAACCGGACGAAGAGCGCGAACTCCAAGAAGAAGAACACATCACCGGCCCGATCAACCGCTGGCTGGAACTCGGGCGGATCGTCGTCGGATTAGCCGTGCTGCTGGTCGGGGCGGAACTGCTGGTCAATGGAGCTGTGGCCGTCGCCCGCGCCCTTCAGGTGAGCGAACTGGTCATCGGCGTGACCCTGGTCGCCGTCGGTACATCGCTGCCAGAACTCGTGACGAGCGTCATCGCTGCCGCCCGCCGCCATGAAGACATCCTCTTTGGCAACGTCGTCGGCTCCAATATCTTCAACCTCTTCGGCATCCTCGGCGTGACCGCGCTTGTGCGCCCCATCCCCGTAGCCGATCAACTGTTCGCCTTCGACTTCCCGGTGATGCTGGGCTTCGCGCTGGTGCTGGTGGTCTTCGGCCTCCGCGGACGGCTGCCGCGCTGGGCATCTGCTCTGCTGCTGCTGGCCTACATCGGCTTCATTGTCTATTCTGTCGTGCGCTGAATAGGGCATCCAGGGGCATCCAGGCGCGGTGTCACTCCCCGCTGTACAGCCGGATGCCCATGGCCTGCTCAACATCGATCACGAACATCACCCCGGCATTGGGCGACAGCATGTCCCCCAGAACCGCTTTGGCTTCCGAAAACAGGCTCGGGATCAGCTTTTCGTCATGCACCAGCGACAGCAGCATCAGGCTGGTTTCGCGGTTCTCCCGCAGGATTTCCAGCGCCGATAACATCCCCGGCAGGACTTCCGCTGTGCTCACGGTCTTCTGCACATTCGCCAGGCCGAAGCCCTCCAGGAAGGTCACGCCCGGCGCGCCCGCCTTGCGCCAGGCGTCCCCAATGCGGTATCCCTCTTCCACCTGGGACGTGATCAGCACGATCAGTTTATGTGCGGACATGGCTGTCTTCTCCTTCAGGTGTACGCCCGGATTGGAACACGCGCCGCACCATTGGCGGCGTCAACACCGTTGTGAGTAGGACGACCAGGAACAGCGCCCCGAACAAAGGACTGTCGGGCTGGAAGACCCCGCTGTTCACGCCGAGTGCCGCCACGATCAGGCCGACCTCGCCCCGCGAGATCATGCACACCCCCAGCCGCAGCGATTCCGTCCGGCTGAAGCCGCTGCTGTATGCCCCCAGCCCGCAGCCCACCACCTTCGAGGCGATAGCAATCAGCAGCAGAACAGCCACGAAGGGCAGCGCGCTCAGCGGAAACAGGTGCAGATCAATCGTCAGGCCGACGCTCACGAAAAAGATCGGCACCAAAAACGCATAAGCCATGTTCGAGGTTGTCACGTCGATCAGCCGCTTGATCGGTTCGTTCACCCGGCTCAGCCCCACTCCGGCGATGAACGCGCCGCTGATGGCCGCCACGCCCCCGAAAACCTCCGCTGCCCACCCAAACAGCAGCGCCAGCACCAGCGCCACCGCCTGTACCCCGTAGGATTGGGCAATCGCCGGTTGTAGATGAATCCAGTGGATCAGATGGTGCAGCAGGAACCAGGCTGTCGTGAACGCGCCGGCCAGATAAATCAGCATCCGTGCCAGGATGCCCAGCAGATCCCCTGCATGTGCGCCCTCTGCCGAGATGGTGATCGCTGCCGTGAAGGACACCAGCAGGATCGCCACCACATCGTCGATCAGGGCGCTGGCGAGTAGGGCGTTCCCTACTTTGGTCTGCAAGACTCCCAGTTCCAGCAGGACCTGGGCCGAAATGCTGACCGAGGTCGCCGCCAGCGTCACCCCCGCAAACAGGGCCGGCTTGAATCCCAATCCCGCTAGCAGCACTGCCGGGACGGTCAGGATCACCGGCACCAGCGCCCCAGCTACGCCGGCGGTGAACGCCACCCGACCCACTTTCGCCAGTTCACGGATATGGATGTCCAGCCCGATCTTGAACATCAGCAGCACGACCCCCAACTCCGCCAGGCTGTGGATCGTCTCGTCCAGATGCGCCTTTTCCAGGCCAAGCGCCGACGAATGCAGGATATCCAGCAGTGACGGGCCTAGTAGGACGCCCACGATCAGCTCGCCCAGGACGCGCGGTTGGTCGAACCGCCGCGCCAGACTCCCGGCGAGCCGTGCCGCCACAATCACGATCCCCAGCGCGAGAAACAACCCGACCGCTGTGTTCTGCTCCATTTTCCTGTCTCGCTCGGTGGCCTGATGTACGCAGGAAATTGTACCTCATGCCACATGGATTGACTGCCTGGCGCGGAACGAGCAGCGTCTGCGCTACATGCGCCTGTCTAGATATACGATTGATTCTGCAGATAGGTGATTACTTCGGCTTCAGTCTTGAACCAGCGAACATTCCGTCGTCCGGTAATGCTGCTCAGCACCTGCTCGACGATGTGTGCCCCGCGATTCGAGCCGATGATCAGCCACTCCACCAGATTAGGATTACGGTATGGCCCTGCAGCCGCCTCCGCGACCGTTGCGTTCAGCGGGAAGTTCGGGCTGCGTGTGATGTCTACCACCACGTACAGCGGCCGTGTCGAGACGTTCAGCTTCGCCTCGATTCCCCGGAAGGCATCCCGCAGGTCATAATACTTGACCACATGCTGCCAGGTCATCCTGATAGCCGGGAACCCCTCGAAGTCTTCAATTTCCACAGTCTTGACTGGGGTTTTCATGCAGCACTTCCTTGAATAATCGCGCAAGAATCATGACACCTCTTGTAATAACTGTACGCCGGATGCGCGCCTTCAACGGTTGAGATTCCCCCGTTTCAGCAAAAGAACGCCCTTTGACAATCACGCCCCGCTCGCTATGATCTCGCTGTGATCCATCTGCAATCAGAATCGACTTCGGAGGAAGCCTTGAAGAACGGCAAATGCCCCAAGTGCGGCTCGACCAGCGTCTACACCCAGCAGAACGAACTCCAGGAGACCCGTGTCTCCGGGCGGCTTCAGGTTGTGGATGACTACGTGTGCGCCGCCTGTGGCTACTTTGAGACCTACCTGACCGACAAAGACGCCCTGCGGAAAATTGCCGAACGCTGGAAGAAAGTCACGCCCACTTCATAATCCTGACGGGAGTCAAAGTGGATTACCCCAATCGCCCAACCCTGCTCCGCCGCCTGGGAGGAACACGCCTGGGCGTCTGGATCATCAAACACATCGTCTCGCCGCTGGATCGCTGGGTCTACCGCCGCACCAACGGGCAGCGTGTCCTGCTGGGCCGCCCTCTAGCCCCTATGCTCCTGCTCACCACCACCGGCCGGCGCAGCGGCAAGGCGCGGACGACGCCCGTCTTTTACCTCCGCGATGGCCCTCTCCTGGTGATCTGCAACGTCAATCCGGGTTTCGAGCGCCCCAACCCCTGGACGCTCAATCTCCGCGCCACTCCCACGGCTACCGTCGAAGTCGGCAGCCAAACCTGGCGCTGCGCCGCCCGCGAAGCCACCGCAGCCGAAATCGAGCGCTACTGGCCGCAGTTGGTCGCGCTCTGGCCCGCCTACCAGACGCACTATGATCGCAGCGGCCAGCGCGTCCTCTTCGTCCTGTCACCGCTCCCGGATGCCTCCCCGCCAGATCGAATCAACTGATCGAGAAATCAAATCAACGCCGAATCATCGTAGGGGCGACCCGCCGGTGGGCGACCCGCCGGGTCGCCCCTGCAAAAATCATTCGCATTTGACTTCTTTCCCCCCACAAGCGTACCCCTTTACGAAAATTTCACGAAAGCATTGATGATTCTGCAAGGAATCAATGCTATCTTGAATATAGACGCCGCCCATGCTGGTCAGGCGGCGTTGGATAAGGTGCTGCCATGCTGCTGCATACCGAGACGCGACTGCGCTACGACGAACTCGAACCCCAACACTTCATCGCTGCTGTCCTCTATGGCCCGCTGCGCGAACAGGCTCGGTTGGTCTATACCGTCATTTGCGTCTATACCCAGATCGTGTGCAGCCTGCCGATGACCCGGACGATGCGCCTCCAGTGCCTGCCCCCCAATGCCCCCATCGAGATGGCCGGCCTGCGCGATATCCTCCGCCATATGCGTGCCACCATCAGCGGTAGCCATGCCATCCTTGAAGGCGACGATCCCACCATCCCGGCTTCCTGCCCCGCCGAACGCTATATCCTCGATTCGACCAGCGTCATGCGCCGCAGCCTCGACGAAGTAGACCGCTGGGCCGCCCTGATCGAATCCGACCGGCCGCTGGCCAGCGTAGTCCTGCCCCGGCTGGATGGCAAATCCGTTGGTGACATGGCAGCCGACATCCGCCAGCGCGTCAATGAACTCAATCAGGCCCTCCTCTTTGCCCAGATGTACGCCCTGCGCCATGCCAAAGGCGTCGTCCGCCTCTGACCCGCCGCGTGGTATAATCCCCGCAGTTTCCCCTTAGCCTGAGAGCCAGTCATGATCCTGCCTGCTGTTGAACGCTTCCTCTCCGATACCGGCGTCCGCATCTACCGCATCCCGACCGAGGCTTTCCCCAACTTCATCGCCTACTGCTATGTGCTGCTCGAAGCCGGCCCGCCCACCCTCATCGACACCGGCTCCGGCTTCGGCAGCAGCAGCGATCACGTCCTGGCCGGCATCCGCGCCATCCGCGCCGAGTTCGGCGAACCCCTGGACGTCAAAGATATCCGCCGCATTCTCATCTCCCACGGCCACATCGACCACTTCGGCGGCCTCTCCTTCATGGTCGAGCAAACCGGGGCCCAGGTCGGCATCCACGAGATCGACCGCCGCGTGCTGACCGCTTATGAAGAGCGCGTCATCATCGCCACCAAAGACCTGCGTGTCTATCTCGAACGCGCTGGCGTGCCTGCCGAGCGGCTCGACAAGCTGCTGGAGATGTACGGCTTTGCCAAGAAGCACGTCAAATCAGTCCCGGTCGATCTGAACCTCAACGAAGACCAACCCCTCGATGGGCTGCGCTTCATCCATACCCCCGGCCACTGCCCCGGTCAGGTCTGCATCCACATCGGCGATGTTCTCATCACCGCCGACCACATCCTCGCCCGCACCTCGCCCCATCAGGCCCCCGAGAGCATCACCCACTACACCGGCCTCGGCCACTACCTGGAAGCCCTCCGCAAAGTCGAGCGCATCGACGGCATTCGCGTCGCCCTCGGCGGCCATGAAGAACCCATCACCAACCTCTATGACCGCATCGACGCCATCCGCGCCAGCCACAACCGCAAGCTCGACCGCGTGCTGGACGCCATCCGCGCCCACGACGGGCCATCGACCATCAGCGACATCTCCAAGTATATGTATCCCGAACGCCACGGCTACGATGTCCTGCTGGCCCTAGAAGAGGTCGGCGCTCACGTCGAATACCTTTACCAGCACGGCCACCTGTGCATCGCCAACCTCGATCAGGTCGAGCGCGAACCCAACCCCGCCCTCCTCTATGGCATCAGCCCCGTGTAGAGGAATCAGCCCCGCCAGTCGGCGCGGGGCGGCAAATACCGCCCCGATTTACTGTTCTCCTTCCCCATCTTATATTGAACATCTCCCCATACTATCCCGTTCGCGGAGACGTCCGATACCTGCCCCCACAGCCAGCCTGCCCCTCGATGTCTTTATCAGCCCCGATGTCCGCTCCGCGCAATCTCGAACAGAATCTGCTCCGACGACAAAGACTCATCGCACTTGCATAAAAATGAATATTTATGTAGATTTATGCAGATTTTTTTGGCGAAATCGATAGGATTCCGAATTGAAGACCGATGTTGCCATTATCGGCGGCGGCGTCACTGGCTTGAGTGCTGCCTGGCGTTTGCAGCAGCAGGGTATCGACTACGCGCTTATTGAGTGTGACTCGCGCTGGGGCGGCAAAGTCCGCACCGAGCGCCCTGTGCTGGACGGGGAGACACCATTCATCCTGGACGCTGGTGCTGACTCGTTCGTCACACGCAAAGCCGAAGTTTGGGAACTGGCGCATGAACTTGGCCTCGCCAACCAGATCATCCCACTCGCTAGCCAGGCTCGCGGCGTGCATATCCTTCATGAGGGCCGTCTCTATCCGGTTCCGCTGACTCCAGCGGCCTTCATAACGTCGCGCTTACTTTCTCCTGCCGGCAAACTGCGGCTGCTGGCCGAACCCTTCATCCCCGCACGACGTGATGATGCAGATGAATCCCTGGCGGCGTTCGCCCGCCGACGACTGGGGCGGCAGGCCTCGGAGCGGTTGATTGAGCCGATCTTGGGCGGCATCTACAACAGCGATCCAGAGCAGCAGAGTGTCTTGGTCAGTGCTCCGCACATGCGCACCCTCGAAGCCGAACATGGCAGCCTTATTCGTGGCAGTCTGGCCGCTGCCCAACGCAAACGTGGACAGCCGCGCCGTCCCGCTTTCATCGCGTTCGCCTACGGCGCTGATCGGCTCGTGACAGCCCTGGCCGAACGGCTGACCGGGCAGCTTATACTCGGCAGCGGCGTTGTTCGCCTCGAACAAGGTTCAGCCGGCTTCCATCTGCACCTTGAAGGCGGTCAGACCGTACAGGCGCGTGCAGTCATCTTGGCGACCCTTGCCAATACTGCTGCAGCGCTCCTCCATGACCTCGCGCCCCGAAGCCATGTACACCTCAGTTCAATCCGGCATACCAGCATCGGCGCTGCGCTGATGGCTTTTACGGATGCGGATTGGCCGCCGCAGGCGCGGATCACCAGTGTGATGGCCCCGCGCCGTGCCGGACGTGCGCTCGATGCCGTTGTCGTGGTCTCCAGACGCATTCCCCAACGGGCTCCCGTTGGCTATACGCTGCTCAAGGTCTTCTTCGGCGGCGCCAGACCCCAGCTCTTTGCATACCAAGACGATGTGCTGCTGGATACTCTGCGTGCAGAACTGCGCGCGCTCATGGGTATCGAGGCGACGCCGGTCTTGAGCCGGGTCTTCCGCTGGCCGGATAGCTACCCGATGGCTGTCGTTGGACATCGGACGACAGTGGAACGGGCCCGGGCAGCGCTGCCCCCTGGATTGTTCTTGGCTGGCAGCTCTTATGAAGGTGTGGGTGTGCCGGATTGCATCCGGCAGGGGCAGTCTGCTGCTGTAGCAGCTGCACATTTTGTCGCTGGTATTCTCTCAACATAAGGAGACTAGGAAACATGCGGGTACCGAACGTTCATATACTTCGTCTGGGCGCTTTTGCGTTGGGCTATGGGTTGACGGGCGCCCTGACCGGCGGTACGTTGAATCGCATTATGGTTGCCGAGTTGGGATTGCCGGTGTCATTAGTCGGCCTCTTCTTCGCTGCGCCGCTGTTCATCGCCCCCTTGCGTGCCTGGTTGGGGCACCGCTCGGATGCACACCCCGTTCGTGGACTGCGGCGCGAGCCGTATATCCTGATTGGCGCGGCGCTGGCGGGCATCGGCGTAATCGCGGCGCTGCTGTTGTTGATCGGTTTGATGTCCAACCCCGTGCTGCTTGCGGTCAGCGTGATGTTGGCCTTCCTGATCCATGAATTCGGCCGCAACCTTTCGCACAATAGCTTTCAGGCGCTGCTCGCCGACCGCTTTAGCGACAAGGCGCGGGCGCGGGCAATCACACTCTTCGAAATTGTCACCCTCCTCGGTCTCATCATCGGCGCGGGCGCTGTGGGTGGGGCGCTGCGCCAGTACAGCCCGGAACGGCTGGTTGGCGTGGCTGTGGCGACTTCGCTCATCACATTCGTCCTCTCCGCGCTGGCGGCGCTTCGCAGTGAACCGCGCACAGAGAGCGCTCGACGTGCCGTTGAAGCCGCGCACAGCAAACCGTTCTTCCACATCCTGCGCGATACGGTGCTCCTGGATCCGCAGGTGCGCTTTTTCTTCGTCCTGGTCACACTCGTGGTGATTGGTACGCTGGCGCAAGATGTCCTGCTGGAACCGTATGGAGCGCTTGTCCTCGATATGACAGTCGAGCAAACCTCGCGCCTGACGATGTTCTGGGGACTCGGTGTCATGGCCGCTATGCTCGCCAGTGGCCTGTTTCTGATCCAACGCTTTGGCCCGGCAACCATACTCCGCATTGGTATCATCTTCACCATAATCAGCTTCGTATTCGTGATCGTCAGCGGCATCGTCGGCCAATCAGGCTTCTTCCGCGCGCTGGTTATGCTGATGGGTTTAGGTACTGGCCTGGCGGGCGCCGGGCTGCTGACCAGCATCATTCAGTTCACCACGCGCATCCGGGCCGGGTTGCTGTTGGGCGTCTGGGGCTTCGCTATGGTCGCCGGGCGCTCCCTGGGCGCACTCTTCGGTGGCCTGATCGTGGATCTGATGCTGCCCGTGGTCAGTGGTAATGCGCTTATCGCCTATGCGATGGTCTTTGCCCTGGAAGCTGTGCTGCTCGTGGTCGCGCTGGCCTTGACGGTGCGCGTGCGGAATACGGTTTCCAAAGCTGCAATCGAAGAACAGACGCTGTTCGGTCATGCTGCCGTAACCGGCCCAGCAGCCATATCCTGAGACGTCGTTGACCGGGGTTGTGGCACCGCATGATGATGTTCTGTCCTTTCCATCACCAACTCCATCCTTCCAGCGGGCCATAACCCCTTAGTGGCGCATCCGCTAAATCGTCGAGAAAAACAGGGGGCTGCGGGGGACGCCCCCGGAAGGTTTTTCCCCTTCTCCCCTCGGCACAAGGGG
>CAZKXW010000072.1:0-26967 GCA_964556745.1 uncultured Anaerolineaceae bacterium
CCGAACGACAAACAGCAGTCCGTTCCTGTCTTGCAAAAAGCCAACGACGCCGGTATCCCGGTCATCACTGTGGACACTTATATCGGCGATGGCGACTATGCCAACGGTGAAGTCCAGTTCCCACTCAGCTATGTGGGCTCCGATAATGTTCAGGGTGGTTACATCGCTTGCTCTGCCTTGGCCGACGCACTGGGCAGCGGCGCAAAGATCTATATCTCGAATGTCCGCCCAGGCATCAGCACCACCGATCAACGCGAAGAGGGCTGCAAGAAGGCCGCCGCTGATCGTGGCCTCGAAGTCGTCCGCGTCGACTACAACGAGAATGACGCCAACACCGCTCAACAGCAGACTGCCGCCGTCTTGCAGGCCAACCCGGATATCACCGGTATGTTCGCCACCAACACCTTTGGCGCGTTGGGTGCGGGCGCGGCCATCAAGAACGCCGGTCTCGAAGGCGCAGTGCAGGTCGCACTCTTCGATGCCAGCGAAGAAAACATCGGCTACCTCAAGGATGGTACGGTGTCTCTCGTGATCGCGCAGAAACCTGCCGACATGGGCTACCTGGGCGTAATCGCCGCATTGGCCAATGCTCGCGGCTACACCTCCATTCCCAAGCGTATCCCCACCGGCTACTTTGTCTTTACTAGAGACAACGTTGATGACCCGGCTTCGGCGCGCTTTGTGTATACCGGCTAGGATCACCTGACCGGTTCCTTGGGGCGGCGCGGCGCGCCGCCCCACCGCATGTTTGTTCTCCGAGAGTCGCTCTGAATCAATACTTTCAGGACATGACGAATGGCTGCAACCGGCTTCAACAGCAAATCGGGCGCTTGGCGCACACAAATACTTGATTTCTTGGTCAAAAGTTGGGCGTATATATTCTTGCTCTTGATGATTATTGTTTTCTCCGTGACCGGGCGCGGCTTCCTGACCCTTGCCAACTTCTCAAACGTGTTGGTGACAAGTACCATGGTCGCCCTGATGGCGATTGGGCAAACCTATGTCGTCATTACTGCTGGCATTGATCTGAGCATTGGCTGGACCGTTGGTCTGGCTTCGGTGATCTGCGCCCGCACCATGCGCGATATGGTCAACGGTGGGACGGATGTTGGTGCCGCAATGCTGATTGGCATTGTCTTAGCTCTCCTGGTTGCCGTCATTCCGGGGTTCATCAACGGAGTTCTGATTGCGCGAATCAAGGTGCCTCCCTTTATCGCGACTCTCGGTATGTTTGGTATCGTCCGGGGCGCCGCATTTCTTCTGACGGATGGACAGCAGATCATCGGTAATCTCCCAGGTAATTTGCAGGATTCACTGCGGTCGATAGGTAGTGGCAGCCTCCTGTGGTATATCCCCGAACAGGGCTTGGCCTTTCTTAATCGTCCACCGGATCTTCCTCCTGCCATTAGCCGCAACGTCGCCGCACTCCTCCCCTATCCAGTTATTATTACCGCTGTAGTTGTCATCGTTTTCGGCTTTATCCTCGCCCGGATGCGCTTTGGTCGTCACACTTACGCCATCGGTGGCAACCAGGATGCGGCTGTACGCTCCGGTATCAACCTGCGCCAGCATTTGATCTGGATTTACGTCCTCTCGGCCTTTACGGCTGGAGTGGCGGGTGTCCTGCACACCCTCCGCTTCACGGCTGGCGCTCCAAACGCTGCTGAAGCCGCCTTGCTTCAATCGGTAGCTGCCGTCGTCATCGGTGGCACGAATCTCTTTGGCGGTGAAGGCAAAATCAGCGGCGCAGTGATCGGGGCGCTTATCATCAATGTTCTTTCCAACGGACTCGTCATCGTCAATGTGAATCCCCTTTGGCAGTTTATCGTCGTAGGGGTAGTCATTATCATCGCTGTCCTGGTTAACCAGGCGCAGGCGGCATTGGAAAGGCTGCGGAGCAATGCCTGAACCTATTCTGAAGTGTCACAACGTCAGCAAATTCTTTGGCGGCTTGACTGCTCTCGATCAGGTCGATTTCGAGGTCAGTCCTGGCGAAGTGGTTGCGCTGCTGGGTGATAACGGCGCTGGCAAATCAACACTCATCAAGTGTGTATCTGGTGTGTATAAACCGGAACATGGTCAGATCACCTTTGACGGTCAGGACATTGTGCATTCCACCCCTGCCGAAGTGCGCGAACGCGGCATCGAGACGATCTACCAGGATTTGGCCCTGGCTGAAAACCTCGATGTCGGGGCGAATGTCTTCCTCGGCAAAGAAAAAACGAAACGCCTCGCAGGCTTGGTTTCGGTCACTGACGATGAGTTCATGCGTCGCGAAGCCGAAAAAGTCCTGGATCGCCTCGATATTCATATCCCCTCATTGAAGCAGAAGTTGGTCAATCTGTCCGGTGGTCAGCGTCAGGCCGTCGCCATCGCCCGAGCCATCTACTGGAATGCCCGCCTCGTTATCATGGATGAGCCGACAGCAGCCTTGGGCGTGCCTGAACAGCGCAAAGTCCTCGCACTGGTCAAATCACTCCGAGACCAGAATATCCCCGTCATCATCATCAGCCATACCATGCAGGATGTCATGGAAGTGGCCGACCGTATGGTCGTCATGCGGCGTGGGCGGGTGGTCGCCAATATTCCACGTGCCGAAGCCACGGTTGACTTGATCGTCAAATACATCATTGGTGCGAACGAAGTCGCCAATTAGACAATGGGGCTGGATATTCTCACTTTCGGCGAAGCTCTGATTGAGGCCTTGCGAACCGGTGTCGGGCACTCGCTCGACCATCCTGACCCGTTCGCTGGCCCGTATCCGAGCGGTGCCCCCTTTAGACTAATCACAAGGAGAAGTTGTGACCCAACCTTTGACCCCTGGACGTTGGCGTGGCTTGAAAGCCACGAGCACTCGTCATAATACGTTTTCAATCCTCGCGTTCGATCAGCGCGGCACTTATCGCAAGATGCTGCCTGAAGGAACATCCTACGAAGATGCGGCTCAGATCAAGCGCGATATCGTGGTCGCACTCTCGTTTTTTGTCAGCGCCGTCCTGCTCGATAACCAGTATGGTCTGAAATCCGCCAATGATATGAGCGGCGGCAGCGGCATCCTGATGTCCTATGAAGAAAGCGGCTACAGCGGCGACTCAACCTACCGTCGCATCAAGTTTGAAGCCGGTTGGACAATACCCAAAATCCGCAGCATGGGTGCTTCCGCAGTCAAAGTGCTGGCCTATTACAACCCGCAGTCCGGCCCCTTGGCGGAAGAAATCGAAGAAGTGCTGCGCGGCGTGGCCGACGAGTGCCACCGCTACGATCTGCCCCTCTTCCTCGAACCCCTCTCTTACAGCCTCGATGCTAACATCCCCAAAGAGAGTGCGGAGTTCGCCAGAATCCGCCCGCAGATCGTGATCGATACCGCTGAACGGCTCAGCAGAACCGGTGCAGATGTTTTGAAAATGGAAGCTCCTGTAGACCCTAACTTTGACAGTGACCACAAGCATTGGGCCGACACTTTCGCGGCCATCAGCAAAGTATCCACTGTCCCTTGGGTACTGCTGAGCGCGGGAGTGGATTTCAGCACCTTTGAAGAACAAACCCGTCTGGCCTGCCATGCCGGTGCCAGCGGTTGGCTCGCCGGACGCGCGATCTGGAAAGAGGCTGTCACCATGACCCCTGCTGACCGGGATGCTTTCCTCAGCGGTATTGCCACCGAACGTATCCAGCGCCTTGTGAGCATCTCGAACCAGTACAGCCGTCCTTGGACCGACTTCTATACTGCCCCGGTTTCATCGCTGACTTGGTTCAAGGACTACAATCCTGGATAGGTGCTGCTTGACGAGCTTGGGCTGAACGTCACAATTCATGAGCAGTAGACATCTTGAGTCTGCCCTCTACCCGCACTCTCGTTTAGCCAGTTGAAGCAAACCTCTCCCCACGTCATCGATCCAGGTGGCAATGTGGACTTCACCCCTGCCCGCCAGCCGGATTTCCCATCGGCGCGTTTCCGGCTTGAAAACCTAGTCTGAAATCCAGCATTCCACGTCTTGCCCAACAAATGGCGATCTGTATGGTCTGCTAGAACCAAACGACGTATAGTTGAATCATATCCCTGAATTGGCTGTTGGGAACGACCATGCTCGCTACCGTCAACGCCTGCGCCCTCATCGGCCTCGATGGACACATCATCAATGTCGAAGTTGATTTTAATCCCCGCGTCGGCATCCCCTCCTTCACCATCGTCGGCCTGCCGGATACCGCCGTCAAAGAAAGCCGCGAGCGCGTCCGGGCATCGATCAAAAATACCGGCTTGACCTTTCCCAACAAGGCTTACACGGTCAACCTCTCCCCGGCCGACCTCCCCAAGCACGGCCCCGCCTACGATCTGGCCGTCGCCATCGGCGTCCTTGCCGCCACCGATCAGGTCCCGCTCGATGCCCTCGATGGCACGCTCTTCATCGGCGAACTCTCCCTCGACGGCAGCATCCGCCATGTCAAGGGAGTCATGCCCATGACCTACACCGCCTATCACGCCGGCCTGCATACCGTCTTTGTCGCCGCCGAGGACGCACCCCAGGCCGCTCTCGTCGAGGGCATCCAGGTCATCCCGGTCCAAGGCCTCGGCCAGTTGGTTGAGCATCTCTATCACCTCAACCCCATCCCCCCTTACGTCCGCGAACCCTTGCAGATCGCCACCAGCACGCCATCCCGCGACGGCCTCGTCGATTTCGCCGACATCAAAGGTCAGGAGAGCGTTAAGCGTGCCCTGGAACTTGCCGCCGGCGGCAACCATAACATCCTCCTCTCCGGCCCCCCCGGCGCTGGCAAGACCCTCATGGCCCGTGCCATGCCCGGCATCCTGCCCCGCCTCACCCTCGAAGAAGCCCTGGAAGTCACCCGCATCTACTCCGTCGCGGATATGCTCCAGAGTGACCACCCCCTGATCCAGAGCCGCCCCTTCCGCGCCCCACACCACACCATCAGCCAGGCTGGCCTTGTCGGCGGTGGATCCATCCCCAAGCCCGGTGAAATCAGCCTCGCCCATCGCGGTGTCCTCTTCATCGATGAAATCACCGAGATGGGGCAGAAAGTCCTGGAAGTCCTCCGCCAGCCCATCGAGGACAAGATCGTCACCATCAGCCGCGCTCAGGGCACGATGACCTTCCCGGCCAACTTCCTGCTCGTCGCCGCGATGAATCCCTGCCCCTGTGGCTATTACGGCGATTCATCCCGTCCCTGCACCTGCACCCCCACCATGATCGCCCGCTACCAGAGCCGGCTCTCCGGCCCCCTCCTCGACCGCATCGACATTCACATGACCGTCCCCCGCGTCGATTACGACAAACTCATGCAGGACAGCCGCGCCGAAACCTCCGCTCAGGTGCGCGCCCGCGTTGAAGCCGCTCGCGAACGCCAGCGCCAGCGTTTCGCTGGTCGCGCCGACATCCATGCCAACGCTGATATGGGCGTCAGCGACATTCAAGCCTTGTGTGTCCTTACCTCGGAAGCCCGCCAGCTCCTCGATGTCTCTGTCCGCCGCTTGCAGTTGAGCGCTCGCGCCTATCACCGCCTGCTCAAGCTCAGCCGCACCATCGCCGACCTCTCCGACTCCGACCGCATCGAAGTCCCTCATGTTGCCGAAGCCATCCAGTACCGCCCCCGCCACGTGGTAACATAATCTCCGTATTCCTTTGCGTCCTCTGTGTCTCTGCGGGTAGAATCCTTTATTCACCCCCTCCGTATGATCTTGGCGCTCTTGGCGTCTTGGCGGTTCAAACCTTTTTTCTTTGCGTTCTTTGCGTCATTGCGGTTCAATCTTTCTTCGTTTTGTCTTTGCGACCGTTACGCCTTTGCGGTTCAATTCTCTTGAATTCATTCACGGAGACACCCTGTGTCACAGCGCGAACTCGATATCCTCAGCAGCATCTTCCCCCAGCTTTCCACCAGCGATCTACACGCCATCTGTGAGGCCGCCCGCCTAGTTGACTACCCACCCCAGGTCATGCTCTGCGAAGAGGGCAGAATCCAGGATACTTTCTACATCCTCGTCGAAGGCCGCGCCGACGCCTATAAGCAGCTTGAAGGCGAGATGCTCTTCATCAACTACATGAGCGACGGCCAGTGCTTCGGTGAAATCTCCCTCATCCTTGACCTTCCCCGCACCGCCACCATTATCACCGCCACACCCACCCGCGTCATGGAAATCGACCGCGCCATCTTCCAGCACTTCGTTATGACCAACCCCCAGGCCGTCATCGCCATCACCCAGATGATCCTCAAGCGTTTCCTGGCGAACGAAGAAAAACTCCTCACCGAAATCGCCCGTCTCAAACGCCGCGAACTCCCCCCGCCGCGCGTCTTTGTCAGCTATTCCCGCCAGGATCAGGCCTTCGCCGTCCGCCTGGTCAATGACCTCAAGAAGCAGAAGATCGCCGTCTGGATCGACCTCTACAACATCGAAGCCGGCAAAAGCTGGGCGCGGCAGATCGGCGAGGCGCTCGACGCCTGCGACCTTCTGCTCCTGATCCTCTCCCCCAGCAGCCTCGCCTCGGAGAACGTCGAAGACGAATGGAACTACTACCTTGACCAGCGCAAACCCGTCGTGCCCGTACTCTACCAAACCTGCAAGATACCCTTCCGCCTCTCCCGCTTGCAGTACCTCAACTTCGTCGCGACCGACTACGACCTGGCCCTCGCCCGCCTCGTCGCTACCCTTAGCACCTACGAAGCCACGCCGTCAGGATGACGGCTGTCCTCCCTTGAAAACAGCGTCCCGCTTTCCACAAACACGGTTCTCGTAGGGACAGACTTCTGCCGGTCCGCCGTATCTTCACCCGTCGCATGCGCCCTGCTAGGGGCACGATGCATCCTGCCCAACGCATCGCATCCTCAACACCGCCCCACTCGGCCAGAACCCCCGTAGGGGGTGTTCTTCCTCTAGCCGGGGGACTTTAAGGCCTGCCCAGTACTGTTTGCACTACCTTTCCAAACCTCTGATTCCTGAAGCCGATTGGGGCCACGACGGTTCTTAAAGTCCCTCTCCATGAGGGAGAGGGGTTTAGGGTGAGGGCTGTACGGGTGCATAACAGTTCAGGACGAAATACTGGACAGCCCTTTTCATCCCTCGGCATCGCCTTACCGGCTCTCCCCTCCTGGCGTCGTTTTCCTACTTGATGAGATGGTCTGGTCTTCCCCAGCCCCGTCCATCGACTGCCTCACCAGGCTTTCTCACATTGTGGGATGCCTGAACATCCGGTGATTTTCCCCTCAAAAGAGTGACCAAAATGTCACCCTAACGCCCTTGTTTTGTGCTATTCTGAAGTTATAGGCAATCCAGGGACGCCGCGCTGCGGCATTTCGAAATAGCCCCAACTGCACCTTTACAACCTATCACACGCAATTATCGCAACCCATTGTAGTTGCAGGAATCACCGAATTGCAACTCCAATAACTAACATTTCGGAGCGATCCTCGCTTTGCATGTAACGCCGTTGCCGCAAATCGCCCTTCTGCAACTGCCGCAGTTTGCAATCGCCGTAAGAATTGTCCGGCCTGGACGACATTTCGGACAATTCTCAGGATTCTCATCCCCATCCGATTCTCATTCTTATCATTCTTATCATTTCTCTCATCGACCCGCATTTTCCTATCAACTATAAACTATAAACTGTTAAATTTTCTTCCCTCACTGACACAAACGGCGTCGATGGCGTGTCTGCCATTGCCGCCATTTCCGCCACTCAAAGCAGTCTGAATAGCTGACACCTAACCGCGATCAGCTAGACTGTCACCGACGACACTGACGACATTTCCGACAAGTTACTATCTTATTTTTATTTCGATAATCTGTCAGCTAATAGATGTCAGCTTCCTTCAGCTTCACGTTCGCCAGCCGCTCGTACACCCCTACCACCGCGCTGTTATCCAGATCAGCCTCCCCGTACTGGAGCATCGTTGTATAAAGCTGCTGGATCACGGCCGTTAGCGGCATCGGAATCCCGTAGGTCTTCCCCGTATCCAGGCAGATCCCCAGGTCTTTATGCTGCATGTGCGCCTTGAATCCCGGCTGCCGGTTCCCCGCGAACAACCGCGGCGGCTTCACGTCCAGCGTCCACATCTGCGCTGCCCCACCCTTGATCGCCTCCACCATCCGCGCCGGATCAACCCCCGCCTTCTGCGCGGTAATCAACGCCTCGCCCATCGCGGCCATCTGCGCCCCGACGATGATCTGGTTGCACACCTTAGCGATCTGCCCTGCTCCGCTCTCCCCCACCAGCACCCAGGCCTTCCCCATCGCCTGGAACAGTGGAACCGCCCGGTCGAACGCCTCCTGCGATCCCCCCACCATGATCGTCAGCGTCCCGTTCCGCGCCCCCACGTCGCCCCCGCTCACCGGAGCATCCAGCGCCTCGATCCCTACCTCGGCCAACCGCTCGGCCAGCATCCGCGCTGTCTCCGGCTTGATCGTGCTGTTGTCGATGTAGACCAGCCCGCTGTGTGCCCCCTCGATGATCCCATCCTTCCCCAGCACCACCGCCTCGACATCCGGGGAATCCGGCAGGTTAGTGAACACGAACTCGACCTGCTCGGCCACCTCGCGTGGATTCCCCGCTGCTTTCGCCCCCAGCGCGACCAGATCATCCACCTTCTGCCGGCTCCGGTTATGCACGACCAGCTCATGCCCCGCCTTCAGCAGATTCCGCGCGATCGCGCCGCCCATGATCCCCAACCCGATGTATCCGACCTTTGCCATGATGAACTCCTCAAGTCATGCAGGTGAAAATGCCGCTCACAGCTTCTTGCTGACCTGGAACCGCAGCGGTATCCCCATCAGCAGCCGCGTCTGGGCCTGGAGCGTGGGCAGCGCCACGAAGATCAGCGTCAGGATCGGCAGCAGCGGAAAGCTCAGCAGGGTGTAAACCCGTTCCAGCAGCGTCATCGGCCGTGGCCGCGGTGGCCGCACGATCACGTCCTGATACCAGAACACGATCCCCAGGACCGACACCAGCGCGAAAGACAGGTTGATGAGCGCATAGGACGGGTTGCTGAACCCCTCCTGAAGCACCTGTCCCAACAGCGATGGATTGAACACCAGCGGAAACTGCGCCCCCGCTGTCAGGATAATCCATCCCGCTCCCGCCAGCAGGATATCGTGCGCCACCCGGAACAGCAGCTTGAACGAAGTCCCGAACTCGACTTCTGGATGTTCCAGCATCTTGGCGATAATATAGCCGACCTCTTTGCTTCCCCAGGCATGCCGCAGCGTCTGCTGGTAGCGGTTCCTGATCGCTTGCCAGAGGGTCTCCCCCGTCACCGCCGTCGCCGAAAAAGGTAGGAAAATCCGGTCAAGCTTGACCTGCCCCTCCCGGACAAAATACGCCTTGATGAACATGTGCCACTCGTCCGCGATCACATCGCCGTCCCAGTAGCCCGAAACATCCAGCAGCTTCAGGCTCAGCGAATACGAGGACATCGGCATCGGAATCCACCACGGAGCCGCCAGATACGCCAGCTCGAACGCCGTTGAGTAAGCATTCACAATCCTCAGGAGCGGGTTGATCTCCCAAATATTCGTGTGATAGCGGATCGGAGCTTGCCAGAAGCGCAGGTAGCGTTCTGGCGTCGTAGCGAAGAGATAGGTCAGCGCGTAAAAGTGATCCCGGTGCCAAAGCGTGTCCGCGTCCTGGGTCGTCACCACGATGTGGTCGATGTCGATCCCCATCTCGTCTACCAGCTTGCGCTTGCCCCACCGCGCCGCCCACGCTTCATTCGCCGACTTGCACTGCATCTCCCCTGGCAAACCGCGCGGATGTACCGTGAAGAACAGGTTCTTGAAGCACTGCCGGTAGCTCCGCACCAGATGCTCCGCCTTTTCAACACATCCCTCTTCAGCCGCCTCCATCGCCAGCACCACGCTCATGCGCTGCTTGGCCTCGCGCTGCGCTGCCAGGTTTTGGAGCGTCTTCTCTAGGATTTCGACAGGCTCCTTGTAGTTCGGGATTATCACCAGATGATGTATCACGTCCCAGTCCAACGCCCCATCACGGGTCTCCTGCTGGTATTTCTCGAACCAGTCTGTCCGCTCCCACTGCCGGATCAGGCGCAGCCCGCGCACATTGGCGATCCCAGCGAACAGAAACCGAACCGCCGAGTAGAATCCAATACACGCCGCAATCAACAGCAGCGTTCGCGGGAACGCAATCGCACTGATGATCGACAGCAGCAGCGCCAGCCACGCCAGGCAACCAGGAATGCCGTCTAGCGTCTGCTCCGGTATAGCTGGGGGAGGCGTGCCGCCCCAGACCGAGCGGCCCACCCCAAGTTGTACATTGTTGCGACGTCCCCCGCTCGATTGATAGGGCACAGCGGTATCCGTTTAGCTGATGTTCAGGCGGCCATAGTCTAGCACAAAGCCTCGCCGTATTGTAACCACAGCCTTGCGCGTTATCATCCCGCAAGGTGGGAGCTTTATGCTCTCTTCAGCTAGTAAAGTATCGAGAATCCAGGGTATGCCCACACGAATCTTGATCATCGAAGACGACCAGGCATTCACCAAACTGCTCTCGCGAGATTTGATCCGTCAGGGTTACGAGGTCATTTCTGCCAACGATGGTCTAGAGGGACTGCGCCTCTTCCATGCTACCCGCCCAGACCTGATCCTCCTCGATATTGCCATGCCCTTCATGGACGGAACCACTGTCTGCCAGCGCATTCGTGCGCTTTCGGAAGTGCCCATTCTGATGATGACTGCCCGCCCCGTCTCCGAACAGCAGATCGCCCAGGGACTTGACCTCGGCGCAGACGAGTTCATGCTCAAGCCCCTGCGCCAGATCGAGTTTCACGCCCGCATCAAAGCATTGCTCCGACGTGCCCGCCCAATGACCCAGCAGGAACGATCCAGCGCGCACGCCGCCCTGTACCAAGACCCCTATCTGATGGTCGATACCATCTCCCGGCGCGTCGAGATACGCGGCCAGGAAGTCCGCCTGACCCCAACCGAGTTCCGTCTGCTGGCGACGCTTATCCGCCATCGTGAGGAAGTGTTGACTTTTCAGGAGCTTTTGGAGGCTGTCTGGGGACCAGAATACCGCAGCGAGCATCACTATCCGCGCATCTATGTCTCGCACCTGCGCCGCAAAATCGAACCGGACAGCCAGTCCCCAACCTACATCCAAAACGAGTATGGCATCGGCTACCGCTTCGTCGGCCAGCGCAAAGCATCTGTAAGCGCAAACGGCCACAAGCCGAATTAGCGGGCAGCGCGGCTGCCCTTCGTGCCCTTGGCTCCTTTCAGACCGCGCATCTGCGTCAGTTGAACCAGATTGGTCTGGTAATCGTAGCTGTTCTGTCGCTTCTCGGCATAGGCATCCCGCGCCAGTTCTACCAACCGTTCAACGACTTCCCTCGCCGTCATACCCTGGGCCTGCCACAAATAGAACGCCAGCGATCCTGGCATCGTGTTGATCTCGTTGAGATACACCCCGTTCTGTTCCGGCTTTACCAGGAAATCGATCCTTGCTGTGCCACGTCCATCGATGCTCCGGAAAGCCTGAATCGCGTATCCCTTGATCTTGGCCGTCAGGTCTTCATCCAGCGGGGCCGGGATCAGCCGCTCAGCGCTCTTCATCCCGCCGCCACCCCGCGTATATTTCTCCTCGAAAGTTAGATAATCATCCCAGGAAACTGGCTGCTCCAGCACGGACGTCTGGATCGCGCTCTCCGCACCCATCACCGCGCAGTTGATCTCGACCGCTTCTTCGACGGCCGCCTCCACCAAGACCCGCCGGTCGAAACTCAACGCTACTTCGATATGCGCCCGCAGCATGTTTTCATCCGCAGCCTTTCCGATCCCGATACTCGATCCCAACGTGGCTGGCTTGATGAACATCGGATAGCGCAGTGCATGGATAATGTGGCTGATAACTCGATCCGGCGCTTCCAACCATTCCCCGCGTGAGAACGAGACCGCCTCCACAATCGGGATTCCCTGCTGGCTGAGCGCGATCTTCGACAGGATTTTGTCGTTTGCCAGCGCCGAAGCCAGCACCCCGCAGCCAACATACGGGATATCGGCCATCTCCAGCAGTCCCTGGAGCGTCCCATCCTCCCCATGCGAGCCATGAATGGTCGGAAAGACCACATCCAACCGTAGTAGTTCGCTCTTCGCGAAGCGCCCCGCCATAGGGTTGACGATCAGCCCGTGATGCTGCGTACTCGGCGAGAGAATCGCACTGTGAACACCCTTCAGGCTCACGACTTCGTTCTGGAAGTTCTTCAGCTCACGCAGCGGTTCCCCGGTGTACCAACGCCCCTGCCGGTCGATGTAGATGGGGATAACCTCGAAGCGTTCAGGGTCAAACGCCCGCATGACCTGATGTCCAGTGACGATGGATACATCGTGTTCGACACTGCGCCCACCAAAAATAACGCCGACCGTCGTCGTTCGTTTTGAACTCATGCGCTTCTTCCCACTCAGACAAGCGTGTTCAATCACGCCCATACGGTTTCACATAGCCGTTATTCTACCGTCTGGGATGAGCTTCCGTCAGGGTTAAGCCGTGGTCAGTAGGCTGATGAGGAAAGTCAGCAGGATAGCGAAACTGAGCGCGATGTTCAGCGCATAACCCACGATGAACAACTTCAACGCCACTCGCCCAGCCGCCAGCGCCCGTCGCAGATCGCCAAATTGGAGCAGTTCAACCACCAGCGCCCCGGCGATACAACCGATCAGCGTCCCCAACAACGGGATTGGGATCAGTACCGTTCCCGCGATCCCTCCGATTATGCTTCCCAGCGAAGTCCGGCACGTCATTCCTCCCGTTTTCGCGCCCAGCAGCGGCCGCCAGATATCCGCCGTCGCCCCAATGACCATCAGCGCGGTCATCACGAGTGCCGCCGCAGGTGTCAGACGCTCCCAACCATTCAGAATACCGAAGGCCACCCCCACTACCCACGGGATGACCGGGCCAGGCAGGATCGGGATGAAGGACAGTAGAAATGCGACGGCCATCGCCAAAATGACCAGCAGTGTCGTAATCGGTTGCAGGCTGTCCATGCCACTCTCTCAGGAGGAATATGTATCGGGCAGGTCGTTCAGGAATAATACGGCATCCCCGGCCTTCAGGTTGCTCTGATACCACTGAACCGATTCGGCCAGTGTCTCCACCACGTGTACCCGTTCTGCCGGGAACCCCGCGCTGAGCAGCCCTTCCTGAATCGGATGAGTCTGCTTGGCTCCGACCAGGATCACATCGCTGGCGTGCTGCGCCGCGATTTCGCCCAACTTGCGGTTCTCTTGTTCTTGCAGCGGCCCCAATTCCACCATGCCCGGTGTAATCAGCAGTCGACGTCCGGTCTGATGCATCGAAAGCACCCTCAGCGCGTGGATAATCCCGACTGGATTGGCGCTGTAGGCGTCGTTGACGATGGTGATGCCCTGCGGAGTAGTCTGCCGCACAAGCCGGCTTTCGGCAGGTTTCAAGCCGCGCACCCGCAGTGCGACCTCCCGGAGTTTCATTCCTTCCTGCACTGCGACCGCCGTCGCCAGCAGCACATTCGTGACATTATGCCCCCCCAGCAGCGGCGTCTCGAACCGCACCGATTCCATCATCTCCATATCCGTAACAATGAACGCCAACCCATCCAGAGACTCGCTGATCTCCGATGCGATGAAGCGTGGGCCATCGGTGAGCGGTTTGGCCGGATCGGCTGTTTTGGAGACCGCCAACCGCGTCTGCGGATACCTGCGCTGGTACATCTCCCGCACATACGGATTGTCCCAATTGAAGACACCAATCCCATCCGGTGGCAGCGCCTTGATGATCTCGTACTTGGCAGTAGCGATGTTTTCCAGAGTCCCGAAGCGTTCCAGATGCTGCGGCCCCACCTCGACCACGATGCTGATCGACGGATGCGTCAGTTCGCAGATCCGCTCGATCTCGCCGGGGATATACGCGCCCATCTCGCAGATGAAATACTCGATGCTGTGATCAGCTGCGATGTCGTTATTGATGGCAATGCATACACCCATCAGTGTGTTGTAGCTCTTCGGCGTTGGGTAGGCTTTGTATCGCCCATTCAGGATATGTGCCAAGTAAGTTTTGGTACTGGTCTTGCCATAACTCCCTGTGACCCCGATCACCGTCGGATGCACGGCCTTCAGCACCTTCTCCGCCTGTTGGATGAACCGCTGTCGCAGCAGCGCCTCGACAGGCTGCATTACCACATTCCCGCCCACCAGCAGGAGCGGCGCACCCAAGAAAGTCACTAGCCCGGTCAGCATGACCGCCGCATACCGCACTTCACTGATACCCGGCAATCCCATTCGACTAATTAGCCACATCAACGTGAGCATCACCACAATCGCCAGGGCAAACGCTGCTCCCAGCAATCGTTTGGCTCGCGCGGTGGGCTTGAAGCTCTTCTTGATCTCGCCCTCATTGGACGGCCAAGCCGCTACAATCGCACTCGCCACGTTGATTGCCGCCAGCATGAAACTATCCGGCACTTCTGTCAGCACAAATCCCAACACAATTCCAATTAGCACGGTTGCAACCGGTCGCGTCGGCAACCTGCGATCCTGCCGCGCCACCACCCAGCGCAGGTAGCGACCGCTCATATATTCCTCGATCTGGTAGAACCGCGCCTGCCGGTAAATCCGCACGCACGTCCCCACGATCCAGATCAGCGCGATGATGCTAGTTTCAATAGTCATGATAGAGACAGACGATCACTTGAAGAAATGATTAAGCACATGCACGGTATCGGCCAGCCGGTCGAGATAGCTGTAATGCCCTGCCCCCTCCCAGACCACCAGCCCGGCATCCGGGATCGTCTTTTCCAGCAGTTGCCCTTGCCACAACGGGGTATCGCGGTCCTGGTCGCCCCAAAGCAGCAGCGTCGGAACCTGAATGCGTGCTGCCAGCGGCAGCAAATCTTCGCTCACTACCTTGACGAACGTCTCGCGCATCACGCCGCTCGCGGCCTTATAATCTGCCGAGCCATAGCGGTTTGTATACCATCCCCGCAGTCGTTCTGCCTGGTTGGACAAACCAATGTCCTTCAACATATTCAGCGCGGCCCGGTAGCTCTTCAGCCGAAGCTGCCCTACCTTCGATGGCTGTGGTCGCACTCCGGCGCTGTCGGCCAGCGCTAGTTTTCGGACGCGATTCCCATATTCCGCTCCCAACATCAGTCCAAGCCTTCCGCCAAAGGAATGCCCAAACAGCAGCACCGAGTCGAGCCTGTGATGATCGAGATATTGCGTGACCAACCGCGCATAATCATGCACCGACCACGCTGTCAAAGGCAGTCCGCTCTGACCGTGACCGGGCATCTCTGGGACATGGCAGCAGTATCCCAGCCCGGCCAGCCGTTCTGCGAGCGGTATCATCAATCCCAGATTCGCGCCCCAGCCGTGCAGCAGCACCACCGGATCGCCCGCGCCCAGCACAGCATGATGAATAGCAATCCCGCCCAGGCTGATCGTATCTTCTCGCACGCGAGCAGCCATCGTCATTCGATCTCGATCTCCGCGTTGAGGGCTTGCAGTCGCGTCAAAACCCCCGCGAACGTCCGCTCGATCACCTGAGCATTGTCGATGATCGACTCCCCTTGTGCGATCAGCGCTGCCGCCACCATCCCCAGCCCAGCCCGCACATCTGGCGTGTCCATATAAATGCCGTGTAGCGGCGTCGGGCCAACCACGATAGCACGGTGTGGATCGCACAGGACGATCTGTGCTCCCATGGCCTTGAGCTTGTCTATGAACAGCAACCGGTTGTTGAACAGCTTCTCGTGAATGAGTGACGTTCCCCGCGCCTGAGTCGCTATCACCGTAGCGATAGCAACGAGATCGGATGGAAAAGCCGGCCACGGTGAGGTCTCCACTGCCAGGTCTTGATCTTCATCACGTTCTGAAAGCGTGATCTTCTCATGTCGCGGCACATACATCGCCCCATCATCCACGTCCAGATACACGCCAAGCTGCCGGTATGTCTTGACGATCATCTGCATCTCGCCGCGCCCCACTCCGGTGATTTCCCCCCGGCCGCCGCTTAATGCAATGATTCCCGCCAAACTTGCCGCTTCAATGTGATCAGGATAGATCGTGGCTTCTGCCCCAGACAGCGTCGGAGGGCTTATGATGCGCAGCACATTCGAGCCGCTTCCTTCGATGTGCGCGCCCATATCGCACAACAGATGAGCTAACGCCTGAACATGCGGCTCGCAGGCCGCGTTATGGACAATTGTCTCTTTCCCCAACACGCAGGCCAGCATCATCACCATGCTCGTCGCCGTGACGCTGGTCTGCGTCAGGATGATCTCTTTGCGATCCCATTTGACTGCTTTGCACTCAATCGCCGTCGGTGTAGCCGTTATGTCCTGTCCCAGGTCACGCAGCGCCTCTAGATGCGTCCGTATGCGGTTCAGGGGATAATCGATTTCAATGCGGACGTACTGCCGCCGCGCCAGGATGGAGGGCAGCACCAGCATCATGCTAACCAATCCATTAGTATCAGCCAGCGTCAAGCTGCGTCGTGAAATCTGCGTGGCGCGGAGAGTCAGCGCGGTCGGTTCCCGCCAGCTCATCTCCACGCCCAATCCGGCAGACGCGCTCAACATCACTTCGACAGCACTGGTACGCGGAACATTGTGCAGCGTTACCGGCTCATCCGTTAACAACGCCGCCGCCAGCAGCGCCATCGCAGCATTGGCATTCCCCGCAGGTTGGTAGGTTCCGTTCAACTGCCGCTGGCCCTGAACCCGAATCCGCATCGCATCCTCCCGAATTCGGGCGGGATTATATCATCTTCACGCACTCTCGTATACGCTGCCTGATCCTAACCGATCAGCGCCACGTTCGGCGTGCGCTCGCCGTCATTGCCTGCGCGTTTGCGTTCGTGGAGCGGCTTTACTGGCGGGCACTCCCACGCCATTTCATCTGTCTGCGACCGCATCTGTTTGAATTTGGGCAGGATACCGCACGCGAAGCACTGGTCGCGACAGTCCACCCTCGTCTCGCCTTTGATGCTCATCAGATAATCTTCGACCAGGAACTTCTTATGTACCGCCGCGTCGATGTGATCCCAAGGGAAAACCTCATCAAGCGCCCGCTCCCGGTGTGTATAGAACTGCGCTGTGAGACCCTGTTCTTCCAGGGCTTGTAGCCAGCGTTCATGGTGATGATGATCCTGCCACGCATCGAACTTGCAGCCCATCTGCCATGCCCGGTGGATAGCAGCCCCCAACCGCCTGTCGCCGCGCGCCATGATGCCCTCGAACTCACTGTCTTCAATGGTGTTCCAGCGCAGATGCAGCCCGTGTCCCCGAAGCTGATCCTTCAGCAACCGCTGCTTGATCCGCACCTGCTCATGCGTATCCTGCGGAACCCACTGGAACGGCGTGTGCGGCTTGGGAATGAATGTACTCACCCCCACGTTGACATTGGCTTTGCCCCCCATGATCTTCTGGCCTTCTCGCAGTGTCGCCTTGCACAAATCCACGATAGCTTGTACATCCTCCAGCGTTTCTTTAGGATGTCCGATCATGAAGTAGAACTTGATCGTTCGCCAGCCTCGTGAATACACCGCCCGTGCCGTATCCAATACCTGATCGTCGGACACGTACTTATTGATGATGTCGCGCATCTTCTCTGTGGCCGCCTCCGGCGCGAAGGTAAACCCGCTGCGCCGCGTATCGCCCAGCTTATCCAGCAGATCGGTACTGGCCGACTCAATCCGCAGGCTGGGCAGGCTGATGCTCAGTCCTGAGTCGTGATACTTCTCATGGATCGCGTCTGCCAGTTCATGTACATACACGTAGTCCGATGACGACAGACTCAGCAGGCTGATCTCCTCGAACCCTGTGTTGGCGATGATCTCGGCGATGGCTTCCATCACTTCAGGAATGGGCCGCTCCCGCACCGGCCGCGTAATCATCCCCGCGTGACAGAACCGGCAGCCGCGTGTACAGCCCCGCATAATTTCGATGGGAGCACGGTTATGTACCGTGTCGATATTCGGGATCAGGAATCGCGTGAACGGCTTCGGCAAAACCGGCACGATCCGTTTGAGAACGCGCGTGGGTGCTTCCGGCACAGTCGGCTTAACCTCAGCCACGGTACCATCTGTGTTGTAGCGCACATCATAGAAGCTCGGCACATACATGCCTTGAATCCGCGCGATGGCCCGCAGTTGCTCAAACCGGCTGTGCCCGCGCATCGTCTGGAGCGTCCGAGCTACCTCCACGATGATTTCTTCACCTTCGCCGATCACAAAGGCGTCAATGAAATCGGCCATTGGCTCCGGATTGTAGCAGGCATGGCCGCCCGCAATGACCAGTGGATAAGTGGCATCCCGTTCCGCCGACCGCACCGGAATGCAGCCCAGGTCGAGCATATTGAGGACGTTGGTGTAGAGCTGCTCGTAGGGCAGACTGAACCCAATCAAGTCAAACTCGCGCAGGGATCGTTTGTTTTCCAACCCGTAGAGAGGAATACCCTGCTCACGCATCTTCTGTTCGAGATCTACCCAGGGCGCGAAGACCCGCTCAGCCAACATATCCGGCTGGCGGTTAATTTGCTCATACAGTAGCATGATCCCCAGGTTGGACATCCCCAGGTCGTAAAGATCAGGAAAGGCCAGCGCGACCTTGAAGTCAATCGAATCCCAGTCCTTGACAACGCTGTTGAATTCCCCGCCCACATAGCGGCCAGGTTTCTCAACCTGGAGTAAAATCCGTCGGAGTTGTCGTTCGATTGGATTAACCCGCATGATAGGCTCCCTGGATTTTGCTCATCTGTCTCATCATTATAGCCGCTGCTGGCCTGGCTGGGTAGCACTCACCTGCATTCTGACACTCATCGTCAACCTCTGGAATGTATCCTCTCAACCGACCCCCTCCGCGCCGGAAGTCATAACGCGCGACAACATTGCCCGATTAAGACCGACTCTTCAGATTGATTTTGCCGATTTTGAAACTGCTGGCCGCGTCGACAATGGTTGGTTCGCACTGCACCCCACTGCTGCCTATCTTGCCAGCATCAATCGGGATAACGCCATCGTCATCTGGGACACCAGCGGTCAGGTCGCCGCAGCCTACACCGTCCCTGCCGGTGATGGCTTACCAGCTACCGTCATCGATGCCGCTTTCACTAGTGTGGGCCATGCCTTAATCTCCGTGCACATCGACAGGCAGGCCGTCTACGTCGCATTTCAACGTCTGGATGGATCACGCCTCGGAATCAAACGTGCCGCCACCCCCGACTACCCGCTGAGGATTTGGGGCGACTCCACCTTCTGGTTGGAGATGGAGTCGGCTGAAACCGGTTTGCGCTATGTCACCAGTTTCTACCACGCCGTCTACTGGGACAGCCGCGCTCCCATCCAGTTGCGCTATGACGCCGATGATCCTCGTAACCTATTATCTGGGCCAGAGAACGACCCCGACTCCTTCTTTCGGGTCGGTCGCATCCTGCCACCGCTGGCTGTGACCACCACCCGGACGAACCTCGCCAAACGCTGGAACCTGCACGATGGCCGTGTCACTGCCTCAGCGCAGATCGATTCGATCCCCGGAGCGGCGCAGATCACCCCAGATGGACACTACTTTGCCTGGGCGGATGGAGACTATGCGGCGCTGCACTGGCTCGATTTCGAGACCGGCGAAAGCCGTCTGGTTCGGCCTCTTGAAAACCAGTACATACCATTTCTGTTGCTGGCACTCGGCGGAGATGTCATTATCGGCGTCGATGTCGGGCGAGAACCGGTCATTGTCGCCTGGGACACGCTCTCAGGACAGCAGATCGACCTGGGCGGGTATCGTCCGTGCGGTCGCCAACCCGATCTGGCTCGTTTAAGCATCGATGGAACAACATTGGCGATCGGCTGTGATCAGGGACTCCAGCTCTGGCAGATCGATGACATGTGAAAAACATGAAATTGTCCATGATTTCTACGCTCTACAACTACAATTATGCCGTACACTCAAAGATGTGGAATTGCATCGATCACATCACCGACGAGCAGTTCGTCCAGAATACGGACTATTCGCTGGCATCGATCCGCAATCATGATGTCCACGTGATCAATGTGGACTCGCGCTGGATGTCCCGTATGCAGGGCATGCCGCCGCCAGATCGAGCGCTTGAAAGTAATTCCACCACTAGAGCTTTGACTTGCGTAAGGCGGCAGCAAGTTGCCTCGGCTATGTTGCAGTTTGTTGGAAACCTCCGGGAAGACGACTGGATCGTGCCGTGGACTACGACATGCCTCATCACGCGGTTGGAAGCGTGATCCGATGTGGCAGATACTCGTGCATATCGTAAATCACGGATGTGGTCACAGGGCACAGATTCTGCCGCTCCGGCATAGCCTGGGGGCCCAACGCTGGAACAGGACTTGATGATCTATTTGTGGGGACGCGAAGGAACATGAACTGGTTCCAGACGCTCGGCACGAATCGTTACATTCGCGGGATCATGGTCCTCGATCAGCAGGGACGTTTGCTGCGTTCATCGCTTGCGGTCAGCAGCGATGATGAGCTGCTGCCCTCGATGCTTCAGGCAATGGATGTCCTGGCCCAAAGTCTCGCCGATGAGTTGGAACTCGGACGCACCCAGATGGTTCTAGCTTCCATGGATCGGGCCTATCTGCTGATCTTTCCACTCTTCCAGGCCTCATACTATATCGCTCTGCTCATTGATCGCCTTGCACCCATAGCCGCCTTGATTCCCAGTCTGGAGCGCATGTTGTCGTCACTGACCGAAGATGAACTGGAGTCGGTTGACCCGCTGCCAGATCTTAATGCCGATGAGATTATTCAGGCTGTAGCCGACTGGCTCCGGCACAAACCATTAGGTTAGCCGGAAAAATCTTAAGGGTTCTCGGAAATTCAACCGGAATCATTGACTGAAACCGGTTATATAATAGTTTCAAACGACTATTCTCAACGAACTGGATCGAATATCATGTCCACCAACAAGCCTTCCTCACCTTCCTACAGCGCGTCCCAATCCGACGCGCCAGTGACCTGCCCCTACTGCCAACGCCGTTTCGACAAGCTCGATCAACTGACCCTGCATGTCGTTACCCGCCATACATGGAGTGGCAAAGTCCGTCCGCAGGAAGCCTCGACGGGTGGAAAGCGTTAGCCGAGTTCAGCGCGCAGAAATTGTCGTCGTTTCCAGTTCAGAGAGCGCTGCCGCGATCTGCCCACCCACACGGGCATTGTTGACCAGCAGCGTGACATTAGCGCGTTTAGACTCACCCCCTGTAATCTCGCTGACCCGTTTCAACACGAATGGTGTGACCGCTTTGCCATGAATACCCTGCGCCTCAGCTTCATCCGTGGCCTGTTGGATCGCTGCCTCAGCCTGTTCATATGGCAGTTCTTCTTCTACGGGCACGGGCACGGCAAACAGGATACCGTGCTGCATTCCTAACATATGCGCCGCCTGGACGATCCGAGCCGCCTGTTCTGGGTGGTCAATCCGCGCGTCGATGGGTAGGCTCGTGCTGCGGGTATAGAAAGCAGGCAAACTGTCGATTCCATACCCAATCACGGGCACACCTTGCGTTTCCAACACCTCCAGAGTCAGCGGCAGATCGAGGATTGACTTGGCCCCAGAACACACCACCGCGATGGGCGTCCGCCCCAGTTCAACCAGATCGGCAGATACATCGAAGGGATGTCCCCGGTGTACGCCTCCAATTCCCCCCGTAGCAAAAACTCGCAGTCCAGCCATGTGCGCCACGATCATCGTTCCGGCAACTGTCGTGGCTGCATCTTCGCCTAGACCAACCGCAATCGACAGATCGCGGCGGCTGCACTTCCGCACCGTTCCAGTCGGCAGTGCCCCCAATCGCTCCACCTCATCATGTGTCAACCCAACCGTAATCCGTCCACCCAGCACCGCAATCGTGGCCGGAACCGCGCCGCTTTCCCGCACAGCCGCTTCCATTGCCAATGCGGTTTCAACGTTGGATGGATAGGCCAGCCCGTGAGTGATCAACGTCGATTCGAGGGCCACTACGGGCCGCTGATCATGCAGCGCGTCAGCTACTTCTGGAGCCATGCGCAGATGGGAATTCATAGTCACGCCTTATGCCTGTATTTGAGTAGGCTACTCATTATATCATACCCAGACTCACCGACGGTCGATATGCAGCCGAAAACGATGAACGCTGACCATCGCATCGCCCAATCCCAACAGCGCCCCCAGCTCATCCGGCCGCAAATTACCTTGATCCCCTACCGCTAGATGTGCCAGCACATCACCATTGCCGTCCAGCTTCACATCATGGATCAGCGGTCGGACATCGGTTGGAACCGTCTGCCCTTTCCGCTCCCGCGTCACGATCACTGACGTCTGCTGGAGCAGGTGCGCAATCCGTACTTCCAGCGCCGTTCGATCTATATCTTCATCCAGTTCGATCCGGTATTCACCACTGCGAACCAGCGTTTGCAGCGTCGGGCTGCGTACTGGAACCTCATCCACCCGGTAAATCCGCAGCCCGCTCGGACTGGTCGTTAAAAGCCGTTCAATCAGTCCATCCAGTGAGATCGGTGTTCGCATCGCCACATCCAGCACCTCGCATTCGCTGGAGATCCCTAGAGGCAGCGCTGACGCCAGCGCAATCCTCGGACGCGGATTAAACCCTTCCGAGTATAGAATAGGCAGATCAGCCCGTCGTAGAACCCGCTCCCACAGCTTGGCGACATCCAGGTTGCTGATGTAAATCAGCGCGTCGAATTTCCCAAAAGTGATCTGGAGGCGCTGTTTGATCGGAGTGTTATCTATCATCGGTGAACCACGGTGCTTTTCGGATACCCCTGGCTGCGTTACAATAATGGACAAGTGTGCTATGAAAAACCAACCCAAACCGCCGTTAGAACGGCCCAACCTCAAGAGACTCCATCGGCGAGAGACCCTCGTTCACGTCATTCTACCGATGATCGTGACCGCTGTCATATTCCTGGCAGCCATTGCCATGGTGCTGCTCTTCCCTCAGCAGGCCCAGGTCGCCCTCGTAGCCGACTGGATGGGGATGATTTTCCTGTTGTGCCCCTCTATCTTGTGCCTGTTTCTGGTCTGCATCATCCTCTTCGCCCTGATCGGCGCCATGAATAGTGCCCAACGCGCCTCTTTGCACTCAATGAACAAAGCGACCGACTTTGTTCAACACTTCACCGGGCAGATCACCGACATCAATCACGACATCGGTCGTCGAGTTGCCGGAATCGGTATTCGCTGGGCTTTCTTCGATCGTCTTCTCGGTATCTTTGATCCACCCGAAACCCCCGATGCCAAGCAAAGCAGTGAGGAATCCAAATGACTCAAGCTCCGAACCCATCATCCGATTGGAAATCGCAGTCATTCATCATGGGCGGTCTGATTGGCGCGATCTTCGGACTGCTCGCCGCTTATCTCTACAACCGCGCCGCCGAAGATGACATGCTCCAGCACGGCGGCCAGCGCAGCCGCGTGTCAACTGGCGATGTTATCGGCTTGGGACTAGCAGCGCTGACAATGATCCGACAGATCAGTGAGTTAGGCCGTTCGGATGCCAAGAAGCGCTAACGACAGGAGAGGCTTATGTGTGGTCGATTCGTCCTGACGGCAGATCTTCAGGCCATCCAGCAGAGTTTTGACCTGTTGACGCTGCCCGCGCAGTTTCAGCCACGCTACAACATTGCCCCTACCCAACCAGTCGCTGTGATCACTAACGAGAAAGCGCGCGAATTGACCTTCCACCGCTGGGGCTTGATTCCCTCGTGGGCGAAGGACGACTCGATGGCCGCCCGCATGATTAACGCCCGCTCGGAGACCGCCGCCGAGAAACCATCTTTCCGCTCGGCCTTGCGCCGCCGCCGCTGTATCATCCCCGCCGATGGCTTCTACGAGTGGCAGCAGCAGGGTAAGGACAAGATTCCCCTCTTCATTCACCGCCAGGGGCGCCAGCTTTTCGGCATGGCCGGCCTCTGGGAAATCTGGCAGCAGCCGGGCGGCGGGGAAATCCGCACCTGTACCATCCTCACCACCGAAGCCAATACCTTCATGAAGGCCTACCATGAGCGCATGCCCGTTATCCTCCGCCGCGATGACTATCCGCTCTGGCTCTCGCCGAAAGAGGAACCTTCCGGCCTGCTGACCGGTTTGATGCGCCCGTATGCCGAGGATGATCTGATCGCCTACCCAGTATCCAAGGCCGTGAACCGCCCTGGCAATGATTCCCCAGAACTCATCCAACCGATTCACTAAGACATTGCCAATTTAGACTGTGTTGGAGTTTATCTCAGGATCCTCAGGACCTACCTTTACGTAAATCCCCGCCAGGCTTGAAGGTGTCCTGGCCCGGTTTGATCAGCACCTTACGCGACCGTCCCCCAGCCTCTTGCTCACCAATCAGGCCTAATTCTGCCATCATATCCACGATGCGCGCCGCCCGTGGATAGCCCAACCCTAATCGCCGCTGGATTAATGAGGCCGAAGCCTCGCCTTCATTGACGACCAGTTCAATCGCCTGTTCCAGCATCGGTTCTTCTTCAGCCAGTCGCTCTCGGCGGCTGAGTCCCCGTTCCCACGGACCACGCCGCGCTGCCTGGAGTTTGCCTTTGGCGATTTGATCATTGGCCCAATCTTTCCAGTGCGCCACCACCGACCGCACCTCATCGTCAGAGACAAAACATCCTTGGATACGCTTTGGTCCACCCGCGTCCGACGCTAGATACAGCATGTCGCCGCGCCCTAAGAGGTTTTCTGCCCCGACCGAGTCCAGGATCACGCGCGAATCCACTCCCGACGCCACGGCGAACGAGATACGTGCCGGAAAGTTCGCCTTAATAAGGCCAGTGATCACATCCACACTTGGCCGCTGCGTGGCAATAACCAGGTGCATCCCGGCGGCGCGGGCCTTTTGCGCCAACCGCGTGATCGTCCGCTCGGTCTCGTCTGGCCGCGAGAGCATCAGATCGCCAATCTCGTCGATCAGGATCACAATGTAGGGCATATACTCGTCTTTTTGCCGCCGTCCCAACCGCGCGTTATAGGCATCGATGTTGCGTACCGCGTATTCTTCCAACAGCTTGTAACGCCGGTCCATCTCGCGTGTACACCAGTTCAGCGCCTCGATGATCCGATCCTGTTCCGTCTCCACCGGCCCAATCAGATGCGGTAGCCCGTTGAACCGGTTCAGTTCGACCATCTTCGGATCAAGCATCACCATCTTTACAGTGTCCGGCATGTTGTTCAACACCAATGCCGTCGCTAGTGCCGCGATGCATACTGATTTACCCGAACCGGTCGTCCCGGCGATCAGCAAATGCGGCATCTGTGCCAGATCGACTCCTACAGGCTGTCCAGACACATCGCGCCCCAGCGGAATCACCAGAGGGGACTTCGCTTTCGCCAGTTGATCCTGGAACATCTTGCTCTCGTAAACCGACCGCAACGCCACGACACTCGGATTTCGGTTTGGAACTTCAACACCCACATATGTCTGTCCGGGAACGGGAGTCTCCAGCCGCAGCCGTTTAGCTGAAAGCGCCAGCGCCAGATCACCAGAAAGCGCCGCGATCTTGTTAATACGTGTGCGCTGGACCACCGTCTCGCCCGCTTCGTCACTCGACTCACGGAATGGCTGCACCGCGTATTGAGTCACCGTCGGCCCGACCTTGACCTCGACCACATCGACGTCAATCTCGAATTCGAGCAGGGTATTCTCGATCAACACCACGTTGTTGTTGATCTCCTGCTCGGTCGGCAAATTGAGTTCCACATCCCGCAGCAGATCCAGCGAGGGTACGCCGGTTTCGCGCTTGCCGACCTTCTTGACTTCTTTCATATCAGCCACAGTAAAGTATCGCTTGACCCGCCCATCTGGTCGCTCAACCTGCATCGTCCCTTCGCGCGTTTTCCGTCCCTTGACCGTTCCCACTGCGTTGAAGTTCGCCTTGAGGTTGTCTAGCGTCAGCAGGCTCGGCTGAGATAAGCCTAATTCCCGGGCGAGTGTCTCTTTGTCAGGCATAGCCCCCGGCCGCAGCGATGGCGGCACGGCGCTTAGATCGGGTCGAATACGGAGTATCGAAGTATTAACTTTGCGCGTAGGCGCTGCGGACGCACTCGCGGCGGCAGCTTTGATCTCATTCTCCGGCTGTCTTGAGGCCTGCAACCGCGCCTTTCGTATCGTTAATGCCTCCATCGCTTGCTTATTGAGCTTGGAACCAACCATGGTCAGTCCTGTACTTGCCTGGTCAAGCAGTCGTTTGATCCTATTCAGCCGCAGCCCGAACACGGCCGCGATACTGAACGCGAAAACCAGCGCATACAGCGCCACCGCCGGGATTGTCCCGAACAAGATCACAATCAGAACGCTCAGACCCCACCCCACATAGCCACCGCCGCCGCCGGCCCGCGCCAGCGCCAGAAGTTCCGGGTCTCCGCTGAGCAGATGCAGCAGCGCCAACAGCGCCAGAAATGCCACCTCCAGCGCCAGAATGCGCCCGGTTGGAAACCGGATAACCACCCCCATCTTCGGCAACATGATAATGATGCCCAGTGCCAGAATTCCCCCAGTCACCACCACACTTCCCAACCCGAACAGCATCCGCAGCGCATTTGACCACGTCGTTGAAATCGTCGCATCCGCCGACACATTTAGCAGCGCCAGGAACGACACAATCCCAAACACGATCAACACTATCGCCGCAATCTCGTCACCCCAGGGCGGCAGGCTGTCCAACAGCGAGTCCCAGAATTCAGGCTTAGGAGTATATCGTTCGACCCGCTGTCGTCGGTTGGAGATCGATGGCTCGTTCCTAGTCGGTGGGATGGTCTTCTGAGTTGTCTTTCGTGGAGTCGGTTTTTCGGATGCCACGCTGCGCTAGACCTCGACCAGTACAAATCATAATGCATTATACCCCAACTGGATTCGACCCGAACTTTGTTTACCAAAAAGCGCTATCAAACGAACTGATTGAAACTTTTGAGATGTGAAAGGGATAGTGCATCATGGAAGGAAA